>DATJAP010000025.1:0-45852 GCA_035516155.1 Nitrospirota bacterium
CTGCGCAACAAGCAGGCTGCTGGCGAGAAGGCGTAAGGAGACGTGAGGGCCGGGAACAGTGCGAAACAAGGAAAACCGGGCAAGCTTTAATCATGCGAACGCCAGGGCGGTGAGAAATCACCGCCCTTTTGTGCTGGGGAAGAGTTCTCCTGATGAAAATTCTGATTGTAACGTGATGCAGGACGTCAAGGTGGGCGTTATTCATTGGTAGCGTATCAGGCCCCTTCTTTTCCCATGCGTTCTATGGCTTTCCTGATCGCCAAGATGTATCCCCTCGTTTGACGGACAACTGACGCGCCGAGTTCATCTCTGTTACGTCAAGCAAGGGCTGTTCTCGCACCTGTACTGAATCAGAGCTTCGGGATGATAATATACATGCCTTTCGGGGAGAATCCGCAATTCACGCCTAACTTGCGAGTTGTATCTTCTTCACACAGAAATGAATGACTTTTTCATGCGAGTGCGCTATCATGGGCAGGCGTACTGAACAGTCATGTCCACCTTTCGTGCAAAAAAGTCACTTGGTCAGAATTTTCTAAAAGACCCGTACTATCTCGATAAGATTGTGGACAGTGCCCGGATCACGTCCCACGATCTCGTCCTCGAAATTGGACCGGGCCTCGGCCATCTCACGCGTGTTCTTGCAGCGCGGGCCGGAAGGGTCCTTGCCCTCGAACTTGATGAACGACTCATTCCCCTACTCCGGAAGGATTTCGCCGAATGCCGGAATGTCGAGATCGTGCAGGCCGATGCTCTTGAATATCCTTACGCCGGCTTGTCCGATAAATGGAAAGTTGTGGCAAATCTGCCTTACTACCTTTCCACTCCGATCATACAGAAACTGCTCAATAATCGGGAACGGTTCGACACTCTCACCCTCATGCTCCAGAAGGAAGTTGCCGACCGAATTGCCTCCCCACCGGGCGTGAAGGAATACGGTTATCTCTCCGTGCTTGTCCAACTCTACGCGGAACCGCATATCGAGTTCCTTGTGCCTGCGGGAGCATTTACCCCGAGGCCCGATGTGGACTCGGCCGTTATAACGCTCGCACTGCGCGGTTCCCCTGCGGTTTCGCTAAGGGATGAGGGCTCTTTTCTTCGAGTTGTCAAGGCGGCCTTTTCCCAGCGCAGAAAAACTCTCAGAAATTCACTGAAACAGCTCGACGTGTCCAAAGAGAAAATGGAGGCCGTGCTCGATAGAACCGGCATCGATCTCGGCCGCAGGGCCGAGACGTTGAACGTCGAGGAATTCGCTCGGCTAGCCGACTTTCTGCTTTTCTGAACCGGGGAAAAACCCCCTGAATCTTCTTCACCCCGCCCCCTGCGCTCGGCAGATAGTAAGAATTCCTTGACTTTTTAGCCTCCAATTGTTATGTTACCAAGTTCACCATGAGCTATGAAGACGAAATAAACAAACGGCGCACTTTTGCCATCATTAGCCATCCTGATGCGGGCAAGACCACGCTTACTGAGAAGTTCCTGCTTTTCGGTGGCGCAATCCAAGTGGCGGGCGCGGTGAAGTCGAATAAGATCAGAAAGAGTACTGCCTCGGACTTCATGGACATCGAGCGCCAGCGCGGCATCTCTGTTGCCACATCGGTCATGGGCTTTGATTACGGCGGCCTTAAGATAAACCTGCTCGACACGCCGGGCCACAAGGATTTTGCCGAGGATACCTACCGCACCTTGACAGCCGTGGACAGCGTCATCTTGGTCGTCGATTGCGTAAAAGGCGTGGAGGAGCAGACCGAGAAGCTCATGCAGGTCTGCAGAATGCGGAACACCCCCGTCATCATCTTCGTGAATAAGCTGGACCGGGAGGGAAAGAATCCCTTCGAACTCCTGGACGAACTGGAGACCAAGCTGAATATCCGCGTGCAGCCACTCTCCTGGCCCATTAGCATGGGAACTTCATTCAAGGGCGTGTACAATCTTTATAATCACAGCCTCTACCTCTTCCGTCCCGGAGAAGTTACGGTTGCAGATGACGTTGTTGCCATAAAGGGTCTCGGCGATTCGGTCCTTGACCAGCAGCTCGGGGACTATGCGGTAAAACTCCGCGAAGACGTGGAGTTGATCGAAGGCACGCACAATCCCTTTGACATCGATGCCTATCTTCACGGCGGACTTGCGCCGGTGTTCTTCGGCAGCGCAATCAACAACTTCGGCGTGAAGGAGCTTTTGGACACCTTTATCACGATCGCGCCCACACCCGGAAGCCGTCCAACGGACGTACGCGTCGTTGGTTCTGACGAAAAGAATTTCACCGGTTTCGTTTTCAAAATTCATGCGAACCTCGATCCGCGGCACCGCGACCGTATTGCTTTTATCCGCATCTGCTCGGGCAAGTTCGAGCGGAATAAGATGTTTTATCATGTGCGCATGAAGAAGAGCATCCGTTTCACCAGCCCGGCCAGTTTCCTAGGAGCGCGCAAGAGCATTATTGACGAGGCTTTTCCCGGCGACGTGATTGGTTTATACGATACAGGAAATTTCAAGATCGGCGACACTCTTACGGAAGGCGAGAAACTCATGTTCCAGGGAATCCCGACTTTTTCGCCCGAAGTGTTCAAGGAGCTGATAAACCTGGACCCATCAAAGTCCAAGCAGCTTTCTAAAGGAATCGAACAACTGACGGACGAGGGCGTAGCGCAGCTTTTCACCCAGCGGCAGGGAAACCGGAAAATTGTCGGCACCGTGGGTCAGCTTCAGTTCGATGTGCTGCAGTACCGGCTGGAACATGAATACGGTGCCAAATGCAGATTCGATCCAATGGCAATGTACAAGGCCTGCTGGATCACGGCGACTGCTGAAAAAGAAATGGATAAGTTCTGCAGGTTCAAGGCGGAACGCATCGCCATGGACAAGGACGGCAACATCGTTTTTCTCGCCGAATCGGAATGGGTCCTCAGAAACATGATCGAGGCCTACCCTGAGATCAAATTCCATTTCACCTCTGAGTTCAAGCTTGAAATGCAGGAAGTCAAATAGCAGGCTCGGCAGGGCCTGTGGAAAGCCGACCTCCCTACTTTTCACGGGAACAGTACTTCCTTCTCAGGGGCCATCTCCTTTTGTCATCTATAAACTGTCTTTTCAACCGAAGCGCACACAATATGTTTAGAATCGCTGAGTTCAACATGATAGATCCGTTCGATTGAAGGAGTTGATGCAAGAGCGGATTTGATATTGCCTATTTCCTCGCTCGTGACGCTGAACATCGCGTTCAACGCGCTCCTACCCGGCTTCTTAAAACAAATGGTCGCTGCCTACAAAAAAATATCCCCTCCGAAAGAGGGGATAGATAAATTTCTGATATGCTCCAATTTTCGTTGGTACAATCTTGCGCCTGAAGCGGCCACTATATCTTCGGCAGCTTCTCCAGAGATTTTTTTATGTCCTCTTCCGGATGCTCGTGGTCGAACAGTTTTCCTTCCCGGTAGTCGGCATAGGCCTGCAGATCCAGATAGCCATGGCCGCTCAGGTTGAAGAGGATGGTTTTCTGCTTGCCCTCTTCCTTGGCCCGGAGCGCCTCGTCGATCGCGGCACGGACCGCGTGGCTACTTTCAGGCGCCGGAATGATCGACTCGGTTCCGGCGAACAGGATTGCGGCTTCGAAGACCTTTGTCTGTGGATAGGCTTTTGCTTCGATGATTTTGTCGTGGTAGAGCTGGGAAACGAGCGGAGAGTCTCCATGATACCGGAGTCCTCCGGCATGAATTCCCGCCGGCATGAAATCATGGCCAAGCGTGTACATGGTCAAGAGCGGTGTCATACCCGCAACATCGCCGAAGTCATAGCAGAATGCGCCTTTGGTCAGCGTCGGGCACGATGTAGGCTCCACTGCTATTGCGCGGAGGCCCTTCTTCTTGCCGCTCAGCTTGTCCTGCAGGAAGGGGAACGCGACTCCCGAGAAATTGCTCCCGCCACCGCAGCATCCGATCACCACGTCGGGATAGTCGCCGGCGATCTCCATCTGTTTCTTGGCCTCCTGGCCGATGACTGTCTGGTGCAGGCAAACATGGTTCAGCACCGAGCCCAGAGCGTAGTTCGTGTCACTGTGAGTTGCTGCATCCTCAACAGCTTCGGAAATGGCGATGCCCAAGCTTCCTGTATTGTTAGGATCGACCTCGAGAATCTTCCGGCCCGCATTCGTCAATGTCGACGGGCTCGCGTGCACTGTCGCTCCCCACGTTTCCATCATCATTCTTCGGTAGGGTTTCTGCCCAAAGCTCACTTTTACCATGTAAACCGTGACATCAAGGCCGAAGAGCTTTCCTGCCAGCGCCATGGAGGAGCCCCATTGTCCGGCGCCGGTCTCGGTGGCGATGCGCTTGATGCCCGCCTTCTTGTTGTAGTAGGCCTGTGGAATGGATGTATTCGGCTTGTGGCTGCCTGCGGGGCTTACCCCTTCGTATTTGTAGTAGATTTTCGCCGGCGTGCCGAGCGCTTTTTCGAGCCGGTGGGCGCGGAACAGAGGCGAGGGCCTCCAGAGCGTATAAATATCAAGTACCTCTTCAGGAATATCGATCCACCGCTCCTGGCTCACCTCCTGCAGAATGAGGTCCATGGGGAAAATGGGCGTGAGGTCATCGGGGCCGATCGGCTGCTTGGTTGCCGGGTGAAGCGGAGGTTTGGGCAGGTTCGGCATATCGGCCATGATATTGTACCACCTGGTGGGGATATCCTTATCAGAGAGTAAAATTTTGGTTTGTCTCATTGATTCCTCCTGCGAAGTTGAGTCATTTGCCCGTGGTGCAAATTTCTACCATTCTATACTATTTCCTCAACATTCTCAACGGCATTTTCATATCTTAGGGAGATAACAGACCGAGCATCCTGATAAATTCCTCAGGCACCGGATTGAAATCTTCGGACTCGCAGGTAATCGTCGGCAGCGTGTAAGACGGGTATAATGCTGCTTATTTTCAGGAATTCAGCAAAAGGAAGAATCGTTCCGACAACGAGCTTCTTTAGCGGGAACCGAACGGTAAGAATCGAGGTCTATGTCAAGAAATCTGCGCCATTGATCTCCTCGGTATGGAATTTCAAGCTTTTTGTTTCGGAACATGTCCTAGAGGTTCACGATGACACTGTTTCTCGGAATGAGTAGTTATCACAGGCCGATGGAAAACATGCTCTCCAGATCGTGACGAGAGTAGACCCGGAAGGCGATGAGCGTCTCCGATTTCAGTATCCCGTCTACCTTCAACATGTGGCTCGTTACAAGCTCCGCCAGCTGGTCGTTGTCCTTTGCCCGGATGATCACTGCAAGGTCGTACCTCCCGGCTATGGAGTATACTTCCGAAATACCTTTCATATCGGCAAGCGATTCCGCTACCGCATTCACCTTGTCTCGCGAAACATTCAAAAGCACCAGAGCAGTAACCATGAGGGCCTCCTCGTTTGCAAAGATGTTAAATTATAACAGATTTATCAGGAAAGCGGCAATAAACAAGTCAGTAGTTGTTGCACCGGGGGTCGGGAGCTTCCACATCACCGCAAATGTGAAGGGCCTGCGCCGGACATCCGCCGTGGCATTGTGTGTGAATGCGGCAAGAGAGCTGCTTACATGCATTTTCCTGTGAAGTGCGGAAAAAGGAAAGCGCATGATGGTTCCAGATGCTTTCGAAGGTATCTTGGAGGATGTTTCCCAAGAAAAATTCTTTCCTACAGAAGAAAAGATTGCAGGGGTAGACTGCACCGTCCGGCATCACACCCAGCTTCGTGGTTCCTGCAGGGCACCGGACCCGCGCGAGCTCTGGATCATTCTCAACGTCGGGCAGGAAGCCGGAGCAGTACACTGTGCCGACCTCGGGGGGATCATAAGACTGTTGCACAGCAGAGGTGAACCGATAGAAGGGAACGGTATTATTCAGATCTCCCGGTCCTGTGGCATCGCGGTATATCAGGTAGAATTTCCTCGGCTTGAGGGAGAGAATGGTTTGTACCATATCTGCGTCCAGGTCATCAGTGAACACGGTTTTCACGACGGGCTTGTGAAGCCGGATGAATTCACTTGACTGCTTCAGCGTCTCACGATCATTTATCGAGATGCCGACAATAGCCTTTTCTCCTATAGCCATGATCTTTTCGAGTGCGGCGAGATTCGTTCCATTCGAACTGACATTCACGGAAAAGCCTGATCGCACAGCCGCGTTGATGAAGTCGATGATATTAGAATGCAGGGTTGGCTCGCCGCCGATGATGTCGATGTTCCTTACGGATGCTCCTTTGAGCGCCGCAATCATGGCATTGAACGAATCAGGCAACATATCCTGGACGGCTGTCATTGATCGATTAAAACAGAATTCACATGAACGGTTGCATCTGAGGGTAGGATAAAATTGTATGTAGTCAGGACCTTTTCTCATGATTCTATTTCGGAGTTCGCATGATGATGGCTAAGTGCAACGACATCCATTGGATGAGTTATGATTTTGCAGCTAGAAACAGGAGCCTCCGGGGAGATGATCCAAGAAACGATGAGGTACGACCAGTTTTGATCATTGTTATCGCGGACAGCGTAACTTTTGTGCTTAAAATATCGTTCCTCGGTTTTGGCCAGCATATAGAGCATTTTCCCCTCAGCTGATCACCATCCTCTGAGTTTCCCGGACAGCATATTTATCAAAAAAGGCCCCCCTTGAAATAGTTGATTTTACAATATCGAAAGCAGTTGTCTGATTGACTTGCTTGGGTTTTTCTGGACAGTAGACAGCTAGAGAATCAAATTCTCTCGAAAAGTGGCATTTAACGACAGACTTCCCAGAGAGTAAAGAGTGAGGATGAGGGGCTTTTTTTGATAATTTTATTTATTGCAAAATTCTCTCTGATCTCTGTAGACTCTGTTGTAATAGACACCTATCCAGTACCTGCCGGCCCGGGTCAGGAAATGCTGAACGACCGGCCTGTCTTTATGATAAACCCTTCTTTCGCAAGCTGCGCCAGGTTCTTCTGGATCCGTTCCGGTTCCATGCCGGTCGCCTTTACAATCTGCGCTGTTGTGAGCGGAGATTGCGCAACGATCGCCTTCAGAATTTTCCCCCGAACCTGCCTGTTCGAATTTTCAAAAGTGCCCTGGCGAACATAATGTATGCTCTTCCTGTTGGAATTGACATGTTTCTGCTTCAACATAGTCCCATAATCCATAAGAGCATTGAACCATTTTCGCGGATTCAGCCTGTCCATCGTCTGCTCCACAAGCGGAAAGAGCTCGTCGTCATGGATGTTCTCGCGGTCCTGAAAAAACTCATGGATATAAACACGTCGGATGTTTGTGTCAATAAACACTACGGGTTTGTTGAATGCAAAGGCGCTGACAGCGCCGGCGGTATATTTTCCAATGCCCGGAAGCGCAATAAGCTCCTCTGGACCAGAAGGAAGCCTGCCTTGATATTCAATCATAACTTTCTGCGCCAGGGCTTTGAGCGACAGGGCGCGGCGGTTGTAACCCATGCCCGACCAGACTTTCAGGAGCTTCGCATTCGGTACTTTGGCGAGAGTGGGGAAGTCGGGGAAGGCGGCGATAAATTCGCGGTACTTCTTGATCACCCGTTCGACCTGCGTCTGCTGCAGCATGATTTCCGATACGAGCACACGATAAGGGTTCATATGCTTGCGCCAGGGGAGGTCACGGCCCTGCGCGTCATAGTAATCGTAGATTATTTGCTGGAATGATTGTATCCGCATAGCTGTCAACAGACAGCTCATCCGTTTTATCGATTTCACGGTTACTGCAGTGGTCATAAAACCCTCTCTGGATGATGGAGAAGTTTATTTTTTCCTGAGCAGGATATAGAGCGCGCCGAGTCCACCGTCGCACTGACGGGCGGTGACGAAGGCGAGGATGTCTTTTCTAAAATGTCCAGAGAGCCGTCTAATCACTGCGTCCTTGATGCGGGGCCCCTTGATAGAGCGAAGTCCCCTGCCGTGGATAATCTTTACACAACGTAGCCCCTTCCTGAAGGAGTCGATCATAAATTGATCGAGTTCATCCTCTGCCTCAGGAACGGTGCAGCCGTGCAGATCGAGAAAAGCCTGGACCGCGAATTGCCCTTCGTGCAGCTTCGGAATGACCGAATCATGATGATCGGGATTCACCCACTCTACGTACTCCTGCGTGTCGGGAAGGTTGATCGGCCGGTGTCCTGATGCGATTTCAGCGAGAATATCAAGCGATTCCCTGTCAGGATCGCAATGCGGCGTTTTGGATTTGGCGCTCTTCCGCTGACGATGCGGGCAGACCAGGGAACGAAATTCCAGGATCTCCTGAACGTCGTTCATTTCACAGTTGAACAGCTCCTCAGCGCTGTATTCTTCTTTTTTCTTTGGGTGGTGCGGCAGGGGTGCGGGAGCATTCTGTGTGGCGGCGATTTTTTTCCTGAGCTTCTCAAAAGGGCGGATAGCAAATGTCTTGTTGCTCATGGGGAACCTCTGTAACTACGAGAAACCTGGTCCGGACAAAGCGGAAACAGAAAAACGTCTCTCGCAGATGTGCAGAGCTGACGTTCGCATCGGGAGTGTCGTTCAGCCGCATTAAAGCGCGAAATCTACACCTACAGACTTTAAAAAAAATCAGAGCGGGCCGTAAGCCGAGTTCTGTGCCCCGGTTGCCCGGGGTGATGATCATTTATCTGGGCCTTCGATTGCTCGAAGGCACGAGCGACCTACCCGGAAGTCTCGGACGAGCCGTCCTTACCCCCTTGCGAGGGATGCTTCCCTATGCGGTCTTGCTCCAGGCGGGGTTTTCCAAGCACTCCCGGTCACCCGGGAATGTGGTGGGCTCTTACCCCACCGTTTCACCCTTACCCCTGTGCGGGGCGGTCTTCTTTTCTGTGGCACTATCCATGGGGTCGCCCCCTGTCCCGTTTCGGAACCGCCTTGCCCTGTGGAGCTCGGACTTTCCTCCCTCCGTTCCCGGAAAGCGATCATCTCACCCGCTCTGATTTATAATATTCCCTGACTGTAGAAAACACTCTCACCCCGGTAAAAATTCAAGGATTGCCGTAATAAAAATATTTTTTTATTCCTCTTTGCGCCCTGTGACTAAACTATTTTCTCGTCAATTGCCTTGTTAGCCAGCGCGTCGGCTTCTTTGTTGAGGGCTCTCGGTATATATTGTACCTCAACGCTTCCGATCTTTGCAATAAGTTCCTTAACCTTATGATGGAGGGATTTCAGGCCTTCATTTTTCACTTTGTATTGACCGTTCAGCTGCTTTACAAGCAGTTCCGAATCGGCAAAGAGCCTGACGCTTGAAGCGCCGAGCTTCACCGCATGCTCCATCCCCATGATCGCGGCGGTATATTCGGCGATATTGTTCGTTGTCTTCCCGAGATACCTTGCCAGCTTCACCACAGGCTTATTTTCCCGGAGGATCAGAACGCCGGCCCCTGACTCGCCCGGATTGTTCCTCGAGGCGCCGTCCGTAAAGATGGTGAGCTCATTGGCATCTGATGTGGTCAAAATTCGTTCCTTTCTGCAGCGACACAAAGAGCGGGAATGACAGGGAAGAAATATGGGAAATGAGGCTCTTCTCGAAGTGCTTCAAATCGTGTTCATCTCGCTCAGCTGTTTTTCTGGACAATCACTTCTTTATAATAGAGAATGCGTCCGCACTGGGGACAGGTGATGATGCTTTCGTTCTTCTTAACGTTTACGAACACCTGCGGCGGAATGCTCATATAACAGCCGGAGCAGGCCTCTCCCCGGGCTTCGGCAATGGCGATGCCTGCTTTGCTAAGGAGGAGCTTCTGGTAGTGAGCAAGCACGGCTGGTTGAATCCGGGATACCTGTTCCTGACGGGCCTGTTCCACACTGTTCAGTTCCGCTTCAATCTTGCTGATTGCGGCCCCCAGTTCCTTCTGTTCGGCCTGTAGAGCTGCTTCATCGTCTTTCGCCTGCTGCTCCGTGGCTGTAATCGCTGCCGAAGCCGCGTCGATATTCTCCATGAGCGAGAGAATGTCGTCTTCGATAGTTTTGTTCTCTTGCTCAGCGGCCTCAATTTCCTTGAGCAGCGCCTGATATTCCTTGTTATTCTTGATCTCCGACGTGTGGGCCTTTAGTTTTTCAACTTTCTGGACTCCCACTTCGAGGTCCTTATCCCGGTCGCGTTTGTTCTTCTGCGCAGTCACGAGGTTCTCTTTGCTCTTTTCGAGCTCCGCCTTGATTGCCGCACGCTTGTTTTCAAGGTTAGCCAGCGCATCGGGCATGCGCCTTTTCTGTTCGATAAGAGCACGGATCTTCCCGTCAAGTTCCTGTAGTTGAATGAGAAGGTTAAGCTGTTCGTCCATCAATCCTCCAAAATAAAAATGCGCCTTGCGGCGCATTTTATTAAATGGTGATCGGCTCTGTTGTAGACCGGCAGTCAATGATGCTGGATGTCGATACCGGTAAAGTCGACTGCATATGCATTAAATCCTTCCGTCAGAGAGTGGTGGGCCCACCAGGACTCGAACCTGGGACCAACCGGTTATGAGCCGGTAGCTCTACCAGCTGAGCTATGGGCCCTGCGGATAATCCTTAAACCTGCCCCCCCGGGGTACGATTTCCCCCGTTCTGAGAATATACCTTGTCCCTTCGGGTTTGAGCACAACTGGCACACCGGAACGTCGCACATATTGACATAAAGCCGGACAAATGTCAAGGTGAGGCACAGCAAGACAGCAGGTTACTCCATAAAACTCTTCAGCTGTTTGCTGCGGCTCGGGTGACGTAGTTTTCTGAGGGCCTTGGCCTCGATCTGACGGATGCGTTCTCGCGTGACATCGAACTCCTGCCCCACTTCCTCGAGCGTATGGTCCGTCTGTTCGCCGATTCCGAACCGCCACCGCAGCACTTTTTCTTCGCGCTCCGTCAGCGTGTTCAGGACCTTGCGGACCTGCTGATGGAGATTCTTGCGTATGGCGGATTCGAGCGGCGACGCCACCTTCTTGTCTTCAATGAAATCTCCCAAGTGGCTATCCTCTTCCTCGCCGATGGGCGTTTCGAGGGAGATCGGTTCTTTCGCGATCTTCATGATCTTGCGCACCTTCTCGACTGGCAGTTTCATGGAGGAGGCAATCTCCTCGGTTGTCGGCTCTCTTCCGAGATCCTGCACGAGGCCGCGGGACGTCCTGATAAGTTTGTTCATGGTCTCGATCATATGCACGGGAATGCGGATCGTGCGCGCCTGGTCGGCGATCGCCCTGGTGATGGCCTGCCGGATCCACCACGTGGCATAGGTGCTGAATTTGTATCCTCGCTGCCATTCAAACTTGTCCACGGCCTTCATGAGGCCAATATTGCCTTCCTGGATAAGGTCCAGGAACTGCAGGCCCCGGTTGGTGTACTTCTTAGCGATAGATACCACGAGTCTGAGGTTCGCTTCCACTAGCTCGCTCTTGGCTACCTTTGCCCGTTCTTCTGCCCGTTCGTACGCGCGAAGGGCTTTTTTGAGTTCCTCACCCGAAACACCGCAGTCTTCCTCGATCTTTTTCACACGCTTCACGGCGTTGCGGTATATCTTTTCTATCCCGAGCAGCGTCTCCTGCTTCATCTCAAGCCTGCGCGCAGCATTCCTCAGCTCCCGATCGCCCTGGCGCATCTTCCTGAAAACATCCTTGAGCTCATCCATGGTCAGCCCCGACTTCCGCTCAAGGCCGTGAATCTCCCGTTCCGTCATGAGCACTTCGCTCACCATTTCGCGCAGCTTCATGACCAGGCGGTCCGTCTGGCGGCAATGAATGTTGAGCGCTTCAAGCTTGTCGAACAGCGCGTACCGTGTCGTCTGCATCTTATCCCGGACAGACTTCTTCCGGGCTTCACTTCCCCGGTTGCTGTTGATATGATTCGTAAGCGTGTTGAGTTCCTTGCTGTGACATTCGATTTCGACGATCAGCTTCAGCACCCGTGCATGGAGCTCTTCCTCATTCTGGGTTTGAAGGTCTTCAAAGTCGTCATCGCCTGCATGGACGATTTCGTTTATGCTAATTTTCCCCTTCCGCAGCTTGTCGCCCAGATCTCGCACGTCCTGAAGTGAAAACGGCAGGCTGTAGAGGATCTGCGCAGCTTCTCGCTTGCCATCTTCGATCCTCTTTGCGATGGACACTTCGCCTTCCTTGGACAGGAGCGGGACAGTGCCCATTTCCTTGAGGTAAAGGCGCACGGGATCGTCCGTTTTACCTGCGCCGACATCGACGTCTTCCTCCTCAACTTCCTCCTCAGTTGCTTCTTCGAGACCTACCTCTTCAGGCTCGACGCCCTCTTCCAGTTCCTCATCGGCCACCTGGCGCACCTTGCCGTCATGGCGGGAATCCGCGATGTCGATGTCCATGTCGCTGTCTCCAAACAGCGAGATGATACTGTCAAGCTGTTCCGTGGAAACGTCTTCATGGGGGATCGACTCGCCCGCTTCTTCGAAAGGAACATAATTCCTTTCTTTTCCTCCCGTTCCCTCTTTTTTCGAATCGCCTGCCTTACCCTTCTTAGACATACTCTGGTGCTCCTTTTTGCGATGTGGTCTCACCTGCCGCCATTGCGATATTCTTGCCGATCGGACCGATTCTGTGCCCTGACTTCGCTCTACAAGCCGGGAATGCGGCGTCCCGGCCTTCTGCACAGTTGCTGCTGCATCTCGAGCAGCCGCCTGTACTCCTCGGTGTTGCCTTGCTTCTCCGCTTCTTTGAGCGCTTTCACAATTTGTTTCATCTGCTTTTCGGGATCCTGCTGCTTAAGCATCTCCACGCAGTCCCGGCAGTGCTTTTGGGGGTCTTCATACACCATCTCCAGCACTGCATAATAAGAGAATAGTGCATTGAGCTCCTCATCACCCTCCCGGCGAAGCGCATGGTGGTCGAGCCTGTTTTTTTCTCTCAGAACCTCGAAAATTCTTTCAGCCGCCCTGCGGAACAACGGGTCAGTAAAATCCTGTGGCCGGATCTGTCCTTCCAAGCTCTTTGCTATTCCTTCGTCCCTCAGCATGAGGTGAAGCAAAGTCTCTTCAGCCTTGGGTCGGCGGTTCAGCAGCGGAGCGGCTCCCCGGCCTTGGGAAGGAGCGCTCTCTAGCCGTTTGGGATCTTTCGGCATTTCCTGGCGAAGCAGCGCTTCGTCAAGATCAAGCGCCTCGGCTGTCTTCTTCAGATAATAATCTCGCTCAATGCCGCTCGGAAGCCTGGCTATGATCCTGAGCATCTCTCCTGCTTTCGTTACTTTTTCGTCGATCGAGGTGACTGGTCCGCCCTTAACAGCCTGGTCCATTACAAAATCCATAAACTTCACGGACTTCTTGAGGCAGGTCGCAAATGCCTCATAGCCCTTCTTGTGCAGAAACGTGTCAGGGTCGTCACCGTCGGGAAGCGACACCACGTTCACTTTCATACCGCTCGCGACGAAGAGGTCAAGGCCGCGTAAAGCCGCTTTCACGCCCGCTGGATCAGGGTCGAATATAAGCACAAGGTTCTGCGCCAACCGCCGGAGAAGCCTCAGATGTCCGTCGGTAAGAGCCGTACCCAGTGTTGCCACCGCGTTCTTCGCGCCGTACTGATGGCAAGCAAGGGCGTCGAGATATCCCTCGACGATGATGAAGTATCCCTGCTTCCGTCCCGAGTCCTTGGCCCTGTCCAAGCAATAAAGCACATTGCTCTTGCTGTAGAGAGGCGTCTCAGGGGAGTTCAGGTACTTTGGCAGAGAGTCGTCCATGACCCGTCCGCCGAAGGCGATTACGTTTCCGCTTAGATCGCGGATGGGAAAGATGATCCTGCCCCGGAACCGGTCATAGTAGCCTTCGCCCTCGCTCCGTTTTACGACAAGGCCTGCTTTTTCCATCAGATCCAGCGGAAATTCCTTTTGTTTGAGATGGCGAAGCAGGCCGTCCCACTCAGGCCTTGCAAAGCCAAGAGCCTGATCCTGCACGAGCGTTTCACTGACGCCTCGCTTGCCGAGGTATGCCCGTGCCGCGCGGCCGGCAGGACCTTCGAGCTCCGTTCGGAAATAATCGGCGGCATCAGCAACAACTTTCAAAAGAGCGGCGCGTTCGTCTTCTTTTTTTTTATCCTTCCGCAAACTGCTCTCTTCAGGTAGCAAGATTCCCGACCTGCCCGCAAGATTCCGGACCGCATCGGGAAAGTTCATGCCTTCCTGCAACTCAAGAAACTTGAACGCATCACCGCCCACACCGCATCCGAAGCAATGAAAAATCTGTTTATCCGGATTGACACTGAACGACGGAGTTTTTTCAGCATGAAAGGGACAGAGCCCCACATGGTTTTTTCCAGTTTTTTTCAGGGAAACATATCCGGACACAAGATCAACAATATCTACACTGTCCCGGACCCGGTTTATGATATCATCGGAGAACACGTTATTTTTTCAGCTCCGCTATCGTGACGCCTGCTCCCCCCTCAGCCGCGGCTCCCGTCCTTATGGCTTCGATCAGGGGGTGGCTCCTCAGGTAGCCCTCCACTGCCGACTTGAGCACGCCAGTGCCCAAGCCGTGAATGACCGTCACCAGCGACAGGCCGTGTATGCATGCCTGGTCGATAAAACGCTCTACCTCGGCCAATCCTTCCTCAACCCGACGTCCGATGATGTTCAAGTGATCGGACAAACCCTCCACCTCACCAAAATCGGCGCTCCAGCCCGGCAAGCGAGAAGAGTTCGGCGGCCCGCTCAGGGTTTCTATCGGCCAGACTTCCATAGCTGGCAGTTTAAGTTTCTTGCCGTCCACGTCAAGCTCGAGCAGGCCCCGGTGTAAAGCCAGTACCGTTGCCGGCCTGTTCCACCGCGGGATTCGAACCCGGTCGCCGGGATGAAGGTCAGGAAGAGGGACAGCAGGGGGATGGACCTGGTTAGAAACAGCAGGCTCCATTTTTCTGCTGAGCGATTCGATCTCCATGGCTGCTTTCTTATGTTCGACCCGATCAAGTGTCGTTGCTTGGGACAGCTCGCGGAGTTTACGGCGAAGCGAGGCGACAACCTCTTTTGCTTCCATCCTCGCTTTTGCTTTTATATCCCGCGCTTCATCCACCGCCATCCTGAGCGCCGCTTCACCCTCGCGCCGTTCCCGTTGTATAATAGCCAGCTCCCGTTTGAGCATCTCGTGTTCAGCTGCAAGCCTTTGAGCGTCCATTTCGACCTGTTTCAGCAGGTTTTCGAGCCGTATATCATCTTCGCTGATCCGGGTGCGTGCTTTCTGAATCACCTCATCAGGAATGCCTGTCCTGGCCGCCATGTCCAGCCCGTAGCTTCTCCCGGGCCTCCCCGGTATCAGCCGGTACGTCGGCTTCAGTGTCAGAGGATCAAATTCCATAGAAGCGTTTACAGCGCCAGCTGTCTGGGCACCAAAGAGTTTAAGCATGTTGTGGTGCGTCGTCACTAGGGTCATGCAACCACGCTCGATCAAATTCTCGAGAACCGCAGCGCCCAATCCGGCCCCCTCGTCGGGGTCCGTCCCAGCTCCAAGTTCGTCGAGCAAAACGAGAGAGTCCCGGTCCGCGTCGCGGAGAATTCCGGCAATATGGCCAACATGAGACGAAAACGTGCTGAGGTCTTGCTCAAGGCTTTGCTCGTCGCCAATGTCTGCAAAGATACCACGGAAGCACGGCAGTACGCTCCCCTCTGCTGCAGTCACTGGCAGTCCGGCCTGAGCCATAAGCGAGAGAAGGCCCACTGTCTTGAGAATCACCGTCTTGCCGCCGGCGTTCGGGCCGCTAAGAATCAATGCCCGTTCGTGGTCGCTCAATTCAATATCGTTCGGCGATACCTCCCCGCAGCCCGTGATTTTTTGCTTCCAGACGAGTAAAGGATGCCGCGCCCTGCGAAGCCTGACTTGCCCCAGCGGGGAGAACTCTGGAATCGTCCCGTCCAGTTCCATCGCGAGTCGGGCCCGGGCATATATGGCATCGATTGCCGCGAGGGCATCAATCGTTTCCCCGATTGCATGGCGCTCATGGGAAAGGAGAACTGTCAATTTTCGAAGAATGCGTTCGACTTCATCCCGCTCTTCCAGATGAAGTTCCGCAAGTCGGTTATTCCGCTCCAGTACCTCAAGAGGCTCCACGAAAAGCGTTGCCCTGGACCCCGACTGCCCATGAACCACGCCTTTCAGGTTTTGCCTGAAGTTGGGCTTGAGCGGTAGGACATACCGGTCATCGCGAATCGTTATCACTGGCTCCTGGATGACTTTTTGAAAACTGCTGTCTTGCAGCATGTCAGAGAGGCATCCCAGGATGTCCTCCCGCGTCCGACCGATCTGCTTGCGAATCCTCCGGAGGTTCGGGCTGGCCGAATCCCTCACCTCGGCCCCCCCGTCGATGGCGCTGAAGACCGCGTCTTCGATCTGTTTGAGCGGGCGAATGGATGCGGCTCGCGAGCAGAGCTGCGGAGCTGAGAGCGCCGGATCGCGTTTTCCTTCGAAACGCTGGAAAAAATCCCTCACTCGCCTGCCAGCGGCAAGCATAGAGGCTGTATTCAGCAGTTCAGCGGGAGAGAGCATGCTGTCGGCTACTCCCAGTTTCTCAACCGCCTGCCCCACGTCAAGGATACCGTCGAGCGACGGACTTTCCCCCCGCTGGAGGATATTCATAAATTCACGTGTTTCTCGAAGACGTCCCGCCGCCATCTCCCGATCGGCAACAGGCATCATACTTCTCACGGATTTTTTTCCGGGTTCCGAGGCTGCGTATCCGGCAACAATGTCGATTACCTTGTCAAATTCCAGCACCCGGAGGGAATGCTCATTCATACTGGCACTGTAGAACATATGCTTACGGCAAGCAGCGTTTTATCCTGCGCTCTGAACGATCCATAGTATCACACGCGTCGGGTACCGGGGGACCGCAATGAAGCTCCTTGACAATGCAGCTTTTTTCTTTGGTGTGCAAGCCGAAGTCCCTATCGGATTAAAGTGCGGATCAGGGGGTTCCCGGAATCATTCATGAGATACGTAAAAAAAATCAGGGGGCCTCGGTCTTCCTGGCCCCCTGTTTCGCCCCGTTGTCAGAGAATCGCACGTCGAATGCGTCACTCATATCGTTATCCAAGCGAATTTTTTACCAGTTCGCTGATCAGCTTCCCATCAGCCCTCCCGCCAACCATGGGGATGAGCGTCTTCATGACCTTTCCCATATCCTTTGCACCCTGGGCTCCGGTCCGGGCAACAGCTTCGCGAACCATCGCCTCGAGTTCTTCACGTGATAGCGGCTGGGGAAGATATACTTCCAGCACCGCCACTTCCGCGGTTTCCTTATCTACGAGGTCCTGGCGGCCGCCTTTTGCAAACTGCTCGATTGAATCTTTGCGTTGCTTTATGAGGGAACGTATGGTCTCGAAAACTTCGTCATCAGTGAGCGGCCGCCGCTTGTCGATCTGCTTATTCTTAAGTGCGGCATTCAGCATCCGCAAGGTAGAAACTTTTTCTTTGGCTCCGGACTTGAGGGCGTTTTTTGTGTCCGCGTCAATTCTCTCTCGCAATTCCATTCCGTCCCTCTTCTCTCCCGTCAACACAATTGTTCGCAGACAGCCAATGAAGACGAGAACCTACCCGGCGGTGTGACACGCATCAACCTTGCCGGAAAATGCGCGCGGTCTTGGCTGCTTTTTTTCTCGCTGCCAATGCCTTTTTCTTGCGCTTTACACTCGGTTTCTCGTAATGCTCTCTCTTTTTGACTTCGGAAAGCACACCTTCCTTTTCGATACTTTTTTTGAATCTACGGAGCGCGGCCTCAAAAGGCTCGTTCTCCCGTAATCTGATACTCGGCACTCTAACTACACCCCCCTCCGGTTGCATCTAATAGGAACAGCCACATAACTTGCTGTTTTTATTGTATAAAAAAATAAAAGGGACTTAAAAAAAAACGTTACTCGACAATCTTTTTACTAAAGATAATCATTAAAAATAACAACTCCCTTCTTGAATGTCAAGGGGAATTTTCGCTAAATTTTCAGCACTTTTTCACAGTACCTCCATCTGGACCAGCACACTGGATCGATCTTTCGTACTGTCAGCTTCGATACGCCGCGTTGACTTTCACATATTCATAGGTCAAGTCACACGTCCAGACAGTTGCGCTTCCTTTTCCCTTGTGAAGGTCGATCATGATCTGCACTTCACGCTGTTTAAGCGCTAGTGCGGCTTCACGTTCGGCGGCCTTGCCCGTGCCAAGCCCTTTTTCAACGATCTTGGCCTTGCCGATCATAATGTCCGTTCTGGCCTCGTCCATCTCCACATCGGCATGCCCCAACGCGGCCATGATCCTGCCCCAGTTGGCATCTTCACCGAAAATCGCGGTTTTTACAAGGCTGGACCTCGCAATGGTCATCGCTGCGCGCTTGGCTTCAACAGGACTCTTTGCATTGCGTACTTCAATCTCAACAAACTTGGTCGCGCCTTCGCCATCACGGACAACTTGTCGGGCTAGGGCCTTGGCCACCGTGTCGAGACAGGCCTGGAACTTTTTGAATTCCTTGCTGGTCGGCGCTATTCGCTTGTTTCCCGCCGCACCATTTGCCATGCCAAGGATCATGTCATTCGTGCTCATTTCCCCGTCCACGGTGATCGAGTTAAACGATTTTTCCGTAGACACCAGCAGGGCCTTTTTCAGGAGTGGTGCTGATAAAACGGCATTGGTCACGATAAAACAAAGCATCGTGGCCATGTTCGGATGAATCATCCCCGAACCTTTGGCGATGCCGGCAACAGTGATTGTCTTGCCGCCGATCTCTTCCTGCACGATTGAGAGTTTCGGATACATGTCCGTGGTCATGATAGCTTCGGCCGCTTGTTCCCAGCCGGCGCCTGACAAGAGGCCGGCGGCGGTCGCTATGCCGGTTCCGACCTTAGCCATCGGGAGAAATTCGCCAATCACACCAGTTGACGCCACCAGTACGGAATCGGGTTTTATGCCGAGCGCATGCGCCGTCATCTCCGCCATCGCACGGGCATCCGCAAGACCCCGTTTCCCCGTACAGGCGTTGGCGCATCCGCTATTGGCGACGATTGCCTGTGCTTTTCCGGATTTGACCTTCATCATGTCCAGCAAAACTGGCGCAGCCTTGACCCGGTTCCTGGTGAAAACACCGGCGATCGCGGCCTCCCGATCGGAGTAGATGATCGCAAGATCTTTCTTCTCACTCTTTTTGATCCCGCTCGCAATGCCCCATGCCTTGTAGCCGGGGATGGAAAAGTTCTTTGTATCCAGAGTCCTCATGATTCAACCCCTGTCTAATTAGGATATTTATTGGCTTCTTCCGGTAGGGAGAGCAACAACGTTTGTGCTGTTGCCGGATCCCGTCCCATACAGCCGACGGCATGCCCTACAATTCAGGGAAACAAACCGGCAAGCCGGAGCCCATTCGTTTCGTCAAAACCCGCCATGAGGTTCATGTTCTGGATGGCCTGCCCAGACGCCCCCTTGACGAGGTTATCGATAGCTGTGACAACTACGACCCTGCCCGTCCGGAGATCGGCGTAAATTCCGATGTCGCAGAAATTGGAGCCCCGCACATTCCTTACGTTTGGGAGCTGGCCGGCGGCCAGGACCCTGACGAATGGTTCGTTCCGGTAAAACTCCCGGTACAGTGAGGAAAGCCGGCCGGGGTCGGCTCCCGTATTAAGCATTGCGTATATCGTGGTCAGAATTCCCCGGTTCATTGGTGCGAGGTGGGGCGTGAACGAAAGGGTAATGGATTTCCCTGCCAGCGTCCCAAGCTCTTGCTCTATTTCCGGCGTATGGCGATGCGTCCCGATTTTGTAAGCCATGAAGCCTTCGTTCACTTCAGGATAGTGATAGGCAAGCGACTGGCTGCGTCCCGCACCGGACACCCCTGATTTGGAATCGATGATGATCGTCTTGAGGTCTATGGCGTCACTTTTCACCAGTGGCGCTAATCCTAGGATTGCACCGGTTGGATAGCAGCCAGGATTCGCAATGAGTGACGCCTTCTTGATCTTCTGACGGTGCAGTTCTGGCAGGCCGTACACAGCTTCCTTCAAAAGCTCAGGGTGCTGGTGACAATGCTCGTACCATGTTTCATAAACAGCCGGGTCAGTAAGGCGGTAGTCAGCCGATAGATCAACGACTTTCTTCCCAAGCTGATGGAAATGAAAAGCCGCCTCCTGAGCTGTCACATGAGGAAGCGCAAGAAATATAAAATCCGCTTTTTTGGCGATTACGGCAGGATCAAGCGGTTCACAGATTAGGTCGGTTAAGCCGGCAAGATGCGGGAAAATAGTGGTAATAGGATGACCAGCGGATTTCTCCGAGGTGACCGCGGTGACCGTAGCCCGCGTATGATGCAGGAGCAGCCGGTAAAGTTCACCTCCGGTATATCCACTCGACCCCACGATCGCTATCTTGAGATTATTCTCTGTCATATTGTTTCATGATTCCATGCCCTGTGGGAAAGTTATTCACGTTCAAGGCGAAAAATAAGCAAAATAAAAGGGAAGGCATCTCTACCTTCCCTTGTTCCGAACAGGATCTGCAAAGCAGGAAAACACAGATAGGTATATGATCCCTTATCTCTTGGAGAACTGGAACCGGGCGCGTGCCCCTTTCTGTCCGTACTTCTTGCGCTCTTTGGCGCGGGGGTCACGGGTGAGAAGACCTTCCTTTCGGAGCTTGACGCGCGATTCGGCGTCCACCGCGAGAAGCGCCTTGGAAATCCCGTGCCTGATGGCGCCTGCCTGGCCTGAGTTGCCCCCACCCAGAACGCTGACGAGTACATCGAATTTATCGATAGTTCCGGTTACCTCAAAAGGCTGGCGGATGATCATTTTGAGCACATCTCTGCCGAAGTACTGATCCATAGGCTTGTCGTTGATGGTTATCTTGCCGCTGCCAGCCATCATCCATACCCTGGCGATGGAATTCTTACGCCTGCCTGTTGCATAGTATCTCGATACTGTTGCTGCTGACATTACTTCCTCCTAACGAATATTCCAAAGCATTATTATTTCCTATTTGATTTTCATTTCTACGGGCTGCTGGGCGCTATGGGGGTGAGTTTCCCCTGCATAAATCTTGAGTTTAGAGAGCATCTGTTTGCCGAGCTGGGTTTTCGGAAGCATCCCCTGGACAGCCCTCTTCAAAACTTCCTCGGGTTTGGTTTTCAACAGCTTGCCTGCCGTGATGGATTTTAGGCCGCCTGGGTACCCAGAGTGGTGGTAATAAACCTTATGATCCAGCTTCTTGCCGGTCAGATAGATTTTATCGGCGTTAACGACGATCACGAAATCACCGGTATCCACATGTTTCGTAAAAATAGGCTTGTTCTTGCCTTTGAGCACCGATGCCACGACTGTTGCGAGCCTGCCGAGTGTCTTGCCGTTCGCATTAACGACATGCCAGCCTCTATTGATATCTTCTTTTTTTGCTGAATAGGTTCCCATATTTACCGCCTTACAGATTTATGAATTTTATCAAGAAACGTGAATATAATTAATTTCATCTGTTTTGTCAAGCATTTTGTGCAGAAACTGTTGGAGATATTATAATTTCGCGCTAGGTCATTGTTTATTCTTTCAAATTATAACATTAAAATCAAATAGTTACATTGCTGGCTTGGAAAAATCAGGGACAAAAAACATAACCCTGAAGATAAATCGGAGATTGAATTGATTTAGTCAGGTATCGGTGGGTACTGCAATTTGCATCGGTACTTGCTGAGAACCTTTACAAAATAAGCGAGAGCAGTGATTTGTCCTACTGCTCTCGCCTCAAATGGCATTTTATTTTATATTATTACTCTTATTTTTCAGCAAGTGCCTGCTTCTCGCGCTTCGCTGCCGGAGCAGAGACAACATAGCCCAATGCCGTACCGAGAAGGCCGCCAACCACCAGACTTACAGCTGCCGCGCAGGCAATTCCTATTACGATTCCCATTACGATTGCGGCACGCACGAATAATGTCGGTTCCACCGTACCGCCCATCAGCTTCTGGAGCAGAATCAACATCCCGAAACTCCCGAAATAGAACCCTGGCACAATTCCGATTACCAGGAATACCAGGCCGCCTATTGTTGTTCCGATTTTCATTCCCGTTTTGATCGTGTCATTCTTCATGGCTATCTCCCCTTTTCTGTATTGGACAATCCTTTTTCTTCACCAGCCTCTTTCGCATGGGTTCCTGACTCGAGGGCCTTGCCAACAAGCCATCCCACGGTTGATGTGGCCGTTACCATCACGATGCCTGCGACAAGAACCCCAACGAGCATTGAAGACAGTACAATAATCCTCGATAAAAGGCCTGGTTGAAGCGGAAGACCGAAGAGCCAGCCTGCGATATTAATACCGGCTGCACCGCCTATAAGGCTCCCCGGCATCAAGCCGAACAATGCAAACAGGACTAGACCTGCACCTGCACCGATGTATGTTGTTTTTCTTGAAATGGTCGTCTTCATGATGGATTCCTCCTTTGTTTGCTTTTAATACTATATTTGCATCAAGCATGCCATAATATAAATATCTGATTTATTAAGAATATGTGCATCCTTTTCTTTCGCAGGAATGAGAAAAAGATGAATTTAGTTTTATGATTGCGAAAGATTATCTTGGTATTATGGGGAAATAAAAGTATGCACTGCCAGGCTACGAGATAATTAATTGAAAATAAAGGACTTGTACTATTTTTAAACAGTGAGCCTATACCCTCCCCTGCACTATTTTACTATTTTGAACTAACCGTGATTACCGAGTTAATTCTTTTTTTGGTTTGAATTATCGCAAACAAAAAATGTCAACAAAAGGAAATTTTTCTTGAAACCCGCCATAGTATGTGGTATTTTATTGATCGCCTTTTTTAAAAGGCTATTTCACATTCCACACGCGTCAGGACTCTTAGCAGGGTGCCCGAGAAGGTGAGGGTCTGCGGGAGGATGATCGGCGCGGCGGTAAAAACCTAAAGGAGGGACGTCATGTCCACGATCACAATGAAGGAGCTGTTGGAAGCAGGGGTGCACTTCGGCCATCAAGCAAAGCGATGGAACCCCAAGATGAAGAAGTACATATTTGGAGAGCGCAACGGGATCTATATTATTGACCTCCAAAAAACGCTCAAGTTGTTCAAGGAATCCTACGATTTCGTGCGCACATCCGCTGCCGAAGGGAAGGACATTCTTTTCGTCGGCACGAAGAAGCAGGCTCAGGACGCCATCACCGAGGAAGCCAAGCGATGCGGCATGTATTACGTTTCCAACCGCTGGCTCGGGGGGATGCTCACGAATTTCGCAACCATCCGCAAAAGCATCGACCGGCTCAAGAAAATCGAGAAAATGAAAGAGGACGGCACCTACGACAAACTGACGAAAAAGGAAGTTGCCGGACTCGAAAAAGAGCGCACAAAACTGGAAAAAATCCTTTCCGGCATCAAGTCCATGACCCAGCCACCGTCGCTTCTCTTCGTCATTGATCCCCGCAAAGAGACAATCGCAGTCCAGGAAGCAAACAAGCTGAATATCCCGGTCGTCGCCGTCGTCGACACGAACTGTGATCCCGACAACATCGATTATGTCATCCCCGGCAATGATGATGCGATCCGCGCCATCAGGCTCATGGCCTCCAAGGTGGCAGACGCCGTAATCGAAGGAAGACAATCCATCATGAAAGAACAGGGCGCTGAAATTGAAGCCGCAAAGGCCTCGGGAGAAGTACAGCCCGCCGCCGTTGAACCCGTGGCTGAAGAAGCAGAAGTCGACACCGATGAGGATGTGGCCTAGACCGCGCCGGATGTATCGATAATAGAGAAAGGGGTTTTCAAGAAATGGCAACAATATCTGCGAGCACTGTGAAAGATTTGAGAGAAAAAACCGGCGTCGGCATGATGGAAGCCAAAAAGGCTCTGGAAGAAGCTGGCGGTGATTTTGAAAAGGCAGTCGATATTCTAAGAAAAAAAGGGCTGTCCGCGGCAGCAAAAAAAGCTACACGGGTTGCCTCGGAGGGAGTAATAACCTCCTCGATCCAGAACTACGGCAAGAGAGGCGTGCTCATCGAAGTCAATAGCGAGACGGATTTTGTCGCGAAGAATGAAGACTTCCAGAACTTCGCAAAGGGTCTGGCCGGACTCGTAGCCACTCAGAAGCCCTCGGATGTGGCGGCACTTTCACAGCTGTCACTTGACAGCGTGAATGTCGAAGCAAGGCGCAATGCGCTCGTGCAGAAGATTGGTGAAAACATATCAATCCGCCGGTTTGTGTGCTTTGAGACCGAGGGACGGATCGCCATTTATCTTCATGGCAACCGTATCGGCGTCATGGTGGATTATACGGGCGGAGATGAGCTGCTTGGCAAAGACATTGCGATGCATATCGCCGCGGCCAACCCTCTGTTTTTGAGCCGAGAGACCGTGACAGCGGACATACTCGAGCGTGAACGCGCTGTATATGAGGCCCAGGCCAAGGAATCGGGAAAACCTGCGGCAGTTATCGGCAAAATCGTCGAGGGGAAACTCGAAAAATTCTATACTGACTCCTGCCTTATGGAGCAAGTATATATCAAAGATCCGGACGGCAAGCTCAAGATCAAGGATCTTTTAAAGAAAGCCGGCGATAATATTACGCTTAACCGGTTTGTCCGTTACCAACTCGGTGAGGGAATCGAGAAGAAAAAGGAAAACTTTGCAGAGGAAGTGGCCGCACAGCTCAAGTAGTCGGCGGAAACGGGGACCCATCGCTCTGCTGAAATTTCCGGCAATGTCTGCGGCGTCCTTACATGATGGCGTCTCTAATCTCATCATGAGACCTTTGCCGCTCCGCATAAAACATCCTTGCCTTTAAATTTTAAAGGTATCGACATGACACGACCTCGTTACAGACGCATTCTGCTCAAACTCTCCGGTGAGGCACTCATGGGAGACCAGGGCTACGGTATCGACCATGCCGTGCTCGATACGATTACATCCGAGATCAAGGAAATCTGCAACCTCGGTGTCGAGGTCGCCATCGTGATCGGCGGCGGCAATATCTTCCGGGGTCTGTCAGGCGCTGCGAAAGGCATGGAGCGTGCAAGCGCAGACTACATGGGGATGCTCGCCACGGTCCTGAACGCCCTGGCGCTCCAAAATATCCTTGAGAATAAAGGTGTGGTCACGCGCGTGCAGTCCGCTATTGAGATGCGCGAGCTCGCCGAGACTTACATCCGCAGACGTGCGGTTCGGCACCTGGAAAAGCGTCGCGTAGTAATTTTCGCGGCAGGGACTGGCAATCCCTACTTCACGACGGACACCGCTGCCGCGCTGCGGGCCATGGAAATCGGAGCCGAGGTCATAATGAAAGCGACCAAGGTGGACGGGGTATACAGCGCCGACCCCTTGAAGGACAAGACCGCGACGAAGTATGAACACCTTACATATAACGACGTCCTTCAGAAAGACCTCCGCGTCATGGATGCAACGGCTATTTCCCTGTGTAAAGACAACAGCCTTCCCATTCTCGTATTCAACCTGACCGTCCCGGGCAATATAAAAAAAATCGTGCTGGGCGAAACAATCGGGACGCTCGTAACCGGGAGGAACAATGCTTAGCGAGCAGAAGAAAAAAGCTGAAGAAAAGATGAACAAGGCCCTTGATACGCTGCGGAAGGAATTCGCGACCCTGCGCACGGGCAGAGCATCTCTCGGCATGCTCGACGGCATCATGATCGACTATTATGGCACTCCCACTCCACTGAGCCAGGTAGCGAACATGGCCGTGCCTGACCCGCGGACCATCACCATCCAGCCCTGGGAGGGCAAGATGCTAGGTGAAATCGAAAAAGCCATCCTCAAATCCGATGTGGGCCTTACTCCGGGTAACGACGGAAAAATCATCCGCCTCACCATCCCGCCGCTGACCGAAGAGCGTCGGCAACAGATCGTTAAACATGCAAAGAAGCTGGCCGAAGACGCTCGTGTCGCGATTCGCAATATCCGCAGAGAAGTGAATGACGAGATCAAGAAGAAAGGCAAGGACAAGGAAGCCCACGTTTCCGAGGATGAGACCAAGAAACTGCAGGATGAGATCCAGAAGACGACGGATGCCTATATCAAAAAAGTCGATGAGCTCCTGGCGCATAAAGAAAAAGAGATCCTGACGGTTTAGTCCACCTCCTCCTTTTTTACTTTCTTCGGAACCCCCTTCGCTTCGACAGACAGGGTCTGTTCCCTCTTGAGCCATTCCGTTCTGCATTTCCATAATTATATTCAGATCAATTCCTTCACCCTCCTGCAAAAGCCCCTTGTTGGATGGCGAACAATGTGCTGCTGTGCAGGGTAGTGCCGTTACGCACACATCTTCTGCTCGTTGACCATCCCCATGCCGGAGTGTTTACAGCCGGAAAGCGCTGTTGTCGAGCGGCATCAGGCTCAAGCTCTACTCAACTTCGCTTAGTTCTCCCGACAACTGATACGTTTTCATGAACTTCCTGTCGATATAGTTCTTGAGCCGCATCGCGATCCTGCCGCGCCAGATCACGTCTCCGCGCAGTAGAAGACCAGTTCCATCCCCGAGGTTGAAAATGAGAAGAAACTGTTTTTGCGGCCGGTAAATCTTGAGGGGCCCATTCTCCAGAGACTGAAGAATATTATGAAAGAGAATCGGGTTTTCGCGCACGGCATAGACCCCGATCTTTGCCAATTGTTGGTCTTTGAAGTCAACACAGTCGCCTCCGCAAAACAGCTCTGGGCGTGCGATGCTCTGGAGATGCGCATTAACGAGGAGGCCACCAGTTTTCCCCGATGGAAGGCCTGATTCTTTGAAGAGCGGAGGCGGCTCGACTCCTGTGGCGACGAAGCAGGTGTCGAAAGCCATGGTCTTGCCTGTAGACAACCTGACTGATCCATCTTCGATTGCAGCTGCTTTTACCCCGTCCAGAACGGCAATTCCCCGTTCTTCCAGGGATGCCCTGGCAATCCCGGATGCCTTATCCGGGAACCCATTGAGCAGTCTCCGCCCCGGAACAACGGTGATGCGCGCTGTTCTGCCGAGGCCGTTCACGAGCTTCCAGACATTGCCCGCGATTTCAAGACCCGACGGGCCGCCACCAATGACGAGGATATCCGGTAGCTTATCGGAAGCCAGACTGGTTATGAAATATCGGGCTTTCAGGAGATTGGTGATCGGCTTAACGGGAAAAACGTTCTCCCTTGCTACGGACAGCCTTTCCAGTGCCACAGTGCTACCGATGTTGAATGATGCAACATCATAGGCCACTTCACCGCCTCTACTGAGCCTCAGGGTTCGTTTATTAACGTTGACGGCAACGACAGCATCACGATGAATGTTGCGGCCCGTGATTCGACAAGTTTCCTGATGTGAAATCGGATGTCCTGCGGCGTATACAGGCCCGAAAGAATCCCGGGCCCCATACCGGAGTAGTAATGGTAAGGTAAAGGGCTGACGACCGTTACGTGGTGTCCGCGTTTCACGAATTCATCGCAGCGCGCCAGCACCATAAGATGAGCATGGCCCGCAACGACAATAACAAGATGTTTGTTTAAGCTCATTTGTATTTTTATTGTAGCACATGCTTTTCATTCGGCGAGACGAGAGTACTCTGTTTAAGTCGCAAGATCTGATAGTTAGACCTGATCGGACATTCAACGCAGAGATAAAGGGCAACCGTGCTCATTGATACTATCAAAATAAGCCGATGGCCTTCTGGCAGCAGCGATAATTTAGAATCAGGTGTAAGCGGTCGCCACGGCGCCCTTCGGCGAATTCATTAAAATTAGCAAACATATATATGATTATTAAGAAATTTTATGAGACCGTTCCGGGTTTTTTCTTGACAAAAAACAGGGGTTCCTGTAAATTTTTCCGAGTATAATACCCGTCTCAAGGAGCGTAGATTATGAAAGAAGGTCCGCTGCTTTTACATATCATTAATATTCCCCACTTAAACGAAACGGCCCAGGTCAATGTCACCTATACGTGGTTTGCCATGGCTTTGATCATAGGACTGGCGCTGGCAGCGCGCTTTACGCTGAGAAAAACCGCCCCCACCGGATTTCAGAATTTCTTCGAGGTCATCATTAGCGGTCTGGAAAACTATATCGAGGAAATCATGGGGCCTGAGGGGAAACATTATTTCACGCTCATCGCAAGCCTCTTTATTTTCATTCTGGTATGTAATCTTCTCGGCCTCATACCCGGTTTTGACTCACCCACGGCCAATTGGAATACCACTCTGGCCTTGGCGCTCTGCTCATTCGCGGCTACGCACTATATCGGTATCAAGCGGCACGGAGTCGGATACATCAAGCACTTCTTCGGCCCCATGTGGGTGCTCGCGCCACTCATGTTCATCATCGAGGTCATCAGCCATCTGGCCCGCGTGCTCTCCCTGTCCATTCGTCTCTTCGGCAACATGATTGCAAAGCACACGCTTCTTCTCGTCCTAGCTTTGCTCGCCCCTTATATTGCGCCGGTCCCGATCCTCGGGCTTGGTCTGCTGGTCTCTTTTGTGCAGGCCGGCGTTTTCACGCTTCTGACCATGCTGTATCTTTCAGGATCCATCGAAGAAGCTCACATCGGCGGTGAGCACCACTAAATATCATTGACCCCTGGGACCGAAATTCCTTCCTGTGGAGGGAGTCCCCGGGAGGTAGCGCCCCGGCACGATTCCGGACTGAATTTTCATTTTTGAAGAAAGGAGGCAAACAATGAAAAAGTTTTCTGCAATCATGCTCCTGGTTCTGGGCCTTGTGCTGTTGGCGTCAGCAGTTTTCGCAGCTGAAACCGCGGCAGCTCCAGCCGCGGCTCCTGATGCGGGTAAATTCGCTTTCTTCGGCACCGTTGCGGCGGCTTCAGCTATCGGCATCGGTATTGCCGCCCTGGGCACCGGCATCGGCATGGGCTTAGGCATCGGCAGGGCGGTCGAAGGTATCGCCCGTAACCCCGAGGCATCGGGAAAGATCATGACCACCATGATCGTGGGTCTGGCCCTGATCGAATCGCTGGCCATTTACACGCTTGTTGTGGTGCTCATTCTTCTCTATGCAAAACCCTTCGGTGTGTAACGCCTGTCGCGCCATTTCCGCACAAACAAAGGGACGGCTCCTGGGCCGTCCCTTTGTTTGTTAGCCTTAAAAAAACTTACTCGAAGCTCTCAGGCGACACATCTATAATGTCGTACACCCCTCCCCTTCACCATCGACGACACAGACCGTGCATACTTCAGCTTACCCTTTTCCTTACGCAACTTTTTTCTCACCCGTGCTTTCACCAAGGACTCTAACTTCCCCTCCGACCCTGGCGTTGCCCAGGATTCTTGCATTCCCTCCGACCTCGGCCCTGTCGGACACCTCGGAAAAACCGCTTACAACGGCATATCCATAGACGCTGGCGAATCCATAAATCTTGGCATCGCCCGAAACTTTCGCATTGCCAAAAACCTTTGCATTGCCGAAAATCTCGGCCCTGCCACTAACCTCGGCCTTGTCGAATATCCATGCGTTCCCGAAAATGAATACCTCACCACTCAGCTTGCAATGACCACAGATTTTCGCAAAGGGACCGACATACACGCTGTCCTCGACCTGCGCGTGCTCGGCAACCATGCCGCCCCCATTTGAATGGTGGTGATACTTTATGCCGTCGATCTCCACGACCGGTGCCGTTGACAATACCTTGATATCCATAGATCACCTCCGACCTATACAAAATATAAATTTTTTCTTATTTTTTCCTTCTGCTGATCGCAAAGATAATCACTCTCAGGGATCTCAAATGACCGCTCTATATCATTTAAATCATAACCGACAGGCAACACTTTGTCAAATAGGCCTACTTTCTATCAAATAAGGGTTTGAAAGGGTCTAGAAAGTTCGTTTTTTCGTCTTTCACTCGGTCAACCTGCCATAATCATGGCACTTTTGGCATTTTCATGAGATCTGTCTGTCCATAAATTTGCTTTTGATTCAACGAATTATTTGCTATAATGTTGCCCTATCATGATTCATCGTTTAGCAGTATTGACATCCTCCCCGGTCCGAGATGCCAAAGCTTTACGTCGCGGATGGTAAAAGGAGTTTATTGACCAATGAGTTCTACCGGCAATGTACGAGTCCGCTTTGCTCCTAGCCCCACTGGCGCACTGCATATCGGCGGCGTCCGCACCGCACTGTTCAACTGGCTCTTCGCACGTCATTTCGGAGGAAAATTCATATTAAGAATCGAGGATACAGACAAGACGCGGTCCACCGATGAGTCGATCAAGATAATCCTGGACGGAATGAAGTGGCTTGGACTTAATTGGGATGAAGGGCCTTTCCGCCAGACCGATCGCATGGACATCTATCGAAGCCATGTCGACAAGCTCCTCAAGGAAGGCAAGGCATACTATTGCTATTGCACACCTGTGGAGCTAGAGGCCAGGAGAAAGCTTGCGATGGCCGCGGGCAAACCGCCCAAGTATGACCGAAAGTGCCGCTCTCTATCGGCTCCGGTGTCGGGAATAACGCCAGCGGTGCGATTCCTGTCTTCAGATGAGGGACAGACGATCGTGCGGGACCTTATTCGCGGTCCCGTGACGTTCGAGAACCAGCAGCTCGATGACTTGATCATACTGCGTTCCGACGGACTGCCCACATACAACTTTGCCGTGGTCGTGGACGATGTGACGATGAATATTTCTCACGTAATTCGCGGCGATGACCACTTGAACAATACGCCCCGACAGATTCAACTCTACCATGCTTTCGGTTACGAACCCCCTCAGTTCGCGCACCTTCCCATGATTCTCGGCTCGGACAAAACCAAACTTTCAAAACGCCACGGCGCTACGGCGGTCACGGAATACATTGACCTAGGCTATCTACCCGAGGCGCTTGTGAATTACCTTGCCCGTCTTGGCTGGTCGTATGGAGACCAGGAAATATTCCAGCTCGGGGAGCTGATAGAAAACTTTTCGCTTGAAAACGTCGGCAAGGCACCCTCGGTATTCAACCCGGAAAAGCTGCTCTGGCTGAACCATCACTACATTCAGCAGGCGGACCCGGGACGTCTTGCCAGCCTGCTGATCGAACTCCTGAAAAAGGATGATATCATTGTCGCAGGCGGAGAATTGGACCAGGAGTGGCTTAAAAAACTCGTCAAGATCCTGACTGAGCGGAGTCACACGCTTGTCGAGATGAAAACCGGCGCAATCCCCTTTTTCGTTGAAAAAATAACAATAGATCAGAAGGCTAAAATGAAGCATTTAACGCCAGACGTCTTTCCGCTTCTGTCTGAACTTGCAGCGCGGTTAAATTCCGTCGATCCCTTTACGCATGCGGAAATCGAAAAAGTGTTCAACGCCATGGTGTCCGAAAAAGGAATCAAGCTCGGCAAGCTCGCACAACCTGCGCGTGTGGCCCTGACAGGCGGCACCGTAAGCCCCGGCATCTACGACGTCATTGAAGTGATGGGCAAACAAAAAACGATCCGCAGGATAAACGCAGCGGTTGAGGCAACGTGACGACGATCTGAGATCTGAGGTCCCGATACTGCAAGAACGGAACTTGTTAATCACACCTTGTCATTGCTGTCCAAAATAAGCGTTAAATCCTCATTTTGGACGAGACAAGCCGGTGATGTGGAGAGATAATGAACAGCGGGAGAATTCATCAGCGTCGTCCTTTCGGTAAAGCTGACAGTCCAAGCCGCACCGGAGCGTCAGCGGTTCACAGCGCATTTTGTTCATCCTGAAGCCGGGCCGCCCGTCGGGGCGGCTTATTTTTTTAAAGAATGACCATGTGTGTTGAACAAAAAGTCCTGCTCTCCGGAGAACTTCACGAATACCACTGCGAGCTGGTTCTTCTTACAGACACTTTTGGCCTCCTTCGATATATTATTGACAGAGAATATCATGTCAACGGGATCACGCTACACCCCGGCGAAGTCTCATTGGCATTTTACTGGACCAACAGGCCTTACACGCTGTACACCTGGCGCCATGATAAACCGGGGCGGGAACTCTACTACTTTAACATCGCCGACAGGGTATCACTTGAGCAAACCAGATTTGTCTGGCGCGATCTTGTCGTCGACATTCTTATCGATGAACATGAAAACGCGCACATTCTCGACGAAGACGAGCTCCCGTCGGATCTCAATCCAGAACTCCGCGACCACATTGAACGAGCAAAGAATCATCTTCTCACGCATTACCACCAAATCATTGCGGAAGTAAAACACTACATCGCGGAGGACCTAGTCCACTACTAGCGCTGGTTGCGACGTTTTGCCCGATGCTTGCTCCTCGGACACCATGGGGACATTGTTTCCTGTTGTCAATTGATTCCAATTCCGCTACAATTAGTTGTGCGTCTCGACCTGTTCCTGAAGGCCAGCAGGCTTGTAAAGCGAAGGATCATCGCGAGGGAACTGTGTGAAAAAGGCAGAGTGTTCGTCAACGGGCTAGAGGCAAAACCCGCCAAAGAGGTGAAACTGGGCGATCGCATCACCCTGAAGTTTTCATCGCGCATTATTGATCTGGAAGTCATCGGCAGGTTTTCTACGATATCACGGAAGATTCTGCCTGAAGAACTATACCGAGTTGTGTCGGAGACGCGCATGCCGAAGGACAGGGACCTATGGAGCGAAGACCTCTCATAGCCATCACTATGGGTGACCCAGCCGGTATCGGCCCCGAGATCATTGCAAAAGTTTTCGACAGCGGTGAAATCTTTCCGCTCTGCAGGCCTCTGGTCATCGGCGACGCAAACGTGCTGAAAAGGCTGGTCGAAGAAATGCGTCTCTCCGTCTCCGTAAGAAGCATCGCTTCCCTCGCGGAAGCGGACACCATGATCGGCAGGCTCGACGTGCTCGACCTGGGTTTGGTGGATATCTCATCCCATGCTTGGGGCAGGCCCGGCGCATCATCTGGAAAGGCCGTCGTCGAGTATATCAAAAAAGCGACAGCGCTGGCGATGAACGCCGAAGCCGATGCTGTGGTAACCGCTCCGATCAGCAAGGAAATGATGAACGCAGCGGGTCATCACTACGCTGGTCACACGGAGCTGCTCGCGGAGCTGACAGGCTCGCGGGACTATGGCATGCTTTTCGTAGGCGGTGGTTTACGGGTCATCCTCACGACCATACACGTGGCTCTGAAAGATGTAGCCGGGCTCATCACGAGGGAATCAGTGCTGAAAACTCTCCGCCTCGCGCAGAAGGCAATGCCGTTCTTTGGCATCGATAAACCCCGCATCGGGGTCGCGGCATTGAACCCCCATGCGGGCGAAGGCAGGCTGTTCGGATCCGAGGAATGGGATGTCATTCTTCCAGCAGTGCTCAAGGCCCGCGCGGAAGGCATCAATGCGAGCGGTCCGTTGCCTGCCGACACGCTCTTTTTCAAGGCCCGAAACAATTATTTCGACATCGTTGTCGCCATGTACCACGACCAGGGGCTGGCGCCGCTCAAGATGCTGGCCTTCGGCAATGCCGTCAACGTCACTGTCGGCCTTCCGATTATCCGCACGTCAGTGGACCACGGTACCGCCTACGATATCGCCGGCAAGGGCTGTGCTGACCCGTCAAGCCTGATTGAAGCCATCAAGCTGGCAGTGACCATGAGTACCCACCGGACTCGGTCAACAAAGGAGCATTCTTGAACTTACAGCCGCTGCCCGTTCTCACGCGATCGCATCTCTTCGCCGTTGCTTTTTTCGGCCTCTTCATTTTTCTGCTCTACCAGATGACGAACCTGCTCACGCCGCTTTTAACTCCCCTGATCTGGGCATCCATCCTTGCTCTCGCGCTGTACCCGATTTACCGGAAGCTCGTCAGGTTGCTGAACGGAAAACGCGGAATAGCATCCGCAATCATGACATTTGCGGCCCTGGTTCTCATCATCGGCCCCGCAGTTACCCTGTTGATAATACTGGTTAAGCAGGCTGTTGACATCTATCAGTGGACCTCCGCGACCATCCAGACAGGCAGGCTTGCCGAGCTCTGGACTCAGTTTACTTCGTCGTTCGTCGACAAGCTTCTTGCCCATCCGGCGCTGGTGGGACTCGATATCAAAAGCATGGTCATTAAAGGCATCGGCAATATTTCCTCCAGCCTTGCTGGGCAGATCGGCAGCATTCTGAAAAATTCGGTCATACTCGTTGTCGATGTCCTGATCATGCTGATAGCGCTCTTCTTTTTTTTCAGAGACGGAGAGGCATACTACAATACCGTTACAGATCTGCTCCCCTTTACCAAGAAACATAAAGACGCGATTGCGCAGAAATTCGTGGACACATTTTCTGCCGTAATCAACGGCGTGTTTCTTATCGCCCTACTGCAGGGCTTTATGACGGGGATTGGCTTTTTTCTGTTTCAAATTCCCTTCGCGATCTTCTGGGGGTTTCTGGCCGCAGCGCTAGCATTGCTTCCTGTCGGCGGGGCAGCGCTAGTCTGGCTGCCGGGCGCCGCCTATCTATATTTGACCGGATCAACTCCTTCGGGAGTTCTCCTCATCGTGTGGGGCGTTCTTTTCGTGACACTGCCTGACAATTTTTTGAAGCCGCTCATAATCGGCAGGAAGGCGAAGATTCCGACTTTTGTGCTTTTCATCGCATTACTTGGCGGCCTTCAGGCTTATGGCATTCTCGGGATACTATTCGGCCCCATTATTGTTACGTTGCTAACGGTCTTTGTCAAGATTTATCGTGAGGAGTTTTCAGACCAGAGAATCAGTCCGGCGCATCCATCCTAGCGCTTTACACGGTTAAACAGAATTACGAATTACTCTGAGGGGAGAAGCAAATATGGAAGATTTGGCAAAATCCGACACGTGGCGTGTCTTCCGCATCATGGCCGAGCTTGTGGAAGGCTTTGAGGCCTTAAACGGAATCGGCCCGGCTGTTACGATCTTCGGAAGCGCTCGTCTTCAGCCAGGATCGCCATACTACAACAAATGCTTGAAGGTTGCCGAGAACCTGGCAAAAGAGGGTTTCGCCGTGATCTCCGGAGGGGGGCCGGGAATCATGGAGGCAGCAAACAAAGGCGCGCAGAACGCAAACGGCATCGCCGTCGGACTGAATATCGAGCTTCCCATGGAACAGATGCCGAATCCGTTTCAGGATGTGCGAGTCGAATTCCGCTACTTTTTTGTCCGCAAACTGATGTTCGTAAAATATGCTGTCGGATATGTGATATTCCCTGGCGGCTTCGGCACCATGGACGAACTCTTCGAGGCACTTACCCTTATCCAGACTAGGAAGATTAGGAGCTTTCCGGTAGTTCTCGTGGGCAAGGATTACTGGGGCGGATTGATCGGTTGGCTCCGGCAGACAATGCTTACGAACGGAAACATCAGCCCCGAAGATCTCGACCTGATGCATATTGTCGATGAGCCGGAGGAGGTATGCGAAATCATTAATAAGAGATACAAGGACAGGGTGAGTGGCATCCACAAGGACAGAAGGGACAAAGCCAGAAGAGGCGTCTAAGCGCAGCCGGCTTTTTTCGACTTGGACCGCTCGGCGGGCGCCTTAAGGTGCTGCGCCACCCGTATCTTGCGAAACTACCGCCCTATGTTTACGCGATATGACAATCTTTTTATCGAGATTGATCAAAGAGACAAAGCCAACCTGACCTATTTTTTAAACAAGTCATCAAGTGACTTGCGTGCCTGAGCATTGGCCGCAGAAGTGCCCTCACCGAAAACTCGTTCCGACATAGAAAAATAATCACAAAAGTTGGCCTGCTCTTTATTCTTAACGAACTCCGCGACTGGTTCCCGACACTGCTTGGATGCGTTGCGTTCATAAAAGCCGCAGTTCAGGCAACAGTGCAAATCAGCGCCGCAGCGAGGACACGCATCCCGTCTGCCGACGATCCTGGACACGATAAGCTCATTTTTGCAGGTATGACAGATCTTCATAGCGATTTATTTTATCTGATTATCACAGCGAAGACAAGCTGAAAGTAATAAGCGAAATAATGTTTTTGATATTTTAATCGAAATCCCCGTAGGCCATCAGCCTTGTCAGTCCGGACTAAAGACCTTCCGCTTAACGGGTCCTTGTATACAACGGGGACAAAAGGGATTGTGAGCGCGCAATGGTATCAAATATACATTTGACGTTTTTTTTGCTATAATGATTTTAATTCATCCTTCCGGAGACCTCAATTAAAATATCGATTCCGGTAATAAGCAACTATTTTGCAGTTGAAAAATACGCTAAGGAGGGTGTGCATATGGCGGTTAAAATCCTTGTCGAGAACCTGCCATCAGATATGACTGAAGACAGCTTGATGGACGTTTTCTCGCAGATCGGCTCCGTCGAATCGGCCAAGATACAGACGGACCTGCTGACACATCGCCCCAAGGGATCAGGTTATGTCGAAATGTCCCTGGACGTGGACGCCTACAGGGCGGTAAATTGTTTTAATGGAGCAACATTCAAAGATAGAAAAATTTATGTGCAGGTGGCGAAACCATTCTTTGAGCGGGCCGTGCAAGTGTTGCGGCAGCACCTGGATGAGATGACACATCTAAGGGACGAGAGGCGAAGAGCGGACCGCACAAATTAATCCGGACACTCGTTCCCCGTGACAAGAAGAAGTTGCGCGGCGACCACCCGGAAGGAGAGGCTTTGCCATAGTCACTCTGCCTGAGTTCTCGTCGGTATTGTAGACTCCTTTCAAAAAAAGGAAATCCGACGCAAACACACCTTTTTTGTCTCATCACCCTGCTCACCCACGCATGGAAGGCGAACCAACAGGCCGTGAATCATATTACTGTGCCTGAGGTAGTTCCTCCCTACTCATTCTCAGAGCGCAACGCATTGATGTCCCCCTTTGCTCGCGGTAGAACACTTTTACTGTAAATATGCATGGCAAAAGCCCAGTGGGGATGCGATATCGTTTTCTCTATGGTAAGCGATAAAAAGGCTGGAATAAGGGGATTAACTTTGGTAATATGACAGCCTACGCCATGCCGTTTCAGTTAATGAACCTTCAGTCGGATCAGGAACAATCTCAGAGAGACAACCTTATTCCTGGGCCCATACAGGTGAACAGGGTTGATATGAAGTTCGTTATTAACCTTCATCGGACAACCAAATTGAAAGGTACAAGCAAAACCGGCACATGGAACCATCTACACCGAAAAAGATCATCTCCAAAAAGACCCCCATCCCCGAGCAGATTCCCGCGGTAAGACGAACAAACTTCGAGGAAGTCGCTCTTGGCTACTCGATTGAGCAGGCGCGCCTCGAAGCGTCGCGGTGTCTTCAGTGCAAAAAGCCGCTCTGCGTGACTGGGTGCCCGGTCGGTGTACCGATCCCTCGGTTTATCAAGGCTGTCCATGAAAATGACCTTGCCCGCGCGATCGAAATCATCAGGGAAGCAAACCTTCTTCCCGCTGTCTGCGGACGGGTTTGCCCCCAGGAAAACCAATGCGAAAAACATTGCACCCTCGCCAAGAAATTTGACGCCGTTGCGATTGGAAGGCTTGAGCGGTTCACGGCGGACTGGGAGCGGCTGGAGGGGAACGACAAAATGCCGCTCTGCGCACCCGCGACCGCCAAAAAGGTGGCAATTATAGGGAGCGGTCCATCAGGCCTCACCTGCGCCTATGACCTCGCAAAGCTCGGGCACAGCATTACGATCTACGAGGCGCTTCACGAAGCGGGCGGTGTGCTTGTTTACGGGATTCCAGAATTTCGCTTGCCGAAAGCGATTGTTGCGCGGGAGATCGAACTCCTCAAGCGGATGGGCGTGACCATCATCACCAATGCCGTGATCGGGAAAATCATGACCATTGATGAGATCATGCTTGAATTTGACGCGTGCTTCATCGGCACCGGGGCAGGGTTGCCCCGGTTCATGCATATTCCCGGCGAAAACCTGAACGGCGTTTATTCGGCCAACGAATTCCTGACCAGAATAAACCTGATGCGCGCGTACCGCTTCCCTGAATACGACTCTCCAGTCAGAAAAGGCGACCGCATCATCGTCGTGGGCGGCGGCAATGTCGCCATGGATTCGGCGCGCACGGCCCTCAGGCTAGGCGCGAAAGATGTGACGATGGTGTACCGAAGGTCTTTGTCGGAATTACCTGCGAGAAAAGAAGAGGTCCATCACGCGGAAGAGGAAGGGATCATATTCGAGCTCTGCACAAATCCCGTGAGGATTCTTGGAGACCGGGATGGGCATGTGAGCGCGATCGAATGCATAAGGATGGACCTCTGCGAACTCGACGAATCAGGTAGAAAAAAACCGAAGCCCTTGCCTGGATCGGAATTCATCATCCCCGCGAACATTGTCATCATTGCCGTCGGCACCGGCGCGAACCCCCTGATCTCCCAAAGCGCCGGGGATATTGCCTTGACGAAGCATAAGTACATTGTCGCCGACGAAGAGACCGGGAAAACCAGCCGGCCAGGCGTCTATGCCGGCGGAGACATCGTTACCGGCGCGGCAACGGTCATATCAGCCATGGGGGCGGGTAGAAAGGCCGCGGCAGCAATGCACGATTATATAACCAATACGCCGTCCAGAAAAGAAAAAAACTGCCCAATATGATTCTCAACATGTAGAAGAAGTTGATCTACGGATTTTGAAAAGCGCGTGCAGGAGGCGATATGGGCTTTTCTAGTTATGGAATTGATATTGATTGCAGATCGTCTTGTTCCCGACAGGAGCGCCAGCGGTTCTTCGGAGAGGGATCCTTGTGGAATCTAACTCCACGCAGCAGGTAGGCTGTCGGATAATGGTATACAAAGAAAAAGCCCATGCCGAACCATCGGCACGGGCTTTTGAATTTTGATTAGAATTCCAGTCGCTGAATCCTCGTTAGAACACGCCTTTGACTTTCCCGGTCTCCACATCCACATCCACGCGGCGGTAGGCGGGATCGGACGAGGTCCCGGGCATAAGCGTTATTGTGCCGGCAACGGGCACAACAAAGCCGGCTCCTTTATAGGTTAGGATATCCCTGATACGGAGTCTCCACCCCTTGGGAACGCCCTTGAGGTTCGGATTATCCGTGAGCGACAGGTGCGTCTTCACCATGCAGGTACCGAGCTTCGCGATCTCGGGATCGGCTTCCATCTTTTTGGCCTTTGCCTCTGCCTCCGGCGTATAATCCACGCCGTCCGCTCCATACACCTCTTTCGCGATCAATTCTATGCGTTGGCGGAGCGGGGTATTGAGATCATAGAGAAGCTTGAAGTCATTCTTCTCATTGCACGCGTCCACGACGGCATCAGCGAACTCAAGCGCGCCGTCGCCGCCCTTCTCCCAGTGGCGGGACAGGGCCACCCGTGCGCCCGCCGCTTCGGCGAGCCTGCGTACTACCTTGATTTCGTTTTCTGTGTCGGTGTAGAAGGCGTTGATGCAGACAACGGGATTGATACCCGCCTTTTTCACGGTCCTGATGTGATGGATTAGGTTTTCGCAGCCCTTTTCGACCCATCCTACATTCTCTCCCTTGTATTCGGCCGGCATCGGCTTGCCCGGCACCGGAATCGGGGCGCCGCCGTGGCATTTGAGCGCACGGATCGTCGCAACGACGACCGCGGCGTGGGGTTTGAGGCCCGACATGCGGCACTTGAGGTTCCAGAACTTCTCGAAGCCGATGTCCGCGGCAAAGCCCGACTCGGTCACGAGATAGTCGCCGAGCTTGAGGCCCACGCGATCAGCGATTATGGAAGACTGGCCAATAGCGATGTTTGCAAAGGGTCCGGCATGCACGAATACAGGCTGTCCTTCAATGGTCTGGAGCAGATTCGGGTTCAGCGCTTCGACCATCCAAGCGGTCATGGCGCCGTCCACTCCGAGGTCGGCCGTCGTAATCGGCGTTCCGTCCTTGCTATATGCGACAACGATTCTTCCCATGCGTTCGCGCATGTCCTTGAGGTCTTTCGCGACGGCCAGAATGGCCATTACTTCCGACGATACAGCAATGGCGAAGCCTGACTTCATCATGAAGCCATTCGACTTTCCGCCCATTCCGATAACGATTTCGCGCAGGGACTGGGCACAGAAGTCCATGATCCACTTCATCTCGACATTGTGGGAATCGATGTTGAGGCGCTTTAATTTTCTCTTTGCAAGCTGCTCGTCGTTGTAATTGAACTCATGCTGCATGCGGGATGTCAGGGCCACCATCGCCAGGTTGTGCGCGTTCATAATAGCGTTGATGTCGCCCGTGAGGCCGAGTGAAAACGGCGTGAGGGGGATGACCTGTGAAAGTCCGCCGCCGGCCGCGGAACCCTTGATGTTCATCGTCGGTCCGCCGGAAGGCTGCCGGATTGCGGCAATCACGTTCTTGCCTCGTTTACCCAGTCCCTGGGTGAGGCCGATGGTCGAAGTGGATTTGCCTTCGCCGAGGGGCGTGGGCGTGATGGCAGTTACATCAATGTACTTCCCGTCCGGTTTTCCATCAAACCGCTTGAGCACCTTTTTGAAATCAACCTTCGCGATATGGTGCCCGTGGAGCAGAAGCTCGTCATCGTTGAGCCCCATCTTCTTCGCAATCTCGATGATCGGTTTCATTCTTGTTTCTGAATCTTCCGCAATTTCCCAGTCAGCATGCTTCGTTGGATCAAGTGCCATTCTCTACCTCCCTTGTCAATAGATGAAGTTCAAAAAGTTGAACCGGTTCAAGCGGTTTGGACGGCGTTATTCAATAACTAATCAGGAGCTTCATGAGCTTCTCGTTCATTGAATGCACGTTTTTACTCGCAATGCGGGCGAGAGTCTTCATAATCTTGTACATCATGGCCGCGTCGCTCTTTTCGAACGCCCTGAAGTCTTCGATTTTAATTCGATAAATCTGGGAGATCTCAATGGCGGTGGCGTCAGCGCCGTGGTTCTGTTTATCTTCGATGACAGCAAGTTCGCCGAAAATATGGTTTTCCTGGAGAATGGCAAGGGTCTGCTTCCAGCCGTCAGCCGTGTTTTTTGAAATCTCGACCCTTCCGCTCTTTACCAGGTAAATGCCCTTCGTTGCGTCTCCTTCCTTGAAAATCGGCTGCCCTTTGGCGTAGTTCTCAAGCACAATCTTCTGCGCGATCACGCCGAGTTCAGCATCGGTCAGATCACTGAATAGAATCTGTTTCTTGAGCTCCGATTTTTCTGCCATCGTGTCCTCCTCGGTGAAAAAAACTTTTTACCGCAGCGTTCAGAGGGAATACAGAGTTATTTTTTAATGATTCAACTCCCTGTTCTCTGTGGTGTGTCAATCGTTGGAAATCAAACCCTCTCGATCCGCACTGCCGAAACCTTGAACGACGGAATCTTCGCGATGGGGTCAAGCGAGTTGCTGCTCGTGAGCACGTTTGCCGCCGCCTCCTTGAAATGGAAGGGGACGAACACAACGCCTTTCGCCGGCCGCTTGGTCACCATCGCTTTCACGATTATCGAACCCCTGCGCGAGCTCACTTTCACTCTCGAGCCAGCCTCAACGGCAAGAGCTCGTGCGTCCTCGGGATTAATTTCGATGTACGACTCTGGCGAGACCGCATTGATCGCCTTTACTCTTCTCGTCATTCCTCCGGTGTGATACTGGAATAGCTGACGCCCGGTAGTCAGAATGAACGGGTAGTCCGGATCGGTCTCCTCCACCGAAGGTTTGTATTTTACAAGTGTGAACCTGCCCTTACCTCGCGGGAACCCACCCTTGAACAGGTATGGCGTGCCCGGATGTTCCGGCGTGGGGCAGGGCCACTGGAGCCCGCCGTCCTCGAGTCGGGCGTAGCTCATTCCCGCCAAGGCGGGCCATGCCTGGCCGATCTCACGGAATATTTCGACGGTATGGGAATAGGACATCTCATAACCCATCCGCTTCGAAAGTTCCATGATGATGAGCGAATCTTTCATTGCGTGACCGGGGGAATTTACCGCCCTTCTCACCCGCTGCACGCGCCGCTCGGTGTTCGTGAACGTGCCGACTTTTTCCGCGAACGACACACCGGGCAATACGACATGGGCAAGCTCCGCTGTTTCCGTCATGAAAATATCCTGTACCACGAGAAACTCCAGTGATCTGAGCGCTTTGATCGTGTGTGCCATGTTGGGATCCGAGACAACCGGATTTTCACCCATGATATACAGCGCCTTAAAGGTTCCCTTTTCCGCAGCCGCCAACATTTCGGGAGCGGTGACTCCTTCCCTGTCGGAAAGTTCCGTTTTCCACAAGGCCTCGAACTTCTGTTTGATCGCCGGGATGCTCACCCGCTGATAGCCTGGGTACATGTTGGGAGAACAGCCCATGTCCGTGGAGCCCTGAACGTTGTTCTGGCCGCGGAGCGGATTAACTCCCGCGCTTTCTTTGCCGAGGTTGCCGGTCATGAGCGCCAGGTTGGCGATGGAGAACACGTTTTCGGTGCCGTGCGAGTGCTGGGTGATGCCCATCGTGTAGTAGATGCCCGCGCGCTCCGAGCTTCCATAAAGGCGGGCCGCTTTCACGATCAGCTCGGTGGGCACTCCGGTGATTTTTGAGACGGTTTCCGGCCCGTATTCTTCGATGTTCTTCCGGAACTCATCATCGAACCCTTCGGCCATGGCCGAAATGAAATCCTTCTTGATGAGATTTTCCTTCAGGATGACGTGCATCATCCCGTTCAGGAGCGCAACGTCCGTGCCGGGCTTGTGCTGCAGCCAAATATCGGCGAATCTGACCATCGGGACCCGCCTCGGGTCTGCGATGATGATTTTCGCACCTTTGCGTTTCGCTTTGATCATCCGAAGCGCAACGATGGGGTGGTTCTCCTTGGTGTTCGAGCCAATGACGAAGATGACGTTATTGTTCTCGATCTCCTGCAGGGAGTTCGTCATTGCACCGGATCCGAATACGGTGGCCAGACCGGCCACAGTCGCGCTGTGTCAGTAGCGTGCGCAGTGGTCGATATTGTTCGTGCCGATCCCCGCGCGGATGAATTTCTGGAAAAGATAATTTTCCTCGTTCGTACATCGCGCCGAGGCAAGGCCGCCGATCGCGTCCGGGCCGTTTTTCTGTTTGATTGCGCCGAGCTTTTCGGTGATGTACGAAAATGCTTCATCCCATGACGCCTCGACGAATGTGCCGTCCTTTTTGATGAGTGGTGTCTTGAGACGGTCGGGGCTGTTGATAAAGCTGAAGCCGAAACGCCCCTTGACGCAGAGCCATCCCTCATTGATGGTATCCGGCCTGGACGTGACGCGAACCACTTCGTTTCTGTTCACATGCAGAGTGAGGTTGCAACCGCAGCCGCAGTAGCCGCAGACGGACTCGACTTCCTTCACATCCTTCTGCCTGCCCCTGCCCAGGGACTGCTTGCCCATCAGCGCTCCGGTGGGGCACACGCTGACACACTGTCCGCAGAACTCGCAATCGAGGTCTTTTTCGAAGGGTGTAGAGACCTTGGCGACAAACCCGCGGCTTGAGATATCGATGGCGCTCACGCCCTGAATCTCTTCGCAGACGCGCACGCACTTGCCGCAGAGGATGCATTTTTCCATATCACGCTCGATGAAGGGGTTCATGTCCTTCTTCGTGTACTGGCGCCGCTCGCCGTAGAATCGGTTTTTCCGGAGTGCATAGAAGTATGCCAGTTCCTGGAGCGTGCAGTCACCGGCCCGCTCGCAGACCATGCAGTCGTTCGGATGGTCGGAAAGAAGGAGCTCGACGATGGTGCGGCGCTGCCGCTCAATCTGGTCGTTCGAAGTCTCGACTTCCATGCCGTCGGTCACTGGCGTGGTGCAGGCCGTAACCGGCCGGGGCATGCCCTTGATCTGGACGAGGCACAGTCTGCACCCACCGTAGGGTTCGAGCCTCGGATCGTCGCAAAGCGTCGGGATGTAGATGTCGTTCCTTCGCGCGGCATCGAGGACCGTCGAGCCATCGAGGACGGATATTTTATTCCCGTTTATGGATATATTCGCCATGACTTACCCTTTTTTAATCGCTTTGAATTTGCAGGTTTCAAAACAGGCGCCGCACTTGATGCAGATATCCTGAACGATCTTATGCGGCTTCTTCTTTTCACCGACAATAGCGCCGGCTGGGCATACACGAGTACAGGCGGTACAGCCTTTGCAGAACTCTTCAAGAATGCTGTAGGAAAGAAGATCCTTGCACACGCCCGCAGGACAGCGCTTTTCGTAGATATGCGCTTCGTATTCGCCACGATAATACCTGATTGTGGAGAGCACCGGATTCGGCGCGGACTGCCCCAAACCGCAAAGCGACGAGGTCTTGACGTCGCTGCTCAGCGTCTCCAGGAGCTCAATGTCACCTTCCCTGCCGCGGCCTTCGGTGATCCTCGTCAGGATCTCAAGGAGCCGCTTGGTGCCGACCCGGCAGGGCACGCATTTTCCGCACGATTCCGATTGGGTGAACTGAAGGAAGTACTTGGCAACGTTCACCATGCAGTCTGTTTCGTCCAGGACGACCATGCCGCCCGAGCCCATGATGGATCCAACCTTGCCGAGCGATTCATAATCAAGCGTCGTATCGATGATACTCGAGGGAATGCACCCACCGGACGGCCCGCCGGTCTGGACAGCCTTGAGCTTCCGACCGCCTTCGATGCCGCCACCGATGTCGTAAATAACCTCTCTGAGCGGGATGCCCATGGGCACCTCGATGAGGCCCGAGTTCTGGATCTTGCCAGTCAGGGCGAAGACCTTTGTCCCTTTGCTCTTTTCCGTGCCCATGGCCGCATACCAGGCGGCACCTTTGCAGATGATATAGGGTATGTTTGCGAGTGTCTCAACATTATTGATGATCGTGGGTTTTCCCCAGAGACCCTTCTGAACCGGAAACGGCGGCTTAGCCCGCGGCTGGCCGCGCTTGCCTTCGATCGAGGCGATGAGCGCCGTCTCTTCGCCGCAGACAAAGGCCCCCGCCCCGAGCTTCACCTTGATGGTGAAATCAAACCCTTTGCCAAGAATGTTCTTGCCGAGAAATCCGTGCTCCTTCGCCTGCTTGATGGCGAGGTGAAGACGCTCGACGGCGAGCGGGTATTCCGCCCTGATGTATACATAGCCATAAGGAGCGCCGATCGCATAGGCGCCGATGATCATGCCCTCGATTACCGCGTGGGGATTCCCTTCGACGACCGAACGGTCCATGAACGCTCCGGGGTCACCCTCGTCTGCGTTGCAAATGAGATATTTGGTCGGCCCGGGCGCCTTGATCGCCATGTCCCATTTCACCCCGGTGGGGAATCCCGCACCACCGCGGCCACGAAGTCCCGAAGTCTTGATGGTCTCGATGACTTCCTGCGGGGCCATCGATGCAAGAACCTTCTTCGTCGCTTCGTATCCGCCGCGGTCGATATAGGAATAGATGTCCTCGGGATTGACCTCACCGCAGTCCGAAAGCACCACTTTAACCTGCTTGTTGTGAAATGTGTGGTAGTCGTCCTTCACGAGCCAGTCGCTGACGGGGTTGCCGCTCATAATATGCTCGCTCACAATCCGCTCAACCATGTCCGGCTTGATGTACTGGTAGGTCGTCTTCTGACCGTTGATGATTACATCCACGAGCACATCGCGGGCGCAAAACCCCCGGCAGCCGACTTTATGAACCGAACAGTTTTTCTCTACTGATGCACGGATACCCTTGCCCGCAAAGGCCTTTTCAAAGGTGGAAATGACCTCCACGCCACCGGCGGCAATGCCGCCCGTACCCATGCATACTTTTATAGAGATGTCATTATTCATGCTTACTCCGGAGGAAAGCTTGTTAACCGTTTAAGCGGTTTGAACTGAATGAACCTCCCCGCAGCAAGCAGAATGTCCGATAATTCTCTGTGTTGCGAGGTATTTTTTTAAATAAACTGATATGCTAACGAAAAAGGTGATTGGGAACGCACATGACAAGATGTCTTCTCCCCATCTCCTTCTTTCTTCTGCAGATATAGCCAGATTTTTTTCAGATTCCGTGCCGCACACGCCAGATTGAACTCGGTCTTTGCTCCTTGAATCCCCCGAGC
>DATJAP010000026.1:0-5304 GCA_035516155.1 Nitrospirota bacterium
AGTGTTAAAGACCTCATTGCGAAAATCGAGCAATTTGTGACTCACTATAATCGAAACTCCCAACCATTTGCTTGGGCCGCAACAGCTGATTCAATTTTGGAAAAGGTTAAACGACTTTGTCAACGTATTTCCGAGACGCAAAAACTAATACAAACGCACGGAATATTGTGACAATGTCGAAAAAGTAGACCTGTAAAATCAGTAAGTTATCTGTTTAGCTCGATACAAAATATTTTTCGTTTGTATTAGATGAAAATTGCAATTTCAAAAAAATGAAACTATCGTGAGCTCCAGGAAGGACTCGGTGACAGAAAACATTATCACAAAATGCTATAACACATGATACAAAATGGAATATACACCTTCGCTAATATTCTATGAAACTCGGCTTCACCTACAATTGCCATCCTGTTGACAAATAATCACTGCAGAATTCTGGTTGTGTCTTGCACGTAACGCTGTTTTAACCTGCGAAGCGGCTCGTCCGCTCCAGTCAGGTTGAAAACATTGTTAGGCGCTACCTCTTGTAATACTGTGATTTCAATTCTTTGGCCAGCCCAAAGAGGTCAGGATAGATAGGCCTCGGTGTTAACGTCTAAATCAATGTCAGGCTGGCACATCAGTCGTCCGAAGGATGCGCGTTCTAGCACGTTTATGATTCAATCACTGTGCCAATTGAACGTAAGAAGGATTTGACGACAACCGCAAAGCGCTCGGGCTGGTCATAGGGGACCCCGTGGCCAGCTTCCCGGATTTGTTCAACCTGAAATCTCGGATTAAGACGTTGCAGTTCCGCGGCCACAGCAGGCGAAACCACGCTGGCTGTATCACCAATCACGAGTAGGCTTGGAACGTCAATCGCACTTACTAACTGCATATAGTCGGGGTTCGGTGGTGTGAGAACGTCGAAAGCATTCATGCCGGTTTGAAGTCGTGCCCGGGCGATTAGCTCGAGGGTATCCAATGACCGATCAGGGCGTCGAATCCGCGCTTCTGCCACCACTTCATCCAATGATGTATTGAGAATTCGCCGATGCTGATCGGCTACGTCACTATCGCGAATTTCGCGCTGAACTTTTGGACTCAAGAACGTTGGATCGGCTAAGATCAGGCCACGGAGTAGCTTTGGATTACGACTTGCCACCACGGCTGCAGTCATACCTCCCATGGAGTGTCCGATCAGAATTGGAGGAGGAAGTCTTAGAGTCTTTATAAGACCGATGACATCGTTTGCATGGTCTTCGTATCGGTACCCATGGTTAGGCACACTCGACTTTCCATGACCTCTAGCATCCGGCATGATTACGTCATATTCTCCCTCTAGAGCATGTGCCAAAGCAGTCCAGCAGGCTCCATTAGCAGTTAATCCGTGTAGCAAAATTAAAGGGGGCTTGCTTCCTCCAGTTCTCGTGCAGTGTATGTTAATTCCGTTTGTTTCGCAGATTGCTGTGCTCCAGGCGGTCATTTGCTGTCTCCTTCGACCGGAAAACTGTACCACTCTCATAGTCGGACTTATGCATCATTCTACTTCAAAGTTGTACATCCGGTCAAACGGTCGCGGTTGCGGACTCCGGGAAGAAAATGCCCGCTTCATTCGAAGCGGGCATTTTAACATTGGTCATTTCAATATTTCTGTTTTGTAGTCTGGAAAAAGCGTGGCCTCAATTCTTTTGAGACTGTAATTTCTGTTCCCTTCGATAATTTCCAACTGGATACTTGCTCAAGGCGATACGAAAATTGTCCCGTCATCTCCCAAGGTCACAACTGTGTGCTTGTCCATGTGATGTTGTCTCGTGATGTGATAATGGGCAATTAGGCCGAGTGCGGATCATTTCCATCCGCCGGTGCCCGTCTGTTTCATCGGTGTAACCTTAGTAATTATTTTTTTACCACCCACCTCATCGTATGTTACATTCACATGTTGCCCCTTCTCCACGTCTTGGATCAGAGAAACATTTTCACAGACAAAGTCTGCCCCAATCCTTCCATGGCCACTGGGATGTTGCTCCAGCGTAAGGGTACCCTTCGCGTGGTCCACTGCGGTTACCAATCCGCCCATCTCTGCAGCGAGTGCTTTTCCAGCAAATGACAAGAGTACAAGACCGATTAGTAGAACTACTGTTGCTCGTTTCATTAATGTCCACCTCCAAGGTAGTATTTAAATCCTGATTACGATATAGCACTAAAAGTCTTCAGAGCTTTCTCAAAGTCATAGTCGTGCGGTTCAGTGCGGTTCCTTTTAACAAACATAATATAGCCAACAGCGCTTATTTTTTTATATTTCTTTTTCCAAAACCTTTTTATAAAACTCACACTTACTGCAATTCTCATTTTTTTGCGCAAGTGTGCACTGAGGCTTTCCCTCACTAAATGTACCAGCAACTGCCCAACAAACTCTACCGTAATTCGGATAGGCAGGGCATTTGATCGTGCTATCCGAATCCCTTCCGCACTTGAGAAATTCCCAGCAAGGAGTCTTGGCATAATCCTCCTCACTGAGTGCACGCCAGCAGTTTATGATAAAAAATTTAGAGAAAATTGGGTGACACTTTTCCCCTGATCGTAACGGTAATATAGCCTTTCATTCTCAGCCAGGCCTCGACGGCGATCCGCCAGGCGGCTTGTGGCTGCACCTCCTCACAGCATAGCATATCTTTCTGCAAGTTTGCTATCCAAACATAAGCATCCCTCCTTTCCCACCTGGTAAAAGTCCTCCTGCTGGTGAAGTACACCTGGCAGGCATTCCTGTCGTTTAGGCACGGTCGCGGATGGTGATTAAGATCGTGCTCAACCGACGAAGCATAGGCGTCCAGGTGTTCGCGCGGGCATCGAGGCCTGTAAGAGAGCTTTGCGGCAAGCCCGTTCTTCAGCTCGGTTTGCGCCTCCTCGATTGCGCCGTTATAAGGCGGATAATGGACCGGGCTATTGAGCGGCAAGACGAAGTAATCGGCGAGTACCTGATTTACCGCCGTGTGATTGAGGTTCCCGCTATTATCGCGCTTGAGCAGCAGAGGCGCTCCGAAGCGATCGAAGGCAGCCGCAAGATAGCCCGCTATTTCTTCGCCGCAGGGGACGTCGCCCGTCATCGGAGTGAACTTGTAGCGGGAAGAGAGGTCCTGCATGTGGTTCAGGTGTACTTTATCTCCGGGAACAGCATCCTGCCTGTATTCGCACGGATCCATGGACCATGCAAGGTTCGGCACGTTCCAGTAAATACGGCGCAGATTCTGACGTTGGAGAGCATTCTGGTCATGCCGGGCCATTTCTACCATCCGCTGTAGCTCCCGTCTCGATACGGTCGAACCATGTCGAGCGTACAATGCGCCCGTGCCTTGCGTGCGGCTCTGTCCGTGGGATAACTGCGCAATGTCCTGCGAGAGTTTCTCAAAGTCCGGCGGCTTGACCTTGGGAGGGCCCGGCTGCCGCACGAGAGGCGCGGCGTTGTTTACTCCGCAGACGCCATCGTATAAAGCTGGGGTAGGAGATCCCGACGGCACTCAAGATCGCCTGGTAGGGCATAGCGGTCCTTTCCCTGATCTCTTCAATAACGGTAAGCATACGGGTTATCGTTTCTTCCTTTGCTTTTGTTTTTTTTCGTGAGACTCGTCGGCTCTTTTTTTCGCATGGGCATTGTGAAGCTCATACGCATGCAGCATGTCGCGCACTTCTGCCGTCTTCTCGGCGACAAACAGCTTGTTCCGGAGCTCGGTGATCTCTGCCTGCAAGCGCTCTTTCTCCTCGTCCTTCGGCGTGTTCGGCCTCCCGGGGGCCCTGTCTTCCAGGGCATCCGTTACGGCCTGCAATGCCCGGCGTTCCCACTCGTAGTAGGTCTTGCGTGAAACACCGAGCCGGCGCGCGCCCTCCTCGGCCGTTATCTGACTGCTGCGCACCGCAAACACCACAGCCGCTCGCTGGCGAGCACGTCCTTCGTCTCCAGAATCGCTCATACGCACCGACCTTTCCGCTACGGTTTTTCAGCCTTGCGCAGGGAGAGGCCTTCGGGCTTCCCGTCCTTTGGCATCTCCGCTTTCCTTACTTCCTGCGCCTTCGACAGCGTCTTTTCCAGCCTGCCCTGTGCCGTGCTCGTCAAGAGCGTCAGGCGCCTTTTGTCCAGCATCGCCTGTAGTCGAGGAGAGAGCGCCGGCCCTTTCTCCAGGCGTACTCTCGGCTCCAGCGCCTGGAGCATTCCCTCCATCGCTCGCTTCTGCCAGTGCGTTAGCACCATCCAGGGTATTGACAGCTCCCGGCATACCTCCGCGGGTCTGCGCCGTTCCGTCCATATCGACAGAACCGCCCGGCACTTCTCCATCGCCCCGTAGTTTATCGTCTGCCGCTTCCGCTCGCTTTTTGTCTTCTCCATGGCCATCTCCTTCGTCGTTTAGATTGTATACCACTTCCTGCGTTTTGTCGTCCTCTTCGTCGTCAACAGACAACCGCAGTTTGCCCTTTTCCGCACGCAGCACCACCGACTGGCCCTCCATGCGTCCTACCATGAAAAACGGCAGGCGCGGCTTGCCCCGCAGTGCCATTTCAAGGAGGTTCTCCTGGATGCCCTGTTCGATGGTTTTCCGAAGCTCGCTCTGGATCTCAAAATACCGGTCTGCGGGGCACAGGCCGCCGATCCCCTGATGCGGCCGTTTGTGGTTGTAGTACTTCACCCATTGCCGTATCCGCTCGGCTGCATCCTCAAAACTGCCGAACTGCGCCCGGGTCAAAAACTCCAGGTAGATCGTCTTCCAGAACCGCTCGATTTTGCCCAGCGTCATCGGGTGGTGAGGCCGCGATTTGATGTGGTGGATCTTATCTTTCTTCAATTCACTTTCGAAGCGGCTGCTCCCGCGCCAGCTCGTGTACTGCCGCCCATTGTCCGTGAGCATCTCTTTCGGCGGGTTGTACTCGGCGGCCGCCCGGCGGTATACCTCGATGACGTTCTGTGCCGTCTGACTCCTGAAAAGCTCCAGCCCTGTCATATAGCGGGAATAATTGTCGATGTACCCGATAAGATAGGCGTAGTGGCCTCCCAGACGAAACGTAAAGATGTCCGTCTGCCAAAGCTGGTTCGGAACTGATCGCTCGAAAAACCGGGGACGGGTGATATTGCGTTGCCCCTTCTTGGGTGGGGCCGTAATGAGGGATGAATCGTGAAGTGTCTTGCGAACCGTCTCAGGGCTGGCGGAAAAAAAACGACCTCTTTAAAAACTGCGAAATGCGCTTAATGCCGAAAAGCGGGTTGTCTTCTTTTACTTCGATGATCTTCTGCCTGACCGGGGAGGGAAGGCGTCGCCCCTTACCATGCCGTCTTGT
>DATJAP010000027.1:0-20378 GCA_035516155.1 Nitrospirota bacterium
CTTGAAAGGGTGGTATTCATTTTGTTGTCCTCCTTTTCGTTCAGTCTTGCCCCCTGTATTGCAGATCGCGTGCCAAAATGCAACTGCTTGAATTTGCGGGAAACAGGGTGGCGCGAGTTTTTGCAGAGATGAGAAAGAGGGACATTGCGTTGTTAATCATGCAAATGAAGCGGGTTTTTCCGAACGAATATCCGTCTTCTTCGGATAGCGGATGCAGAAAGGGGAGGCACAGAGAGCCCAAGATTCAACGGGAGATTGCCGTCAGAACCTGGTGCAACAGGCAGCGTACTGGGCACCTATAACCCTGTCCGTCCAGAGGCGGAAAACGGACTGGCAAAAGCCATTGTGTTCGAGCCGCAGGGCGGGAGTTAATTACGAGCACAATCGGTCTTGCGAATAGGACGGATGAAGCCCCGTCTTAGACGTCGACAGCGACGCGTCAAGAAACAGGTTGTATTCCTTGAAAATAATCCCGGTGGACAAGGAGATGATATTTATTCGAGCGGAAGAGCGATTGATGTGTGAAGAGTCAGAAAGACGGCAATGCCGCAATCAGGAATTGGCGGATTATACACTGATGATCTGGAGATGAAACATTGCATGCTACAAAGAATAGCAACTACTATAGCTACGACGAGAAAAGCTCATGGCAACCATGAACCGCAATCGTCATTCCCGTGATCGAAACGCTCCGCGGTAGAAAAAACTCAGGAGCATTGTTTATTCTTGCAGTGGTTTGTGTACCGGCATAGCACGACAATGTGCGCTTTGCCGATGCTTTCTTGCAGAAGCGGGTCTAGAGATTTCAGAAAAGAAAGACACGAAGCTTTGCTATGATAAACTAGTGCAATAAAAAGATTGTTGGAACATTCACCGACTCCACCCCCCTTATCTCAACACGATTCTCATCGGGGAGAACACGGGAGGTTGCATGATATCAGAAGGGCGGACATTATGCTTTACCGAGTCCTTGCAGACATCGTTGTCCTCGTTCATCTTCTCTGGATACTTTTTCTCATCATCGGTGCGTACTGGGGTAGAAAAAACGGGGTGGTGATGCTGGTCCAGAGCGCGGGGTTCGTCTTCGCAGTTACCAGCCAGATATTCGGCTGGTACTGCCCTCTCACGCACGTTGAGGTCTGGCTCAGAGAAAAACAGGGCACAGCGGGGGTTTATCCGGGCTCGTTCATCGCCCACTACGCGGAACAGCTTGTTTATGCCGACGTCTCGCCGACGATCATCTTCGCGTTGACCATCGCTCTTATCATCGTCAATGTATGGATTTATACGATGACTTTCCGAAAAACCAAGACCCCGATCTAGCGGCAATTATTACATCTGCTTCGCCGGGATCCCGCGTTGACTGTTTCTCCTTCATGCTGGCCATGATCGTGCATAAAGCATCAGCCTTTGATTACCGCCACATACGGCAGATTCCGATATTGCTCCGCGCAGTCTACACCGTAACCGACTACGAACTTGTCCGGGATTTCGAATCCCCGGTACTTAAGGCGTACCTCGACCGTGCGACGCGGCTTCTTGTCCAGCAGCACGACAGCTTCGAGGCTCGCGGGGTCTTTTCCCGCAAACCTCTTGAACAGGCACGCGAGGGTCTCTCCCGTGTCAATGATCGTATCAACGAGGAGTACATGCCTTCCCCTCACGTCGATTTCAATGTCCTTTTTGATCCGTATTTCTCTCGCTGCTGTTGTTGACATGCCGTAACTTGATGCACAAATGAAATCGATTGTCACGGGAAACGAAATACTGCGCATGAGGTCTGCTGTGAACACGACTGCACCCTTCAGAATGCAGACGAGAACGAGGTCTTCACCTGCATAGTCTCTTGATATCTGAGCAGCCAGCTCGCGGACTTTTTTCTGAATAGTCTGCTCATCGAATAATATTTCTTGAATTTCGAACATCGGAGAAGACTTTCCTCTCTGGGGACTGCCCGTTTGCACGGGAAAGATGCTTTAGGATTCGACAAACAAGTCAACGAGCTTGAACTGCTTCACATCCACGAGCCCCTTGTCCGTCAGCTTCAATTCTGGGATGACGGGTAATGCCATGAACGAGAGTATGCCGAAGGGATGCACGATTGTCACTCCCAGTCTTTTGACCGCCGCATCGATCTCGGCTAGTCTTTTCACGACAAAGGCAAGCGGTTTGTCTGACATGAGCCCTGCGATCGGCAGGGGGATTTCCGCCAGAACCTTCCCGTTGCTCACTACCACCAGCCCTCCCTGAATCTTTTGAACGCGTGAAACGGCAACCAGGATATCTTCGTCAGCAACCCCTGCAGTGATTATGTTGTGCGAGTCGTGAGCTACGGTCGCAGCAAGGGCGCCTGTTTTGAGGCCGAGGCCCCTGATCAGGCCGAATCCTCGATTGCCAGTAAACTGGTGACGCTCTATTACGAGGAGCTTGAGAACGTCGTTTTCCGTGTCGGATATAACATGACCGCCCTGGACAGTCACCGGCATAATCGAGCATTTCGTCTCGATCTGGTTCGGAATGAGCTCGATGACTCTGGCACGGTTGGTTTTTGCCTTCAGCAAAATGTCTGTTTTTTTAATTGGCCTTGTTCTGACTGTTCCTCTCGTTTGCTCGTGATCGTGGCTTTTGACGCTGGCAATGCACCTCCCGTGCTCGGCAACCAGTCTCCCGAGCTTGAACACCTTTTCGACGGTAAAATGCTTTAGATCGTCGACCACGACTATGTCAGCGTCGTACCCGGGCAGCACCGCACCCTTGTGCCGGAGCCCGAAATACTGCGCCGCGTTGATGGTTGCCATCTGGGCAGCCATGACAGGGTCCAGCCCGAGGCGGACGGCTTTTTTCACGAGTTGGTCAATGCTTCCTCTCGTTAAGTCGCCTGGCTGAAAATCGTCCGTTGCCAGGGTAAAGAACCGCGCATTGGCCTGGGTCACCGCGGGAAGCAAAGCCTCCAGGTCTTTGGCAGCAGAGCCTTCGCGCATGAAAACGGTCATGCCGCACCGCACTTTTCTTCGCGCCTCGTCGGCTGTCGTGCACTCGTGGTCCGATGATATGCCTGCCCCCGCATACGCGGACAGGTCGTTGCCCGAAAGCCCCGGCGCATGGCCGTCTACCATGGTGTGCGAGAAGGCTTGCAGTTTTCGCAATACGTCCGGTTTGCCGAGCAGCACGCCGGGGTAGTTCATCATCTCGGCAAGTCCGAGTACCCGCCTCTGCTTGAGAAACGGCAGGAGGTCCGCTGCCGTCAGGTGTGCGCCTGAGGTCTCGAGGGAGGTGGTGGGAACGCAGGAGGGAAGCATGAAATAGAAATCCAGAGGAAGACCTTCGGATGCGGAAAGCATGTATCGGATTCCTGCTTTCCCGAGGACATTTGCTATTTCGTGGGGGTCAGCGATGACAGCGGTGGTCCCGTGGGGAAGGGCAGCCCGGGCGAATTCGGCCGGGGCAAGCATCGAGCTTTCTACATGTACGTGGCTGTCAATGAAGCCGGGAAGGATGAATTTTGACGAGAGATCGACGATCGTGCTTCCGTTATAGCTGCCAAGGCCGGCTATTTTGCCCCCTGAGACTGCAATATCGGTCTGATAAATTTCCCCCGAATATACGTTGACGAGGCTGCCGCCCTTCAATACGAGGTCGGCCTTTTGAAGACCTCTGGCTACGGCTATTCTGTGTTTCAGCTCGTTTTTCACGGCAGGTCCGTTTAATTAGCCCCCGGCCATGCAGCCCAGCGCTCAAAACCCACTTCCATAAAAAAGATACAGCAGATTATTCGAATTGTAAAGAGCGAGGGAGAAGAATTGCTCCCTGCAAATCCGGCAAACGATCAACGACCGTGGATATCAGGAACGGGAAAAGCATTTATTACTGCTTTTACTTCGGCGTCTGCGGAGCCACGCTAAAAGGTTTCCGGCCTGACGATAGCGGCAACTTCGCACGATGCCTTTTTCTCCAAGCATTTCGCGATTTCGTCCAGGGTCTCTTCAGCAATGAAGTTTTCTGTCACCTAATCGGCAAGGGATTCAACGGAGCCGGGGTTCATCGGTTCGATTTCGTGTGGCTGCAATTAAGCATCCTCTATGCTTTGGAAAAGACAGGCACGAGGGAACATTTTAATTATGAACTTTTACCCTTTCCCGCTTTAGGGAGGGCCGGTCAAGTAGTACTTAAATACTAACAAGCGATCACGTCTCGTTTTACCTGCATTCCTCAATATCAACGCTTGACAAAGTGTGGTATATTAATAATAAGGCGTTGCGGGACTGACGAAACATTAAACGTATAATTAACATTCGTTGAGGGCCTAAGCACCAGTCCGGCGTGATCCGGAATCGGCAAACAGCAGTCCGGAAGGGGCTGTTAAACCGCCGGTTTGCAGGTCACCAAAGACTGGAAAGCGGATAGCCCCTGAGGTCGAAGGAGAATTTGGCGAAGGAAACGAACCGCTTCAGGAGTTGCAGGAGCGAATCACAGAAGCGATCGTGGAACTTGCCGAATATCCCGAGGTTCAACGCAATGATAAAAATACGGGTCAGGGCAACGCCTTGACATAATACGGACAAAAACAAAAGCCAGGGGGGTTGTTATCCCTCCTGGCTTTTTTCATTCCCTTGTCAGAGACCACCCCTCGCCGAATTCACCAGCATGAGAGAAGCTGATGAATTATGGTTTATGTGTGCAGATTCGTCGCCGCACTCTGTGCACAGAAAGCAGGCTTGAAACGTGTACGATTCAGAAGTCAACTCCATCATTGTCCCTCATATTTTGCCTACCGTCTGCATAATGAACAAAAACAAGGTCGGGCCCCTCACAAAGACTTCTTGCAGTGAAGCAATAGAAATGCATACGAGGGTTACCTTTTACGAAACAGCGATCGGGAAATCCAGCGCAAGATTATATGTTTAGCCGGGCGTTAACAGAAAAAGGGGCACAATCAAAATAAAAGACCGGGCCTGGCCGTTAGAGAAGTGAGCTGAAAGCATGATATAATTAAGACAAGAATAGACTTCTTTCCTCCGGCGATCGCAAAGATTCTCGCAATCGACGGCGTTTCGTCGCCGGTTTCCGTGCCTGAAGGGAGGCGTTATGAACAGGATAGAGAAGAAAGAAATGGCTGCCGACGCGGCAAAGTTATTTCAAGAGGAAGTCCGTGAATTGATGCCCGATGTTCCCCGAGAAGAGCTGTGCGATATGGTTGACGATTATATCTATTATCAGACGGACGACGTGAGCAAGGAAGAAGCCCACGCGATAGTCGAGGCAACCTGCCTTTTGAGGTAGCCTTCGACTGGCGTTGAACAGAGTCCGGGAAGTTTCACCCGAAGCTTTTTGTAAATAGAATCGTCCCCCATGGCGGGAGAGTTTATTATCCACCTCGATTAAGCGGAGTCAGAGAGGAGACGTTATCATTCACGGGTAAAGCTCTTACCGCATTGAAGACCGGCATCAATGCCTTCATCTGTCATTCATTTACATCCTTCACAATTTATCCTCCGCGGTTCCCTGTGTGCCTGTGTTTTGCCTACAACAGCGTATGTACGCCTTCGTGTGAACGCAGATCCGTCACAATCTCCCGAACGGCCCCAAAGCCGATTCAAGGTATTCGACGATCTCCTGATCGATGACATCGGGGAAGTCGTGGCAAGCTTCGAGGTTTTCATGCCGCGAGTTATCATAGTTTTATCCTGGGGGCAGAAAAGAGAGGCGCACGCTTGCTTTACGCAGGAGCCGGGTTTTCGAATGCCATCGGAGAGGGTGTGCTGGGCGCATCATATGCCGCATGCTTATCGTGCTATACTTTTAGCAAGGGATTAATGCGGTCGAGAGCAGGAGGTGGGCATGAAAATCCTAGCGTTGTTGATGATTTCCATCCTCGTGGTATGCACGTTGACAGGGTGTCTGTATACGCACGTTACCGTGCCGTTAAGCACCGAGCTGAACAGGACAGACCTGGGCCACAAGCAGGGCGAATCCTCGACCTACTCGGTCATATGGCTCTTTGCCTGGGGTAACGGCGGTGCTGCCGCAGCCGCGAAGAATGGCGGGATCACGATCATGACGCATATGGACAGGGAATTATACGCTATTATGTTCGGTATCTACACGCGGACAACGACAATTGTCTACGGCGACTGACGGAGGCGCTGGATGAAAGCGATCCATCGAAAAATCGTTGCCCTCTCGCTGTTCCTGATCCTTGCTGGATGCACAAACGGGGTATTGTTCAATAGCGGACTCTACTCTCATACCGTGGAACCGCTCACGATAAATCCGAATCCAACCGAAGTGAGGAACAGCATGAAACAGGCGCGCGGATACGTGAACCAGTTCGAGTATCAGATGGTCTCGATTCGGGTGGGCAAAAACGGCCTCGGCCAAGTTGCAAAGGAGCACGGGCTCAAGATAGTCTATTTTGCCGATATTGAAAAATGGAGCGCGGTCTTCGGTCTGTGGCAAATGCAAGTTGTGCGAATCTACGGCAGGTAATTCCTGCCGGCGCTCAAAAAGAGAAGCCCTCCGCCTGCGGGTTGCAAGCCGAGGGGCTTTTCAGATACCGCATAGGGAGCGCAACAATGAGCATCTTTCTGGGCAACCTTCGGCCCCAAAGCAATCTTACCCAAAAGTCCCAATTTCCAAATGGCTTTTTTGAAACACTAGCAATTTATCCTTGAGACATGCGCTTTTTTTATGACAGTTGCGGCTTCCAGGAAGAATATGTTGCCAGACGTGAAAGCTTAATGTAATTCGCTGATAAAAGAAAGAACAAAGTAGCGATATAGGCAGTCTACGGCACATTCTCCACATGTTTATTCATTCCCGGATTTTGCCCCTCCGAAAGACCTGCACCAGACGAAATCAACGGTATCAACCTTGCCGCCATGCAAGCGGATATCCATCCGGCCGGCGTCCTGTACTTCTCGGCACCGCATCTCGCTGCCGACGTCACGCCGGTGAAAATGATTGTTGATGAAGAGGATATCCAGGCCAAGGGGCGAGCCGGTGATCCAGCGGGAAAACCGCTCATCGCGCTTGTCGATGAGGAATACCTTACTGCCGAACGGAAGGTTGTAGTACATCGTCCGGCTGACATCGGTCCAGTTCGTGACCGCGAGGGCCTTCGTGGAAGACGGGTCTGCGGCCATGATGTCATTTGCGCGCCTCACGACGTCCTTGAGTCCGTAGACATCGCTGAACGGGGACAGGTAGTCGGGAAATCGAAACGCCTTAACGGCAAGTTCCGCCTGCAGGAGCAGGGCGACAATGACACTGAAGCCCAGAGAAAAAAAGAGGATGCCGCGTTTCGCGCGCACCGGACCTGCGTCCATCATGATAACGCCGAGGGGAATAAAGATCGCGTAAAAAACTGCAGACCAGTGGGGCAACGTGAATTTGAACAGGGACGCATAGAGGAAGAAGACCAGGACCGAGCACCCGACCACCGCGGGCAGGAGCAAGGCACTGCTGCGGCTCCGCAAAGACTTATAGAGACCGTAAAAAGCGAGACAGAACAAAGGAGGACTGTACGCGCCGCATTGCGCGGCGAGAGAGCGAAACAATGTTCGGAAGGCCAGGGAATGGCTGCCGGCAACATGGGCGATCTGATAGCGGAAGCTCACAAAATCGTTCTGGACATTCCAGTACAGGACGGGTGCGATGATAACGAAGGAGACGGCCGCCGATACAAGCAGTTTGGGATTAAAAAGGAGGTCATACCGCTTTTTGACCACTCCGTAGAGAGCAATGGCGGGGACAAACAGGATGGCCGTGTATTTGGTGAGGCCGGCGAGTCCCAGGAACAGCCCGAGGAGGATGAAGTTCATGACGTCCGGAGAGCGTTCAAGCCTCCTGACCGTGAAGAAGAGCCCAAAAACGATGGGCAGGAGCAGTGATTCCGGAAGCAGCATAAGACCGAGACCACTGAGAAGAAACGAGCTGTTCAGGGCCGTGATTGCAAGCAAGGCAGGCCTCCTGCCTCCCACCGGCAGTGAGAACCGATAGCAGAGAAATGAGGTGACCGCAAACAGGAGGATCGCGGGCAGCCGTGCCAGGAACTCATTCGTGCCGAGCGTGTAGAAAAAAAGTGCGTGAAGCCAGCCGACAAGGGGCGGATGATCGAAGTAGCTGAGGTCAAGAAACTTCGCGTAAAGGACATAGTGGGCCTCATCGGTTCCGATCCCGAATGTTGGCGCGACAGCGAGGCGTACGGCTGTGAAGGCGGCTATGAGCAATACCGCCCCGCGGTTCTCATGGTATGCGCGAATGACAGCGTTCATCTGTCTCTTCCGGCTTCGGCTGAAGGATAGGGAAGGCTCTTCATGAGATGACGACCTGAAGGAAGACGTTATCGTTGCAGACGGTCTTCACGAGCGGGGATAACTCTATCGAGAAAAAAAGACGACCGCGCTTTCTTTTATGTTGGCCTTATCTTTCCGCCGGACCGTCTTCCTTTTTTCCCCGAGGCTATGGCCATCTTCAACAGCACCGGAGCGCTCAAGTCTGCTGGAGACGTCCGGCCGGTGTGCGGCAAAGAGCGTCCCCTACCGCCAAGAATGAGCAACCCCTCTGAATGGAAGTGCGCCAGAATACCAAGGACTGTCTTCCTGGCATCCATGCTGTTTCGCGAACACTGTGCGCCGGTACAGTCAAGATCACAGGCTGTGCACGAGATACAGCAAGAGAAATACGCCGATGGAAAGCACGGACAGGAAAAGGAGAATACTTAAAACGCCTGACGGCTGGTAGCTGCCCTCCTCGATCTGTCGTTCAACATGCTTGTACCTGATGAATGAGAGAACGCCCATGGCAACGCCGACCCCGACGAGAATGACGCCGATTATCGAGGAATAACCCGGCGCAGGAGGCGATGACTCCTTCCCCAGGTAGAAGGCCATCTGTTTCACGAAGAGTGAAAACTTCTCGACCACGAAGCCGAAGGCCATGACGGCGATGCTCGTCCGTATCCAGGCGAGGAACGTCCTTTCGTTGGCCATGTGGACCCGCCGGTTCCGCATGCCCTTTACTGTTTTTTCGTCCGATTCCATGGGTTTCTCCGATCTGTCAACCGGATATGAATTTGAATATTCCGCTTCTGATCATCTTGACGGCAAAGGCAGCAAGTATCAGCGACGCCACCTTGGCAAAGGCGCGGGAGCCGCTGATCCCGATGAACCGGATGATCCGCTCGGACTGGGAAAAAATAATCCAGGCAAACACCAGGTTTACGATGAGAGAAAGGATGACGGGCACGTAGCCTTCCGTCCCGACCAAGACAAGGGCCGTCGTCAGCGTCCCGGGCCCCGCGATGAGCGGAGTGCCGAGCGGCACGACGCCGAACTCCGGGCTCCGTTCCATTTTGCGCTCACCGGCGCGAACGACATCCGCAACGGCGATGATCAACAGCACGAGGCCTCCGGCAATCATGAAGTCCTCGACCAGGATGCCGAGGGCGTTGAAGATCGCCTGTCCCAGGAGGATGAACCCGATGGTCACCGCGAAGGCAGTGGCAATAGATTGCCGGACGATCTTATTGCGCTCCTGATGCGTAACTCCTTCGGTCATGCCCACATACAGCGGCAATGTCCCCGGCGCATCAAGGGCGACCATCAGCGGGATCACCGTGGCCAGAAAAGATTTGAAAAAATGCATGAATACCCCTTCATGCCGTTTGATCATTTACGCACTATCTCTGCACTGAGTATAACCCAGTTTCCAATGCCTGTCCAGAAGGGAAGGCGGAAAGAAGAGAAAACCATCCCGGCGTCGATCGCTACGAAGAAATTCTCGAAGGAGGAGAATCAATATGTTCCTGCTTGAACGATTTTATTGTGGATAAAGAATATGCGAAGGAAGCGATGAAAATCAAGGATAATTTCTTAAAAAAGAGACGGCACACTTGACAGGGAAGATCGAGAGAAATATGCGGGAGGGGAGAAGGCCGGTCGTGCCGGGAGGCGGTTTGAGGAGGAGCCATCCGAATCGGGCAACACGGCATGGTGCGGTGTGATGGTCCCTAGAGCCTCTCGGGGATGCACCGTATCCCTTGATCGAAATTTGCCCCGGTCAAGCTCCTCCCGCCAGCGGGCGTCACTTCATACGTGTTTTCCACCCCCACGATTCCGAAATTCCGGATGCCCATTTTCGGTTCGATTGCGAGAACCATCCCCTCTTCGAGCGGCAAATCGAAACCTTCGGCAAGCACGGGGTACTCATCGATGGCCAGCCCGATACCGTGACCGGCAAACTTAACTTTATTCGGGTTGAGTCCCATGAATCCTTCGGACCAGCCTTTCTTTTCAGCAGATGCTATGCTGTGGCGCCAGAGTTCGCTGGGCAGCGCCCCTGGCTTCAAATGCGCGGCAAGCCACTCCTGCAGTTCGATGCAGAAATGATGCGCCTCCTGGACGGTTGAAGGAATGCCGTGCTGATCGCCCAGCCAATACACCTGCGTTTTGTCGGTATGATACCCTTCAAAGGAAAAGCCGTTGTCAATGGTCAGCGGCTGACCTTCACACCATGCAACATCGTTTGAACCCATGAAGGGTGTTGCAGGATGGGCGCCGCGCAGTCCGACAGGACCGTTAAAAACGCTCGGATAGTTGCCGCTTTCGCCAATGGAAATATGGCCCAGATAGACCTCCTCGCCGTAGTTCTCCATTCTCAGAATACCGTGGTGTCCTTCCTGGAAAAAGAGGTCGGAAAGGATATGGGCAATTTCAAGTTCCGTTATCCCCTTCCTGAGAAGGGGGGGCAGGAGTTCCATCAGGCATTTTTCATGTTTTGCGCCTGCTGCTCTCAACCGCTCCAGCTCCCAGTCGGTCTTTTTCCCCCGGGCCATTGCAATGATTTTATCGCCCGGCAAGTGCTTGAATCCCGATGTATATTTGGAAAAGCTGTTTCCCAGTGCCCATGACAGGCCATTCATCTCAACGGCAAATATGTTCGAAAGAGGGGAGCCGGCATATCGCAGGAGGCCTTCAATGTCCTTGTAGGAATGAAAAGGATAAATATGTTCCAAAGGGGATTCCAGCAGGGCCCGTTCCTGTCCGCGTCTGCAAAGAAGTACCGGCTTCCCTTCCAAAGGAAGCCAGAACAAACCGTTTCCGAAGGTCCCGCTGAAATAATAAATATTCAGGCGCGAAAACAGCATCAACCCGTTCGCTTCGGGCAGATGCTCTTTCAAAAGGCATCTGCACCGCTCCCACCGTTGATCAAGCTCATGCAGTGATAACGCTTCGAGCATTACGACCTCCTGTTTTTCTTTCCGGGGAAGAGGATACCACGAACCGGTCTCCCTTGACAATGAAAACAGAGAAGAAGGGACCGGCATCGGGAATCTGCAAATTTCCAAGGGCTACTCCCCGCAACCTGGCGGTTGCGCTGATCATCGATTCAAGGAAGGATGTCTCGGTCAAGGCGACAGGCCAGTATCTCAAAACAAGCGGGCGCGGCAGTTTCAGCTCGTCGTCAGTTCTCGCTTGAGTCGTTTGGCCCAAAAGGTGAGGAACGCTATCCTACTGCCTCCAACTCCACGCATATCCCACGTAGAATAGATTCGAGTCCACACCGGGGTTCTGAGGGGCGGTGTAGCCGTTGGAGATGTGCTGGTATTTATAGCCAAGGATAAGAGACTGATTCTCGAGATACCAGATCTCGACTCCCGCACCAAAGCCAAAAGTAAAATTGAAATTTGAAGAATCTGCGACCGGCACGTTATCGGTAAAGTAGAGGATCCCGGCCGTTCCATTGAGGTAAGGCTGCAGCACGCAGCCTCGTCGGAAATTCATCTGCAATCCAAGCGGGGAAACGCCCGCGCCATAAATCTTCCGTTTCTTGCCGGGCAGATCGACCGGGTTTCCGTTCGCTGCAAAGCCCTGCTGCGGCTGTCTGATGATTGCCACAGGCATGATTTCAGCGGTGTATTTCAGCGCCCAGTTATCGCCCGTTCTCAGAACGCGCGCATATTGCACATTGAGCTCAAAAAAAGGGCGGTCGGTACTTTGGCCGATCAGCGTAGGATTATCCGCAGAATATCCCCCCCAGAATCCGAGTTGGCTAGTGCCCACGTCGAGTGACCGGCCCTGAATCTCTGGCATGTCCGATTGCTGAATGCGGGGGGAAACAGTTTCCTGCGCCGTGGCCATACGGGCAAAAATCAGCATGCATAAGATCGATAATAAACGTTTCCAGGCAGTCGAACTCATTAATGGATGGATAATGAACTTCAGGGTCATGGCTCCCTCAAGTTTACGGCTTGCAATCATCACGATTCAAAATAGGCAACGATCCCCCGATTCACCAAGAGTTGTATCTGCCGACGGAGCGTGGTCATCTCTTGAGAAAGGACAGCAGCTCCTCGTGGAATCGTTCCGTCGCCTCCAAGTGAGGGATATGTCCCACATTTGGCAGTTCAACGAGGGTAGAGCCTGCGATGAGCTTTGCAGTTCTCCTGCCCAGCTCAGGATATTGGCCGACGCTCGCAAGCAGGTCCTTCTTCACCCTCGCCTTCCCAGCCACGGTCCTGTCTGCCTGACCGATCACGAGCAGGGTCTTCGCATGGATATTTGCAAACTCATGGCAGACCGGCTGTTCGTAGATCATCTGATAGGTCAGGGCCGAGGACCATACCAGGCGCGGATACTCACCGCTGGCCTTCCATCGAATAGCTACGCTGGCATACTCCTCGTACGCGGGCTTCCACTGTGCAAAGTACGATTTATAATAGTTGCGGATGCCTTCTTCGGGCGCGTTCAGCTCAGCCTGGTAGAGCTGCTCCAACGAGGCATAAGGCACGATGGAGCGATAATCTTCCAGCCCGATAGGATTTTCCAAGATCAGGTGCGAAACCATTTCGGGGTACATCAGGGCGAAGCGGGTCGCAAGCATGCCGCCCATAGAGTGGCCAACCACAGCTACTTCTTTCACGCCCAGGGCGTCAAGGAGCTTTTTTGTGTTGGAGGCCAAAAGGTGAAAGCTATAGTGGATATCGGGTTTTGACGATTTGCCGAAGCCGAGCTGGTCGGGGATTATAACGCGGTAGCCGTTTCTGGCCAGGAAGCGGATCGTTTCCTTCCAGTAGGCGCCGAAAAAGTTCTTTCCGTGAAGAAGCAGGACTGCCCGGTTGAGGTCCTTCCCTTCAGGAGGAACATTCATATAAGCCATCCTCAGATCCTGGCCTTCGATGGTCAGAGGCAAAAATTCCACGTGATAGGGGTAGTCATAGCTTTCCATCGTTATAGACAACGGTTTAAGCTCCTCAGCCTTGACAGCCCAAGGAGAAAGGAGCAGCAGGAAAGTAACGATAAATACGTTTATTGTTGCGGCTATGCGATGTCTGCACATAGTTCCCCCTCCGGTCGTTTTGAAACAACATGATCTGAGTGCCCAGTTTATGATTTTCTCCACCTATTGTCAATTGGTGATGTCGCTTGCGAATGGACTCACCATTGCCAAAAGGATTGCTGACACTGACGTTGGAACTTTCTGGTTTTAACCCTGCGGAATGGTCAGAATCAAATGACGTTTCGGCACGGTGGTCTTACCTTTTCAGCCGTTCGATCTCCTTCTGCACGTAGGGATAAACGGTTTCAGCGACTAGTCGGTACCCTTCTGCCGTAGGGTGGATTCCATCAGGCTGGTTGAGAGCTGGATCACCTGCCACGCCCGCGAGAAAAAAGGGGATCAACGCCAAGTCATACTTCCTGGCGGCAGCTGGATAGTTGGAGTAAAATTCGTCAGTGAATTTACGCCCCAGGTTTGTGACCATTCGCATTCCGGCCAGCACTACGACGACATGATGCTCTTTCAGGATGCGGACAGTTTCCTCTATATTCTTCCTCGTTACCTGCGGGTTAATTCCCCGAAGCCCGTCATTGGCGCCGGTTTCGAGAATAACGATGTCGGGCTTGAGCTTCAGTACCCAAAGAATGCGTGAGAGGGTCCCACTGCTGGTTTCACCGCTGATGCCGGCGTTTATAACGCGCCAGCGATATCCCCCTGCCCTGAGTTTTCTTTCGAGTCGGGCGGGATAGGCATCTTCTTCGTTTACGCCTAAGCCCGCCGTGAGACTGTCGCCCACGGCCACGATTGTTCCGTCATAAACTGTTTGCTCGTGTCGTACGACCAACGCCTTTTCATCCTGCCGTTTGCATCCGGAAAGAATGAGCAAGAGGATAAGGACCGTTCCCGCCGAACGTATAGTCGAACCGTTCATCATTACCATTCTCCAAATTATAATTGTCACGAGATCCGCGCCACGTTTCTGAAAGCACAGGAGCCGATCACGAATTATTGCTGAGGCACACGTACTCGCTTATATCGGTTTCATCACTCCTCCGTCTGTTCCCGCAGGAAAGCAGCTGGCCTTTGCCGAATGATCGCGAGTGAGGCGCCGAGACCGACAGCAATGACGAGAATTGTCATTGCGATGATCATGAGCGTACTGATGCCTAAAAACGGTTTGTAGAGGATGTCGAGAGCGTGTCGGCAAATGATCCAACTACCTGTCTGGGCCAGAACGAGGGCGATGAGGCCGCTTGCAAGACCGATGAGCAGGTTTTCGAGGGCAAAGACGGCCAGTACAAAACGTCCCCGCGCGCCCAGGATCGTGAAATAGACTGCTTCCTGAATGCGTGTGTATCGGGTTGCAAACACAGAGCTTATGATGATGAGGATGCCTGCGATGACACTGAAAAGGGCGAAGAAGCGGACGATCGACGAGAGTCTATCCATGACCCGTGCGAATACCCGCACCGTCTCGGTCACGTCGATAATGCTAACGTTTGGAAAGTGGGAAACGATTCGATTCTGGAGCGCTGCAATCTGCTTTTTTTCTACGCGCACGGCGGTGAAGAGAGTCTGGGGCGCATCCTTGAGTACCTTATCGGGGAAGACAAAGTAAAAGAAAGGCTGGAGCGCTGAACGGGTTCTGGTTCTCACGCTTGAAACTCGCGCGTCAACCGGGATCCCTTGTATATCGAAGGCGATCGTATCACCAACTTTCAATTCTTTCATCTTGAGTACCGTATCCAGGACTGACACTTGCGCCTCTGGCCAGTCCTTACGGAATAGCCCTTGTCCTTCTACGAGTCTTTCGTCTTCAAGAAGATTTTCACGATAGGTCAGATTGAACTCCCGGGCAAGGTTGTCCCCATGCTTGTGCCGTTCTGCCTCACGGTCAATCGGTTCCTTGTTTACAGCCATGATCGTCCCCCGGATCACAGGATAGTATATTGCCGGTATCGCGAGGTCGCGGGCAAAGGCGTCTTTCTGGCCAGGTTGAATATCGATAAAGAAGAGATTGGGCGCGTCTGGCGGGTAGGAGCGGACGAAGGTTGCATTCAGGTTTTCCTCCACGACGGTTATTGAGAAAATAACAGCCAGCGCTGCGGTAAGGGTAACGATGATCGGTCGTGTCGCGTTGCCGGGGCGGAAAAGTCCCTTCAGGGCCTGACGTAGAATAAGATTCTTTGCATGCAGTGTCTTTACCAGGCGAAGAATTCCTTCTGAACAGAGAAAGGATGCGAGTATGAGAATCCCCATGCCGAGGACGAAGTATATGCCGGATTTCACCTCCCGAATACGCCAGAGGACTATGAGAATGAAAAAGATGACACTTGAGCTGCCCGTGAGCCATGTTGTGCGGCTCTGCATCGTCCGCTGTTCCTCTTTGCCGAAGATGGCACGGGGTTTAACCTCCTTGAGACGCAAGAGGGGGAGAGCGGTGAAGAAAATAACGACCAGAAAACCGATTATGAGCCCTTCAGCCACGGCGCCTCCGGAAATGGTCAACTCCACGTTTGGAGGAATAAGCCCTCGGAACAGGTCCGGGAGGATTTTTTCAAGCAAAAAACTTGCTGAAATGCCGAGAATTGTTCCGAGTGAGCCGAGAACCGCTACTACCATGAAATAGTGGGCGATAATGAAACGACTCCGCGAGCCAACTGCTTTCATGATGGCGATGGTACGCTCCTGCTCCTTCAAGAACGCGGTCAGAGAACTCTGGATGCCGATGCCCGCCAGAAGCAGCGTAAAGATGCCGATAAGGTTGAGGAAAAAGAGGAAATTGTCGAAGAACCGCTTCACCCCTGATTCGGCCGTCCGGTAGGTTTCGACCCGTTCCCGGTCCTTCATCGATGCGTCCCGGAGCTGATTAGCGATCCGCTGCAGTTCTTTCTCGTTCTCAACTTTGACGAGGATGGTATAGTCCACTCTGCTTCCTTTGCCGACGAGGTCAAGAGAGGGGAGGTCTACTGAGGAAACAAAGACACGGGGACCCAGGGCAAAGAAATTTACCGGCCGGTCGGGTTCCTGGAGTACAACGTCGCGAATGCATAGAACAGCGCTCCCAACCCTCAGCCTGTCGCCCACTTTGAGGTGGAGACGGTCGAGGAGGGACTGTTCCACAACGAGACTTCCCCGGGTCAGTACTTCATGGAACGGCCGTCCGGAAGCGAGCTCCAGGGTTCCGTAGAAAGGGTAACCAGGCTCCACCGCTTTGATGCTGGACAGAAGAGATTCTTCACCCTCAGAGGATTCCGTGTTCGACAACCTCGCTCGGCTGGTTTCATCGGCCAGCTGAAGTTCCCTCTTGTTGGTCCCTGTCTCTTCTGCTTTTTTATCCCCGCTCGCGCTCCTCTTGGGATTTTTAACGGCTTGTACTACTGAGTAAAACTCGTAGACACGGGCGCTTTCGATTGCTTTTTGTTGCTCAAGAGCGGTCAAGGAATCGAGAAGGTGCGGTGAGATGGAGGAATGAGAATGAATAATGATGTCTGCGGCATAGAGGGTCCGGGCATCCCGGAGAAAGGACGAGTGGACGCTCCGGCTGAAACCGCCGAGAGATACCAAGGTAATCATTGACAGTACCACACAGAGAACCAGGACGACTGACTGGTGAGCCGATGCGGCGATCTGACGACGGATGAGATGGATATTAAGCATGCGTGATGCTCGCAATGATCCTGCCATCCCGGAGCGTAACGACCCGGTCTGCTGTGCCGGCGATTTCCTGATTGTGCGTTACGAGAACGAGGGTCGTATGCCGTTCCCGGTGGAGCTCAAGAAGCAAATTCAGGACAGCCTTGCCGTTGACCGAGTCGAGGTTGCCGGTGGGCTCATCTGCGAAAATGATCCTCGGGTCGTTGACCAGGGCCCGGCAAATGGCACATCGTTGTTTCTCGCCGCCCGACAGCTGGTGAGGAAAACTGGCGGCCCGTTCGGAAAGTCCTACCCGCGTGAGAAGAAGTTGTGCCTTCTCCCTCGCGTGGCTATCGCCTCGAAGCTCGGCGGGGAACATCACGTTTTCCAGACTCGTGAGGGATGGAACGAGGTGAAATGATTGGAAGACAAAGCCGAAGGTAGTATTTCTGAGCGGAGCCAGCTCGTCCTCATGCAGGCTCGTAATGTCCGTTCCTTCGATCAGGACCCGCCCCCGGTCGCTCGTATCGAGCCCCGATAGAATCGACAAGAGTGTTGATTTCCCGCTTCCGCTTTCACCTTCAACCACCAGAAACTCCCCTTGATCCACGGCAAGGGAAACATCGTCGAGAACCGTGATACTTCGGTTTCCGATTGTGTAGGTCTTGGAAATGCTGTGCGCTTCGAGGATATTCATGAAGACTCCGTGTACAAGTAAAACGCATAGGATACGTAGAATAGGATAACCTCGCTAAATTGCCTAATAATAGCACTTTATCGAACAATTTTATTCCCCAAAGTTAACGCATGCATGAGGTGCGTTCATTCTATGGTAGAGCACACCTCGTTCCGCATCCATAATTGTTTTTTTTTGTCACGAATATATGCCCGACGCAAGTCGATGTCAACGATATCATAGGGGCATGTCGTCTAAGTATTTTAGGGGTGGAGGTTAGCAAATTCCGAACGAAAATACAGAAAATACAATAATTCAAAAAGTCGTAACGACAAAACCGTCGGAGGTATTTGTCACCGATCATTGTAACCAGAAGCCTCAACGTCATTTGAGAAAATGACAGATCCATCACAATCTTGCAGTGTCGTGGTCGATGGGCAGATCAAACACAGCCATAGCAATCGGTGAGAAGCCGTGCCGTGGAGCTTCCGTGGGCCGATGATTGATACTGAAGTTGCATTGTATGACGGCTTTGGGGAATTGTGACTAGGAGCAGATAAGGTCACTCAAATGCCTGCATAATGCTTCGCATTGGTAATGTTGAGTAAAATTTTGCAGTCCATAAGGCCTTCAAGCCTGCACACAGAGCAGCATTCATTGAGTGAGCAGGTTAAAGTATTGTCTCAGGATTGTTTCTTTAAACCTTTTATTATCACCGGTGTCTTAACACTATAAGAGGTATAATTAAATAGAACTAATAGGAGAAGGAGGGATGATCATGAAAAAAATAATTTATCAATGGGGCATTATTTCTCTTGCTATCATAGTCCTCCTCCTTGTAGGCATTGTGCCCGTGTATGCAGCAAATGTCGGAGGGCATGGTGGTTATCATGGCGGAGGTTATCATGGCGGAGGTTATCGCGGTTATCATGGGGGTTATCGTGGCGGATGGCATGGAGGCGGTTATTGGAGTGGCGGTATTTGGATAGGAGGACCGTGGTGGGGGTGGGGTCCGTGGTGGGATTATCCTTACTACTATCCTTATGATTACTCGGATCAGCCCATTTATCTGCAGCAGCAATCTCCTGTATATGATCAACAACAGGCGCCCCAGGAACAACAGATGTACTGGTATTTCTGTCCGGATGCAAAGGCCTATTACCCCTACGTGAAACAATGTCCCGGCGGCTGGTTGAAGGTTGTTCCGCCCCCGGCTCAGGGTCAGGGTCCGCCAAAGGGCAAGGAGTGAAGACATCATGAGGACATACAAACAAAACATCTTGATATCGTTCGTTGTGCTGGTAGTGGGTGGATGTGCGACTATGCCGACCGGACCCAGCGTGATGGTTATGCCGCCCCCCGGCAAGCCCTTTGACGTGTTCCAGGCGGAAGACATCACGTGCAGGCAATGGGCGCGACAGCAAATCGGACTCAGCCCTCAGGACACGCTTAATCAAAACACAGCGACGGGAGCCGTGATCGGGACGGGTCTTGGAGCAGCCCTTGGAGCGGCAATTGGGGCTGCTTCAGCGAGCTCAGGTGCCGGTGCGGCGATTGGCGCAGCAAGCGGGCTTCTCGTCGGCACGATGGCAGGTGCAAACGCGGGCCAGGTTTCTGGATGGGAGGCCCAGCGTCGTTATGATATTGCGTATCAGCAGTGCATGTACGCCAATGGGAACATGGTCCCAGCCGTAAGACAATATTATCGCGTCCAGAGGATGCCACCGCCTCCTCCCCCGGCGAGCATGGAGTCCGCACCGCCCGATACTTCCCAACCTCATGTCGCACCGCCTTCTCCACCCGCACAATAGCAGAGGATGAGAAGCGGCCAGGAGACCTCCGTTCCTCTTCAAACGGAGGACGTCATTTTGGTTCGCTTCTCGTTGGTCTGTTGCCCAAAGCGTTTTAGCACAATCAAGATCTTTTGCACAACGGAGAGGGTAGTTAGAGCGTAGGCAATCATTGGATTTGCAAGTTCCAGATTTATTTTACCGGATCGGTGACTATGCAACTGGATGGTTTCCCGTCCTTGTTCTGATCCCTGACGCTGCGACGAGGAGGCGTACTTGCCTTTTAAAAAAAATTGTCAGGAAGCTTGGCGCTCTTGATTTACTCCTCACACCTCCCTCGCGCGAGGTGGGTGAAGGGTGGAACTCCCCATCGAGCTTTAAGCGCCAGGTCATACGGAAGACAGGGCATGCTTCGGATAGATACTTCAGGGGTTTCAAAGAAGGGAAACTGCAAAAGAAACAGAAAGAAGTCCGCGCCGTTGCTTCAACAGCGATTTTACTCATCTTCTAAAATAAAAGGGGCGATGATTTCTCATCGCCCATGAAGTTTCTGTGCGTAATGCTGCGAAGTTTTTGTTTGTGTCTTTTTGAGCGGTTACGACTTTACAGAAACTTCCTGTTTCTCCCGGATTGCGGCGGGTGCGGACACCGCGAGTCCGGCCGCCGTCCCGAGAAGCCCACCGACCACGATACAGACCGCAGCAGCGCAGGATATTCCGATCACGATCCCTATCACCACCGCTGCCCTGACAAAGAGCGTGGGCTCTACGGCGCCGCCCATGAGTTTCTGGATGAGAATCAGGGTTCCGTAACTCCCGAAATAGAATCCCGGCATGATACCGAACACCAGGAACACAAAACCGCCCACCGTCGCGCCTATCTTCATCCCCGCCTTTACCGATTCGTTCTTCATGGTTCGTTCTCCTTGTCTTTGAATTTTTGTATGGTTGTTTTTTCAGCCTGTCGTTATTTGCCGCCGGCAATCGCTGTCTTTTCCG
>DATJAP010000028.1:0-4420 GCA_035516155.1 Nitrospirota bacterium
GTTGCGTTTATATTTATCCATGCAAAGGAGGGAGACTCATGGATATCCTGTTTATCGGCATCACGATTGTGCTCTTTGTTGCAAGCTGGTTTTTCGTAAAACTTGTTGAGCGAGTCTAGAAGGAGGAGGGGAATGGAACTATTCTATTGGATAGGCGGCATTCTCGCCGCAGGGTTGTTGGTGTATCTCTTAATAGCACTTCTTAAACCGGAGGCATTTTCATGACGGGCAATGATATTTTGCAAATAGTTATATTTTTTGGTGTTTTGCTGCTCCTCGCAAAACCGCTCGGGGTTTACATGGCGCGGGTTTACGAAGGTCAGCCTTCAGGCCTGGACCGCGTGCTCGGCCCTGTTGAGCGGCTTTTCTACCGGCTTTGCGGCATCAAGCCTGAAGAGGAAATGAGCTGGAAGAAGTACGCCGGTGTGTTGCTTCTCTTCAGCGCAGCAGGATTCTTCTTAGTCTATTTCCTGCAGCGCTTACAGGGTTTTCTACCGCTGAATCCGCAAAAGTTCCCAGCCGCGTCCCCGGATCTCTCTTTCAACACTGCCATGAGCTTCATAACCAACACGAACTGGCAGTCCTACGGCGGGGAAACAACGATGAGCTACCTCACCCAGATGGTCGGCCTGGCCGTGCAGAATTTTCTGTCCGCGGCAGTGGGCATGGCCGTTCTCGTTGCCTTGATCCGCGGGTTCAAGAGGCACTCTGCCCAGACCATCGGGAACTTCTGGTACGATCTTACCCGCTCCACGCTTTACATCCTGATGCCGCTTGCGCTGATCTATTCGTTGCTACTTGTATCGCAGGGGGTTGTTCAGACATTCAGCGAATACAAGACCGTGGCGCTCACTCAGTCAATCACCTACGATAACCCGAAGCTCGATGCCCAGGGCAATCCGATCAAGGATGAGAAGGGCAATCCCGTAACAGAGAAAGCGGAAATGAAGGAGCAGGTAGTACCGCTCGGCCCAGCAGCCTCGCAGATCGCGATCAAACAACTCGGTACGAACGGTGGCGGATTTTTCAACGTCAACTCAGCCCATCCCTTCGAGAATCCGACAGCGTTCTCCAATTTTCTTGAAATGCTGGCACTCATTCTAATACCAGCAGCGCTTTGTATTACCTTCGGGAGAATGATTGGAGACAATCGTCAGGGGTGGGCGCTGCTTTCCGCCATGGTCCTGGTCCTCGTCACGCTGATGGCTTTATGTACCTGGAGCGAGCAGGCCGGCAATCCCCTCTTCGCATCTATCGGCGTTGATCAACACGCAAGTAATATGCAGCCCGGCGGCAACATGGAGGGAAAAGAAGCGCGCTTCGGGATCGTTGATTCCACGATCTGGGCCACGGCGACAACAGCAGCCTCTAACGGCTCGGTCAATTCCATGCACGACTCCTACACGCCTATGGGCGGCCTGTACCCGCTGGTCCTGATACAGTTTGGAGAGGTGATCTTCGGGGGCGTCGGCTCCGGGCTCTACGGCATGCTGATCATAGCCATTATCACGGTTTTCATAGCCGGCCTGATGGTCGGTCGCACGCCGGAGTATCTGGGCAAAAAGATCGAGATGTTCGAGATGAAGATGGCATCTGTCGCGGTACTCGTCGTGAATGCTCTGGTCAAGATCGGCACTGCTGTCGGGGTTGCGACCACAGCGGGAGCAGCGGGAGTAGCGAACCCCGGGCCGCATGGATTTTCCGAGATCCTTTACGCTTTCTCATCTGGCGCGAACAACAACGGCAGCGCCTTTGCTGGTTTAAACGCAAACACGTTCTTCTATAACACTGCACTCGGCCTTGTCATTTTCCTTGGCCGATACTGGACGATCATCCCGGTGCTCGCCATAGCCGGCTCGCTCGCGAAGAAGAAGCAAGTTCCTGCCGGCTTGGGAACGCTGCCGACCCATACACCCTTGTTCGTAGCGCTTTTGATCGGGGTCATCGTGATAGTCGGAGCGTTGACGTTCATGCCTGCCTGGGCGCTCGGGCCGATTGCCGAACAGTTGATGGCCGTACGATAACAGGAACCATTGAGGAGGAATGATAATGAGTAGCAAATCGAAAAAGCGATCGCTCTTTGAACCGACGATCGTAAAAAAAGCATTATGGGATTCGTTCAGAAAATTGAATCCAGTACACCAGATCAAGAATCCTGTCATGTTTGTCGTGGAAGTCGGCAGTATCTTGACGACGCTCCTGTTTTTCCATGCAATCCTGACAGGAAAAGGCGAGGCGTCGCCCTCCTTCATCCTGCAGATCTCCGCTTGGCTCTGGGTAACAGTACTCTTCGCAAACTTCGCGGAATCCATGGCAGAGGGAAGGGGCAAGGCCCAGGCCGAGTCTCTACGAAAAACACGGCGTGATGTTATGGCCAAACGCCTGGCGACACCGAAACCAGATGCAGAGATCTCGAAGATCGCCTCATCAGAGCTCAAAAAAAATGATGTCGTGCTCGTGGAAGCGGGTGACATCATCCCCATGGACGGAGAAATCATCGAGGGTGTGGCCTCGGTGAATGAAAGCGCCGTGACTGGCGAAAGCGCGCCCGTGATCCGAGAAAGCGGCGGAGACCGGAGCACTGTCACGGGCGGTACCGTGGTCCTCTCCGACTGGCTCGTCGTGCGGATCACAGCAAGTCCGGGAGAGACGTTCCTCGACCGGATGATCAGCTTGGTTGAAGGCGCGAAACGGCAGAAGACGCCAAACGAGATCGCCCTCGACATTCTGCTCGCGGGCATGACGATCATCTTCCTGCTCGTATGCGTGACACTTCTTCCCTATTCCCTCTTCAGTGTCAAAGCGGCGGGACAGGGAGCGCCGGTCACCATCACCGTGCTCGTGGCACTTTTGGTCTGTCTCATCCCGACCACCATCGGCGGCCTGCTCTCGGCCATCGGCATCGCGGGCATGGACCGGATGATCCAGGCAAATGTGATCGCCACGTCGGGACGGGCCGTGGAAGCAGCCGGTGACGTTGATGTGCTGCTGCTCGATAAAACCGGCACCATCACCCTCGGAAACCGGCAGGCCACGGAGTTCATTCCCGCACCGGGAGTGCATGTAGGAGCGCTTGCCGACGCAGCGCAGATAGCATCACTAGCGGATGAAACGCCTGAAGGAAGAAGCATCGTCGTCCTTGCCAAGGAGAAATACGGTCTCCGGTCGAGAGACATTCATAATATCGGCGCGGAGTTTGTTCCGTTCACTGCCCAGACTCGAATGAGCGGGGTAAATCTCGACCACCGTGAAATCCGCAAGGGTGCTGCCGATGCGGTTGAAAAGTTCGTCCAAAAAACAGGAGGAACTTTTCCTCCCGATGTTCGCTCGATCGTGGACGAAATTGCCAAACAAGGCGCCACGCCGCTTGTGGTTGCCGAGGGGAATAAAGTGCTCGGCGTAATCCGTCTGAACGACATCGTAAAGGGCGGGATCAAGGAACGGTTCACCGAAATGCGCAAGATGGGGATCAGGACTGTCATGATCACGGGCGACAACCCCCTCACTGCAGCCGCTGTCGCGGCCGAGGCGGGCGTCGACGATTTTCTGGCCCAGGCAACCCCGGAGACCAAACTCAAACTGATCCGTGAATACCAGAAGGGCGGAAGGCTCGTGGCCATGACCGGCGATGGAACGAACGACGCGCCCGCGCTCGCCCAGGCGGACGTGGCAGTTGCCATGCACAGCGGAACTCAAGCGGCAAAAGAAGCAGGCAACTTAGTGGATCTCGATTCCAATCCCACCAAGCTCATTCAGATCGTCGAGATCGGCAAGCAGCTCCTGATGACCCGCGGCACGCTCACGACCTTCAGCATCGCGAACGACGTGGCGAAATATTTCGCCATTCTGCCCGCTGCGTTCCTTTCCATCTATCCGGCGCTCGGGGCGCTCAATATCATGGGCCTTGCAACGCCACAGAGCGCCGTGTTGTCTGCCGTGATCTTTAATGCGCTGATTATTATTTTCCTGGTTCCCCTGGCCCTTCGCGGCGTGAAATACCGGCCTCTTGGTGCGTCGGTGGTCTTACGGAATAACGCCCTGATTTACGGAGTCGGCGGGCTAATCGTGCCGTTTATCGGGATCAAGCTGGTCGATATGATCATAACGGCATTGCATATTGTTTAATTAATATAAGGAGATTGAAATGAAAGAAATGGGTTCTCTACTTGGTTTGAAGATTGGCTTGGCGATATTCTGCGCCATGGTTGCAATGTCCGCGGCGGCTTTCGCGGATGACGCGAAACCGGCAGGTTTGAACCCGACGGATGTGAAGAACGCGCTGGGCATGAGCATCTATCTGCAGGGCGGCTATACGTACAACGCGAATGCAAGCGGCCCGGGAGGAAGCGCGGGAACGAATGACCTGCGGGGATTTGATCAGCCAGCGAACAGCTTCGAACTTGATATGGCGGAAATCGTG
>DATJAP010000029.1:0-94058 GCA_035516155.1 Nitrospirota bacterium
TGCTTGCCAGTATATCTGCCCGAACGACCTCATGACCCTGAACAGGGATCTCATGAAGGCGTACAATCAGGAACCGGAGCAGTGCTGGGAGTGCTACAACTGCGTAAAGATCTGCCCGCAGCAGGCGATCGAAATCCGGGCATACCAGGACTTCGCACCCCTGGGCGCGAACGTGATCCCCATGAGAGGTACGGACTCCATCATGTGGACCATCAAGTTCCGGAACGGGATCCTGAAGCGGTTCAAGTACCCGATCAGGACCACTGCCGAAGGTTCGGTCGATCCCTACAAGGGAAAACCCGAGGCAGATATGGCAAAAATCAAACAGCCGGGATACTTCACCCATCATGGTGCAGGCAAGGCCATGCCGGTAATCAAGAAATAAGGAGGAAAGACTAATGGAAAAAGAGACTTGTACCTTTTCATTCTGCAAGAAGCCGGCGATTGAAGAAGTTGAGACCGATCTCCTCCTCATCGGCGGCGGTATGGCCTGCTGCGGCGCTGCATTCGAAGCTGCTCGCTGGGCGAACCCCAAGAAGATAAAAATCACCATGGTGGACAAGGCCGCGACCGACCGGTCCGGCGCAGTTGCCATGGGCCTGTCGGCCATCAACACCTATATGGGTGAGAACGATCCGCAGGACTATGTAAAGATGGTAAGAAACGACCTCATGGGCATCATCCGCGAAGACCTGGTCTATGACCTCGGCCGTCACGTCGATGATTCTGTCCAGCTCTTCGAGGAGTGGGGTCTTCCGATCTGGAAAATCGGCGACGACGGCTTCTCCCTCGACGGTTTCCAGGCAAAGGAAGCCGGAAAAGCCATGCTGAAGGATGGCGGCAAGCCGGTCCGTTCCGGTAAGTGGCAGATCATGATCAACGGCGAGTCCTATAAGGTCATCGTCGCTGAAGCCGCAAAAAAGGCCCTCCAAACCAACCGCGAAGCGACCGGTGTGGCCCAGAATCACTATGAGCGCGTGTTCATCGTGAAGCTTTACAATGATGCGAAAGAGCCGAATCGCGTTGCAGCAGCGGCCGGCTTCAGCGTTCGTGAGAACAAGATCTATGTCTTCAAGGCAAAGGCCATGGTGCTTGCGGCCGGCGGCGCGGTGAACGTGTTCCGTCCTCGGTCGACCCAGGAAGGTCAGGGCCGCGCATGGTATCCGGTATGGAACTCCGGTTCCGGCTACGCTCTCGGCCTGCAGGCCGGCGCAGAGCTGACCATGATGGAAAACCGCTTCGTGCCCGCCCGGTTCAAGGACGGATACGGCCCGGTGGGCGCCTGGTTCCTGTTCTTCAAGGCCAAAGCGACCAACAGCCTCGGCGAAGACTATTGCGCTAATGCAGAAGCTTTGGCAGAAGCCAAGGCAAAGTATGGCAAGTATGTCGATGCTCTCGGCACGGCAATCCGCAACCATCTGATGATGCGTGACATGAAGAGGGGCAAAGGCCCGATCCTCATGAGAACGGATGACGCAATGGCTGCCATCAACAAGACCTTTAAGGAAAAGCTCGGGGACAAAGAGGGCGCCAAGAAGGTGAAACACCTCGAGGCTGAGGCCTGGGAAGACTTCCTCGATATGGCCATTGGCCAGGCCGGACTCTGGGCCGCGAAGAACATCGAGCCGGACAAGATGCCGTCGGAAATCATGCCGACCGAGCCCTACCTCCTGGGTTCGCACGCAGGCTGCGCCGGCTTCTGGTGCTGCGGTCCCGATGACCTCGGCGCTCCGGAAGAGTGGAACAAGAAGTGGCCCGCTGGTAATTACAACCGCATGTCGACCGTGAAGGGCCTCTTCATGTGCGGCGACATCTGCGGTGCCTCCGGTCACAAATTCTCCTCCGGTTCGCATGCAGAAGGCCGTATCGCGGCCAAGAGTGCTCTCGCATTCATGCTCGACAACCCAAGCTATAAGCCGACCATCAATGAAACGGCGGATCACCTGGCAGCCGAGCTTTATCTGCCTTTCGAGGTCTACGAGAAGTACAAGACCTACACCACGGCTCCTGAAATCAACCCGAACTACATCAAGCCGAAAATGCTCCAGACCCGTCTGCAGAAGATCTCCGACGAGTACTTTGGTGGCATTTCGACCTGGTACATGACCTCCAAGACCATGCTTGAGGAAGGCCTCCGTCAGCTCCAGATGCTGAAGGAAGACACCTCCAAGATGGCAGCGAGCAATCTGCACGAACTGATGCGCTGCTGGGAGAACTATCACCGCATCCTCTCCGTGGAGGCCCATGCGCGCCACATCCTGTTCCGGGAAGAGTCGCGGTATCCCGGCTACTACTATCGGGGCGACTTCGATCTCGTAGACGACAACAACTGGAAGGCTTTCGTGAATTCCAAGTACGATCTTGCGAAAGACACGTGGGAAGTCAAGAAGGTCCCCTACGTACAACTCGTTCCATAAGTGAACAACCACTCCGGGGAGGGCAACCCTCCCCGGAGATTTTATTAAAATTGAAAAGTGGAAATTTTATCGTCGCCGCGAAAGACGAACTTGAAATTTCCAGTCTTCAATTTTTCATGTCCGATTTTTTCGGTTTCACTGCCTTAAGGAGGAATAAGATACCATGGCGGAAAATAAGGTGTTGGTTGTCGGCGGAGGCTTCAGCGGCCTTACGGTGGCAGTAGAAGCCGCGGAGGCGGGTTCCGATGTCATCATCGTTGAAAAGAACCCCTATCTCGGCGGGCGGGTGACGCAGCTCAACAAGTATTTCTGGAAGATGTGCCCCCCGAACTGCGGCCTCGAGATCCAGTATAAAAGGATCAAGAATAACGGGCAGGTGAAGATCTATACCATGACGGAAGTGCAGAAGATCTCCGGCTCGGAAGGCAACTTCGACGTGACCCTCAAGGTGCAGCCCCGGTTTGTGAACGCCAAATGCGTAGCTTGCAACAAATGTGCTGAGGCCTGCCCCGTAGAGCGGTCCAATGACTTCGATTTTGGCATGAGCAAGACCAAAGCCGCCTACCTCCCGCACAACCAGGCATTTCCACTCCAGTATGTCATCGACGGCAAGGTCTGCAAAGGTTCGGCCTGCAACAAATGCGCAGAAGCATGCGCCTATGATGCGATCAAGCTCGACATGAAGCCGGAGACGGTGAATGTAAAAGTCGGCGCTGTTGTCATGGCTACAGGATGGAACCCCTACGACGCCACGAAGATGGACAATCTTTCCTTCGGCAAAGTCCAGAACGTGATTACGAACATGATGATGGAGCGGCTGGCTGCTCCGAACGGACCGACGGCTGGCAAGATCGTGCGTCCCTCGGACGGCAAGGAAGTGAAGAACATCGCTTTCGTGCAGTGTGCCGGTTCGCGCGACGAGAATCACCTGTCTTTTTGCTCTTACATCTGCTGCCTGGCGTCCATCAAACAGGCAACCTATGTCAGGGAACTCTACCCCGATTCCAAAGTAAAGATTTTTTATATCGATATCAGAACTCCCGGACTTTACGAGAACCGGTTCTATACTAAAATCAAAGAAGACCAGAACGTTTCCTTCCTCAAGGGCAAGGTCGCCAAGATCGAGCAGGGCCAGAACGGTGACGTTAGAGTCACCGCCGAAGACATCCACGGCGGCGGCAAGGTTACCGAAACGTTCGAGCTGGTTGTGCTCGCCACAGGCATGCAGCCTGAGACAGGGTCCCTCAAGAGTGCAGGTGTTGCGGCGACTGATGACGGGTTTGTGGACCAGGCAACGCTCCCGAAGGGCATCTACGCCACCGGGACGCTCAAAACACCCGTTGATGTGGCGCGGTCCGCACAGGATGCCACCGGCGTGGTCATGAAGAGCATCCAGAGCTTGAGGAGGAAATAAGGATGGAGAAGAAATACGGCGTATATATCTGTAAGGGATGCGGTATCAAAGATGCGATCGACATTGCGAAGCTCGAAGGCGCAGCCAAGAAAGTGCCCCTCTGCAAAAATCACGATATCTTATGCAGCCCCGAGGGCCTGCAGCTTATAAAAGATGATATGGCGAAGGAAGGCGTGAACACGCTGATCATAGCTGCCTGTTCTCCGCGGGCTAAAACAGAGGAGTTCTCGTTTGCCGGCGCTCTCGTTGAGCGGGTGAATATCCGCGAATTCGTTGCCTGGGTCATGGAGCCGAATACGGACGCAACGAACGATGCTGCCTACGACTACCTAAACATGGGCATTGTGAAGGCCCAGAAGGGCGATCTTCCGGAGCCGAGCGTCCTGCAGGACCTGAGCAGCACGATCCTGGTCATTGGCGGTGGTATTGCCGGCATGACTGCGGCCCTCTCCGCCGCGAACGCCGGTCAGCAGGTTGTGCTCGTGGAGAAGGATGCCCAGCTCGGTGGGTTCGTGAACAAGCTCTACAAAAAGATCCCGACGGGAACGTATTTCAATAAACCGCTCATCGTGGACACCGATATTGCCAAGACCGTGAGCGAAGTCGAAAGCAACGCGAACATCAAAGTATATAAGTCGACAACGGTTGCAAAAACGGACGGACAGCCCGGCCTTTACGCTGTTACGCTTTCGAACGGCGAAACCCTGAAGATCGGCGCAATCGTCATGACGACGGGCTGGCTACCCTACGATGCGAACAAACTCGACTACCTCGGCTACGGGAAATTTAAGAACGTGGTCACGAATTTCGAGCTCGAAGAGATCGCGAAGAAGAACAACGGCAAGCTCCTCCGGCCTTCCGACGGCAAACCTGCCCTGAAGGTTGCGTTTGTGCAGTGCGCCGGCCAGCGCGACCCGAATCACCTTCCTTATTGCTCATCCATGTGCTGCGCCACGTCGCTGAAACAAGCGCAGTATGTGCGGCAAAATGAAGATGCCCTGGCCATGATCTTCTATAAGGACATCAGAACTCCGGGTAGGACCGAGCTCTATTACAAAGAAGCGCAGAATAATCCGGGCGTAATGCTCTCCAAGGCGGACGTGACCGGCGTGTCCGATGCCGGGAACGGAAATATGTTTGTCGAGATGGAGAACACCCTCTTCGGGACGAAGACCGGCGAAAAGGTGAAGGTTGAAGCGGACCTCGTTGTCCTTGCAACTGGCATGGTCCCGACCACGAGGTGGCCCCAGGATTACGCCGACGGCCTTACCAAAGCCGCCGGAGGCGGTGACGAAGCCAAAAAGAACTATCTTGAGCAGACCCCAAAACCCGATTACATCTTGAACCTCGGATATCGTCAGGGACCGGAAATTCCAACTCTCGAAGGGGCTAGCGGTTTTGCCGACTCCAACTTCATCTGCTTCCAGTACGAGACGCGCAGGACCGGCATCTATGCCGCCGGTGGTGTGCATCAGCCCATGAACATGGCCGAAGCGCAGGAAGATGCCGCCGGAGCGGCTTTCAAGGCCATCCAGGCCATGGACCACGTGGCTCGCGGCGTTGCGGTCCATCCCCGCTCATGGGATGTCACATTCCCCGATCCGATGCTTATCAAATGCACGGCATGCAAACGATGCACGGAAGAGTGCCCCTTCGGTGCGATCGACGAAGACGAAAAGGGCATTCCCAAGTACAACCTCAACCGCTGCCGTCGCTGCGGCACCTGCATGGGCGCCTGTCCGGAACGCATCGTTTCGTTCAAGGACTACAGCGTGGATATCATCGGTTCCATGCTCAAGGGCATCGATGTCCCCGACGATGAGGACACGTTCCGGATCGTCTGCCTCATATGCGAGAACGACGCATATCCCGCGCTTGACACGGCGGCGATCAACCGCAAGAAAATCGATCCGTCGGTGCGCTTCGCATCGCTTCGATGCCTGGGTGGCACGAACCTCGTCTGGGTCGCGGACGTGCTTTCAAAAGGTGTCGATGGCATGCTGCTCCTCGGCTGCAAGTTCGGAGAGAATTACCAGTGTCATTTCGTGAAGGGGAGCGAACTCGCGAATACCCGTTTCAGCAAAGTGAGCGAAACCCTGAACCGTCTACAGCTCGAGTCCGACCGTGTCCAGTTGATGCAGATTGCGATTAACGAGTACGACAAACTGCCCGACTTGATCAATGAATTCGTTGAAAAAGTAAAAGAGATCGGACCGAACCCATTCAAGAGCATGTAATTCACATGCTGAGTTCGGCCCCCGGCTTAAGATTTGCCGGGGCAGGTTTCGGGGTACGGAGTTAAAAAACAGAAAACTCCTAACCAGAGTAATGGGAGGAAATACATGGCTGACGCAACGGTTATCAAACCTGACTTACAATTTGTGAATGAGATCATCAAAGGCGGCGGGGAGTCACTCAAAAAGTGCTATCAATGCGCCACCTGCTCGGTCGTCTGCAATGTCACGCCCGACGGGAACCCCTTCCCTCGCAAGGAAATGGTCCTCGCCCAGTGGGGCCAGAAGGACAAACTTGTCACAAGCTCTGACGTATGGCTCTGCCACCAGTGCAGCGACTGTACAGCCTATTGCCCCCGCGGTGCAAAGCCGGGCGAAGTGCTGAATGCTATCAGGAAGCAGAGCATCAAACACGTCGCACTGGTCCCCTTTTTTGCGAAGGTCGCAACGGATCCGAAACTTTTGCCGATTCTTTTCGCCATCCCCCTGGTATTGTTCTATGCTATTCTTGCGGTACTCGGGAACGGCAGCTTTACCGCGCCGAGAGCCGAGGGCAATATCATGGCCTATCATAAGTTTGTTCCCGTGCCGGTGATCGACACGGTGTTTATCCTGACCGCGATCTTTGCCGTAGCATCGGCTTTCGTGGGCATCAAGCGTCTTTGGAACGGGATGAAAGCGCAGGCCGGGACGATGAAGTCGACGGGAAGCCTGGGCGGCGACATCATTGCGTCAATTACCGAGATCCTCGGCCACTCCAAGTTTGCGGATTGCACCGTGAATAAGGGCAGGCGACTCGGCCACATGCTCCTGTTTTATGCCTTTGTCGGACTCGCTGTGGTCACAACGTGGGCGATCGTTTACCTCTATGGGTTTGAACTTCTCGGCATTCAGCCTTTCGGTCCATTCCACTTCGGCGAATCGCCCTACCCGATGAGCGATCCCGTCAAGATACTGGCTCTCGCTAGTTCCATAGCCTTTGCCGCCGGCGTCATACTTCTTTTGGTGAACCGCCTTGCGCAGGCCGGGAAGGCCGGCATGGGATCCTATTTTGACTGGATATTCCTCACGATCGTGATCGGCGTTGGCGCAACGGGCATGCTGTCCTGGGCGCTTCGCCTTGCGGACATGAATGCGGGATATTTTGTCTACTATCTGCATCTTGTGTTCATCTGGTCGCTGTTCGCCTATGCGCCCTATTCTAAATTCGCTCACTTGTTCTACCGCACGACCGCGATGGTATTTGTGAGACATTCCGGTCGCAAGTAGGGCTAGGCTTCGCCTGCCCGGAAAATATTGGATAATTGCGGTGTTTATCCTTACAGAATTGCGGAGTATGCCATGAAAGTTAAAGAACTGCTCAGTATCAAAGGTTTGGAGTGTTTCAGCATCACCAGCGATCTGTCGCTTCTCGATGGAGCGAAACAGATGGCGGAATGCAATATCGGAGCTCTTCTGGTTATGGACCGGGGTTCGCTTGTGGGTATCATCACCGAACGCGATATCGTAAAGAACACGGCTAATGAAAAAGCACAGAACAAGGATGTGAAGATAAAAGATGTCATGAGCACCAATCTGCTCGTGGTCAAGCCCGGCGATGATCTTGATTACGTCATGGCGATCATGATCCAAAACAACATCCGCCACACACCGGTCGTCGAGGAAAGCGGGCTGGTGGGACTCCTATCCATGCGTGACGTGGTGCGGGTCCTGGTTAAAAACTTGAAAGCGGAAAATCATTATCTGAAGGACATGATCGGCGGCAAGTTCGAAGTTTAATCGGAGAGGATTTTACTACACTCGATAGGGGGGATGCCAGGGAGAAACAGGCGGTGAATAATTGCAACGCCCCATTAGATCTCGATGGGCAGGATTCATTAAGATGAAACATGAGAATGATATAATTTAATTTTACAAGGAGGAGAGAGAATGAGTATCATAGGATTTGCTCTTGCCTGCGGCGTCATTGGCGTTCTGTACGCCCTGTACACTGCAGTGTGGGTCAACAAGCAGGACGCGGGATCTCCCCGCATGAAGGAGATTTCTGATGCGGTGAAGGAAGGCGCGTATGCGTTTATTGCCCGCGAGTACAAGACCGTCGCCATGGTAGCGGTGGTCCTTGTCGTGATTCTCGCGATTTTCCTCGGGACCTGGACAGCGATCGGCTTCGTGATCGGCACCGTGGGTTCGGCTCTTGCCGGGTTCGTTGGCATGTGGGTCACGGTGCGCGCGAACGTGCGCACGACACAGGCCGCTTCTAAGGGCCTGCAGAACGCACTGACCCTTTCTTTCAAGGGCGGCTCGGTGACGGGCATCATGGTGGTCGGCCTCGGTATTATCGGGTTGGCGGGCTACTTCTCGATTGCCAAGCAGATGGCAGGCGAACAGGCGTTCCATGCGCTCGTAGGTCTCGGCTTCGGCTGCTCACTTATGAGCGTGTTTGCCCGTATCGCAGGCGGCATTTACACCAAGGCAGCTGACGTGGGCGCCGACTTGGTGGGCAAGGTTGAGGCGGGGATTCCCGAAGACGACCCGCGTAACCCGGCCGTGATCGCCGATAACGTGGGCGACAACGTAGGCGACTGCGCGGGTATGGCCGCGGACCTCTATGAGACTTATACCGTTACCCTCGTGGCTGCCATGTTGCTGGCCAAGTCCGTGTTCGGTTCAGAGAGCCCTTGGGTTATGTTCCCTCTCCTTCTGGGCGGCGTTTCGATCATTGCCTCGATTATCGGCACCTACTTCGTGAAGCTCGGCGCCAGCAAATACATAATGGGCGCACTTTACAAGGGTCTGGCGGTTTCGGGTATTCTTGCGGCCATTGCCTTCTATGGCGTGACCTCGTGGTTCATGGGAACGCTCGGCGGTAACACCGGCGGGTTTACGGCAATGAGCGTCTTCGGCACGGCCATTATCGGCCTTGCCCTGACCGGCCTCATCGTCTGGATCACGGAGTATTACACTGCGAAGGAGTTCCGGCCCGTAAAGACGATTGCCAAGGCCAGCCTCACCGGCCACGGCACGAACGTGATCGCCGGCTTGGCCATGAGCATGGAAGCGACGGCCCTTCCGGCCATCGTAATCGTTGCCGCAATTCTAGGCGCCTTCGCGCTCGGCGGCGGATTCTCCGGCAACGCTGGAAGCGGCCTCTTCGCAATCGCGCTCTCGGCTGTGTCCATGCTCTCCATGACGGGCATCGTGGTTGCCATCGACTCTTACGGCCCGATTACGGACAATGCGGGCGGCATCGCCGAAATGGCTGAACTTCCTGCTGCTGTCCGGGATGTAACTGATCCCCTTGACGCGGTGGGCAACACTACAAAGGCAGTTACGAAGGGCTATGCCATCGGTTCGGCTGCTCTCGCAGCTCTGGTTCTCTTCGCGGAGTATTCGAGAGAGCTTGTGCAGAAAATGGGTGGCGTATCTTTTGACCTGTCGGATCCCCTCATCATTGCCGGCCTCTTCATCGGAGGTCTGATCCCCTACTACTTCGGCGGTCGCCTGATGCTCGCCGTCGGCAAGGCTGCGGGTGGCGTGGTTGATGAAGTGCGGCGGCAATTCCGCGAGATCAAGGGAATTATGGAAGGTACGGGCAAACCGGAGTACGGCAAGTGCGTTGATATCGTCACAAAGTCGGCCATCAAGGAAATGATGCTGCCGGCACTGCTTCCGGTGGTTGCCCCGATCTTGGTCGGTTTCATTCTCGGCCCCAAGGCCTTGGGCGGTTTGCTGATCGGAGCGATTGTCACGGGTCTCTTCCAGGCCATTGCCATGACCTCGGGAGGCGGCGCATGGGACAATGCCAAGAAATCCTTTGAAGATGGCGTTACCGACGATAAAGGTGTCGTCCACAAGAAGAAGAGCGAAGGCCACAAGGCCTCCGTGACCGGCGACACGGTCGGTGATCCCTACAAGGACACCGCAGGTCCGGCTATCAACCCGATGATCAAGGTCATTAACATCGTTGCACTTCTGATCGTTCCGTTGATCAGATAAGGAGCCTGAGAGATTCACATAAACGAGGGGCTGGCCAAACCGCCAGCCCCTCGTTTTTTTCACGGAACGTCCGGATTGTACAAACATTGTTGAAATTTGCCGGCAAAGTGGTATTATTCACATCCGATGGACACTACAGATATGGAAATACTTGCTGCTGCCGGATGTTCTCGCGATGTCGTTGCTCATTGCCTTGTCGTGTCAAAATTGGCTTATGCTCTCGCGGGACGCATGGAGATTGAGGTTGATAATGAACTTATCAGGCAGGGTGGGCTGTTCCATGATATCGGCAGATCGCGAACACACGGCATCCATCACGCCATCGCCGGTGTAGAAATTGGCCGGAAACTGGGTTTCTCCCATGCCCTCGTCAATATAATTGAACGTCATATTGGTGCAGGGATTACGGCAGAGGAGGCAGAACGACTTGGACTGCCGAAAAGGGATTACCTGCCGATTTCGAGGGAAGAAAAGATCGTTTCGTATGCAGATAATCTAGTCTATGGGACGCGGGAAATGCCGTTTTATGAAGCACTCGACCGGTTCAGGAGTATTCTCGGGCCCGATCACGAAGGCGTCGAGTTGTTCATAAAGCAGCATCATGAGATTCAGGGTTGGATGCAAAAGGAAAAGAAGAAAGCAGGCGGCAGTTAGCAGGCTAAGGACATTGAAAGACGCAGAATAACGGCTGCGCTGAAAGGCTTATGATGAGCAATAAGAAAAAAGAAATAAAGCCGGAAGATATCGATATTGATCCACTGAAAAAAAGCCAGACCGGCAAGGTCGTGCCGATCAAGTTAACAGAGAAGAGCAGGTTCAAATTCCGCTGCCACAAAGGCGTTAAGTGCTTCACCGCCTGCTGCAGCAACATCAATATCGTGCTCCCGCCCTATGACCTGCTGCGGCTTCGGAAGCGGCTCGGCATGACAACCGAGGACTTCATCAATAGGTACTGCGAGATCGAAATCCTGGCAAAGACGCTTTTGCCGGTCATTACGCTCAAAATGCTGAACGACGAGAAGCGCAGCTGTCCTTTTGTGACGGCCGACGGCTGCACCGTGTACGAGGACAGGCCGAGCAACTGCCGCTATTACCCCCTGGGTATGGCCACACTTAGGAAAAAGGACACCGAAAGCGGGAAGGACGAGTTCTACTTCATGGTCAAGGAAGACCACTGCAAGGGGTTCGAGGAGGACAAGGAGTGGACCATTGCGGAGTGGCGCAAGGACCAGGAAGCTGACCTCTACGACGACAGCAACCGCGGATGGATGGAAGTCCTAATGAAAAAGAAATCCTTCGGCGAGAAGGAGTTTCCGGAGATCAAAAACCAGATGTTCTTCATGGTCAGCACCAATACCGATTATTTCCGCGAATTCGTGTTCGGCAGCACATTCCTGGACACCTACGACATCCCCGCTGAGCGGATTGAGAAGGTTCGGACCGACGATGCGGAGCTGCTGAAGCTGGGGTATGAATGGCTCAGGTCGGCGATGTTTGCTGAAGAGACCCTCAAACTCAAAGAGGGTGTGGCAGAAGCACGCAAGGACCGCGCCGATGCGATGTTGCGTAAAGTGTACGGGAAGAAAGAAAGTGAGTGAGTCAGCCGTCAACCAGAACTAAGGTGAACAGCCTCTAACTGCGGGGTTGAAGCATAGCGCTCATTTCCATGTAAATGGCATTTCCAATCTGAATGCCTTGGTCAATAAATTCTGGACCATACTGTTTTCCCGTATCGGTCCGGAACGTGTCTTTAATTCGTTCGATTCCCTTCATTTTTTCCCGGAACGTCTTGTGGAGTGTCGCGAGCGGTGTTTCACGGGCATTGACCATGAGCCATAGCGTTCCGGTAAAATTCTCCGGCCCCCAGCGGAATTTATCTGCATCGTACAGTGCATCGCTGACCATGCACCCTTCCGCGTCATCCAGATCACAGGTTGTCTTAAATGCTTCATGATTCCTTATTGCGTAGGTGATATACGTACGGCTGCGCTCATCCACTTTGAGCGTTTTCAGGATGGTTTCAGCTTCCTGGCTGCCACGAACGGCATGATCATCCTCTCGGCGCTTAATATCGTGGAGTAAACCTGCGATGATTGCCGCTATAAAGAGTGGCATGATCTCGGCGCCGCCCATGGCGCGCCGGGCCCCTTCAACGAGAACTATGGCGCCTGCATCCCGGGCAACAGCCTCGCAGTGACAGAGCCCGTGGGCGCACTCGAGCTTCGATTCATCGAGATATTCGTGACATTTGCGGATAAGGTCGTAAGTCCTCAGTGTTTCATCGGCCTGGTGGACCGCTTGAGCGTGGGCACGGTAAAAGGCCGGTTTTGGCAGCGTACGCGCGATTTCATACGCTCTGGCCTGGAGAAGCTCATAAGCAGAATGGTTCATGGATTTATAATAGCCAGAGAGCGGGGGTGGTGTCAAGACGAGTTTTCTCCAGTACCTCATGTTGCGACAGATGAGAAAAATGACGCGGAGCCGGATTTATAAGATCATCTTAACCGCCAGCCCGAAAATATCGGAGGTCAGAGAACGATAATAGTTTTTCTGACTTCTCGATGCGGTCTGAATAAAACCGTAACCTGAGTTTCCCCCTGCAAGATCGGTGAAGAGGACTCTCGTCGCGATCTACCTCTCATTCAAACACCAGCGGCTGTAGAAGACCTCATGACGGATAATGCAGGCAAGGGGGCATGCTGCAGTTTGACTCCAACAAAGAACTGGAGGGAACGCGATCAAAGTCTTTGATACCCTTGTCCGAGAAGGAGGGTTTTCTTCGGCATCGTGGTCAGGATCGACAGGGTTCGTGCGGTAATTCTGCACGTACGCGACCTTTTACCGAACCCCGGGGCAGCGGCAATCACCTCGCAGAACGCTGCCCTTTTTCCTTTCAGCGAGATTCTCCGGTTGACTAACTCGGCATGGTGATGTAAAATTCTCAATCTTTTTCCTTTGTGAAAGGGGTTTATCGTGTCTGACATCCACAGCGAAAGAATACTGATTCTCGACTTCGGGTCGCAATATACTCAGCTGATCGCGCGCCGCGTGCGCGAGGCGAAAGTTTACTGCGAGATATTTCCTTACAACGCGGGCCTCGAAAAGATAAAGGCATTCCGGCCCAAGGGATTGATACTCTCAGGCGGGCCGTCTAGCGTGTACGACTCCGGAGCTCCGCTTATCGACAAATCCCATCTCGATATCGGCATACCCGTACTCGGAATCTGTTACGGCATGCAGCTTCTGACTCACGTGCTCGGCGGCGTGGTAGCGAAATCGACGAAGCGCGAATATGGAAGGGCTGAGCTGAACATTCACAAGAACGAAGGATTGTTCTCTGGCATCGGCGCGGGCGGGAAAGCGACGGTCTGGATGAGCCACGGTGACAGGATCGAGAAGATGCCGGAGGGATTCTCAGCCATTGCACACACGGACAACTCGCCCACTGCTGCCATGGCGGACGAAAAGAACAAGTTCTACGGTGTGCAGTTTCATCCTGAGGTTGTTCATACGCCGCAGGGAGTGCAGATTCTCAGGAATTTCGTGTACGGTATCTGCAAATGCGAACCTTCCTGGACCATGGCGTCCTTCGTGGACTATTCCATCGGTGAGATCAGGAGGGCCGTTGGAAGCAAACAAGCCGTGTGCGGCCTTTCCGGCGGTGTTGACTCGTCTGTTGCCGCGGTGCTGGTGCACAAAGCCATTGGGAAGCAGCTCACCTGTATCTTCGTGAACAACGGCGTCCTCAGGAAGGACGAGGCGGAGAAGGTGCAGTATTCCTTCAAGGACATGGGCCTGAACCTGAAATATGTCGATGCGTCGCAGGAGTTCCTGTCCAAGCTCAAGGGAGTGGAAGACCCGGAGAAGAAGCGGAAGATCATCGGAAGCACCTTCATCGAGGTGTTCGAGCGCGAGGCACATGCCGCTGGAGGGGCCGAGTTCCTGGTTCAGGGCACGCTCTATCCAGATGTGATCGAAAGCGTTTCGTTCAAAGGACCTTCCGCGGTCATTAAATCACATCACAATGTAGGCGGCCTACCTGAGAAAATGAAGCTGAAACTGGTCGAACCGCTTCGGGAGTTGTTCAAGGATGAAGTCCGGGCCATAGGCCGTGAAATGAAAATGCCCGACGACATCATCGATCGACAGCCCTTCCCCGGCCCCGGCCTCGCGATTCGCATCCTTGGTGAAGTGACCGAGCCGCGGCTCAAGATCCTGAGAGAAGCGGATGCCATCGTGATCGAAGAGATCAAGAAAGCGGGGCTGTACAAGGAAATCTGGCAGTCCTTTGCCGTGCTGTTGCCGATCAAGACCGTCGGTGTCATGGGAGACGAGCGGACCTATGAGAACGTCGTAGCGATCCGCGCAGTCACGAGCCAGGATGGAATGACCGCTGACTGGGCAAAGCTCCCCTATGAGCTGCTGGGGGCTATGTCCAATCGCGTCATTAACGAAGTAAAAGGTGTGAACCGCGTGTGCTTCGATATATCATCCAAACCGCCGAGCACGATTGAGTGGGAATAATGGTTCCGAAAAAAGAGAGCACCAGGAATGATGAAGAGGAGTGGCGGAGCTAGGTGGCCGCTTTTCCTTGTATTGAACAGCATGAATGGACTGGATCTCATCCTTATTAGCCTTGCCGCTGTGGCGGGAGGCCTTGTGAATGCTCTTGCCGGTGGCGGTACGCTCATCACCTTCCCGATGCTGACCGCTGTCGGCGTTCCGCCCGTTGCGGCGAATGTGACCAATACCGTTGCGCTCTGCCCCGGATACCTCGGCGCAACTTTCGCCCAGATAAAAGACTTGCGGGGGCAGGGGAGGAGGCTGTGGCTTCTTCTGCCAGTCGGTGTATTGGGTGGGATTGCAGGAGGTGTTTTGCTCCTGCATACGAGCGATACCACGTTTCGCAAACTGATTCCCTATTTGATTCTGCTTGCCGTGGCTCTGCTTGCTTTTCAGGATCAACTGCGAAATTGGGTCATGGGCCGAATAGGGAGTGAGGGGTCAAGGCATCTGAATGAGGCATGGGCAACAGCGCCGGTCATGCCGGCTGCCCTCTACGGCGGCTATTTCGGAGCCGGCGTGAGCGTGATGGTCCTGGCAGTGGTGGGGCTGGTACTCGAGGATTCGCTGACCCGCTTGAACGCGCTCAAGCAGGCCATCTCGTTCAGCATTAATATTGCGGCTGCAGTCTTTTTTCTTTTCTCCAGCCAGGTTCTGTGGCTCGCAGCGCTGGTCATGATGGCCGGTTCACTGGCAGGCGGCGCTCTTGGTGGGCGGTTGGCGGGCAGAATAAAACCGATCGTGCTGCGAAGTATCGTTATCACGGTCGGCATGGTAGTTGCGGTGTTCTACTTCATGCGATAAAACGACGAGTTGCTCCTTTGCAGCCAACTTACAACGTCGGTTTCCCTGTCCTTAAAAAACGGAAGCGAGTCCCTATCAGCACGGCTGCGATGGAACGGGGGCAGCCACGAAAAACATCTTTGCTCCCATTGAGAAAGTATTCTCTTGTGCTCGTCGTGCGCTGATGGCACCAAGAGCACTGCTAATCATTTGTCTTCGGCGCCAAGCCGCCGAATTCCTGGCCGAACTGGTTCGCCGCAGTCATGCCTACTTCCTGCAGCATGCGGGCGAGGGTATTCTTCAAAAGGTCTTGTGTGACATCGAGGCTTTTTGCGATCTCTTCGAGAGGTTGGCGCTGACCGAAGTGGCGTTCCGCAATAATGATCTTCAGGAAATCGGCCTGGATAATTTTCTCAAGCTCTTTGTCCGGGATTTCGTAGTTGTCATAAGCCTGGCGCAGGGTCTTTCCCGCGGCAATAGCCTGCCGTAAACTGTTCATCGCTTCCTCATAGATTTTGCCTTCTTCGGGCGTAAATTCCTTGAAGCTGAATTCGGGCATATCCTCTTTTTTTCTGGCTTTATCCTTCTTTTTCATCCGTTGTCCTTTTCAGTATCGATTTAGTTCATGAACGTTTAGTCAAATAAGATGAAACAAGCTAGACCCATGGAGCATGGTGTTCAACCCATTGTCTTTCGCTCTCAGAGCTATAGTACCCGTTTTTCCCTCGGTCTCCGCTCAGGGACCTGCAGGTGCGGCACTTCTTCCTCGTTCCATGCCGCCGAAACATAGAGTCCGCAGAAGCAACTGCCGTATTCCCTGATATCGGGATCGCGGTAAACGCAGGGACAGACGATGTCCGCATCCTTTTCCTTAACACCGAAAGCTAGGCGGCAAGGGCACGAACGGTAGCCATAACGAGCCTCATTCGTAAGCAAACCCTGCAGGATGTCAAGAACAAAGGGCTTGTCCTTATTCAGTCGAATGCCTTGTGATTCGGCGTATCGGGACAGAATTTCGCGGAGTTTGTCCGGGGTCATGGCATGTTTAAGGCTTTCTTGAGCTTCTCTTCGTTATATCCGACAATGATATGATTATCGATGCAAATCGTCGGGAAACTGCAATCCGGGTTGAATTTCCTTACCTCGTCCATGATTTGCTCCCGCTCAGAACCGCTCAAGAGGTCGACATCAACAAACTCAACGTCGATTCCGTTCTCCTTGAAAAACCGCTTGGTACGATTGCAGTGCGAACAAGTGCTGAGGGTATAGAGTTTTATTTTCGGCTTATCTGAGGGCATGGAACATTCTCCCGGCTCGGTTTCGTCCCTTACTATAACACGGGGGAGAGGCTGTATGCAAACGATTTTGGCGCACAATAGTCTCGCAAAAGTACCCAAAAGATTAATGAAATCCCCTAAAATAAATCGGGAGAAAAAATAAATTTTAAGCTATATTCTCGACCGCTTCCCGAGCGGAATTCAACCACAGCATCTGTCCGGAATGAGCTCAGAAGATCTATCCTCAGCATTACAATAAGAAAGACACGCCTTGACATGAATTCGGTATTGAAGGGATAATTGTTATATAAAAAAAATACTGACCATGCTGAGTGCAGCTATGGTTCTACTGCGTTCGCGCCGGTGCTGAACCCGGAACTCATGCGGGAGGGAAGCGGGATGTGTCATTCGATCGTCTGCGGGATGCGCCCGATGAATATAAAGGAAAACTTTTCATTCTGGGCGGCTTGATTGTGAATCCCCGACTGACGGAACAGGGGTCGCAGATCGAGGCATTATGCGTTCCGGTAGATTCTTATGGAAGTCTGAAAGAAGGGGCACGGATTCAGGGCCGGTTTCTTGCGATTTATCAAAAAGCAAAGGGACTGCTCGAACCTGTAGTGTATAAAAAGGGAAATGACATTACCCTTGCGGATGAATTTGTGGAGTTGAGAAAAGGAAAGCTCGATGAGATGGATTATGACTATCCGGTTTTTGAGATCAGGCAGATCTATCTCTGGGAAGAACCGGCATATTATTACTATTATTACCCCTACTATCCTTTCTTTCCCCATCCATTCATGTATGACCGATGGGGCGGGCCTTATCCTGATCAATCATGGGGAGTACCACCGCCATGGTAAGACGTACGATAGCATTTGCGCAATTTTTATTACCCCTGTGAAAGAAGACAATTTCCATTGTGAAGAGCCTGGAACTATGTCTTCTGTTTTATAGAAAGTAGGACATTCTTAAAAAATCGAGTCTCACACGAAGCTATGAACGCAAATGGGAAAATACCGTTGGAAAGACGCAACGTGTGGATTTTAAACGACTGGGCAAGTGTCAGCGTTTCGTCTTTGGTCTGACCCTCATCCTATGTGTTTACATCATTGTGCCCACATCTGTCAGGCTTGGGATATAATACCAATAAGGAAAGAGGTTATTGCTTCTCATGATTGTTTTCTCGAGATTTCCATAGCCCGCGTTGGTCCCTCTCGAGAACCTTTTTTCTACTAACTCGAAAAGGAAACTTTATTTATATGTAAACTCCACAGGTGATATTTTTTTGATAAAATATAACAAGGTTTAGTGGGGTAAGGAGAATGTGTATGAGGAGTTCACTGTTCAGAGTGTTTATTTTCATTCTAGGCGTTTTGCTAATGATCCCTGCAGCAGCAATAGCACAGTCAGAGCAGACGACGACAACTGCATACCCGCCTATAGCGCAGCCACTTGCTCGTGAAGGAGATTTTGCGGTCGATCTCGCGCAAGCACTTAAACTTGGCACGGCGATGAATGAAACCGAGGCGGAGAGTACATTGAGTTCTGTCGGCATATCGCCTCGAAATGGCTGGATCGCCGATTACCCCGTTACGCCTGATATTATAGATGAGTTGCAAGCCTCCACTAGTGTAGCGGCTGCTTCCGGCAAATTAGTGGGGGGAAAAGATGCGGCAATGGCGGCTTTTCAGGGGGTTATAAACGGATATAATATGTCTGAAAGGCCTGCCGAGGGCCAGCTGCCGGGTGAAACACCCAGCACGAATTATCCTGAGCCTACAGACCTAGAAAACTATTACTCTACTGAAGGCCCACCCGTTGTGACGTACTACTCTCCACCTCCTGATTATGCATACCTTTATACTTGGGTACCTTATCCTTTCTGGTGGTCGGATTTCTGGTTCCCGGGGTTTTTTGTTCTCGTAGATTTTGACGTTAGAGTGCATGGGCATGAGCACGGTCACGGAGGATTCATCAGCAATCATTTTCGCGATCCCAGGACGGGCGGGATGTCGCGCATAGATCCCACAAACAGAGTTCGTGGTGGAATTTTCGCGGAAACGGGAGAGATGCAAAGGGCCAGACCTTCTGCGCAGAGAGGTGCACAGGCAATTAGACAATTCCGGGGCTACGGTGTCCGAGGACCTTCTGCTGCAACTCGCTCAAGTGCCTTTGAGCGCTCCGCGAACAACCAGTTCGAGCGGGCCGCAAGCGACCGTGGATTCCAAAGCCGTTCTAGGGCTGGTCAAATTCCCGCTCGAGGCTCCACCGGTGGTGGAGTTAGCCGCGGTGGCGGTGGTGGAGTTAGCCGCGGTGGCGGTGGGGGAGTTAGCCGTGGTGGCGGTGGTGGAGGATACCATGGTGGCGGTGGGGGAGGACGCTCTAGGTGAGACGATGTTATGTAATGTCTCGGCGGGCGGCCTAACGTCATCTCTCGGCTGGTTAACACGCATGAAATATTATCAGGTTGCCGATTTGCCGGTGTGTGGAGGAAAGAATGATGTTTAGCAGTGTAACAAAATTAAAAAATCCTTTCTTGTGCCGTTATTTAGGAGCTTTCATGGCCATAATTGCAGTAACGGCTTTTGGTTTTCTCGTCTCTGCTCAGGAAGTAAGGCAAAGAGAGTTCAAGTCTCCGCAAGACGCATTCAATTCACTCTTAGAGGCAGACAAGAACAACGACACCAAAGAATTGCTGGCCATTTTCGGGCCTGGTAGCAAGGATGTTATATCCTCTGGCGATGCCATTGCCGATACGCAGGGCCGCCAACGTTTCGCGAAGGCTGCGGCAGAAGGAGTTAAGTTTTCAAAATTTGACGACAAGACACTATTAGTATATATCGGAAAAGATGCATGGTGCTTCCCGATCCCCCTTGTGAAGTCAGGGCAGGGATGGATTTTTTTTACAGAAGATGGAAAGCAAGAGATCATAAATCGGAGAATAGGCAGAAACGAATTGAATACCATTCAGGTCTCCCTTGCCTATGTGGATGCTCAGCGTGAGTATGCCAGCAAGGAGCGCAATGGCGATGCAGTCCTGCAATACGCGCAACACTTTCTGAGCCAGAAGGATAAGCAGGATGGCCTGTACTGGGAAACCGCTTCTGGAGAGGAACATAGTCCACTGGGACCTCTAATCGCTCGTGCAACAGAAGAAGGATACACATTTAAGAAAGGAGAAAAGCCCCAACCTTACCACGGGTATTATTTCAAGATCCTGAAAAGCCAGGGCAGCAATGCACCTGGTGGTGAACTTGAGTACGTAGTCAACGGCAAAATGGTAAAAGGTTTTGGCCTGGTGGCATATCCTGCACAGTACGGCGTTGCGGGGATCATGACCTTTATGGTTAACCAGCAGGGTATTGTATATGAAAAGGACCTTGGGCCCAAGACGGAAGAGATAGCAAGTGCTATTACGGCGTATGACCCTGATAAAACATGGAAAAAGGTGGAGCATGCAGAAACGGTTCTTCCTTGAATTCAGCATCTCATGAGTTGCGTACTTGTCCGATATTTGTTTCTTGGTCAAAGGGTGCTTCGCAATTTTATTGAAACCTAGTAAAGCGGTTTCCGCGGCTAGTTCCAGCGGGAGTAAAACCCTCTCATGAAGCACAAGAGATATCGATAACGCAAAAGACCTTCCTGCTGTCAGTCTCGCTCATATCATTGATGTTACGAACAATAACTTTTAACAGGATAGGCTTTGGATACTGAGAACTCGTAGAGCGCATTACGAAGAACTTGGCCAGACAGTCTTTGTTCATGACCGTTGCCGCAAAGAGTCCAGCACAAGGACTGATTCACCATTCTGGTCGAGGAAGCCTGTATTGTTCTTATGAGTGCCGGAAGTTGCTCGAACGGTTTGGAATGAAAGCGTCGATGAGCAAAAAAGAAAACTATTATGACAATGCGCCGATGGAGAATTTCTGGGAACACTCAAACAGGAACTTCTCCATCACCGCCACTACAGAACCAAGCACGAATCGATCCAGGATATCACAGAAGACATCGAGGTTTTCTGTAACCGGAAGCGCCGACAGGCAAAACCAGAATTTCTTTCCACTGCGATCTATGCGCAAAAGTTCCATGCCGGACAGCTGATGGCCTGAAAGGTTTGGTGTCCCCTCTTGACATTCTACCTCCCTTTCTACCCCACGTTGGACATGTTAATTGCTAGCTGCCTATCCCTATCCTCTTAGGTTTAAACTTGCTTCGCTATCAGATAAACCATTGGAGGGCAGCCGATATCTTTGTCGGTATCCTTCCGACGATACTGAACCGCTCGATGAACGTGAGGTTGGTTGCACCATTCGATGAGAATTCTTCTAAAATATCACTGCCGCCTGTTAAGGCGGGCAAAAAAAGAGGGAGAGAGAAATAATTCATCGCGTGAAAACATGTCCCTTCACCTGCCGTTCTCGGAGCAGCTTCAGATAAATAATAATTGTTGAATATGAAACGCAAAAGATGGATAATAGAACACTTAACATTCACGATGCTGCGAAAATGTCCCAACAAGCTCACATCTTCCTGTCGGGCTCTCTTGGTACGTGAAAATTCCCTGGTACGTTTCAAGGAGACCATGATGAATATCCTTCTCGTCTATCCGCAGTATCCCATAACCTTCTGGAGTTTCAAGTACGCCCTGAAGTTCATCGCGAAGAAAGCTAGCCTGCCGCCCTTGGGCCTCATGACCGTGGCCGCTATGCTTCCCCCGCAGTGGGAACAGCGTCTAGTTGACCTGAACACCGCGACGCTGACCGACGCTGACCTCCGCTGGGCAGACTACGTGATGATTTCGGCCATGTCTATCCAAAAAGACTCCGCCGACGCGGTCATCGAGCGGTGTCGGAGGCTCGACGTGAAGGTGATCGCCGGCGGTCCGCTCTTTACCGCCTATCCCGGGGACTACGGCCACGTGGACCACCTCGTACTGAACGAGGCAGAAGTCACCCTGCCGCTGTTCCTCGCTGACCTGGAGCAAGGCCGTCCGCAGCGGGTCTATACCTCAGAGCGTTGGGCGGACCTCACTTGGACCCCGTTGCCACGCTTCGATCTCCTGGACATGAAGCACTACGCCTCCATGAACATCCAGTATTCCCGCGGCTGCCCTTTCGACTGTGACTTCTGCAACATCACGGTACTCTACGGCCGATCGCCTCGGACCAAGGACGCGGCACAGGTCGTGGCCGAACTCGACGCACTTTACCTTCGGGGCTGGCGAAGCAGCGTCTTCATTGTGGACGACAACTTCATCGGAAACAAGGGGAAACTCAAGAAGGAGGTGTTGCCGGCCGTTATTGCATGGATGGAACGGCGCAGGCATCCTTTCAAGCTCTATACTGAGGTGTCCATCAACCTTGCTGACGACGAGGAACTGATGGCGCTCATGGTCCGCGCTGGGTTCGACCAAGTATTCGTAGGCATCGAGTCGCCGAACGAGGAAAGCCTCGCCGAGTGTAGCAAGCGCCAGAACCGGAACCGCGACCTGATCGCGAACGTCCGGAAGATCCAACACGCCGGCCTCGAGGTCCAGGCGGGGTTCATCGTGGGGTTCGACAAGGATCCAGCCGCGATCTTCGAGCGGCTGATCGCCTTCATCCAGGAGAGCGGCATCGTGACCGCCATGGTGGGGTTGCTGAACGCTCCGGCGGGCACCAAACTGCACAGACGCTTGGAGCAGGAGGGACGGATCGTAAGGTCCGTGACCGGAGACAATACGGACTTCTCCATAAACTTCGTCCCTAAAATGAGCAAAGACGCGCTGGTCAGCGGGTACCGGAGGATCCTGGGGACTATATATTCCCCCAAGCACTACTACGCCCGGGTGCGGAAGTTCTTGCAGGAGTACCGGCCCTCCCAGAATAATCGGGGTCGTCTCCGGATCATGCATGTGCGGGCTATGGTCCAGTCCATCGTGCGGCTCGGCATCTTCGGCAGAGAGCGTTACCAGTACTGGAAACTCTTTTTCTGGTCCCTGGTCCGGAAGCCGCGGCTCTTCCCGCTGGCCATCACCCTCTCGATCTACGGTTTCCATTTCCGGCAGGTCTTCCGGCGGCATGAGAAGCGGCTCCGGACGGTGCGCGCCTGACGGGCAGGGGTCATTGGGATCACCCCGTTGATGACATCTGCGCTATGTCCCAATTTGAGAGAGCATGTCGCTCATCAGATCTTAGTAGGTTACAGTCTGGCTGATATTGCAAAAGCTCCCAGGAGGAACAAGACCGCAATATCCTGTGAGCTTACTTGAAACTCGGCACTCGAGTATGAGGCGATACAACCTCGGGCTCATACTTGAATCTGTGAACGAAAGATCACAGCCGCAATACGCATGAACGGCTGAAAGATGACGTTACGCGGTAGTATGTGTGAAATATGAGGGTTTCACAAAGAAAACATTAACCACGATATCACTTGTTAAATCAAAAAACATGATTTCGCATCATGAGTATTTTGGGAAGTGTGCAGCAGGGAGAATAACAGACTGTGATTAAGTTCTCTTTATCATCAAAATCAGAACTGGATGTAGCCGTTATCATGCCGAGAGGTTACCTCACAGACACAGGCGTGCATCAGATCGAAAAAGCCAGTGAGCAGTTTCTCGACAGAGGTTTTAAAAAGCTTATAATAAATTTTTCCAATGTCGAATTGATAAATACCCACGGAATCTCAATCTTCAAGAGTATTTTACAGAAGACATACGAAAGCGACTGTCGCGTTTGTTTCACTAATATAAACAAACTTCATTGTGAAATTTTTGAGATAACAGGCCTCATGAAACGGGTAGATGTGTTTCAGGATGAAGATGAAGCCTTGGTATTCTTAAAAAGAAAGTTTTGATTTCTTAACCATAAGAAAAGTGCATCTCTGCGATTCGTTGTTTATTATATATTATGCTTCTCCCTTCAAGGGTCGATTTTATGAAATCGTACGTTGTCCATTTCTTTTACGGTTGAGTAGACCGTAACCCTCCATTGTGCCTCTATTGCTGATGTTCCTGGTTTTGTTAGACGGGCCTCTTACACGAAGCAAACTTGACCCCTAAGAGTCATTGATTATCCATCGTGCCGGAGCCGCCCCGTTCCCTTATCCGGAATATTCATCGGCTCTGAATTGTACATCTTGAGACCGGCGCCTGCGGTTCGAATAGCACTGTTTCTCCCACGCAAAGCCTTACAATGTCGATGAATTGCAAACTATCGACATGTTGCGGGCAGTTCCTCCAACGCTTCCTTACATTTACCCCGGACAAAATTTACGCGGCAGATGCAACCACACACCGAAGAATTTTGGTTGTCGATATAATTCTTGATGGCATCAATCAAGGCAGTAACATCGCGAGATCTGCCACCATGTATTGGCTTGTCGGTAATCTCCCGGAACCACTGCTCGACATCTCAAGCAATTCCCATTTTTCCCGTAATCGTTCATACCCTGCTGGGGGTAATTGTACAGCGACTGCTCGGTAAAACCCAGGAATGCGAAGCCACTGCGCCTGTCATATTAACCTAAAACCTGCGTCATAATGCGTTATTCATCGATATATGGTCAATAAAAATGCGTATTCAATATGAATCGAGTTCTCGGTCCTTAACATAACTAAAAGTTAGGTTAAGGATTAGTGGCAAAATGTACTCCGCATGGCTGTAAAAAAATCGGGAAATGGACGCTATAGCCAACTTTCACGCAGGATTCAGGATTAAAACAAAACATCCGGGCCGCATAACATTCCAAGAACCCCATCTTACGAGGGAAATCTGTCGTATCAATTTTTTTAAACATGTTGTCTTCGATAAAAAAAGATATGAGTGTAAAGCGGCGGATCAAAAGGGAGATGAAAGGAATGCTGTGCAGAACGGCGTCTTACTTCATCATGTTCGTCCTTGTTCTCCACTTCCTTCCTTTAGTCGGAAAGTCGCTCCTGAAGTGTGCTCCGACGCTTCCCTCCCTTGCGATGGCTGAACGGGTAATGAGCATCGCGGTCGTGATCATGTTATTGAGTTCGAAACATTTTCTGTCATGGCCGCATCCTTTCATGACCCGGTCCCATTCCCGGAGAGATTTGAGCGCCGTTGTGAGATCCTTCCTGTTCCGGATAATGCCGACTTTCTCCCACATGAGCTTTTTTAAAGAAATACGGATTTCCTCCACAGCCGTTCCATCGGGCGATTTACTGGCGGGAGCTTGCATCTGAACGCTGATGCGATGCAGGAGCGTGTCACGGGAAGTCATCTTGCGGGCAGAGCGTGCGGCAGCGAGACCCGCTCTCTCTCCGTAGACTAATCCCTCCAGGAGGGAATTGCTTGCGAGGCGGTTGGCGCCGTGCACCCCGGTGCAGGCGGTTTCGCCTGCCGCAAAAAGGCCTGGGATATTCGTGGCGCCCCAGAGGTCTGTTTTTACTCCTCCCATGATATAGTGCGCTGCCGGAGACACCGGTATCGGTTCCTTTGTTATATCGATCCCCAGCTCCTTGCAGGTACGGTAAATGCGGGGAAACCGTTGTGTTACATAGCCGGCATTCAGGTGCGTCATGTCCAGGAAGACATGGGGCGAGTTCGTGGTGACCATTTCCGAGTGAATCGCGCGGGTGACCACGTCGCGCGGTGCGAGCTCGCGGGCGGGGTGGTACCGTTCCATGAATCGCTGGCCGAGGGTGTTCTTAAGCATCCCGCCTTCGCCGCGCATGGCTTCGGAAAGCAGAAACTGGGGAGCACCGCTACGATAGAGCGCTGTGGGATGGAACTGAACGAATTCCATGTCAACCAAGGAAGCGCCGGCGCGATAGGCCATGGCCATTCCATCTCCGGTAGCGACTGCGGGATTGGTTGTCCGCTCGTAGAGTTGGCCTGCTCCACCGGTGGCGAGGAGAACGGCCCTCGCCGAGATAATCAGCACCTTTTTCAGTGCCTGCTGGCATACAACGGCACCTACGCATCGTCCATCCTGGACTACCAGGTCGCGGGTGAAGGCGAAGTCTATTTTGGACACGGTTTTTGTTGAGCGGACCTTATCGGTGAGCACGCGCATAATCTCGCGGCCCGTGGAATCGCCCTGTGCATGGAGAATTCTGCGCTTGGAATGAGCCGCCTCCTGTGTGAAGGCGAGTTTCGTGCCTTCCTTGTCGAATTCCGCGCCCCAGAGGATGAGTTCCCGGATGCGCGTGGGCCCTTCCTCGACAAGCGTGCCGACGGCTTTCCTGAAGCAGAGGCCGTCCCCGGCACGGATCGTGTCCTCGAAATGGATCGAGATCTCGTCTTCGTCTGAAAGAGCAACAGCCACGCCGCCCTGGGCGTACTGGCTGCTGCTCTCCGTGGGCGCATCCTTGGTCACGACGAGGACATTGCCGTTCGGTGCCAGCTCCACAGCCGCCCGAAGCCCGGCCACGCCGCCGCCGATGATCAGGAAATCAGTCCCGATATGTTCTTTCTGGTAGTCCATTAATAACGTTAACGAGTTATTGACAATGCCACCGCCGGTGTTGAATTTTAAACTATAGATTCTAGGATTTTCCCGGAGCTTCTCCTGGCTGTACCAAAAAAGGGTTTTTCCCCTCGATGGAGAGGAGTTTGTTATTTTTTGGTTCAAAAATCAGGGTGACCCTTGAACCGTCCTTCACAGAGGCCCCGCCAGCAGTCTGCCACTCGGCATCCCAGGTAAACGTTACCGCGATCTGGCCGTTCAGTTCGATCAGGATAATCATTCTCGTATATTGGATATTAAAGTGGATGTTTTCATACTTTGCAAAGACACCGGTAAGAGACTTTGCAAAGACGGCCCGGTCGCGATATTGGTCGGATATGCCGGACAAGAAAGTGTTAAGGTCTTTTTTCTCATAGGCCTGGGTCATTTCGCGAAGAGAGGTGAGAATGTTTTTGCTTTTCACAGCTACCTGTTCGGGCAGCTTCTTACTGCTGCAGGCAAAAGAAGCCATTAGGAATGCGATGCTGAAGAGCAGAATTACAAAACGCCGCATGGGACCTCCATGAAAGACAACGAGTGATGAGTGATGAAAGAATACACGATGGAGGATACATGAGCAAGAAATTTTTTTATATCACGTTACAAAATTTTTTGCAGGAATTGCCCGGTATATGAATCGTTTATTTTCGCCACGGATTCCGGTGTCCCCTGGCCCACGATCTGGCCTCCCCGGTCTCCGCCTTCCGGACCGAGGTCGATGATCCAGTCCGCGGTCTTGATTACGTCGAGGTTATGTTCGATCACCACGACCGTATTGCCGGCATCGACGAGCTGGTTTAGCATGTCGAGTAACTTCTGCGTGTCGGCGAAATGGAGCCCCGTGGTGGGTTCGTCGAGGATGTACAATGTGCGGCCCGTGGCGCGGCGCGATAATTCCTTGGAAAGCTTTACCCGCTGGGATTCACCACCCGACAGCGTGGTGGCCGATTGGCCGAGAGTGATGTATCCCAGACCCACGTCCATCAGGGTCTGGAGCTTGGATTTAACCGGCGGGACGTTCTGAAAAAAATCATACGCCTGCTCCACGGTCATGCCGAGCACTTCGGCGATGTTCCTTCCTTTGTACCGGATGTCGAGGGTTTCGCGGTTGTAACGGCTACCGTGGCATACGTCGCAGGTCACATAGACGTCGGGCAGGAAGTGCATCTCGATCTTGATTAGACCATCTCCTTCGCAGGCCTCGCACCTGCCGCCTTTCACATTGAAGCTGTATCGTCCGGGTTTGTATCCGCGCATGCGAGATTCCGGAAGCTGCGCAAAGAGATCCCGTACAGGGCTGAAAACGCCGGTGTAGGTGGCGGGATTCGAACGCGGTGTTCTGCCGATAGGCGACTGATCGATATCGATGACCTTATCGATGTTTTCCAGACCTTTGATGTCCTTGTGTCTGCCCGCACGCTCCGTGGAGCGGTATATGCGCTGGGCGAGAGCGCGATACAGAATATCAACAACGAGAGTGCTTTTGCCCGAGCCAGAGACGCCGGTCACGCAGGTGAACACACCGAGCGGGAACTGAACCGTGATGTTGCGGAGATTGTTCTCCGATGCGCCCACGACGCTGATGGACTTATCGAATTTCCTGCGGCCTTCCGGCACTTTGATGAACGCTTTGCCGGAGAGATATTGCCCGGTGAGCGACTCCGCAACTTTCTGGACCTCCAAGGGTGTGCCCTGGGCCACGATCTCACCGCCGTGGACCCCGGCGCCCGGTCCCATGTCGATCACATGGTCCGCAAGCCGGATGGTTTCCTCGTCGTGTTCGACGACGAGGACGGTATTGCCTAGGTCCCGGAGCCGGAACAGCGTATCCAGCAGACGGCGGTTGTCGCGCTGATGCAGCCCGATGCTCGGCTCATCAAGAATGTACAGTACGCCCACGAGAGATGAACCAATCTGGGTGGCGAGACGGATGCGCTGTCCCTCGCCTCCCGAGAGCGTGGCCGATCCCCGGTCGAGGGTGAGATAATCGAGGCCCACATGAACCATGAACCCGAGGCGCTCACGGATCTCCTTCAGGATTCGGTGGGCGATAGCGCTTTCCTTTTCCGTGAGCGTGATCCCGGAGAAAAACGCAAGCGCCTGCTTGATGCTCATCTTCGTGATGTCGTGAATGTTCAGGTTAGAGACTTTGACGGCCAGGGCCTCCGGGCGGAGGCGGCTGCCGTTGCAATCCGGGCACGTCTGGTAACTCATATACTGTTCGAGTTCCCACTGGGTCGCAAAAGAGTCGGTTTCGTCGTAGCGACGTTTCAGGATTTCCAGGATTCCCTCAAAGAGCTTGCAAGACATGCCTCTGGCCGCCCGTGCGTTTGCGTTCATTGCCTTGGATCCGTCCTCGCCGGTGCCATAGAAGAGAAGCTTCTGCTGAGCAGCTTTCAAATCCCTGAACGGCGTGTTCACATCGAACCCGCAACCCTGTGCGATCGAGTCGAGCATCTGGAAATATTGGAAGGACGTACGTTTGGCCCAAGGTTTGATCGCGCCTTCCCGGAGCGAGAGGTTTGGGTTGGGCACGATGAGTTCCTTGTCGAATTCGAGCAGGCCGCCCAAACCGTCGCAGGTGGGACAGGCGCCCTGCGGGCTGTTGAAGGAAAAACTGTTCGGCGCGATTTCGGGATAGCTTATGTTATCGGAGATGCAGGAGAGTTTCTCGCTGTAGAGGTGGTCTTTTTTCTGGTCCACCAGGTTAATGAGCACTATGCCGTCCGCCTGGCGGAGTGCGGTCTCGATAGATTCTGCAAGTCTTCGCTCAACCCCTGGCTTGATCACAAGGCGGTCGATCACGATCTCGATATCGTGCTTTTTCTTCTTGTCCATCGGAATGGGTTCGGAAAGTTCTTTGATCGTTCCATCGATCCGCGCCCGCACGTAGCCCGAGGCCCCGGCCGCCATCAGTTCCTTTTTGTATTCGCCTTTTCTGCCGCGCACAATGGGCGCAAGGACCTGGATTCGGGTTCCTTCGTGCAGGGCCATAACCGCGTCGGTGATCTGCTGTACGGTCTGGGCTGCGATTTCCCGCCCGCATTTGTAGCAATAGGGTTTTCCGATGCGTGCAAAGAGCAGTCGCAGATAATCATAAACCTCCGTCACCGTACCGACAGTGGAACGGGGGTTCTTGCTCGTCGTTTTCTGCTCGATGGCGATGGCGGGGGATAGGCCGTCGATGGAGTCAACGTCAGGCTTGTCCATCTGGCCGAGGAACTGCCGTGCATAGGCTGAAAGGCTTTCCACGTACCTGCGTTGCCCCTCGGCGTAGATCGTGTCGAAGGCGAGGGAAGACTTTCCGGAACCGGATAAACCGGTGATTACCACGAGTTTGTCGCGCGGGATTTCGAGATCGATATTTTTCAGGTTGTGCTGACGACAGCCTTTGATGATGATTTTGTTCATGGATTTCTCGGGAGCAGCAAGGTAAAGAGTGAATAATCATCTTACCACCCCCTGGGAAGGGAGTAAAGGATTTTATGCCGGCCGACCGTGTTAAATTTCTCCTTCCTCGTACCCGGACAAGAAACTTTTAGCTCTTTGTTCTTTGTGTCCTGGTGGCAAAACAGCCCTCACTGCTCGTCAGAATGTGAGTCTCCCATAACAAAAGACGCCCGGAGCGGATGGCTTGTGAGAGAATATGCGGACCTCGCGTCATGAACTGTCAGCCTTCCGGGGAAGCGGGCACCGGATGGTTGAGCGTCTCCAAGCTCACCGTGCTCCCTATGATCATAGCAGGAGGATGACTGTGATCAGCATTTTTTTATTTCGTGGTCCACTGCAATACCTTCGAAAATAAGGCATTTTCTCATACTTTTTTCTATAACCAAAAACTTGGGCCTCATTTATATTATTTATAGGCAAAATTCTTGACAATGGTTTTTCATTGTGTTAACTTTTTTCCACTTTTATAACGTCAGACAAGCGTTTCTCTTTTTTTCCGAGAGGCAATGGCACATTTATGATCGATATCAACGTATCACTCCTGATCCAGCTTGCCAATTTCATCGTTTTAATTATCATCCTGAACTTTATTCTTTTTAAGCCGATCCGGCAGACCATGCGGGAACGCGAGCAGGGTATCAGCTCGGCCTTGGGCGATGCAAAGATCGCCCAGGAACGAATGCAAAAACTTCTCGATCAATACAACGATTCGCTAGCCGAGGCCAAGCAGAAATCCATGGCAACCTACAATGCGGTCTACCAGCAGGGGCTTGATGCCCAGCGCGACTTGATTTCCGCCGAGCGCTCCAAAGCAGGAGAAGCGCTGGATAAGGCTCGAGCCGAGATTGCGTCTGCCTCGGAAGCAGCACGAACCGACCTCAAGAAAGAAGCGGAGCGGCTCTCGCAGGAAATAACATCCAAGCTTCTCGGAAGGGCGGTGTAGGGGTGAAGGATTCCAAGATGAAGAAGATCACGCTGATGTTCTTTGGCCTGGCTGGAATATTTCAGGCAGCCTGGGCCGTTGCCGAGGAAACGGGAGGCGAAGGCAAGAATGTAATGACGTTCACCGGTGACTGGCTGCCGAGGCTCGTCAATTTCGGCATTATTGCGGCCGTTGTTATCTACTTTACGAGAAAACCGGTCCGCGATTTCTTCGCGAACCGAACTGCCGAGATAGGCAAGGCGATGCAGGAGTCGAAGCAGATGCGGGAACGCGCTGTCGCGGCTCTCGCGGAGATGGAGCATAAGATAAAGGATCTGGAAGCGGAAACAAACCGGATGATCGCCGAATCTCAGGCACGCGGCGAAAAAGACAGGCAAGCGCTCGTTGAGGAAGGCAAAAAAATCGCCCAGGACGTGCAGAACCAAGTCAAGCTTGGCGTTGAAATCGAGGTACAGAAGGCCAAGACGGCGCTCGCCGTCGAAGCTGCTGTGCTGTCGCTCGACCTTGCGGAGAACCGGATCAAGGAAAAAATCGGCAGCCAGGACCATGAGCGCATTGTGAAGGAGTATATTTCCAAGGTTGGAGGCAAAGCGTGATCGGAACCGTCGCAAAGAGGTATGCCAGGGCCCTCGTAGAGCTTGCCGATTCTAAGAGCTCCACCGAGAAGACCAAAGCGGATTTCGCGGCATTTGTCGCCGCAGTTGACGCGGTGCCTGCCATGCAAAAGCTGTTTTCCAGCCCCGTATTTACCCCCGAGAACAAAAAAACGGTTATCAAGGAGCTGTCCGCTAAATTGAACATGCAACCGTTAAGTCAGCGGTTCGTCGAACATCTGGCTGAAACAGGCAGAATCAGGTACGTCAACGACGTCTATGAGGCTTTTCTGGCGATCCTGTCGGAGAAGCAGAATCGCGCCGCCGTGCGTCTCACGACGGCGACCACGATTAACAACGGCGATTTGGCGGACATCAAGAAGAAGTTGGAAACGCTGACCGGCAAGCAGGTAGACATCGACGCAAAGGTGGATGCGTCACTCATCGGCGGCGCCAAAGCGCAGATTGGAAGCACGATTTATGACGGATCCATCAAGAACCAGCTCAGCAAGATGCGCACACGATTGACGAATTAGAAAAAACCGCAGACGTCAGAAGTCGGAAGACAGAAGATCGGAATGCCCGGAGATGGTACCTGTCCTCTGTCCTCTGTCATCTGATCAAAGGAGTTAAACGATGCAGATCAAGGCACAGGAAATCAGTGAGATCATAAAAAAGAAAATATCCGATTTCGAAAAGTCCGTCGAAGTAGCCGAAGTCGGCACCGTGATCACCGTCGGTGATGGCATCGCCAAGATATTCGGACTCGACAATGTCATGTCCGGCGAGCTCCTCGAATTCCCGGGAGGAGTCATGGGCATGGCGCTCAACCTCGAAGAGGAGAATGTCGGCGCGGTGCTCATGGGCGACGATTCACAGATCCGGGAGGGCGATATTGTAAAGCGGACCAAGAGGATCGCTGAAGTCCCCGTGGGCGACGCCATCGTGGGACGCGTGGTGAACGGCATCGGCCAGCCCATCGACGGGAAGGGCCCTATCGCTTCAAAGGAGTTCCGCAAAATTGAAGTGATCGCGCCGGGCATCGTGAAGCGCCAGTCAGTGCGCGAGTCGCTCCAGACGGGTTTGAAGGCCGTCGATGCCATGATCCCCATTGGTCGCGGCCAGCGCGAGCTCATTATCGGCGACCGTCAAACCGGCAAAACTGCTGTCGCCATCGATACGATCATCAACCAGAAGGGTCAAAACGTCATCTGCATCTACGTGGCTATCGGGCAGAAGCGGTCCACGGTGGCGCAGGTTGTCAAGACCCTTGAAGAGCACGGGGCCATGGAGTACACAATCATTGTATCGGCCACCGCTTCGGACCCGGCTCCGCTCCAGTTCATCTCACCCTACACCGGTTGCACCATTGGAGAATATTTCCGCGATAAAGGGGGCCACGCCCTGATCGTTTACGATGACTTATCGAAGCAGGCCACGGCGTATCGTCAGCTCTCGCTGCTTCTCCGCAGACCTCCGGGACGAGAGGCCTACCCGGGCGACGTGTTTTACCTCCATTCGCGGCTGCTGGAGCGCGCGGCGAAATTGTCCGATAAGCTCGGCGGTGGATCACTCACGGCATTGCCGATCATCGAGACCCAGGCAGGCGACGTGTCCGCCTATATCCCGACGAACGTGATTTCCATCACTGATGGTCAGATCTTCCTCGAATCCGACCTTTTTTACGCAGGCGTGCGGCCAGCCATTAACGTGGGTATTTCCGTGTCGCGTGTGGGCGGTAGCGCCCAGATCAAGGCCATGAAGCAGGTGGCCGGCACACTCCGTCTCGACTTGGCCCAGTACCGCGAGCTTGCGGCCTTTGCTCAGTTCGGTAGTGACCTCGACAAGGCGACCCTCGCTCAGTTGAACCGTGGTCAGCGCATGGTCGAGCTCCTGAAACAGGACCAGTACAAGCCGCTGCCGGTGGAACAGCAAATCCTAGTGATATTTGCCGGTACCAGCGGTTATCTGGATGATATCCAGGTGAACGCGGTGAAGAAGTTTGAGGCCGAACTCTTGCGGTTCGTAACCAGCAAAAACCAGGCGCTCCTCAACGATGTCAAAACCAAAAAACAGCTCGATGACGACCTCAAGGCCCGTTTGAAAAGTTCCATCGAGGAGTTCAAGAAAACATTTACGGCGTAGTCTTCGGTCTAAGGCGAATGAAATGAGGGGACCCGAAACTCGAACCTAAAGTAGGTCATACATGCCCAGCTTAAGAGACATTAAAAGAAAAATAACAAGTGTCAAGAAGACCCAGCAGATCACAAAGGCCATGAAAATGGTGGCTGCGGCAAAGCTCCGCCGCGCCCAGGAACGCGTGATCGCAGCGCGTCCCTACTCGCGCAAGATGCTCGCGGTGATCGCGAACCTCGCGGGCCGGGTCGAACGGGCGCAGCACGTCCTACTTGCCAAACGGGAACCCAAGCGGGTAAAGCTTATGGTGCTCACCTCTGACCGGGGTCTCTGCGGCGCATACAACACCAATATCCTGCGTAAAGCCGTCGAAGCAATCAGACAGTTTAAGGCTGAAGGCAAGGACGTTAAGGTCAATGTAGTCGGCAGAAAGGGCCGCGATTTCTTCCGGAAACGTTCCGCCTTCACGCTGGGCAAGGTTTGGTCTGACCTTGGCATGATCGACTATGACAAGGCCGCTGATGTTGGAAAAAACATTGTCGAGCGTTTTTCCGCAGGCGAAACCGACGAAGTCTATCTTCTTTATAACGAGTTCAAGAGCGTTATACAGCAGAAAGTGACGCTCGAGAAACTTCTGCCCGTGGAACCGCCTGCTGAGGCGGATCCTTTCATGGCCGCTGTCGATTATCTCTATGAACCGTCAGCAGAGGCGATTTTGGGCTCCATCCTGCCGAAACACATTGAGGTACAGGTCTACCGGGCGATGCTGGAAAGCCAGGCGAGTGAGATGGGTGCTCGTATGACCGCAATGGACTCCGCCACTCGGAACGCCAAGGACATGATCGAGAGCTTAACGCTGAAGTTCAACAAGCAGCGCCAGGCTGCAATCACAAAGGAAATCTCCGAAATAGTCGGAGGCGCGGAAGCGTTAAAATAGGAATTTTTTGGAAATTGAATAGTGCGCGTTGAAATTTGACGTTCTATTTTTCAATCTCCATTTTACAACGAAAATTTTTCAATCGGCATGCCTGCCATGCCGCAACAGGGGGTTACAATGAGCACAGGGAAAATAGTACAGGTGATGGGCGCTGTGGTGGACTGCGAGTTCCCCGTCGGAAACCTTCCCCATCTGATGAACGCGCTCAGGATTGATCAGGCCGAAGACAAGAACGTCGGCACGCCGGAGACGCATCTGACACTTGAAGTTGCGCTCCATCTGGGCGAAAACCGGGTGCGTACGGTGGCCATGTCGTCGACAGACGGTCTTATGCGCGGTATGAAGGTAACCGACACCGGCAAGGCCATTTCCATGCCGGTCGGCAAGGAAGTGCTCGGCCGCATCATGAACGTCATCGGCGAGCCTGTGGACGAGATCGGACCGATCGCGACCAAGGACACTCTGCCCATCCACCGGTCAGCTCCGATGCTGGAAGAACTCGATCCTACAAAGCAGCTCTTCGAAACAGGCATCAAAGTCATTGACCTCTTGGCGCCGTACACCAAAGGCGGCAAGACGGGCCTCTTCGGCGGCGCGGGTGTGGGGAAAACCGTGATCATCATGGAGCTCATCAACAACGTGGCCAAACAACATGGAGGTTACTCCGTGTTCGCGGGCGTGGGAGAACGGACTCGTGAAGGAAACGATCTCTGGACCGAGATGAAGGAGTCCGGCGTTATCAACAGAACGGCGCTGGTTTACGGACAGATGAACGAGCCGCCGGGAGCGCGCCTACGCGTCGCGCTGTCCGCCCTTACCGTTGCGGAGTATTTCCGCGACACCATGGGCCAGGACGTGCTTCTCTTCGTTGACAACATATTCCGTTTTACTCAGGCCGGCTCTGAAGTGTCAGCACTTCTTGGCCGTATGCCGTCGGCCGTGGGCTATCAGCCTACTCTCGGTACGGAAATGGGCACTCTGCAGGAGCGCATCACCTCCACGAAGAAGGGCTCGATCACCTCGGTGCAGGCCATCTACGTTCCCGCGGACGACCTGACCGATCCGGCCCCAGCAACAGCTTTCGCGCACCTTGACGCGACGACGGTGCTTTCGCGCCAGATCTCGGAACTCGGCATCTATCCCGCTGTCGACCCGCTCGATTCAACATCTCGTCTCATGGATCCTCATGTGATCGGTGAAGAGCACTACGACGTCGCGCGCAGGGTGCAGCTTGTTCTCCAGAGGTACAAGGAACTTCAGGACATCATCGCCATCCTTGGTATGGATGAACTCTCCGACGAGGACAAACTTGCCGTGTCGCGCGCAAGAAAGATCCAGCGCTTCCTGTCGCAGCCCTTCCAGGTGGCGGAAGCCTTCACTGGCACGCCGGGTAAATATGTCCCCCTTAAGGAGACCATCAAAGGGTTCAAGGAAGTTGTCGAGGGCAGGATGGATGACATCCCTGAGCAGGCATTTTACATGGTCGGCCCCGTCGAGGATGTTTTCGTGAAAGCGGAACAACTCGGATACAAACGTTAACTGCTGAACGAGAGCGTGAACTCGGGCAACACTAAACGAAATTGAGCGCTGAGGATTGGAAAAAAAACATGGTCGCAGAAAAAGGGAAAATGCTCCTCGAGATCGTTGCGCCAAGCCGCCAAGTATTGCGGTCGGAGCACGTGGACGAGGTGATCGCACCGGGCAGCGAGGGTGAGTTCGGAGTGCTGCCCGGCCATACGCCATTCCTGACAACACTCAAGGTCGGGATGCTTTCATACCGGGAAAAAACTGAGTGGCACCACCTGGCAGTGGAGTGGGGCTATGCTGAGGTTGGACCAGATCGCGTCGCCATCCTGGCTGAGGGAGCTGATCGAGCGTCAGAGATCGATATTTCCGAAGCGCGACTCGCCAAGGAGCGCGCCGAGAAGGCGCTGAGTGAAAAGCTCGACAAGAAAGATTATGAAAAAGCCCGCATCGAGCTGCTCAGGGCAATAATCCGCATTCAGGTTGCCGAGAAGCACGGTGGCAAATTATAATCGGCTTGTGCCCTATCGCGTTCCTTGCTAAAAGGCAGCCCTCATGGAGGTCTGCCTTTTATGTTTAATGGGGAGCAGCGACAAACTCCTTGACAATAGCGATTAAATCAGATTATAATGATTCTAAATGAGATGAATGCCATTCAAACAAAACAAGAGCGGACAAAAGGCGCCGGTGTTCGTTTTAAACGGACCCCGCAGCGGCTGGCGATTCTTGAGTATCTAGAGGGGAATACGTCGCACCCGTCAGCGGAAGAAATATTTCGGGCGGTATCGGCTAAGTATCAATCCATGTCATTTGCCACCGTTTACAATACCATCCATACGCTTATGAAGGCCGGGGTGCTCAGAGAACTTACCATCGATCCCGAACGAAAGCGTTACGATCCCGACACCAGCGGTCACCACCATCTGATCTGCATGTCTTGTGGTAAGATAATCGATGTCCCGGAAAAAATCCATGTTGATCTCCCGAATTCGATGCAGGAGGACTTTACCATCTTGGGAAACCACATCGAATTTTACGGGCATTGCTCATCATGCAGGAAAAGAAGGAAAACGTCGTAATCCCGCCGGCCCGATGCCGCGACATTATCATCTGATCAGTGAAAAAAATTGCAGGAGGCTTTTTCATGCGAGCATTAGAAATTAAACCAGGGATTCATTGGGTGGGAGCAATCGACTGGGCGGTTCGGGATTTTCACGGCTACATCACCCCGAACGGGACGTCTTACAACAACTACCTGATTCTTGACCAGCATGTTACACTCGTTGATACGGTGAAGCACGATTTCAGCGAGTATACCCTGGAATCAATCCGCAGCCTCGTAGACCCGGGAAAAATCAAAAACATCATCATCAACCACATCGAGAACGACCACATGTCGAGCATCGATCGCATCATGGAACTCACGCCGCAAGCCACAATCTATATTACCGCCCGCGGGAAGAAGGGGCTCGATCGCTTCTTTAATACGTCGCGTTGGAACTTTAAGATCGTCAAAACCGGGGACACCTTGAGTACGGGCGCCAAAACGATCACCTTTCTCGAGACCCCGATGCTCCACTGGCCCGATTCAATGATGAGCTATGTGAAGGAAGATAAGCTTCTCTTCAGCCAGGACGCCTTCGGCCAGCATCTTGCATCCTCGGCGCGGTTTGACGATGAGTACTGTGATCAATTTTCCATGATTGGACTTGAGCATGCGGTAAGGGATTACTACGCGAATATTCTCATGCCGTTCGGTACGCTCGTGAAGGCGAAGCTCGCCGAAATCAAGAAACTGGGTATCGAAATATCCATGATCGCACCTGATCACGGCGTGATATGGAGACAGGACCCTGGAAAGATACTTCAAATGTACCTTGATATGGCGAACGATAAAGCCGACCTGAGGGTCGTCGTCGTTTACGATACGATGTGGCAAAGCACGGAACACATGACTATGCCGATCATGCAGGGCATACGGTCGGTCGGCGTCGATGCGGAGGTCATGAAACTGCGCGCCACTCCGATGAGCCGGGCGATTAAGAGGGTATGGGAATCCCGGGCCATGCTGGTAGGCACGCCGACGCTGAATAACATCATGTTCCCCAGTGTTGCCGAGTTTCTCACGCACCTCCGAGGACTTAGGCCCAAAAACCGGCTGGCGGGTGCCTTCGGAAGTTTCGGCTGGGGTGGCGGCGCGGTGAAGGAAGCTTATGCCGAATTCAAGAGAATGGGACTCGATACGGTGGAACCAGGTATTGAAGTAATGTACCGGCCGTCCGCAGAGGATGAATTGAAGTGCTTCGAATTCGGAAAACAATTCGCGGAAAAAACCAAAGAATACCACAAAAAGTTTGACGGTGATTCCGCGGCATCCTGCCATTCGCAGTCTAATTTCTAATCCCACAGCATAAAATTCTTCATAGGCAGGTAGTCGCAGCAAAGAGGATAGTTCAACGCGGGCAGATTGAAGGATTTGCCTTTTCGATCCCTACGGAGGAGACGGATATGTGGCGATGCATGGTGTGCGGGTATATTTATGATGATGCAAAAGAAGGAACAAAGTTCGAGGATCTTCCCGATGATTGGAGTTGCCCTGTCTGCAATGCACCTAAAGATGCTTTCGTAAGGATCTGACATGAACACACATTGCAGGGAATCGCAAGGCGGCCAGGGTTCTGTCTTCGGCCCCCCTTTTTCGTTTGACAGCGTCACGGGTCCACACTATAATTCACAACAATGGGATTCTACGGTTAAACAGCGAATGTTGCCTACGGCAGATAAGCGGGTTATCCGTGTCAAAGCCTGGTCTGGCGGCGAGTGGATCGTTCTGCAGGGGGCGGCATCGCTAGCCGAAGTTCCGCTCTCCGCCATTATTATCCGCAATGGCCGCGTGAGCGGAACGTTCATGGACCTCGCTAGGGACATTCCGGAGCAATTCGGCAATCTGCTAGAACTCTAGTGGGCCGGCATCAAGAAACACCGCACCGTCAGGGACATCGGGCCTCGCCAAGGCAACAGAGATTAAACGCGATCGAGCTGCCAGAAGCCGAACTTGGCAGGCGCTTCGTTCAGCTCCAGCAAAGAGGCTGCCATCTAACGCCGGCCCGGGATGAAAATATCAAGAAGGAACTGCTCTAGTACGACCTGCTCGAGACGCAGCATAAGAGCATCCAGGGTGAGATTGTTTCTCTTGGCAGTCTCACGGGTCAATCGTCTGACCCAGATACTTTCAAATCACGCAATCCGAGAGTCGACGGCAGCGGTCATCACCATTCAGAATCATTTGAGAGGAAAGACCAAACCAGGCGAGGATGATATTCTGCTGACTCGGCGGGTTGTCCGGGCTGTCGATATGCTTTGAATCCGAATGCGCAACCGTATTATTACCGGAGATGATGCCACTTCAGCTTCAGGGAGAATGGTCTAATTCTGCGTCCCTCGTAAACCGGTGCTCGTGTAACCGCTTGACTGTTTATGCATGACAACCTGACGATCATCATAATTGTTGCTGCTATTGCAGCCCTGCTGTTTTTGATCGTCGTTCTCTTGATTGCGAGCGTTGTACGGCGGGCGCTAAACGAACGCAGATACCGGAAGTTGGACGCCCTTCGAGAGAAGTACCGGGAACAGGCCCATCGATTGCTCGACAAGGACGGGATGGCAGGCAATGAACCGGATTTTGCCGCAGCTACGGGATCTCTTGAATGGCAGGCTGTCGAGGAAGTTCTCCTGGATCTGATGAATAGTGGTGTGTCCGGCGATAAACTGAAAGTGTTTTTTCAACGGCTCGGCTACGTGGCGTATTATGAGAACAGACTTGCCAACAGAAACCGGTTGGTCAGGGCTTCCGCCATTGATAAACTCGGAAGGATGGGGTCCCAATCGTCCCTCCCGAAACTGCTCCTGAGGCTCGATGAAACAGATCCGGAGATTCTGACCGTGACGGTGCGTGCACTGAGCCGCATCGGTGACAAGGAAGGGTTGATGGCCATCGTGGAGCGGTTGCCTGTCCTTCTCGGACAGGGGCAGGTTACACGCAAGGCCATGGAAACAGCGCTGTTGAATTTCGGTAAGGACGCTGTTGTCTGCCTTGTCGAGTACCACATCCAGGATTCCGACCCTTGGATCATGTCGTGCGTTCTGGAAACGCTTTCTCACCTCCCATCCGATTTCCGTTCTCTCTCCCTGGCATCCGAACATCTGGGAAGCACAAACCCCGAGGTAAGGAGCAAGGCGCTGAAAGTAATCGGACGCGCTGAAGCACCCCTTCCCGCTTCATTGCCTGCTTTGATCCTCCCCCTCCTTGATGACCCCGTATGGTTTGTAAGGCTCCAGGCCATCAAGTCCGTAAATAAGCTCGATTGTGCCGGAGTGGCAAAATCAATCGGCAAGCTCTTGTTCGATAAAAACTGGCAGGTGAGGAGTGCGGCCGCGCTCAGTCTTGCGCAGCTCGGCACCTGTGCCATGGATGTGTTTCTTGATGCGCTCGTGACGGAGGATATTTATGCGAAGGAAAGCATCTGTGAGGAAATTGAAAAATCGCGATTCGTCGACCAACTTATTGAGCACTTGGGCGGCAACGACGAAACCCTGAGGACAAAATCCGCTGCAATCCTCCGGATCATGCATTCCCTGCAGTTCTCTACTCCTCTTCTCGAATGTTCTCTGGCCGATGGCAGCGGCCGAATCAAAGAGGAAATAAATAAGATCCTTGCGGCTGGTGCGGGACGATGAAAACGGCCACCATCACTTTCATCCTGTGGTTCAATTATTTTGTTGGTGCCTATTTCGGCGTGGTGAATACCATACTGGCATTCCTCCTTGCCCTTTCGTTGTTCGCCATTCTTCGGCACATACAAAGGATCAAATTTGCCCCTATCAGGGATTTTCATGCATCGCCGGAAACACCGCCGGTCTCCATACTCATCCCTGTTCACAATGAAGAACAAATCGTGCTGAGAAGCGTGCGCGCCGCATTGGCGGGAGATTACCCCCTGTTTGAAGTTATTGTCATTAATGACGGATCGCAGGATGAAACGCTGAGGTTGCTCATTAGTGCTTTTCAACTTAAAAAGATCGATCGGGTATACAGAACGTTCCTGAAGACTGAGCCGGTGCATGGATTTTACGCCAGCAGGGACACCCCGAACCTGCTGGTGATCGACAAGGTCCGCGGAGGCAAGGCCGATGCTCTTAATTGCGGCATCAATGCATCAAAGTGCCCTTATTTCTGCTCTGTCGACGCAGACTCTCTTCTCGAAAAAGACGCGCTGATCAGGATCATGACCCCGGTGATAGAAAGCGGCAAGCCGGTCATTGCCTGCGGCGGCGTTGTCCGCGTCCTGAACGGCGTGGAACTGGAGGACGAAATCACCATCAAAAATGTCGATCTCCCTCGCAGCAGACTCATCTTGTTTCAGATCGTCGAGTATCTCCGCGGATTTCTGTTCGGCAGGGTCGGGTGGGATGCGTTGAATTCTCTGCTCATTCTCTCCGGCACCTTTTCGCTGTTCCATAAGCAGACGGTTATTGAGGCTGGCGGATTCATGGTCGGCAACGTGTCCGAAGACATGGAGATGATCGTTAGGCTTCACCGGCTCAAACGTCATCAGAAGAAGCCCTACCGGATACGGTTCATCTCGGACCCAATCTGCTGGACCGAGGCTCCCGAAAACATGAAGATGCTCGCGCGTCAGCGGCGGCGTTGGCATCTAGGGCTGATCCAGAGCATCAGCCAGAACCGACGGATGATCTTCAACCCCCGTTACGGCACGATCGGAATGGTCGTGATGCCGTATTATGTTTTTTTTGAAGTCGTCGGCCCGATTGTTGAGGTGGTCGGCTATGTTGTGGTGCTTCTTTCCTATTTCATGGGGCTCCTCAGCGTAAGATTCCTTCTGCTGTTCTTCACCCTGGCCATTTTCTACGGCGTGTTTCTTTCGACCGCCGGGATTTTTCTCGAAGAAATCACCTACCGGCGGTATCCCCGATGGAGGCACATGTTCCGTCTTCTTCTTTACGGCGTATTCGAGAATTTCGGATATCGCCAGATCAACTCGTTCTGGAGGCTGCAGGCGGTGCTTAATTATCTGATCGGCAGGACTGGATGGGAATATGTTCAGGACAAAGGGCCCCGGGATAAGAAAGGCGGTAGGTAACGAGCATAGCGGGCTTCGGCCTTGATGCCTCCCACAAGCATATTACCGGGGGGCCACAACGTATTCAAGCGGGCGCTCCACCACAAAAAGAGGCCGCATGCTCCTCGGTTTCGTCGCGGACGACAATCTTGTTATTTCTCAGGGGGTCCCCGTGGGCTTTTACCTGGTGCAAAGATGACCGTCAGCAGCAAGATACAGGGAATTGCAGGTTAATGAGTCTTGCAGGAAATCAAAAAAATAGTTAATGTTCTATCCTCTGCATCTCGGCAGAAGCAGTGTAGAAAAAGCACCTTAAAAGGGAAGGGTTCATGGAATGATGATTTTTTGTGTATTAGCTCTTGTTGCCACAATAGCTGATGGTGACACAGCCATGTCAAGAGGCGATTATAACGCTGCAGCACAGTACTATCGTGCGGAGGCTGAAGCTCATCCCGAATCGTATGAGGCAAAGTTCAAACTTGCGCGAGCCCTCTCTTTTTCGAATCATTATGATGAAGCAATTCAGCTTTATACGGAATTACTGGCAACGCGACCGAATAATTCTGATCTGCTTCTTGGGCGAGGGCGGACCTATGCGTGGGAGGGCCGCTGGAATGAAGCCGAGGCGGACATAAAAGCGGTTACGACTCGGTTCCCGGACTACGGTGATGCGTGGTCTGCTCTCGGGGATGTGTATTTCTGGAGCGATCGGCCCGGCGATGCTGTAGGCGCATACAGCAAATGGATAGCGGTGAATCCCGATAACCCCCGCGCGTACATTGCGCGCGCAAAAGCCCATCGGGCGGCGAACGAACTCGACGCGGCCCGCGCCGATTTTGAAGCGGCCCTGTCACACGGAGCGCCTGACTCCGAGATTAACCAATATCTTACTTCTCTTCTCCGAAGCAGACAGGTTCCGGAATCAGAAGCGCCTGATATATATAAATGGTTGTTAAATCTGTCCTACGGCTTCAGCGAATTTTCGCCGATCCGCAGCGATTGGCACTATTACAGTGCTTCTCTTCGTCATTACTGGCAACAGGGATCACTCGCGTTTGAATATTCGGATTCCCTGCGATTTGGATCCGACGATTATGCCTTGGCACTCGACGCGTATGTGGATCTCTGGCCGCGGTCGTATGCGAACATTACTTATCAGTACTCACCGCATGCCATCCTCTTCCCTGGTGAGTACTATCGTATAGAAATATTCCAGGGAGTAGGAAAGGGATGGGAGCCTTCCGCCAGCTATGACCACATGGATTATACGACAACCAACGTCGATATGTACAGCCTTGGTCTTGGGAAATACACCGGCAACTGGTATTTCCGCTGGCGGACAATCTTTATTCCCTCAGCCTCGCTGAGCATATCTCATCATGTTCTCGCACGATATTTCTTTGCTGGAAATGGTGATGATTACATCGAAATTAACGGCGGATTTGGCCAGGGTGGTGAATTCCTTGCGGGAACGACGATTGTTAAAACAACGAGGAATAAATCGTATGGAGCTGTATTCCAGAAGTATATTACTCCGCGCTGGGGTTTCAAAATTTCAACCAGTTACACTGACAACAATACTTATCCCTTTATTGAGCGAGATATCTCGGCCAATATTTTAACCCGTTGGTGATGAAAATGCCGCAGAGCAGGATCCTGGATGAAAGTATCTGAGTCAATTGCGGAGTGAAGGTTGGCAGATATCCGATGAATAATTGTGAGCAGGATAACGGAAACCAGTTTTTCCTGATACGGAAAGGATTCATATCATGAATTATACAATCCAGAAGGAACCTGACCACTCATTCCTCGATAAGCTGAAAAACTGCGCTGCCCTGTTTGGTAATTGTTCATTAGCGCTACTGATTGCGTTCTTAGCGTTGCGCATCATGGAATTCATCTACATTGCCATGACCAATAATCCTCCGCGCGATTTCTGGAATGTTATCATGCAGGCGCTCCTGTACGATATAGTGTCCTTCTCGACAATGCTTCCCTTCCTGTTTATTCCATTTGTTATTGTTTACCTGAGCGCCCGAACCATGAAGTCCCGTTACTGGATATATTTTGTCGGGGGATCGATTGTTATAATCCTGTACGCGATGCTCATTAAATATTTTGCCACGGCGTTGGTTCCGCTCGGTGCAGATCTTTTCGGATACTCCATGAAGGAAATTAAGGAAACCGTTCGAAGCGGTGTCACTTTTGATGTAATTTCAATATTCCTATTTGTCATGCCGGTAATAGTATTCTGGGCTTGTTTTTCATTTATATACTCCCGCAAATTGTTTAAACCGGTATCTGCATTTGTCTTATTAGGAACGGGAGTCTTACTGATTTGCACGGTATCCGTCTTGCCCGTAAGAACATCGTTTGAAACAGAATTATCCTATAATCTGGCTTTAAACAAAATGGTTTATTTTGTCGAAGAATCCTATGCCTATTTTTCCCGTTCAACAAAAGGGATTATCAATGCTCAAGCTCCTCACAGAGATGAAAGGCGGCCTGACAATGCGTCGGCATTGAAATATATAAATTCTGACTATCCATTTTTGAGGACCGACGAAACTCCTGATGTACTTGGTGAATACTTCAATATTGTTCCTAACAGGCCGCCCAATATAGTTTTTATTCTGGTGGAAGGTTTAGGCAAGGCTTTCAGCGGACCCAATGCGTATCTGGGGAGCTTTACGCCGTTTCTCGATGATTTGGCTGGCAAAAGTTTATACTGGGAGAATTTTCTTTCTTCACAGGGACGTACCTTTGCAGCGCTTCCGTCCATTTTAGCCTCATTGCCATTCGCAGATAAAGGCTTCAGTGACCTGGGACAACGAATGCCCAAACATCTTTCTTTAATGAGCATCTTGAAACATAATGGCTACCGCATTAAATTTTATTATGGCAGTGATTTGGATTTTGATAACGAGCGATTATTTCTGCAGAAACAGGGCGTCGATGTAATGATTGGCATAAATGACTATGATAAAAATTATTCGAAAAGCCCGGGCACAGACTGGGGCTATCCCGACCGGGAACTGATGCGGAAAGCGCTGAAAATGGATAGTCAAGATTCGAAGCAGCCCTATGTTTCATTCGTGCAAACCATAAGTATGCATACTTCATATTCCATCCCCGATCAGGAGAAATACCTTAAACTCTTCGAGGAGCGAATGAACCAATTGGGGTTTGACGAAGCTCAGAAGGAACGCCATCGCACTTACGAAAAGATATATTCAACAATAGTATATACAGATGAGGCGTTGCGTTTCTTTTTTGAGCAGTATGCAAAACTTCCTGCCTATAGCAATACCATATTTATCATTACCGGAGATCATCGATTGCCCGAAATACCGATGTCCACCAAAATAGACAGGTTCCATGTTCCGCTGATCATCTTCTCGCCCATGCTTAAGCGCACAGCGTTTATCCAGTCAATCTCATCTCAATTGGACATTACGCCGTCTCTTTTGGCCTTCCTGAAGAAGAATTACCATATAGATACTCCGTCCACCGTTTCCTGGGTCGGTACGGGACTGGATACGGATCCTTCCTTCAGGAATGTGCATACATACCCTCTCAAACACACAAAAACCAATCTGATTGATTTCATTTCCGGAATGTATTTCATCGATCAGGATACATTGTTTTCCATAGGTCAGAATATGGATCTCGAGCCGATTCAGGACGAAGGGAAAAGGGACCAGTTGATTGCAGAATTTAATCAATACAGAGAACGGAACGACCGGTTCACCCATGAATTAAAACTGATTCCGGATAGTTTATACGAACAATATCGCCCGCGAGGAATACAGCAAGGCAAACTATGAATCTGTTTGAGGCGCATCGGCTCGCTCCTCCAGCCTTCATTGCCGACTATTGATCTGCAGGAAAAGCTCAATTTGTCTCTTATTCGTGTGCCTGCTAATGAATATTGGTTACCACAACGGATTTGTCGATGCGCATGTTCACATCGAGGATGCGCGCGATCTTGAAGCAATCACAGCCGCGGGCGTTGCGGCGGTGCGCGACGCGGGAACGCGGACGGGGGCGGGTCTGGCTATCAGGGGGACCGGGAGAAGGGGGGAAACACCCCTGGTCGTTTCAGCAGGTCGTGCGCTTTTGAAGGAGGGCGGTTACGGTTCACATTTTGGGACTCCGGTCGGGACGCGGAATGAAATAAAGTCGGAAATTGACAGGCTCAAAAAAGCCGGTGCTGGTATAATAAAAATCATGGCCTCGGGTATTGTAAGCCTGCGCCATCCTGGCAGCATAACACCAGGGAGCTTTACTGCCGAAGAAATTGAGTATATAGTCGATGAAGCCGCCCAGCTTGGGCTTTCGGTCATGGCGCATGCAAACGGAGAAAGCGCCGTCATTTCCGCAGCAAGAACAGGCGTTCGTTCGATTGAGCATGGATTTTTCATGACGAAAAAAGCGCTCGATGCCATGGCAAAAGCGGGAACGTTCTGGACGCCGACTGTCGGTGCCCTTGCCCGGGCTTCCGATTCCGGCGCGGTTTCAGCCGAGGCAAAGGCATATATCAACGGCCTTATACGAACCCACTTGGAAATGATCAGTCGCGCGCATGCCATGGGTATCCCCTTGGCAATCGGAACTGATTGCATACTGCCTGACAGGGAGTACGAAAAAGCGTACGCTGCCGAATTGTCATTCTTTGAACAGGCGGGGCTTCCGCGTGATATCGTGCTCCGGATCGCAGCGGATGGCGGGCAAAAGCTACTGGGGATATGATGGATTTGGTCAAGGGTCATGCGGCAGAAACAGGGATGATCGTCAGGCATTCTGACGTTGGTCGTGCGTTCTGCTCTGTCTTATCCATGTTCATCCCTGATTAAAACTCTTTTCAGGATTACTTCCGGAGGATATCATGCGAATAGGCGTTCTGTCGGGCGGCGGAGATGCGCCGGGGCTCAATGCTGTCATCCGGGCTGTAGTCAAGACGGCGATTTTCAAGTATGGATGGGACGTGACCGGCATTGTCGACGGTTTCGAGGGGCTTCTTATGCCCACGAAGACCCGGCAGCTGACATCGTGGAACACGCGCGGCATTCTTTTTGTCGGCGGCACCATACTCGGCACGACGAACCGGGGCAATCCCTTTGCGCACAAAACCGTTGTGGGCGGCAAAGAGATCATCGAGGACATGTCGCCTATGGTTCTGAGTAATATCAAGGAGCTGGGCCTCGATGTGCTTGTTGTCATCGGCGGCGACGGCTCGCTCAAAATCGGGTACGGGATCCACAAACTGGGCGTCCCGGTGGTAGGTGTACCGAAAACCATCGACAACGATCTCATGGCCACCTATGTGACCTTCGGTTTTCAAACTGCGGTCGATACGGCAACGGAAGCGCTGGACAAGCTCCACACCACGGCAGAAAGCCATCAGCGAGTCATCGTTCTTGAGGTTATGTTATGTCATCCTTTAAGTGTTGTTTATCTTCAGAAGAAAGATACGGTAAAACAAGGATATCTTTATCACTGAGAATTAAGCAGTTGATTTATCGTCATATCATATATCTGTAGGTTGTAGTGGGATAACGGGCATACTGCAGGGTAGCCTAGAAGTGTCAGGATGTGAGCAAAGATTCAGTAGAGGGCCGAGGTTTTGATTTTAAAGGCGGCCGCTGTTTAGCTTTTGCAGGCACCAAAAAAACATTCGCCGATTCAGAAAACAATCGCAGAACTCGAGCAGGGGATGCAATCAAAATCCCGGCGAAAAAAAGTCGTGAAGTTCAGCATCCGGCAGGAAGGCCGGAGATGCATCTTGTATTATTTCATGGGGAGGTTTATTCATGCGGATCGGCATCTTGTCAGGAGGCGGTGACGCGCCGGGTCTTAACGCGGTCATCCGTGCGGTGGTCAAGACGGCGATACTTAAATACGGATGGGAGGTAACCGGCATCATTGACGGTTTCGAGGGACTCCTTACGCCCACAAAAACCAGGCAGCTTACTACCTGGAACACGCGGGGGATCCTGATGGTCGGCGGCACCATACTCGGCACGACCAACCGCGGCAACCCCTTTGCGCATAAAACGATGGTCGGCGGCAAGGAGATTACCGAAGACATGTCGCCACTGGTGCTTGAGAATATCAAAGAGCTGGGACTGGACGCCCTCATCGTTATCGGAGGCGACGGATCGTTAAAGATCGGTCATAAACTCCATAAACTGGGGGTCCCGGTCATAGGGGTCCCGAAGACCATCGACAACGATCTCATGGCCACCTATGTCACCTTCGGCTTCCAGACCGCGGTCGATACCGCAACGGAGGCGCTCGACAAGCTCCACACAACGGCCGAAAGCCACCAACGAGTGCTTTTTTTGGAGGTGATGGGAAGGTACGCAGGATGGATCGCACTGGAAGCAGGCATATCGGGAAGCGCCGATGTCATTCTCATACCCGAAATACCGTTCAGCATGGGAAAGGTGGCGGAAAGACTGCTGGAGAGGAAAAAAGCGGGAAGTAAATCCAGCATCGTGATCGTCGCCGAAGGAGCGAAGCCGGAAGGAGGGGAGATGTCGGTACGGGAAAAAGCCCCCGATGGGTACGTCCTGCGGTTCGGCGGGATCGGGGAGAGCGTGGCAGCCGAGATTTCCAAAATTACAGATTTCGAGACACGAGTGACGGTGCTTGGCCATCTGCAGCGCGGCGGGAGCCCCTGCCCGTTCGACCGGCTTCTGGCGACACGGTACGGCGCCCACGCAGTGGAACTTGTTGCCCGGAAGAAGTTCGGGGAGATGGTGTCCTACCAGCCGCCCGCCATCACCTCGGTGCCGCTCGACCAGGCAATCAGCAGTTTAAAGCTCGTTGATCCAGATTGCGATTTAGTAAAAATCGCTGAGGGTATGGGGATAAATTTTGGCAGGTGACGATACTTTAAAAGGTTATTTTCCGTTTTAAGAACCGTAAATTGATTATCGCCTAAAAAATTGGTATGCGGATATCATGGTTGATAACAAAGAAATTTAGGCTAATTGCCTTATGAGGTTGGCTTCATTTCCGTGTCCATTATGCCTGATTGTGCAATATAAGGTTGACATCCCCATATGTGTATGATAAATTAAATCATGCAAACTAAGGTTGGGGGTATAAAATGGCGGAATTGAATGGGGTGTCTGCCACACTGGCTGATTTTATCTGGAAAAATGCCGAAGACCTGTGGGGCGACTTTAAACACACCGACTTTGGTAAGGTTATCTTACCCTTCACGCTGCTTCGCCGACTTGAATGTGTGCTGGAACCAACACGCCAAGAAGTCCGGGATGCGCACGTAATCCATAAGAAATCTGGTATTGACCTTGATTTGATTTTGCGTCAAACTACGCGCTATCCGTTTTACAACACTTCCCAGTATACGCTAGGCACATTAGGTGGTACCAAGACCCGCCAGAATCTCCAAGATTACATTGCGCACTTCTCAGACAACGCACGAATCATTTTCGAGCAGTTCGATTTCAGTAATACCATCATCCGGCTTGACAAGGCTGGTGTTCTGTATAAGATTTGCAAGAACTTCGCTGGCGTAGATCTTCATCCAAATATAGTGCCGGACAGGGTGATGAGCAATGCCTATGAGCACCTTATCCGCCGTTTCGGGGCCGAGGTAAATGAGGGTGCCGAAGATTTTATGACTCCACGTGATGTAGTGCATCTGGCAACTGCACTATTGCTTGATCCGGATGACGAATTGTTCGAAGAAAATCCCGGGCTGATCCGCACACTGTATGACCCGACCTGTGGCACGGGAGGTTTTTTGACTGACGCCATGAACCATGTGGCTGACTACGGAAACCGTTTTAAAATTCCACCTGTTCTGATTCCATATGGGCAGGAACTGGAGCCAGAAACGCATGCTGTTTGCTTGACTAGTATGCTCCTTCGTACGTTGGGGTCCGATCCAGGGCGAGACCTATCAAAGGGTATCAAACTAGGCAGTACTCTATCTAACGACCAGTTTTCCGGTGAACGTTTTCATTACTGTGTTTCAAATCCTCCTTTCGGAAAGAAGTGGGAGAAAGACTCAGATGAAGTTAATACGGAGCACACCGAAAAGGGGTATTTAGGACGCTTTGGACCAGGCCTGCCGCGCATCAATGATGGCTCAATGCTGTTTCTGCTTCACCTGGCCAGCAAATTGGAGCTTCCGGAGAATGGTGGCGGGCGCGCTGCTATTGTTCTTTCTGGTTCGCCCTTGTTTAACGGAGGCGCTGGCTCCGGTGAATCTGAGATTCGGCGTTGGCTATTGGAGCAGGACTTGGTAGACGCTATTGTCGCTCTTCCAACAGAAATCTTCTTCCGCACAGGAATTGCGTCATACCTCTGGATACTATCTAATAAGAAACCAGAGTTTCGCAAAGGGAAGGTCCAACTGGTAAATGCGACCAACCTTTGGGCATCTATTAAGAACGAGGGGAATAAGCGCCGGATAATTAATGAAGATCATGCTCGGCAGATTGTCGATGTTTATGCTTCTGCTGAGGATGGTGCGATTAGTCGCATGATTGACTATCGCCGTTTTGCATACCGCCGCATCAGGGTTCTGCGTCCATTACGAATGCTTTTGCACATAAATGCGGAAACCATGGCGAAGCTCACAGGCGACAAGGCTTGGGACAAGCTTATGCCTGACCAGAAAGCGGCTTGGGAACGCGCCTTGAAACCACTTATGAATACGACGCGCCCGTTTGCGTGGGCGGAGTCATTTGCCGATAAAACGGCCAATAAAGATGATACCATAGGCAAGGTTAGCAAAACTTTCGTAAAGGCGTTGATTAATGCTTTCGGGATCCGTGATCCAAATGGCGAGCCCGTTATCGATGCAGACGGAAACGTAATGCCAGATACCGACTTGACCGACTACGAAAATATACCTTATCTGGAGGATGTCAGGGACTATTTTACCAAAGAGGTGCTGCCCCACGTTCCCGATGCCTGGATTGATGAGTCCTACACAGATAAAAAGGACAAGGCTGTTGGTGTGGTCGGTTATGAGATCAACTTCAATCGTTCCTTTTTCAAGTACGAAACTCCACCCCGGCTCGAAGATATTGACAAGGAATTGAAGCGTGTTGAGAATGAAATCGCAAATTTGCTTGGGCAGGTAACGGCATGAGTCATTACAAGCCCTATTCAGATTATAAGGATTACGGCATCGAATGGCTCGGTAAAGTCCCGGAGCATTGGAAGATCACTCCAATAAAATTCATTGTAAATATTTTTAACGGCGCAACTCCTAAAAGTAATATAGCTGAATATTGGGACGGAGATATTCCGTGGTATACTCCTGCAGATATTGATAACGAAATTACGAAAGAACTTGGATCGCCGCGTCGCAATATAACGAAAGCTGGATTTAATAGTTGCGCAGTGAAGCTTGCTCCTGCTGGAAGCGTGATTCTTAGTACTCGGGCCCCGATTGGCAGCATTGGCCTTACAACTGTGCCCTCTACAATCAACCAAGGTTGTCGGGTTCTCGTTCCGGAGGGCCATGTTTCAGCCAAATTTGTTGCCTTCCTATTAGTTGCCGCAAGAGATGAACTTCGTTCCCGCGGCAATGGTACCACGTTTCAAGAATTATCTACTGAAGCACTAAGGTCTCTGCGAGTACCGATTCCGCAACCGATGGAATGTGCGTCAATAATTAATCATATTGATAATGAAACTGCCCGTATCGACGCTCTGATCGCCAGGAAAACCGAATTCATTGAACTCTTAACCAAGAAACGTCAGGTTCTTATCACGCATGCCGTGACGAAAGGGCTGGACCCCAAGGTCAAAATGAAAGAGTCCGGGGTGAAGTGGCTTGGGAAAGTTCCGGTGCATTGGCGGGTAATGAGGTTCAAACGGATTGCTTCCATATGCAATGGGCAGGACTACAAGGATGTTGTTGCAGACAATGGCGTTTATCCAGTAATTGGGTCTGGTGGTGAGTTCGCACGAGCGTCAGCGTTCATGTATGACGGTGAATCCGTCTTGCTTGGACGCAAGGGGACAATTGACAAACCGCTATACATCAATGGACCTTTCTGGGTCGTTGACACGATGTTCTATACGAAAATCGCAAACGGTGCTTGCCCGAAATTCGTATACTACACAGCGCTCACTATCCCTTTTAGCTTTTATTCAACAAATACAGCGCTCCCTAGCATGACTGGCGAAGATTTGTCATCTCATATCGTTGCCGCACCTAGTCTTATCGAACAACGCGCCATTGCATCTTTTCTCGATCGCGAGACCGCCCGCATCGATGCATTGATTGTGAAAACACACTTGAGTATTGATCTTCTTAAAAATCGTCGTTCGGCCTTTATAGCAGCCGCCGTCACCGGTAAAATTGATCTTCGGGAGACAAAATGAACAATACTGCCCATCAAGAAAAGCATTTCGAGAAATACATCGTCGCAAAGTTGGAGGGCCAAGGGTGGAAGGTGGGCGAAACCGAACACTACGATACTGAGCGCGCCCTTTATCCGGATGACCTCATTGGCTGGCTGAAAGACTCGGGACAGAAGGATAAGTGGGCAAAGCTCCAGAAAGACAATGGCGAGCGCGCTCGTGACGTATTGATGGATAGGCTGGCTAAGGCGCTTGAAACTCATGGTACCATGCATGCACTTCGTAATGGCTTCTCCATCGCTGGCTGCGGCCATATCGACCTTACTGAAACAGCCCCAGAAGATAAGCGTAACGAGATGGTACTCAAACGCTATGCGTCTAATATTTTGCGTGTAGTCCCACAACTTAAATACCACCCATCTCGTGAACTGGCTATAGATCTCGTGATGTTTATCAATGGTCTCCCTGTGGCCACAACAGAACTTAAGACTGATTTCACACAGTCAGCCGAGGCGGCCATGGACCAGTATCGTACCGACCGTATTCCATTCGATCCCAAGACCAAACGCCGTGAACCGCTGTTAACGTTCAAGCGGGGCGCCGTCGTGCACTTTGCAATGTCTGATTCGGATATACAGATGACAACTAAGCTCGATGGCGAAAATACCCAATTCCTGCCCTTTAACCAAGGAAACGATGGCCATGCTGGCAACCCTCCCCGCAAAGACAAGGAATATCCAGTCGCCTTTTTTTGGGAATCCGTATGCCAGCGCGATGCGTGGCTGCGCATTTTCCACGGCTTCGTGTATATAGAAAAGAAAGACGTGGTCGACCTTAAGGGGAACTGGTCGAAGAAGGAGACATTGATCTTCCCACGATATCATCAATGGTCAGCAGTCAACAAGATGATCGCCGATGCCAGAGAGAAAGGTCCGGGGATGCAGTACCTTATCGAACACAGTGCCGGCTCTGGTAAGACCAGTACCATCTCATGGACAGCACACGATTTGGTCAAGCTGCGACGCGATAACGGTGACGCAATTTTCCACAGTGTCATCATCGTTACGGATCGCAATGTGCTGGACAGCCAGTTACAGGATGCTGTCAAGCAGATTGACCACCAGTTCGGTGTTATTGCCGCCATCGACCGGCAGAAATCTTCAAAATCGAAGAGTAAACAACTGGCTGAGGCGCTATTGGCCGGGACGCCTATTATTGTTGTAACAATCCAGACCTTCCCTTATGCGATGGAAGCCATCGTCACCGAGAAAAGGCTGAAGGGCAAGAGCTTCGCAGTGATCATCGATGAGGCACACAATTCACAGACCGGATCGACGGCTGCTAAGCTTCAAACTGCTCTTGCTATGAGCGGTAAGGGCACGATGGCTTCACTAACCATTGAAGAACTGCTAAATGAACTCCAGAAATCGCGTTCTCGCCCGAAAAATATTAGTTACTTTGCCTTTACTGGGACACCAAAACATTCTACCCTTATGCTGTTCGGACGTACGGCCGACACTACGAATTCTGCATCTCGTGAAAATTTACCACAGTGCTTCGACCTCTATCCGATGAGACAGGCCATCGAAGAAGGTTTTATACTTGATGTGCTTAAAGGTTTTGTCCCTTACAAGACGGCTTTTAATCTTGCCAAACAGATTGAGGACACGAAGCGGGTAAGCGGTAAAGCGGCAAAGCGCGCGTTAGCTCAATGGATGTCGTTACACCCAACCAATGTTACACAGAAAGTGCAATTTATTATCGAACATTTCAGCAAGAATGTCGTACATCGCCTGAACGGGAAGGCCAAGGCCATGGTAGTTACTAGTTCGCGCGCCGCCGCTGTGCGCTTCAAGATGGGATTCGACAGGTACATCGAGAAGCATCCTGAACATGCCGGCATTCGTTCTCTGGTGGCTTTTTCGGGCAAACTTACAGGGAAACAAGTCATGCACGCCGATGATGAGCGGACCAGCGGAGAGACATTCATCGTGGACGAAGGTGAAGAATTTACCGAAATCACTATGAACCCGGATGTCGCTGGCCAGGATTTGCGAATCGCGTTTAATCGCCCGGAATATCGGGTCATGCTTGTCGCAGACAAATTCCAGACCGGGTTCGACCAACCTAAATTGATGGCGATGTATATTGACAAGAAGATCGCTAATGACGTGGAAATTGTTCAGACCTACTCGCGCCTCAATCGCATAGCACCGGGTAAGGACGAAGTGTTTATCATCGATTTCGTGAACGACCCAGAGAACGTCCGTAAGGCATTTGCCGAATACGACGATGGGGCCATAATCGACGATATACAGGATTTGAATGTTGTCTATGAGATCAAGGAACGTCTCGATGGACAGGGTTTGTATGAAGCTGAAGATCTGGAAAGTTTCAAAGAAGCCAGGTTCAAGACCATTCGTGACATTACCAATGCTCAAGAGCCCCAACATAAGGCATTATATGCGGCCACGGAACGGCCGACGCGCCTTTTTAATGACCGGATAAAAATGCTGCGCGAAGGTGTCGAGACCTGGGAGGCTGCCTTCGAGAAGGCTCACAAGTTGGGCAATAAAGACGGCATGCAATCTGCTGATCATCATCGCCATGAATATGGCGACCAGATCAAGGCGTTGATGGTTTTTAAGGCAGGGCTTGGACGTTTTTGCCGCACCTATGCCTACGTGGCCCAGTTAGTCGATTTCGGCGATCCGGAGTTAGAGAATTTTGCCACTTTCGCCAAGCTGCTCCAGAAAAGATTGAACGGCGAATCGCCTGAGAACGTCGATTTGAAGGGGTTAGTGCTCACTGGCTTCGACATCAAACAGCGTGACGACACTCCTGTTGCAAGTGGCGAGCGTCCCGTCTTGAAACCCATTGGCCCCGGGGGGCAAACACGTACTGGGGATGATCCGCATTACGTGCGTGAGATAATCGACCGCTTGAATCGTCTCTTCGGCAATGCCACACCGCTTCGAGACCAGGCGATATTTGTCAATCATATTGCTTCCATCACCAAGGAAAACGACGTGGTGATAGCCCAGGTGGAAAACAACACCCGCGAGCAGGCATTGAAAGGCAATCTGCCGGGTGCCGTGCAGCAAGGTGTTGTGCGGGCTCTGAGTTCACACCAAAAACTGGCAACTCAGGTACTTAAGGCGGATCGGCAGGCTATGGCCGCATTAACGGATATCATCTACGAATTGCTGCGCGAGAATAAAACCATCAACCTGGACGATTTGAAATGATTGACATCCTTGGGTTACCAGGTATTGAGCTAGTCGATTTAATCGTGGGCAACAAGAGGCTAACAGTTGTTGCCGAAGTATCGGATGCCATGTCACCATTATGCGACCGTTGCGGGAAGCCAATGTATCGTCATGGACGGCGGACAAACACCTTCGCGGATACGCCACTGCAGATGCAGCCAACAAAGCTGGAAATTATAAGGACGCGCTACCGCTGTGATGTTTGCAAGAAGATGGTCGTTCCCGAACTACCATTTTTAGATGAACGCAGAAGAACAACCAAGCGATTGGTTGACGCTATCAGGGAACGATGCCTATCTACAACATTCCATGATATGGCCCAACAAACCGGGCTTGCTGTAAACACGATCAAAAACATTGCCCTTGATATGATAGCTAATCTTGAGAATACTGTGCGATTCGAGACACCGGTTGTCATGGGCATAGACGAGATATACCTGGCTCGCGGATACCGGTGTGTGATTACGAACTTGGCAACAAATACCGTGTTTGACATGCTAGAGGATCGGACCCAGCAACGCCTCAAACGATATTTTCAGAAGCTGCCTGACAGTGATAAAGTGGAGTGGGTTTGCACGGACATTTGGCGTCCGTTCAAGAAGTCTTTTAGCGAATTCCTGCCAAGCGCTCGAATAGTGATTGATAAGTACCATGTTGTTGAAAAAGCATCCAGAGTCTTGGATGAAGAACGTAAAAAGTATCAGGCGCAGCTTTCAAAGAACAACCGTATTTTCGTAAAGAAGTCGATCCGGTGGCTGACCCTGAAGCGACCTGCTAACCTTACTGCGGCTGAGCAAAAGGCACTAATAGAGGTACGAAGGGCTATACCAGATCTGGCGTATGCTTACGACTTTAAGGAGAACTTCTATAGAATTTATGATGACCCAGATAAGCAGTCGGCCATGCGGACGTTTGAAGCATGGGAGAAAGGGCTTCCAGCTAAAGGGATGGACGGTTTTCGGACATTAGCGAAGACCGTTCGTAACCATTATGAGGACATCTTCGCTTACTGGGACTCTCCCAACCAAATCACTAATGTCTATACGGAGTGTCTTAACGGACTGATCAAGATTGCCAACCGAATGGGACGTGGCTACAGTTTCGAGATTATCCGTGCAAAGACATTATATTCCAAGTACGCACGAAAAGTGGGGAGCAGCGTTCGGATAGTGGAAGCTACTGGGTTACCAAGGACAATTGAATATGGGCCACACATCCCTACGCTTGTCGATATTGCAGAGTCGGGAGGGTTGGAGTGATAGAGGCAATTTCCAACCAACACAGGATTCTGATTAATTGAACATGTATGAATTTTTAATTCTTAGGAGCTTTGTATTAAAAACTTATTATGGAACGTAGTTAACATTGTACGCTCAATAATTTTAAAAGAGAGGTAGGCGTATGAGAAAACTTAGTAGAGAAGAAAGAAACAAAAAGGAAAAAGAAGTAAAAGAAAAACTTTCTCAATTGTTACGGAAAGCGGGTAAAAGTGAAGTAGATATGGGACACCAAATCGAAAAAAAGGTGAAAGAACATGGCCATTTTCCTATAACGGATGCCAAATGCGATCTTTCATATTTAAGTGAAGAGGAAAGAGAGTTTTTTACGTTAATGTTGGCTCTTAAGTTAATAGATAAATATACTCTTCCTTATTGCAACGATTAGTTTAGTAGACTAAAACGTCCTCTATGAAAAGGAGATATAAAAATGGTTTTTCCAATCCATGCCTTTAATGGCTATTCCTCGTTGTCGTGAAGCATAACCAGCCGAATACCATCTACCATCTTATCTTCATAGGCTTTTGTCACAACAAGCCTCACTTATGGTTCCTTTGACCGCCTTAACAAGGCCACGTACGCGGATTCGAGCAACATGCAGTACAGCTGCGATAGCGCGGGAAGACTGAATTATATCAATGATTCGGTTTCAAGAACCATTTCTTATATTTACGCTGATTCCGGCTGCGGCTCCTGCTTGCAGGGCAACGCCGGGTCTACTGGCGAGCAAGACGACACCTCTGGGAACGGTCAGCTACACCTATGCTACCATCGGAAGAAGGAACTCTATGACCGTTGGCAGCCAGTTGCCGGCATACTACGGTTACGATTCCATTCAACAACAAGCAGACCAATCGGAATTATTTCGTCCACATTCAAATAACCCTTCCAAAATTGACAATACCTTTCACGGTTATTGACACCGGTTCGATTCAGGCATATAGTCATTGACTATAGATTCGGTTTTAACCGCCCACCGATATTGTTGTATAATCAGTTGGCTTGACGGATGAAGTTCATCTAAAACGAGTAGATGAAAAAGGGATTGCCCATGACTGAGAGCGGAGCACAGTTCCATCGTTGTGATTTTCAGGTACATACACCTCGTGATATCAACTGGAATGGTCTACGTCCAGAATCGGAAGATGAACGCAAAAAATATGCTTCTGATTTTATTGCTGCCTGCAGAGAAAAGGGTTTAGATGCAGTCGCTATCACTGACCATCACGACTTTGCGTTCTTTCCCTATATCAAAACTGCGGCAATGCAGGAGGTCGATGATGATGGGAAGCCAGTAGCCGATAAAAAAAGAGTAACAGTTTTTCCCGGCATGGAACTGACTCTTGGAGTGCCATGTCAGGCACTGCTTATTCTAGACGCAGATTTCCCCGTTAATTTGTTGTCTCCAATTCTTACAATACTTGGTATAAGCCAAAATGATCCTAACGAACCCACCCATGTCGAGGTCAATCGGTTAGAGCACATAAAGAGTATCAAGCAATTACATGAATCACTTGATACACATGATCACATTAGACAACGGTACATAATTTTGCCGAATGTCAGCGATAGTGGAGATGTCTCGTTGCTAAGAAAAGGATTCGCAAGCCACTACAAAGACATGCCCTGTGTTGGAGGCTATATAGACGGGTCTTTTGAAAAATTGGGAACGGGGAATAAGAACATACTCGCGGGGAAGTCAAAAGAATACGGCTTCAAGAAATTAGGAGTATTTCAGACGTCCGATAATCGCAAAGCGGATTTCTCTGATCTTGGACGGTATACCAGCTGGGTAAAATGGGCGGTCCCGACAGCCGAAGCGCTTCGTCAAGCATGCCTTGCCCAACAAACAAGAATATCCAATACCGAACCGCAAATTCCATCTCTCGTTATCAAGTCCATGGAAGTGTCAAATAGCAAATTCCTCGGGCCGGTCAATATTTTATTAAACGCGCAATTGAATGCCCTTATAGGCGGTCGTGGAACTGGTAAATCAACGATTTTAGAATATCTCCGCTGGACACTGTGCGATCAGCCGCCTACCGTCGCAAACGATGAGGAAATACCTGATTTCCAGAAAAAAAGGGCAGCATTAATTAGCAATACACTTCTCCCATTAGATGCCGTTGTGTCAGTATCTTTCCTCCTTAACGGCATTTCTCACTCGGTAAGAAGAAATGCGAAAACGAAGCAATTGCTGCTCAAAGTGGGAAACGATGAGTATCAGGAATGCCATGAAGATACGATTCGAGATCTTCTGTCAATACAAGCCTATAGTCAAAAACAACTCAGTACCGTAAGCGTCCGTACAGAGGAACTCATTCGTTTCGTCAAAACTCCAATTAGCAAGAGTCTTCGTGATTTTCAGATCCAGCAGGAAGAACTTAAAACAAGGCTCCGCAACTCTTATGCAAGCATACAAGCCAAGCGGACACTTGCTCGAGAAATTGAAAAGGATACGCTCGAGATAAACTCCTTAAACAAACAATTGCAACAACTTCGGGCTGAACTTAAAGGCCTCAGCGAGGAAGATAAAAAAATATTGGCAAAACATGACGCCATACTGGGGGAACAGCAACTATTGACGGAAGTTACGCAGTCAATTACAGATTGGAGCCAGGTAATAGAATCAGCGTTAGGAGATATCGTTATTCCCCAAGCCTTGAAGAAAGCTGAACCAGCGTCTCCAAATTATGAAATTATATCCCATGTACGGGATGAATTTAATGTGCTGTATAATGAGGTCCATGGCAATTTGCAAAAAATAAGCGATAGCCTGAAAGAGTCAGGCGAACAGATGAAAAAAATCGGAGGTTTAGAAAAATTATTTGCTGAAAAATATAAGCTGCATAGTGAAGAATATGAAGCTGCGAAGGCACGTTCAAGCAGCCATGAAAGCCAACTTACTCTAATTTCTCAGGCAGAAAAGAGGATGAAGACGTTAAAGAATGGCTTATCAGAGAAGGAAAGACGTATTTCAAAGTACGGTCAACCCGAGGATGATCATGAGCAGGCGAAGCAACTGTGGCATGATTTACACTCGAATCGTGGCGACGCTCTTGAGGAACGTTGTAAAGAATTAACAGCATTGTCGTTCGGACATATCCGCGCTAGTCTACGACGTGGGGCTGGCATTACGGCAGTCCGAGATCGACTTTATGGGGTACTTACGGGGACTCGTGTCCGCACGAAAAAAGTTGACGATGTCTGCGATAAAATTGCATGTGCGAAGGACCCCATAGACGAGTGGAACAACTTTCTAACGGAGCTTGAACAGTTAGCCGCAATAGAAGCCACAGAAGAATCTGCTATCGAGATACCGGCATGCACGCTCCTGATAAACGCAGGCTTTACCGTGTCCGATCTTGATAAAATAGCACGGCGATTTACAGTAGAGGATTGGCTCGAATTATCTCTATCGGAGCTGGAAGACATTCCTTTTTTTGAATACCAACAGAGAGAGAGCGACTATATAAAGTTTTCAGATGCATCCGCAGGGCAACAAGCTACCTCACTATTGCGAGTTCTTCTGAATCAAGAGGGGCCGCCGCTAATCATTGACCAGCCGGAAGAAGATTTAGATAACCCCGTAATACTTGAGATTGTTCAGGATATATGGAGGGCTAAAACGAAACGGCAAATTATATTTTCAAGCCATAACGCAAATATTGTAGTTAACGGAGATGCTGACCTCGTAATTTGTTGCGATTACAGAACAGCTGGTGATCAATCAGGGGGACAGATTAAATTAAGCGGAGCTATCGATATGAATGACGTAAGGAACGAAATAACGAAAGTAATGGAAGGCGGGAAAGAGGCATTCCGCCTGCGAAAAGAGAAGTATGGCTTTTGATTGTGGAATATCAAGCGAGTTGCCGTTTCATATATGGCAATTAAAATTACAAAAATAATCTCAAAATCTGTATTTCTTATATTCTTCTATTGCAATATCATGAACTACTTATCCACTTTTACTGAATCCATTGGTCTCATTCCTCGGCAAGATGGAAATTGGATGCAACCCCAAAACTCCCTTCCAGCCTGAGGGCCACGTTTCGTAACTCTTTTAACCATAGGCCTACCGCAAACCGGACAATCAGGAACATGCGATTGCTGTGCAGAAAGTGCAATTTTGATGGCAGGTTTTGCGCCTGTATCGTGGATAGACGCGTATATGTTTTCACCATCTAAAAGGATGATATTTCTATTCTCCGCAAAATCTTTAGCCTCATCCGAAAATGTACCAGAGGTTACTACAAACCCACCTGTTGCTCCCTGTGCTGCCATGACTCCGTATAGCTCACGCACAATTGCAATACCGACCGTGTAGGCGCGCCATTGTTTACACTGGACAAAGAAGGTTTCTCCATCCTTCTGGAGCTTAAGGTCGATCCCTCCGTCGGGGCCGCCCCCGCCGGTTTCTGCAACAGAGTATCCTTTTAATCGGAATACTTCCCCAATAAGAGATTCGAATTCCTGCCAGGTCATATCATTCAAGGATTTTGAATCCTGGCTGTTGACAACATGGGAGACCAGGCCCTTACGTAAACCTCTTTTTATAATAGAACCTATGGCACCCACTACACACAACAACGGGATTAAATACTGAAAAAGGCCGGCCCATTCGTGCAGGCCCCTCATCACTAAGCCCCCGGTATCAATGCCATTTTTAACAGCATGCATAGTTGGTGGCTCCGACAAGGCTATGATATGTAATATTACATAGCATGAAACACCTATTATGAGGCTTATGTACCATGGAAATGTTGCCACAATATCAAGAATATCTTCTAAAGTGCTTTGTCTTTTTCTCCCCATTAATGTTCTCCTTTTACAAATTGTAAATTACTGTTCATTAACAATATATCATCTCCCCAAGATAGACTCAATTCGGTAAATACCATAAAACCAGACATTTATTCCGGATATTTTAACGGCCGATGAGGAATTTAAAACCAATGAATAATATATGGCTGTTTAAACACATTATAATTTTAGATCATCATTGGAATTCCATCCTTTTATGCCCCAGAAACATTACCGACCATACCCTTGACACAATACGCTTTACTGCTTGCTATTCAGCAATATTTATTGTAATCTTTTTCGAATTAAAAAGACCTCGTAGCATAGTGGCATACGTGTTATTTAATCCCAATCGGTACCGAAAAAGGAGGCAACATTTGCAGTGCTTCTTCTTAATTTAGAAATATGGTAATCCGGTTCATACATCTTCCTGACAATATTATATTTCAAGAAGCCCTTATGAAGGCATGGAACTTCATGAAGTCTGGCAGTGAAGGAAGAGACGTTAAAGCGAGGTCAATGAATAATGGGCGAGAAAGCGGTCAGGCTATTTTACAGCTATTCTCACAAAGATGAGATGTTCAGAGACGCGTTGGAAACGCACCTTTCGATACTCAAACGACAAGGGCTCATTGAGGATTGGTATGATCGAAATATTTTACCGGGGGAAAATTGGAAATCTGAAATTGACAACCATATTAATGAAGCGGATGTTATTCTGCTGCTTGTGAGTCCTGATTTTATAGCTTCGGAATATTGTTACGGGAAAGAACTGAGTAAAGCTCTGGAACGCTATGAATCAGGTCAAGCCGAAGTGGTTCCGATTATCGTGCGGCCGGTCGATTGGACGGATTCGCCATTCTCTAAACTACAGGCGCTTCCACGGGATGGCAGGCCCATAACAACATGGTCAAACGGCGATGAAGCATGGCTTGAAGCTGAGAAGGGAATAAAAAAATGCATAGAAAACGTTATTCATAAAAAAGCAGCATCTCTCCGTCCGCATCAAGAAAATCCCGTTATTCTGAGAAGTCTGGTTGGCGATGAATTCCGACGAATCGAATCTCTTTTTGACGGGAAGAGAAAATTTAGCGGCACCTCAACAGGATTTAATGATCTGGACCGGCTGGTTGATGGGATTCATCCTGGTGACATCCTGTTGATTGCGGGGCGACCCTCTATGGGAAAATCCGATTTCGTCATAAATATAGCGAAGCAGGTTTCACTAGAATCCTCGAAGTCGGTTGTGTATTTTTCTATGCGAAAAGAGCTTGATCAAATTCAAAGACGATTTCTGGCCTCTGAAAGCAACGTTCCCCTATCCAGAATTATTCGTGGTGATATTAAGGAATCAGACTGGGCAAACCTGGCACGCGCTGCGGGGCTCCTTGCTGAAATGCCCATCTATATCGACGGCAGTCCGAAACAAACAGACGATGAAATAGCCGCACGAGTTAAGAAACACAAAGAGATCCATGAACTTGGACTGGTTGTTATTGACGGCATTGAACACGTTAACTCTGCAAAAAAGCAGTCAATCCAAAGCCTGGAGAGAGGATTGATCATTGCTGCTATTCAAGGAATCGCCAGAGACGAAAGGATTCCTGTCCTTTTAACTGCCAATACCTCTCGTGACCATGAGCTACGCGGGGACAAGCGGCCAGTCATACGGGATCTTGATGAATGGGAAATGCTCGCATCGGATGCTGCTCATATTGTAATTTTTTTATATCGTGACGAGGTGTACAACGTAGATTCGCCACATAAAGGAACAACGGAAGTAATAGTGGCAAAGAATGACTATGGGCCGGCGGCAACGATCCGACTCGCATATTTTCCTGAATATTGCTTGTTTGAAAATGCCGCAGGTACGGATACATAGGTCAAGCGTGTATTTGGATTTACTGGTTGATATTGATTTATTTGGGTATTCGGATTTATTGGTTGATAACGAAGAGTTAACAACCTAAATACTTGATTATATGTACATTTTATCACTGGTGTACAAACGTTCACTTGTATGCTATAATTACCATAATAAGGAAAGGGGTACACCGAGCCGTGCCCTGCATTTAAGGGTTAAAATATCGTTCTCCAGCATAATAGCAAGAATGTAACAACATATTCAAAGCATAGGTATCGATCCCGGTAAAATTAACGACTTCTATGGCAACGATCTTCGGTGAAGGCATGGACTATAGTGTTGAAACACCTAACGTCATTACTATGACCAAGAAGGAACGCATTTCGGGAGCGATCAAACAGTAAATCCGGATACCCTATTATGGCAGAGTTATTCTTTACAACAGACGATTTTAAAGTAAACGGAACGTCTAAACCGGACATTCCTTTCCTTGTCGATAAGAACATGGAACCGATAGACGTCGTGGATCGGTGGTTTTACCATGTTGCATTGGTGTCTGGTCATACAAAAAGTGGGAACACGCGGGAGACCTACGCAAGAGCGCTGTATCATTATTTCCAGTGGCTTGAGACCTTCAATAAGAAATAGGGCGCCATCACGGAACTGGATATAGCCAGCTGGCGTGGCTCAATGCTGGAGTATCCTAACGTCAATGGCGAGCCATGCAAACATTCTACTATTAATCACCGAATAACCATTGGGGGTAAAAATATCGTTCACCAGCATAATAACAATGTTGTAGCAACATATTCAAAGCATAGTTATCGATCCCGGAAGAATTAACGACTTCTATGGCAACAATCATCGATGAAGACATGGACTACAGTGTTTAAATGGCTACCATCATTACCATGATCGGGCAGGGACATATTATAGAAGCAACCAAACGGTAATCCGGATACCTTATTATGGCAGAGTTATTCTTCACAACAGATGATTTTAAAGTAAACGGGATGTCTAAACCGAATATTCCTTTCCTTGTCGATAAGAACATGGAACCGATAGACGTTGCAGATCGGTGGTTATACCATGTTGCATTGGTGTCTGGTCATACAAAAAGCGTGAACACATGGGAGACCTACGCAAGGGCACTGTACCATTACTTCCAGTGGCTTGAGACTTTTAACAAGAAATGGGATGCCGTCACGGAACTGGATATAGCCAGCTATCGTGATTCAATGCTGGAGTATCCTAACGTCAACGGTGAACCTTGCAAACATTCTACCATTAACCAACGAATTACGATTGTCTGTATGTATTATAATTGGGCAAAGAAAAAACATTTTATAATTAAAGTTCCCTTTGAGATGGTAAACGTCAGGGTTAATAAGGGAGACACTTTCCTGAAACACCTTGATGCGTCGGGAGGGAGAATGGCAGTTAATGAGCTGAAGATGCGAACTTTCAAGAAGGATTATGAATACCTGGACAAGGACCAAGTCAAAATAGTACTTCAAGCCCTCACAACGAGAAGAGATCAGTTGATTATGTGTGTAATTTTGCAAACCGGCATGCGACGCGAAGAGGTCATTGAACTTACTACCGATCACATCCCTCACTCTTCGACATTCAAAGGAAAAACAATCATCCCTGTTAAAATCATCGGGAAGGGGAATAAAGAAAGGACGATCGTATTCTCGGCTACGCTTCTGAAAGAAATAAACAAGTATATGCTGACTGACCGCCGAAAATACCTCAAGAAATACAAGGAAAAGCACGGTGAGGGGACAAAGAAGCTCTGGCTAACAGAACTCGGTACAGCAATCACTATGAGAAGCTACAATAATATCCTGACCGAAATAGGCACCAAGTTAGGCTTCAGAGTGTACCCGCATTTGAACCGGCATACTTTCGGATATCGCTTCTATACCAAAACACGAGACCTGATAGCCCTGTCGAAGCGTCTGGGCCATAGTAGCATTATGACAACGGCGAAGTATTCGCATATTGATCCGGAAGAAATGAAAGGGTTTGATGAGGACGTTATTAACGATCTTGAAGAAATATTTGGCGAATCTGTCGAAGGATACGGAGATTAAATGTGGACATAACGAGGCGCAAGGGGGTTTATAGAGAAGGGAAAGTGGCCTCTTCTTCCATAGAGGGGAATAGCGCACTCCCTTTCGGCTGGAAACTCCCTATCAAAAAAAATGGCGTTGCAGTTGCCACATATGATTTTACACACTTAAGTAGCCGCCCGAAGCTTGCCAGAATGTTCATGGCAGCCATTGATGGTCTTAGCTCCCGGACGGAAGAAATAACATTGGAAACATACAGACGGAACTTGGTCCCTTTTTGGGATTTCCTGCGTGATATGGAATCGCAAGGGATGCCCATTGATGAACCACGGCAGATTGATAGCCAGGTAGTGAAAAAATATGTCGCCTGGTTGAAAAGGAATAAAAAGTGGTCTATCGGAACACAGCATAAAGCTTACACTACCTTCAAAGTGTTAATGAGGTGGTTAATAAGGTATCACAATAATGTTCTTGCCGATATTGATTTTCCTATTAATCCATTTGCGCAGAAAAATAGACAGTCTTCGCATCGCGAAGCTTATTCGTCACATGTTACAGAACAAATAGAGAAAGCAGTCATGGCCGACATTGAAGAAATAAAGAAAAAGGTAGAAACTCCCTATGTAAAAACCGGTAAAGGTATTGACCCTCGTGGGCACAGAGCCAGCGAGGGGCGCTGGAAAGATTTCGACAATGTGGTGTGGTATTTTGAGAATGTCCTTGATTGCCAATATAGAAAACATGAATGGCTCATGTCAAACGGTCATTCTTCATTTTCACACTGCGGTCATCTCTATGGGGGATTAGACAATGTATGGACTTCTTTGGGGGTTTGGTCTGGGTCGTCAAAGGAGATGCTCGTTCCCTTTTTTTTGCTTTTTGCCTACCTGTCAGGTGCTAATCTGACTCCTATGTTTACCATGCGCAGGGACTGCATTAAACAGCATCCATCACTGGACAGAAAATGCATTGTTCTTCAGAAGACAAAGAGTGGGAACGCATCCTACAAGATTAATCACAGCGGCTATTGTGTAAATATAGTGAAGCGCGTACTGGAAATCACCAAGGATCTGGCTCTGGAAGCTGATGACAATGTAAAAAACTACCTTTGGTTGTATAGGCCGAAGTGCAGTGCGGGAATTGCCTACATCGGCATGTCTAATCGAAACGATTTAGGATGCTTTTTAAAGGCATTTGTAAAAAAACATAACATCAGGGATGAAAACGGAGTTCTTGTAAAGTTGAACATTGCACGGTTGCGCCCTACATTTGCTTCCAAGATGTTTGTCAAAACCAAAGGGGATATTGTTAAGATTCAAAAACTATTGAACCATGAATGGATAAGTACTACCCAGGGTTATGTATCGAGCGCTGGCATGGATCATATGCGTGAGGATGCGGCCAGCGACCTTGCCAACCATGAAAAAAAATTGAGAGCACAAGTGGCTGTTGGCGATGTGGCTTCAGAACTGGGTATCTCGAAAGAAGAGACTGTTAAAGTACTCTCAGGGGAATATGACACCTATTTAGGAAAGTGCAGGGATCTATTCGATTCCCCTCTGCAAGGGGAGAAGAAGGGCAGGGCTTGTACCCGGTTCCATAATTGCCTCCAATGCCCGAGCTGCGTTATTACTTCGTTCGATCTTCACCGGATATTATCATATTATAACCACATAAACCGCCTCCGCAAGTTCATGCCCTCGAAACTTTTTAACGAAACCTACGGATGGGTCATCAAGGCAATCGATGAAGCATGTGGAAGATTCAAACCAAGTACGGTGGAAGAAGCAAAAAGGAAGGCTCTGGCAGACCCCTTCCCGGCATGGGACATAAAACTCGAACTTGCCGAATTTTTAGAAAAGAGACAAGAAGGCAATGACAACCAGCGAAATGGCGTGCTGTAGTCATTGCCCGTGAGGATACATTATGGAAGCGCTTTATTTTCAACAACCGTTATCAGAAATTCCCAAAAAAGACAAACCGCATTTGATTCTGTCTAAGGCAATGTCTAAATATGAGGACATGATTTGGGACTTCTCTGCGGAAATTCCCCAAGTCGGTTTATGGTACGGTTATAAGTGCATCAAGTGGGACTTCAATCTGGATAACGGCAAGAAGTTTAACGATCCTGAATATACCCAACTGATGGAAAGTGCTAAGGACTTTATCTATTCGCTCATATCGGATCCTATAGAAGGACGGGATATCCCCAAGTATAATACGGTTTGTCGTTATTTTTACTGTCTTTGTCTGTTGCTCAAATGGATGATAAACAATGGATACGAGAGGTTTTCACAACTGGACAAAAACTCTATTGAACGTTATGAGCAATACCTCAAGAACAGAATCAGTAAGAATAATGGGAGAAAAAGTTTTCTCCAGCCAGCGTATATACATCTTAATTTAATAGTTGTCGGAAATATTTACCTTCAACGAGAAAAAATAGAAGACGCCATAATGGTTGATCCCTTTGATGGGGATACTACCTATGAACGAGCAGGAATGACTCGCAAAAAACGGGTAATGAATAAGACGAAACGTATTCCTGACGAAGTAGCTGTAGATTTGCTGGCGAAAGCATTCAATTACGTCGAAATTAAGTCAAAGATCATTTTGAAAGCTATGAATAAAATCGAGAAGATAAGGAAGGACCATCCCGATAAAAAATTTGATAATAGAAATTTTCCTGAAGTAGTGCCCATTTTAAAGGAGGACGGGTTTGATAATTTGCGTGACCTCAATGAAGAAAAGAGCAGGCTCCGTACAGCCTGCTACATAATTACAGCATATTTCTCCGGCATAAGAATAAGCGAAGGGATGAGCATCAAAAAAGGGTGCATCGAGAAGAAAAAAAGCAAAGACGGAACTGATTATTACTTACTCCATAGCACTTACTATAAGACTGTAAAAAATCCGAAGAGTAGTACATGGCTCGTGCCTGAGGCTGTAGTTACGGCTATTGATGTGCTGGAGAGGCTGACTAAACCTTGGAGAGACGATTCTGGAATCGATTATCTGTTACTCAATATGAAGAAATGTAATAATAAACGTAGCGTGTCAAGTAAAATGAATATTTCTCTCAATAATTTCGTTAAAGAAACTGGTGTGGTATATCACCAGGGCAAGCCCTGGCATCTTTCCACCCACCAGTTCAGGACGTCTTTTGCCTACTACATGGCAAAAGAGAACAAGTGCAATTTCAAGTTCCTGCAGGAACAGTTCAAGCATGTAAGTATGGATATGACTATGTGGTATGCGATTACGGAAGAAGAAGATTTTGAACTGCTTAGCGAAGTAGAAAACGCTGTTGACGAAGTTTCTCTTGATTGCCTGGGCGATATTATGACCCCCGGGAAGAATATTGGCGGTGCCGGCGGAGCATATATTTCGGAACGCAGAGATAAGATATTTCAGGGGATGGCAGGAGAGGACATTATTAAAACGTTAAATAAGTATGGCATGGATGATCTGTATATCCGTTCTACGATATACGGCTTATGCGTATTTAACGAAGAGCATGCTGAATGCAACGCGGGGTTCGATTGCCTGTGCAATCCGAACACATGCAAAAATGCCGTGGTCACCGATGAGTACAAAAAGCACTGGATTGAGTTGGCCCAAAGATGCCGCGAACTGCTTAGTCGCCAGGGACAGTCCCCTTTGCAGAAGGCGTACACCCAAAAACAGCTGGATGAATTCATAGTGCCGATATTCAAGCAGATGAAATGGAATCTTGAAGGTTTGCTCGGCAACGGTAAGGAGGTAGCATGAAAAAGAGTGGTAACCCTGAAGGGTCAAGAGTAGTGACAGACAAGAGGAAGATTGCCACTCACAATGCCCTTGTAGAAGCCTACAACCGGCTTGAGAGGGGCAAGCCTACTGTCGTGAAGAAAGGTACCCTTATAACGCCTTCAAGCGTGGCCAGAGAAGCTGATGTTGACCGGAACGTACTGTACAGGAGACATCGGGATATTCTGCTGAAGATACAGCAGACCATGATCGAGCGCAAAGATGGACCCGGAGGTAGAACACATAAGCGCAATATGAAAGAAGCAGAGGTAAGAATTAAGGAACTGAGAGAGGCCGTTGATATTTTGCAGAAGGAAAAAGCTGATATGGCAACTACCCTGGCCAGTTTGCATCATAAACACACCATGCTTCAGGAAGATTTGGAAAGAATTACTAAAGAAAGAAACGACCTCAGGCAGCAATTGACTAAAATACGTCCATTGCATAAGTAGAAGCAGTGATGATGGAAGTCTAGAATTGTAAAACAAAGAACATTGTTGTCTCGATACTTCATGGGGGACCGAATGAAAAGTGTTGATGTTGAAATTCATACGTTTACACAGACTATCTATGAATGGACATGCCCTCATTGCTCGACAAAGAACTCACATAATGCACCTCTTAATTATCCTAATGAGGAGACTATTGCATGCAGAAAATGCCGCACTATTCTCTATCGCCTCGGACCGGGTTCGTATGGCACGGAGCCGGATTTCTAGCAAAGTGGCGTGCGGTACATTCTATGAAACAAAATTACTGCAGAGTATCAAGAGGAATCCCGATATATATCTGCTTCTATTCATGGTAATTCTATATAGCAATGAGTTAGGCGGGAGCCCGTTTGAAAGACGGGGTTAGCGAAAGACCTCATAGTTTTATTTTTGAAAGGATATTCTTCCGTTTTTCTGCCTCGGCGATTTTCTTTTCTAATGCAGCTTTTTGTTGTTGTTCTTCTTTTCTTGCGTGCTCCTGTATTTGTTGAACATAGCCTGCGTTGGCCATATTAACGTAATTCTTCGCATGGTCGATAATTTGTTGAATGAAGTTTTCATCATCGCGTACCCCTATTGAGGCAATATCACCGCTAATTACAAATTGTCCAGGTCCATATCCCAGGATAGATGAATGGCCCCCGCGAGGATTTTGGAATTCTTGCACCCAACCGGAAGGGACGTTCCGGCTTAGATTAAGTTTCAACATCCCATCTCCATAATCGAAGTTGACGATGCGAATTGGGTCGAATTGGGGGAGTTCGCTGGCGGAAATGACCTGTTTCTTCGCTTCGTCGTATTTCTGAATGGCAACAAACTTGTTTTTCCTAGCAATTAACTCCAACTTGATTATTTCTATCGATCCCGGCCGTTTTTCGGGATTCTGCTGAGTCATAAGCTCTACAAGGTCGTCAAGATAAGCATAGGTGGCTGCAATGTCCCCGATTCTTCTATGACCGGCACCCTGCAGTACTTCCCCGGTGAACAATTCGTTGAGAATCAGGCCCAGTGCAAATATGTCGGCTCGATGGTCCACCTTGGAATTCCTGATTCGTTGCTCAGGGGCTGAATACTGGAAATTTGCCAGCCGGTCGGCCGCCTTGGTCTCAACAACAGTGTATATCTCTTCCTCCTCGAAGTGAGCAATTCCAAAGTCAGCGATTAACAGACGGTTTTCGCGTTGCTCATAGAGTATGTTTTCAGGCTTTAGATCCCTGTGCCAAACCTTGGCAAGGTGTGCCGCTTCAACGCCGTTTAGTATCTGTGAGAATAGCGGCAATACCTCGTCCGGTTTCAGCTTTCCCATCAGCGTTCTTAGCGTGCCGGCATAGCGATGCATAACATAAAAAGGACACTTAACCCCTTTTACGAGGATCGAACCAGTATCGGTGATACTGACAATGTTCGGATGGCTGTAGTTTTGACAAAACTGTATTTCGTTCTTAAAGCGTTTAAGGCGTTCTGTCGTTATGCGCTGCGGCGTCAAACACTTAAGAGCAAACTCCTCTCCGGAGGCATTCTTAACTACATACACACGGCCCGCACTGCCTTCACCGATAATATCTAATGCAGTGTATGTATCGAATGGAGTATCAAAAGCGATGGGATTCTTGATCAATGTGTTCCCTTTTTAAACCATTTAATGAGTGGACTGTCAGGAAATTAATATATCCCCCGCACAGGAGGGGAGTCAAGGACATAATTCATCCCGCCCTTTCCGTCCCTTCCCGAGGACCGTAGTGACCGGAGGGATGCCAGGAAAGCACCAGGGAGAAACATATGGAGATACCTGACGACAAAGATCTGCGCGAAGCAAAAGGCATGTAATATCTAATATTTATTCCGTTTTCTTCGCTGGAGGGAGCCGCAGGCCCCCGGCATAAGGATGACTGCCTTCGTGGGCATCCATCCTCACCAACGGAACACTGGAGGCGTATCCCCTAAGAATAAATACCTGTTTTCCCCCTATTTACGCCGTTCCCTCAACAGGGGAAATAGTATATATTTTCCTGTGATATGAAGAAATGTAGCGTATTGCGTGTTGCCGAAAGGACCGTGGAGGACATCGTGAAAATAAAACCTTCATATATGCTTATTGCACTGCTTATCCTTTGTACCGTTTTGTTACTTTCCTGTGGCGGGAACCTTTCCAGCGGTACTTCAGGCAGCGGAGGCACTGGCGGCGGGAGTGGCGGAGGAGGAGGCACGACAACCGGGCCGACAGTGGCCATCCTTACCCTATCGACCGCAGGTGCTACTTCCAGCATATACGGCCTTGATTTTATCCTGAACCTTCCTACAGGCGTAACCGTTCTGGATTCCTACAGTCCGCCCGCAACGGATTCCAATGTCATTGTTGCTTCAGGCCCCAACGCCTCAGGCACCATTCTTTCTGGCGTTTATACCCAGGCAACCGGCACGGCGACGCAGGCCACGGTACATGTCCTCGTTGCGAATGCAAACGGCCTTGGCCTTGGTCAATTCTGCACCGTCAATACAAAGATTGCCGCGGGAAACAATCCGACGGCGGCCGATTTCAGCATTACGGCATTTTCCGCCGTTGATGCATCCGGCAATCCCGTGACGGGGATAACCCCTGGTTTTACGGCAGACATACATTAAAGAAGCATCCCGGCCGCAAGAAAAACTGATGAAAAAGTAATCCAAATAGTTGCGGTCGTACTATTTGCACTGGCATTCAACGTTCCCCGCATTGTTTACGTGCTTTCCACATTTACCATCTATCCGGCTCCAAATGGAAACGGCATCTCCGAACAACCGTCCCGCAAGAAACCCAAAAAAGCAAAAATAAATGCCGGTTTTTCCCCGATTATCGCCATTCCCAAGGCAGGGACCATCCTCTAGAATGGTCATACGGGCAATTTTGCGCGTGCAATGTTAATTGCTTTCTAGCGGAACCGGCGGGCAATTTATAAGAAACAAGAATTGCCCTGCAGTGTTTCTTCAACTTCGAGGGCCATGACATGATGAAGGGAAATCATAAAACCGAGTACGGTAACCAGTGCGGTAACCTGGGTCTTTTTGCACAGCACCGGCCGTGCCGCAGCGCGTTTTCGGGAAAAGCCGTTCAGCTTCTCTTGCTTTCCCTGGTTTCTTTTGCAATCCTCATCGCAGCGCCGTCCTCTGTCCATGCCACGGCGGGCTACATCACCACCGTTGCCGGCGGAGGCATTGGAGACGGGGGATCTGCGACGGCCGCTACTATGACACCGTATAGCGTGGCCGTCGACGCATCGGGAAACGTTTACATCCTGGACGGAACCAATAAGGTGGTACGGGAAATAAATGCGTCCACGGGCGTCATAACCACCGTGGCGGGCGGCGGAGCGTCCTCAACGAACGGGGTCGCCGCAACATCCTTTCAATTGTCAGTTCCCTACGCGATTGCGCTCGATACGTCGGGGAACATTTATATTTCAGACCAGGGGACCCAGCGCGTGTATGAAGTGTACGCATCGGACCATACGATACACTACGTGGCCGGCAACGGAACTGGCGGATTCTCCGGCGACGGAGCAGCCGCAACGTCGGCGAAATTAAATAATCCCGACGGACTGGCCGTCGATAGCGCGGGGAATATCTATATCGCGGATTCCTACAACCACCGCATCAGGGAAGTAACCAAATCGAACGGTTATATCAGCACCATAGCCGGAACGGGAACTGCCTCGTCCACGGGCGACGGGGCGGCAGCGACATTGGCAACCCTCAACTTTCCGTACGCAGTGGCGCTCGATACGTCCGGCAATATCTACATCGCGGAAAGATCGGGCGCGCGGATCCGCGAAATAACCGTGTCGAACGGGAACATCAGCACCGTGGCAGGAAACGGTACGTCTGGCTATAGCGGAGACGGAGCAGCCGCGACGTCTGCGGAACTGTACTATCCTGACGGGCTCTATGTCGATACCTCGGGAAACATCTTTATTGCTGATTCCCAAAACAGCCGCATCCGCGAGGTGAGTGCCTCGACGCACAACATCAGCACCGTGGCCGGCAACGGTTCTGGCGCATATGCCGGAGACGGCGGCGCTGCCACCGCGGCCTCGATCAACATTCCCTACGGCGTCTCTGTCGATACTTCCGGCAACATTTATATTGCGGATAAGAACAATAATGTTGTCCGGAAGGTAACAGCCTCGACCGGCTATATCAGCACCCTTGCAGGAACCGGGTCCGTATATTACGGGGGAGACGGCGATTTGGCCACCAACGCAATGTTCTACAATGATTACGGCGTTTGGGTTGATGGCTCCGGAGATATCTATATTGCGGATAGCAGTAACGACCGCATCCGCGAGGTGAATGCATCGACCGGCGATATCAGCACGGTTGCGGGGACTGGTTCGGTAGGGTCAAGCGGCGATACCGGGCCCGCGACGTCGGCAAAAGTAAACACACCCTACGGAGTAGCCGTAGACGGATCGGGGAATATTTTTATTGCGGATTCGAATAACTATAGAATTCGTGAGGTAAACGCATCCACCGGCAACATCAGTACGGTAGCCGGAACCGGAACAAGCGGGTATTCCGGAGACGGCGGACCCGCGACGTCAGCGAAGATCGGTCAGGTAAAAGGAATAGCCGTCGACTCGGCCGGCAATGTCTATTTTCCTGATTCGACTTATTGTGTAGTCCGTGAGCTTAATGTATCCACCGGGAACATCAGTACCGTGGCGGGAAACGGGACCTGCGGGTTCGCGGGCGATGGTGCTGCCGCAACTTCAGCGGAACTGTACTATCCCTATGCAGTGGCTGTCGATGGCGCGGGCAATATCTATATTGCCGACAGATCGAACCAGCGCATCCGCAAGGTCACCGCGTCCACCGGGTATATCAGCACGGTGGCGGGAAATGGAACAAACGGATACTCGGGAGACGGCGCCGCCGCAACTTCAGCGGACCTTTTTAATCCCTCCGGGGTCGCTGTTGACACAGCGGGCAACATCTATATTTCCGATACCAGCAACAGCCGCATTCGCATGGTAACGGCATCCACCGGCATCATCAGCACCATAGGAGGAGGGGTACTATCGGCGTTCGGCGGAGACGGCGGCCCTGCAACCTCTGCGTATATCAATTCTCCCGAGAACATTTACGTTGACGCGGCCGGGAATATCTATTTTGCCGACACCGCGAATAACAGGGTACGGAAAATATTCGGAAAAACAAGCCAGACGATCGGCACGATAACGTTTGCCCCGGCCTCGCTCACGGTGGGCGGCTCAACTGCAACAGTAAGCGCCACGGCAACGTCCGGACTCACGGTGTCCTTCTCTTCGCTCACGCCCACGATCTGCACGTCGTCGGGCACCAACGGGGCCACGATTACCCCGGTTGCTGCCGGCACCTGCACGATCGCCGCAAATCAGGCCGGGAATACCACGTATTTAGCCGCAGCACAGGTTACCAATAATATCACGGTCAGCCCCGCAAACCAGACCATCGGGACAATCACGTTTACCCCGTCAACTCTCCAGATCGGCGGGACCACAACGGGAAGCGCCACGGCCACCTCCGGCCTCGCCGTCACGTTCACCTCATCGACACCCTCCGTCTGCACGACCTCCGGAACCAACGGGGCCACCGTGACCGGCGTGGCGGCCGGAACATGCACGATCGCCGCAAACCAGGCCGGAAACGCAAGCTATAATGCGGCCCCGCAGGTCACCCAGAACATCACCGTAACGACCGATAGTCAGACCATCGGGATAATCGCCTTCACTCCCGGCACCCTAACCGTTGCCGGAACGACGACAGCGTCAGCCACGGCCACCTCGGGACTTGCGGTCACGTTTACGTCACTGACAACGGGAGTCTGCACGGTTTCCGGGACAAACGGGGCCACTGTTACGGCGCTCACCACCGGGACCTGCACCATCGCCGCAGACCAGGCCGGAAACGCAACGTACAGTGCGGCAACGGAGGTGACCAACAACATTACAGTCACCGCCGCAGCCCAGACGATTGGAGCAATCACCTTTACCCCGTCCACCCTGGCGTACCTGGGTACCACAACGGCAAGCGCCACGGCAACGTCCGGCCTTCCCGTCGCCTTCACCTCGCTTACCACCGGCGTCTGCACCGTGTCCGGGACCAACGGAAGCACCGTGACGGCAGTCGCGGCAGGGACCTGCACAATCGCCGCGAACCAGGCCGGAAACGCAAGCTATTCAGCAGCGCCCCAGGTAACGCAAAGCATTACCGTGACCCCGGCAAGCCAGTCCATCGGAACAATCACGTTCTCCCCGACAACGCTTGCTGCCGGCGCGACAACGACGGCAAGCGCCGCAGCCACATCAGGGCTTTCGGTCACCTTCACGTCGCTGACCACCGGCGTCTGCACTGTTTCCGGCGGCATCGTGACCGGCGTGTCGGTGGGCACCTGCACGATCGCGGCGAACCAGGCAGGAAACGGAAGCTACGCCGCTGCGACCCAGGTCACCCAGAATATTTCCGTGGGCGTCGGGAACCAGACGATCGGCGCCATCACGCTCTCTCCGGGAACCCTTGCGGTCAACGGCACAACGACGGCAAGCGCCACGGCCACCTCCGGCCTCGCCGTGACGTTTAGCTCCCTGACCCCTTCGGTCTGCACCACTTCCGGGACCAACGGGGCAACCGTGACCGGGGTCGCGTCCGGGACCTGCACGATAGCGGCCGACCAGGCCGGCAATGCAAACTACAACGCAGCCACCGAGGTCACCAAGGATGTTACCGTGACCCTGGCGACCCAGACCATCGGCACCATCACGTTTTCCCCGAATCCTGCCGGGGTCGGCAGCACTTCGACGGCAAGCGCCACGGCAACCTCGGGGCTCGCCGTCACCTTCGGATCGTCCACGCCCTCGGTCTGCACCGTGTCCGGCAACATCGTGACCGTCGTGGGGCTGGGGACATGCACCATAACAGGAAACCAGGCCGGGAACGCAAGCTACAGCGCCGCGGCCCAGGTCACGAATACCTTAAGCGTCATCAAGGGCAACCAGACCATCGGGGCCGTAACCTTTACGCCGGCAACATTGCCGGTCGGGGCAACAACCGTTGCCAGCGCCACGGCAACCTCGGGCCTTGCCGTCAGCTTCACCTCGCAGACCCCCAGCATCTGCACCGTCTCGGCCGGCAACGTGACCGGGGTGGCCGTGGGAACATGCACAATCGCCGCGGACCAGGGCGGAAACACAAGCTACAACGCCGCGCCAGAAGTGACCCAGACCATCACGGTTTCCATGGGCAACCAGACAATCGGGACCATCACAATAACCCCGACCTCAATTTTGACCGCCGCGAACGTGACGGCAAGCGCCTCGGCAACCTCGGGACTTACCCCGGTCGTTTTCACCTCCCTTACTCCCGCAGTCTGCACCGTGTCCGGCACGAACGGCTCGACGATTACCGGCGTATCGGCGGGGACATGCACGATCGCCGCTGACCAGGCCGGCAACTCGAACTGGAACGCCGCAACCGAGCTCATCCAGAATTTCACCGTCGGCCAGGGCAACCAGACCATTGGCGCCATAACGTTCTCCCCCTCCACACTGACGACGGCCGGGACGACCACGGCCAGCGCCACGGCAAGCTCGGGGCTTACGGTCACCTTTACGTCGCAAACACCCGCTATCTGCACGGCGTCCGGCCCCAACGGCAAAACCATCACGGCCCTTGCCTACGGCACCTGCACCATCGCGGCCGACCAGGCGGGAAACGCGAGCTACAACGCGGCGCCCGAAGTGACGCAGAGCATTACCGTGAGCAAGGGCGCCCAGACCATCAGCGCCATCATCTTCTCGCCCACGACGTTCGCGGTTGGCGGAACCTCGACGGCGTCGGCAACGGCCACCTCCGGCCTCGCGGTAGTTTTCGGAACAACGACGCCCTCCATCTGCTCCGTGTCGGGAAGCGTCGTGACCGCCATCGCCCCCGGCACCTGCACGGTGACGGCCGACCAGGCCGGAAACGCGAATTACAACGCGGCAACGGAAGTGACGGGAAACATCGGTGTCGCCAAGGCCGACCAGACGATCGGCGCGGTCACGTTCTCTCCCGTGACCCTTACGGTCGGGGGAACGACGACGGCAAGCGCCACGGCCACCTCAGGCCTCGCGGTCATCTTCAGCTCCCAGACCACCACTATCTGCACGGCTGCGGGCGGGAACGGGAGCACCATAGCGGCGATTGCGTCCGGTACCTGCACCATCCTTATAAGCCAGCCGGGCAACTCCAGCTATAACGCGGCGACCCAGGTCACCCAGAACATCACGGTGACCGCCGGGGCCCAGTCCATCAATGCAATTACTTTTTCACCCACTACGCTGACTGCGGGAGGAGCGACGACGGCCTCCGCCACGGCAACCTCCGGCCTTATCGTCGCCTTCACATCAACGACTCCCTCCGTCTGCACGACGGGCGGATCAAACGGAGCGACCGTGACGGGCGTGGCAATCGGGACATGCACGATCGCCGCGAACCAGGCGGGGAATGTCAATTATCTTGCCGCACCGCAGGCGACACAGAACATTTTGGTGACCATCGGGAACCAGACCATCGGGGCGGTGACGTTTAATCCATCCACCCTGTCAACCGGCGGGACGACCGTCGCCTCCGCCACGGCAACCTCAGGCCTTGCAGTCACGTTTACTTCTAACACACCATCGGTCTGCACGGCAACCGGCACCAATGGTTCTACCATTACATCGCTTACCGCCGGGATCTGCACGATCTATGCAAACCAGGCCGGAAACGCGAGCTTTAACCCGGCCACCCAGGTCACCCAGAACATCAACATCAGCATGGCAAACCAGACCATTACGTTCGGATCCCTGTCCCCGGTCAATTACGGAGCGGCACCGTTCGCCCTAACCGCGACGGCAACGTCAGGACTTTCGGTCACCTATACAAGCACCAACCCGGGTACCGCGTCCATCGGCACCGGGGCAAACTCCAATATAGTGACCATTAACGCCGCCGGCACCACCATTATTACCGCCTACCAGGCAGGCGACAGCAACTGGAACGTGGCAACCCCGGTCAGCCAGACCTTAACGGTCAATCCTGGAACGCAAACCATCACCTTTAACGCCATCCCGGCCCATGCGTACGGCGACGCACCGTTTAACCCCGGCGCAACCGCCAGTTCCGGCCTGTCTGTCACCTATACCAGTTCCAACACCTCGGTCGCCACGGTAAACGGCAGCAACATCACCATCGTGGGAGTGGGCACCTCCACGATAACCGCAAACCAGGCCGGAAACGCGTACTATGCGTCGGCACCAGGGGTAGGGCAGACCCTGACGGTCTCCCAGGGAACACAAACCATTACGTTCGGAGCCCTGCCGCCAAAAACATTCGGAGCGGCCGATTTTTCTCCGGGAGCGACAATCAATTCCGGGCAGGCTATTACCTACACCAGTTCAGACCCCACCGTGGCAACGATCGTGGGAGGGAACATCCACATTATTGGCACCGGCACGGCATCCATCACCGCATCGCAGGCCGGCAGTGCCAACTGGGCGGCAGCCGCAAATGTCTCCCAGACCCTGACCGTCGGCCAGGCTTCGCAAACCATTACCTTCGGCGGGCCTTCGGCGCAGACGTACGGAAACGCACCGTTTACGCTTTCTGCAACGGCATCGTCGGGGGACCCCGTCTCGTTTTCCGTCGCCGACCCCACCGTGGCCACCGTAAGCGGAAACATCGTGACGATTGTGGGCGCGGGGACAACGTCGGTGACAGCGTCCCAGGCAGGGGACACGAACTACGCAGCTGCCCCGAACGTGACCCGCACCCTCACGGTTGCCAAGGAACCGCAGACCATCACCTTCGGCGCCCTTGCGCCGGTCCTGGCCTCGGACCCTCCGTTTGCCCTGATCGCTTCCGCATCGTCCGGCGAGACGGTGACTTTTTCCAGTTCCAACACGGGTGTCGCCACCGTCGCGGGCAATACCGTAACCATCGTAGGGGCAGGGACCACCATCATATCCGCATACCAGTACGGGGACAACAACTGGGCGATCGCATCCAACGTGAACCAGACTTTAAGCGTCGGCCTTGCCAGCCAGACCATCACGTTCCCGGCGCTCCCTGCCCATAATTATGGCGACGCAGATTTTGCTCCCGGCGCATCCTCAAGCTCCGGGCTCGCCGTGTCCTACACAAGCTCCAACACCTCTGTCGCGACGATCCTGTTCGGCAACATCCATATTCTGAGCGCGGGGACGACGACGATCACGGCGACCCAGGCCGGCAACAGTTCGTATAACCCGGCAACTCCCGTCGCGCAGTCCTATACCATCGGGCAGGCTTCTCAAACCATTACGTTCCCGGCCATCCCGTCCAAAGCGTTCGGCGCCGCCAACTTCAGCCCGGGCGCCTCGGTGAGCTCCGGCCTTACCATCTCGTACGCAAGCTCGAATACGGCGGTGGCCATGATCTCCGGCCAGAACATCCAGATTACCGGGGCGGGATCGACGACCATCACGGCATCGCAGTCCGGAAACGCCAATTACGCCGCGGCAACGCCGGCCACGCAAAATTTCACCGTGACGCAGGGAGCGCAAACCATAGGCGCGGTCTCCTTCTCCCCGAGTTCTCTTTCTTCCGGGGCCACCGCCACGGCAAGCGCCACGGCCACCTCGGGACTCGCGGTAACATTTTCGTCTCAGACACCGGCAATCTGCACCGTTTCCGGCTCAACCGGGAATACGGTAACGGGCGTTTCGGTCGGAACGTGCACGATCGCGGCTGACCAGAGCGGGAATGCAAACTACAGCGCGGCCACCGAGGTCACGCAGAACATCACGGTCGCGAAAGGCAACCAGACCATCAGCGCAATCACCTTCTCGCCGGCAACACTCACCAACGGCGGGACCACGACGGCCAGCGCCATGGTAAATTCCGGCCTCGCCATAACCTTCACCTCGGCCACGCCCGGCGTATGCACTATTTCCGGAAACACTGTGACCGCAGTGGCTTCCGGCACCTGCACGATCGACGCAAACCAGGCCGGCAATGCCAATTACAATGCGGCAACCCAAGTCGCCCAGAACATCACTGTGACCGCCGCGTCCCAGACGATCGGAGCGATAACCTTTACGCCGGCAACCCTGGCAACGGGCGGGACGACCGCTGCCGCGGCCACGGCCACGTCGGGTCTCGCGGTAACGTTCACTTCGCAGACGCCGTCCCTGTGTACCGTGACCGGCAGTACGGTCACCGGCGTTGCGGCGGGCACCTGTACGATCGCCGCGAACCAGGCCGGCAACAGCAACTACAGCGCGGCCCCCACAGTCATCCAGAACATCACGGTTGCGCCAGGGAACCAGACCATCGGGGTGATCACGTTCACCCCTTCTTCGGTCAACGTCGGAGGCACCTCCACGGCGAGCGCCACCGTAACGTCCGGCCTCGCGGTCGCTTTCACCTCGCAGACGCCCTCGGTCTGCACGACCTCCGGGACCAACGGGGCCACCGTGACGGCAATCGCCTCCGGCACCTGCACGATCGCCGCCAACCAGGCGGGAAACGCGAATTACAACGCCGCCCCGCAGGTCACGCAAAATATGAGCGTCTCCAAGATGAACCAGACAATCGGTGCTTTCTCGTTCTCGCCGACTACGCTGACTGCCATCGGCACAACGACGGCATCCGCCACGGCCAGTTCCGGCCTCGCAGTCACCTTCACCACCCTGACTCCCAGCGTTTGCACCGTAGCCGGCAGCACCGTGAGCGGAGTGTCTCCGGGCACGTGCACGATCGCCGCCGACCAGTCGGGAAACGGGACCTATAATGCTGCGACCGAAGTCACCCAGAACATCAACGTGGGTGTTGCGTCGCAAACCATAGGGTCAATCACGTTCTCTCCGGCTACGTTGTCCACCGGACAAACGACAACGGTTGCTGCAACTGCAACGTCAGGCCTCGCAGTCGCCTATACGTCGACAACGCCGTCCGTATGCACCATAAGCGGAACCAGCGTAACCGGCGTCGCGTCGGGCACCTGCACGATTGCCGCAAACCAGCCCGGAAACACGAATTACAGCGCCGCGCCCCAGGTTACGCAAAACATAACAGTTTCCAAGGCAAACCAGACCATCGGAGCATTGACGTTCACACCCGGAACACTCACGGTCGGCGGGACGACGGGAGCCTCCGCTACGGCATCTTCAGGCCTTGCCGTCACCTTCACCTCCCAGACACCCGCTATTTGCACCATGACCGGCAGCACCGTGACCGGCGTTGCCGCGGGGACCTGCACAGTCGCCGCGGACCAGGCGGGAAACGCAAATTATAACTCGGCAATGGAAGTGACGCAAAGCATCACGATAACAAAAGGCAGCCAGACAATCGGGACAGTCACGTTTACACCGGGGGCACTCGCAGTCGGCGGAACGACGTCGGCAAGCGCCACGGCATCGTCGGGGCTCTCGGTCACCTTCACGTCTCAGACGACGGGAGTGTGCACGGTCGCCGGGACCACCGTGACCGGCCTGACAGCAGGAACGTGCACCATCGCGGCGGACCAGGCGGGGAACGGAAATTATAACGCAGCAACGGAAATCACCCAGAACATCACGGTGGGAGCGGGCGCCCAGACCATCGGCGTGATTTCCTTTACGCCTTCCACATTATCGTCCGGCGGGACGACAACGGCAAGCGCCGCAGCAAGCTCCGGCCTCGCGGTCACCTTCAGTTCACAAACACCGGCCGTCTGCACCGTCGCCGGCAGCACGGTGACGGCAATCGCGGCTGGAACCTGCACGATCGCCGCGGACCAGGCAGGCAACGGCAACTACAACGCGGCACCCACCGTGACCCAGAACATCACGGTGACAAAAAGCAGCCAGACCATCGGGACGATCTCGTTTACTCCAGCCACCCTTACGAATGGCGGAACCACGACGGCAAGCGCCACGGCAACCTCGGGCCTCGCGGTAACCTTCACCTCGCAGACCACAAGCGTCTGCACCGTTGCCGGAAGCACCGTGACGGCAGTCGCGGCAGGCACCTGCACGATCGCCGCAAACCAGCCGGGAAATGCCAATTACAACGCCGCCTCACAGGTGACGCAGAGCATCGTGATCGCCAAGGCCAACCAGACGATCGGGGCAACGACATTTACGCCGGCCACACTCACCGTTGGCGGGACAACGACGGCAAGCGCCACAGCATCGTCGGGGCTCGCAGTCACCTTCACGTCTCAGACGACGGGAGTGTGCACGGTCGCCGGGACCACCGTGACCGGCTTGACAGCAGGAACGTGCGCGATCGCCGCTGACCAGGCCGGGAACGGAAATTATAATGCCGCTCCGGAAACCACGCAGAATATTACCGTGGGGGCGGGAACCCAGACCATCGGGGCTATCACGTTTACACCGGCTACCCTTGCAAACGGAGGGGCAACCGTCGCCAGCGCCACGGCAAGCTCCGGCCTCGCGGTCACCTTCAGTTCGCAAACACCGGCCGTCTGCACCGTTGCCGGCAGCACGGTGACCGGCGTGGCTTCCGGCACCTGCACGATCGCCGCCGACCAGGCAGGCAACGGCAATTACAACGCGGCGCCCACCGTTACCCAGAACATCACGGTGACGAAAGGCAGCCAGACCATCGGGACACTTACGTTTACCCCTTCCACGCTCGCAAACGGAGGCACGACATCAGTCTCCGCAACATCCACCTCGGGTCTTGCCGTTGCCTTTACTTCGCTGACGCCGGGCGTGTGCTCGGTATCGGGAAATACGGTGACCGGCGCGGCATCGGGGACCTGCACCATAGCCGCAGACCAGGCCGGAAACGCCAATTATAACGCCGCGGCCGAAGTCACGCAAAATATCGTGATTGCGAAAGGGAACCAGACCATCGGGACGATTACGTTCATGCCGGCAACCCTTGTTGTCGGAGCGACGACATCGGCCTCTGCCACGGCAAGCTCCGGCCTCGCGGTCACCTTCGCTTCCCAGACGCCGGGCGTCTGCACTGTTTCCGGCAGCACGGTTAGCGGTGTGGCGGCAGGAACGTGCACGATCGCGGCAGACCAGGGCGGAAGTTCCAATTATAACGCCGCAGCCGAAGTGACGCAGAGCATTCCCGTAGGGATGGGTTCCCAGATCATCGGGACAATCACGTTTACACCGGGAACGCTTTCTTCCGGCGGAACGACAACGGCAATCGCCTCGGCCTCCTCAGGCCTTGCCGTCACTTTCAGTTCACAGACAACAGGAGTCTGTACGGTTGCCGGAAACACGGTGACGGCCCTCGCTTCCGGCACCTGCACGATCGCCGCCGACCAGGCAGGAAACAGTAACTACAGCGCGGCGACGGAAGTGACGCAAAACATCATAATCTCCAAGGCCAACCAGACCATCGGGGGGGTCACCTTTACGCCTCCCGCCTTGACGAGCGGCGGGACCGCCACTGTCTCCGCAACGGCGACGTCCGGCCTTCCCGTCACCTTCACCTCGCAGACACCGGGGACATGCACGGTCTCCGGGACCACGGTGACTGCCGTGGCATCGGGCACCTGCACGATTGACGCGAACCAGGCGGGGAACGCGAGCTACAACGCCGCTTCCCAGGTAACCCAGAACATTACTATCGGGAAGGCGTCACAAAGCATAGGGGCAATCACCTTTAACCCCTCTAATCTTTCGGCAACGGGGACCACGACGGCGGCAGCCACGGCAACGTCGGGACTGCCGGTAGTGTTTTCCTCCCTGACCACGACGGTATGCAGCGTGTCCGGTACAAACGGCAGCACGATTACCGGAATATCCACGGGAATCTGCATTATCGCGGCCGACCAGGCGGGCAGCAGCAACTACAGCGCTGCGGCTGAAGTCACGCAGGCCCTCACCATTACGGGCCTTGGACAGACCATAACCTTCGGCCCCGTTGCCGCGCATGCGTACGGAGACCCCGACTTCGCCTTGTCCGGCTCTTCAAGCTCTGGACTGACGTTAACCTATACGAGCTCCGATATGACCATTGCAACCGTCACGAACGGCACGGTCCATATCGTCGCCGCCGGGACGGTCACCCTTACCGCGTCACAGCCGGGAAACAGCGTCTACGGTGCCGCCTCGAGCGTCAGCGAACCCCTGGTCATCAACAAGGCCAACCAGACAACAGCGTTCGGAACGCTCTCCCTTTATGCCCTTGGCGACCCGCCCTTTACCCTTGCGGCAACGGCAAGCTCGGGGCTTCCGGTAACCTTCGTTAGCTCCGATCCGTCCATTGCAAGCGTTTCCGGAAACACGGTGACCATCAACGCGGCAGGCACCGTAACCATTACCGCATCTCAACCCGGAAACGCCGATTTCAATGCGGCTGCCCCTGTGGCGCAGTCGTTGACCATTAATTTGAGCCAGTCGCAGACCATCACCTTCGGAGCGCTTCCAGCCCACGCATACGGAGACGCAGACTTCTCGCCCGGCGCCACGGCGTCATCGGGACTGCCCGTCGTCTACAGCAGTTCCACCCCGACCGTGGCAACGATCGTGAACGGCAACATCCATATCGTGGGAACGGGGACATCGGTCATTACGGCCAGCCAGGCGGGTAACGTTAACTTCTATGCCGCCCCCGACGTGACACAGACCCTTACCGTAACGGACACGGCGGCCGTCATCAGCGCCACGACACCTGCCGCGAACAGCTTCGTGAATACGGCCGTTGCCGGGTATTCTCTGGACAGGACCGTTCTGAACGGAACGGGGATGGTCATGTTCGCCTGGGCGGGTGGCACGGTTGACAGTGCGGGAACCCATACCTACACGATGTCCCTCTCGGACCTCGCGGCGGGCAGCCATACGGTCAATACCGGACTTCCGCTCGTGAACGGCGCAATCTACAACGTCACCTTTGCGGCAATCGACGGGGCCGGGATCGCCTCGGTGCCGGTTGTCAATAACAACGTGACCTACGACACCCTCGCCTCGGCAGTTACCCTGAGTGTACCGGCACCCAACAGCTACATCAATATTTTGAACATAGGATACGGCTTGAGCCAGAACGTCGTAAGCGGGACCGTCACGATCATGCGGACAGGAGGGGCCGCAGATCCCAATTCGCCCTATACAGTCCAGATGTCCGGCTCCGAGCTTGAATCGGGTCCCCAGACTATCACGGCCGGCCTGCCGACGCTGGTCAACGGAGCAGTCTATTCCGTGAGCATCAGTAACGTCGTCGACCAGGAAGGAAATGTTTCCCAGACCGTCACGAACGCCAACATCACCTACGACACGACGGCGGTCTTAATCTCGGCGACGACCCCGACGCCCAACAGCACAAGCAACACCTTCGCGGGCTACACCTTAAGCGGACAAGTGTCGTCCGGAAAAATCACCTATACCCGAACAGGCGGAGCGGCAGATCCGGCGTCCCCGCAAATTTACACGATGACAGCATCTGACATGACCGCCGGAACACACCATATCGTTACCGGGCTGCCGCTGGTCAACGGCGGGGTCTATACCGTATCGTTTGACGCCACGGACGAAGCCGGCAACGTGTCTACCACCGTGTCGGACAACAACGTCACCATGGACACGGTCGCACCCGCGGACGGCACGGTTTCAGCCACAACGGGTGACGGACAGGTATCACTCTCCTGGTCGGGATACGGAAGCAATGCTGCCTCCTACATCATTGTGTACGGCACCGCCAGCATGCCGGCAAACTGTCTTTCCGGGTCCGAGCTGTATTCCGGGCCCAGCACGTCATTCGTCCATGCAAACCTGACCAACGGCACGTCGTACAACTACCGCGTGTGCGCGACGGACATAGTCGGGAACATGTCTCCCGGAGCAACGACGACGGCGACGCCAAAGGGGAGCCAAATCATTTCCTTTAATCCGCTCCCGAACCACACGTACGGAGACGCTCCGTTCAGTCCCAATGCACTGGCAAGCTCGGGCCTTCCGGTCTTCTATACGAGCTCGAACCCCGGAGTCGCGGCCATTAACGGAAACAGCATTGTGATCGTAGGCCCCGGCACCACGATGATCACCGCGTCGCAGGCGGGAAACAGCGCGTATAACCCCGCACCTCCCATCTCCCAGTTCCTGAACGTGATCATGGCATCACAATCAATCACCTTTGCCCCGATTCCTGTCCATGCTTCTACCGATGCGCCGTTCGGACTACTGGCAACGGCCTCCTCCGGACTTCCGGTCAGCTATACCAGCTCCGACCCGACCGTGGCAACCGTAAGCGGCAGCATGGTCACCATCACCGGGGCGGGATCGTGCACGATAACCGCGTACCAGCCGGGAAACTCGAACTATAACGCCGCCCCAAGCGCGTCGCAAACCCTTACCATTTCCATATCGTCCCAATCAATCACCTTCGGGACACTCGCATCTCAAACCTACGGGAACCCGGCCTTCACGCTCTCCGGCACGGCCACCTCGGGCCTGGCCGTCACATACGTGAGCTCCGACACCGGGGTCGCCACTATCGTAGGAAACACCGTTACAATTCTGGGCGCCGGGACCACGGTCATTACCGCTTCCCAGAACGGGAACTCTCTCTACAGCCCCGCTCCCACAGTGATGCAGCCGCTTCAGGTTGTCCAAGACACCCAGACAATCACGTTTGGCGCCATACCCGCCCATAACGTCGGGGACGCGGACTTTGATCCGGGCGCGACCTCTTCATCGGGACTCCCGATACAATACTCAAGCTCGAATTCGGGTGTAGCGACTGTAGTAAACGGCAAACTCCATGTCATGGGAGCAGGCACGACAACCATTACCGCGGCCCAGCCGGGAAACATCAACTATGTCGCCGCCGCAAGCGTGCAGCAGGCGCTCACGATTAGCGCCGGCACGCAGACCATCACGTTCACCCCGTTCCCGGTGCAGACGTACGGCAATAACCCGTTCTTCCTGACGGCGACCGCAAGCTCATCGCTTCCGGTAACCTTCACCAGCTCTAACCCTTCCGTCGCCTCAGTGAACGGACTTACGGTGACCATTTTAAGCGCCGGCACGTCCACCATCACCGCATCCCAGGCAGGGAATGCCGCGTATCAGGCGGCACCGAGCGTATCTTTGCCCCTCCTGGTCAATAAGGCAAACCAGATCATCACGTTTGGCGCGCTCCAGCCGGTCTTGCTTACCGCCGCACCATTTAACCTTGGCGCGACCATAAGCTCGGGACTGACCATCTCGTACGCTTCATCCAACCCGGCAGTCGCCACGGTTAACGGGAATACCGTAACGGTTGTCGGCGCCGGGCAAACAACCATTACCGCGTCCCAGCCCGGAAACGGAAACTATAATGCGGCCACCTCCGTGTCGCAGACGCTCACCGTCAACCAGGTTTCCCAGACTATCACCTTTACTCCTCTGGGAACGCAACCCATTACCCTGGGCACCATCACCCTTACCGCGACCTCCACTTCAGGACTTCCGGTAACCTATACCAGCAGCACCCCGGCGGTGGCAACGGTAAACGGGAATATACTCACCCTTTTGACCCTGGGTACGTCGGTCATCACGGCGTCTCAGGCCGGCAACACCAACTATCTGCCGGCCGCAAGCGTGTCGCAGACACTTACGGTTGGCCTCGCGAACCAGACGATAACGTTCGGGGCCATTCCCGCGCACACCTTCGGCGACTCGCCGTTCACCATTACCGCGACCGCAAGCTCCGGACTGCCAGTGACCTTCTACAGCACCAATCCCGGAGTCGTGTCCATATCCGGGAACGTCGCCACAGTAAACGGTGCCGGCACCACCGTCATTTCGGCCAACCAGGCAGGGAACGGGATGTATAACGTTGCCCCAAATGTCTCGCAGACACTTACCGTAAACCGGGCGATAGTGAACGTGACGATCGCCTCGAATAACCCGAGCCCCACGCAGGGGACGAGTGTGACCCTGTCATCGGTCGTGACGAGCACCCTGGGCAACCCGACAGGCACGGTCACGTTCAAGAGCGGGCTATCGATGCTCGGCACCGCCAATATCCTGGGCAACCAGGCGGTCCTCGCCACAAGCAGCCTCGTCGGCGGAAACAACATGCTGACCGCGGTGTATAACGGCGACAATAATTTCGCCGTTTCCACCTCGCCCACCATGACCCAGGTGGTGTACGGGCCCCCAACGACGCCGTCCCTGAATTCGCCTTTCACGATGAGCGAGGTAAACACCGTCTCTCCGACCCTTATTGTGAACAGCGCGAACGACCCGAACGGCGCGCCGGTCACCTATTCCATCCAGGTCAGCTCGAATAGCAATTTTACCGCTACCGTGGCGATCGCTTCAAACCTCACCGCATCAGGATCCACGGTGTCCTGGACGGTTACGCCGCAGCTTGCCGACCATACGCTCTATTACTGGAGGGCTTTGGCCACGGGCGACGCGCTGAACAGCAACTGGATGCCAACGGCAAACTTCTTCGTGAACGCCGTGAACGTTCCTCCGACCGACCCGGCCATCAATACGCCTGCCAACAACACAATTGTGGCCTCGCTGATACCGTCTCTCATGATCACAAATTCCACGGACATGGACATGTACGCGACCGTTACCTATGAATTCGACGTGGCGACGGACAGCGCGTTTGCCAACATGGTGGCCTCGGAATCAGGCATTATGCCGGGAAACTCCGGTACGACCTCCTGGATCGTCACGGCGGCCTTAACGAGTAACACGACCTACTACTGGAGAGCGCGTGCAACGGATTCCCATGCCCTGTCGAGCAACTGGGCAGTGGGAATCTTCACCGTCAGAACCAACGCTCCCGTGCCGGTCGTCCCAGCCATAAGCTCTCCTGCTGTATTCGGAGTGGCACGCACGCTGCTCCCGGTCCTCACGGTCCAGAATACCTATGACAGCGACGGCGATAACCTGAATTATTATTTCGACATAGACACCGTCAATACCTTCAACAGCGCGAACAAACAGTCATCCGGCTCACAGCCGCAGGGGAATTCCACGACCAGCTGGCAAGTACCCGTGCCCCTTACCGACCATACGACCTATTACTGGAGATGCATGGCCACTAACGGCCTGTCCAACAGCCCCTATGTTGTCGGCACGTTCTATGTTTCCTCCGTTGACCTGCCGCCTGCGGCACCAACTGTCAGTAACCCGTCCAACTACGGAACCGTGACGGTCTTCACCCCGACGCTCATGGTGAACCCATCGGTGAACCAGGACCAGGACATCATCTCCTATGACTTCCAGCTCTACGCGGACAGCGCCATGCAGACGATGCTGACCTCGACAACCGGCGTCGCCAGCACCAGCTGGACCGTGGATATGTCCCTGTACGACAACACCGTCTACTACTGGAGAGCGCGGGCCACGGACAATTATGGAAACTCGAGCAGCTGGATGTCGCTCGCAAACTTCGTGGTCAAATATACCGGCGTGGTAACGCCGCCAACGATGACGATCCTGACGCCATCGGCCGGACAGCTCGTTGTTTCCGGGGGCACCTATACGATTACTTGGACCGCCGGCGATCCCGACGCCAACCCGGCAATCACGTTGTATTACAACACCACGGGCTCCGGCACAAACGGGACGATGATCGCATCAGGCCTTCACAAGGACGACCTGGCCCACACCTACTTCTGGAACCTGAGCAACATCGCGGACGGCATTTACTACGTGTTCGCGGAAATCAACGATGGCATCACGGCGCCAGTCTATGTTTATGCTCCCGGAACCGTTGCAAAGGTCGCGCTCTACGGGTGCCTGGACGGAGGGACGACAGTCGACATGAATGATGCATTAAAGGCCCTTAAATTTGCCAATCATATCCTGACTCCCACAGCCCTTGACATCCTGCACGGCGACGTTGCCTGGAAGGTAAACGGCGGAGCCCCGGACGGCAAAATCGGGATCGACGACGTGGTTGTCATCCTTCGCAGGGCAGCAGGGCTCACGTCCTGGTAGAAAGAACTCTCCAGGAATTGAAAATAAATTTTACGGATTCAGAAACAGACATTTTTGAAGTTTAACCTTTATTTTCAGGAGGTGACATGTTTACCCAATCTATCTTCAGAGCTGGCACGAACAAAAGGACCACGAGAAGAGTAGGTACAAAGACGCATGGCATGGCTCTTGTGCTTCTTGCATGCGTGGTCATTTTGCTGTGTGCTTTCCCTGGCAGTGTTGCTGCCTGCCAAACAAGCATTCCGCCGGGACAGATTAACAAACTGGCAGGGACCGGAGATGATGCGTATTCGGGCGATGGCGCGCCTGCAGCGCACGCCTGCGTCAATAATCCTTCCCAGGTCACTGTCGATTCGTACAATAATATCTACGTTGCCGACACTAATAATAACTGCGTCCGCATGATTGACCCTGCAGGCAATATCACAACGGTTGCCGGAACATGCAACCCGGGCGAAGGTCAGGCAGGCGACGGAGGGTCTCTTTCCGGGCTCAAAAAGCCGACCAGCGTCACCGTCGATATGAACGGTAATATTTACATATCGGACTCAGGCAATAATGTCATAAAAAGAATCGACTGCACCAAGGTCGTCACGGTCATAGCAGGCAACGGGCATCCGGGCTACAGCGGAGACGGCGGACAGGCCACATCCGCCACGTTCAAATTGCCCTCCTACATCTACCTCGACAAGAGCGGCAATATGTACGTCGCCGATTCCGGCAATAATGTTGTCAGGCGTATAGACGCCAACGGCATCGTAACCACGATTGCAGGGGAGGCGAGCAATAAGCCCGGCTATTACGGCGACGGCGGGCCTGCCACAAAAGCATCCTTGAACAACCCGACCGGAGTGGCCGTTGATGCAAACGGATTAGTGTATATCGCAGACAGCGGCAATAACTGCGTCCGCATGGTAGATGCCAAAGGCACTATCACCACGATAGCAGGAAACGGGAACGCAGGAAGTTCGGGTGACGGTGGGGCGGCGGTTTCCGCAAAGCTCCACGACCCGACATCGGTGTCCGTTGATCCGTCGGGGAACCTGATCATCACCGATTCCGGCAACAACAAGATACGGGAAATTAGTGCCGCAACAGGCATTATCAAGACTATCGTGGGTACCGGCAATGCGGGTGATGTCGCAGACGGCATTGAAGCGATTGTCGCTAACCTCAGGAATCCGTCTGGTTGCTATGTCGACACTGACGGGAGCATTTATATCGCTGATACCGGAAATAACAAGGTCCTCAAGGTACAGGGCAACGGCAATGTGTTCACCATATCTGCGTCTTCAAGTTCGAATGGCTGCCTGAGCCCCTCGTGCTCCAAAACGAGCGGCTGCATCAGCCCGTCTAGGGACCTTACCATTCCGAAAGGCAAGAACAGCTTATTTACGATTACGCCGTCACAGGGATACAGGATTGAGGACGTTCTGGTCGATGGAGCTTCGGTCGGGGCAGTCAGCTCCTATACTTTCTACAATGTCATTTCAGACCACACCATTGCCGTATCGTTTACGCTGGATACATACACCATTACCGCAACCATATCAAACATCGATTCCAGCACGCCGGTCAATGGAACGATTTCTCCTGCAGGGACTACGATCGTGGACAAGGGCGGAAACATAACCTATACAATCTCTCCTTCCCCGAATTCCCTCGTCTCTGGCCTTGTGGTGGACGGAACGCAGCAGGGGAAACTGAGCAAGTACACATTTTCAAACGTTTCCGCCAACCATACGATTGCCGCCTCTGTCCAGCTGAAAACAACTACGGTAACGGCTTCGGCTGGTGCGGGCGGCACCATTTCAAACATTGGATCAAATACAGTTTCGTTCGGCGACAGCATGTCGTTTACCATCACGGCAAATCCGGGATACTCCGTTTCCGATGTTCTAGTTGACGGTGTATCCGTCGGTGCCGTCACGTCGTATTCGTTCACCAATGTAACGGCCATCCACACGATTAAAGCGCTGTTCACGCCCAATGCGGCATTTACCATTAATGCCAGTTCCACTGGTAATGGGACTATGACGCCGACAGGCAGTGTTGCCGTCAATGGAGGCGCCAGCAAGACATTTACCTTCATCCCGGCGAAAGGATACCGTGTTGATAGCGTTCTGATAGACGGTGCGAATGCAGGCATAACAACGACGTCGTACACGTTCGTCAATGTCCAGGCCAACCACTCGATCGTTGTATCTTTTGTCCCGGATGTGTACACCATTACGGCCTCAATCGTGCTTGGCAACGGGACTATTACCCCGGCAGGGGTTACCACCGTCAACGATGGCGGTAGCCAGAGCTACACCGTCACTGCAGCCGCAGGCTATTCCACCTCCCTCGTCCGAGTGAATGGAGTTGCCGTGACGCTTGATGCAAACAACTCCTACACCATAACCAATGTCACCGCCAATGCTACCATTACCGCGGTCTTCGTGCCGATCACTTATACGGTCACGGTTACTCAGACGGCAAACGGCACCATCGCTCCGGGCACCTTAAGCGGCATTACCCCGGGCGCGAACCAGGTCATCGCCATAACACCGAACGCAGGCTACCATGTTGCGGGCGTCACGGTGGACGGCTCTTCCGTGGGGGCGGTTACCTCCTACACCCTCAGCAACATCCAGGCGAACCACACCGTGACCGCCACGTTCGCGGCAAACCCGTCCTACACCATTACGGCCACCGCCGGGACGAACGGATCCATTTCTTCTGCCGGCACCACGACGGTCCTGGGAGGCACCAATCTGACCCTCACCATCACGCCAAACACGGGCTACCGCGTTTCCTCGGTCGTCGTTGACGGCATCAACCAGGGAGTGGTCACAAGCTGGGGATTTGCAAACGTCCAGGCAAACCATACGGTCAGCGCCACCTTCACGCCGGACGTCTACACCATTACGGCCTCAATCGTGCTTGGCAACGGGACCATTACCCCGGCGGGCGTGACCACCGTCAATGACGGGGGCAGCCAGAACTATGTCGTCACTCCGGCCTCGGGCTACTACATCTATTCCGTGAAAGTGAACGGGATGCCGGTGACGCTCGACGCAAACAGCTCCTATACCGTGACCAACGTCACGGCCAATGCTACCATTGCCGTGGTTTTCGAGCCGGTCACCTACACGGTCACGGTCACGCAGACGGCAAATGGCACCATCGCTCCGGGCACCTTAAACAGCATTTCTCCGGGAGCAAACCAGACTTTCACGTTCACCCCGAATACGGGCTACTCCGTATCGAGCGTCATGGTGGACGGCGCTTCCGTGGGGGCGGTTACCTCCTACACCCTCAGCAACATCCAGGCGAACCACACCGTG
>DATJAP010000030.1:0-7185 GCA_035516155.1 Nitrospirota bacterium
CGCCATATTCTTGAAGGAAAGCACCTTCGTGATGGCGGCCGTTAACGTCGTTTTGCCGTGGTCCACGTGGCCGATGGTGCCCACGTTCACATGAGGTTTTGTCCTCTCAAATTTTGCCTTTGCCATGCTATCCGCCTCCTGTTGGGAAGTGAAAATCGAATGTAATAGTTAAAGAATGATTATTTCTTGACCGCTTCGCCTTTTACTTTAGCAATGATCTGCTCCGAGATGTTTTTCGGTACTTCTTCATAATGTGCGAACTGCATGGTATAGGTAGCCCTACCCTGCGTCTTGGACCGGATGTCGGTTGCGTAGCCGAACATTTCCGAAAGCGGCACCTGCGCGGTTATAACCCTACCAGAGCCCCTCATATTCATACCTTGGACCCGGCCGCGACGGGAACTGAGGTCACCGATGATATCCCCCATGTACTCCTCGGCACACACAACCTCAACAGCCATAATTGGCTCAAGCAGGGTAGGATTGGCTTTCGCTGCGCCTTCCTTGAATCCCATAGAGCCGGCGATTTTGAATGCCATTTCCGAAGAGTCGACGTCATGATATGATCCGTCGATGAGCGTAACCTTAAGATCAACCACCGGATACCCGGCGAGCACGCCGCTCTCCATAGCTTCTTCTATACCCTTCTGCGTTGGTGCGACATATTCCTTCGGGACTGAACCGCCAACAGTCTTGTTCACGAATTCAAAACCTTTTCCCGGCTCTTGCGGTTCAAGCTCCAGAACCACATGGCCATATTGGCCGCGTCCGCCGGACTGACGGATGAACTTGCCTTCTGCGACGACTTTTTTCTTGATCGTCTCACGATACGCCACTTGGGGCTTGCCCACATTAGCGTCAACCTTGAACTCACGCATCAGGCGATCGACAATGATCTCAAGATGAAGTTCTCCCATCCCCGAGATAATGGTCTGGCCAGTTTCCTGGTCAGTGAACACGCGGAATGAAGGATCTTCCTGCATCAGCTTCTGGAGCGACAACCCGAGCTTTTCCTGATCAGCCTTTGTCTTGGGCTCAATAGCCACGGAAATAACCGGCTCGGGGAAGGTCATCGCCTCCAGGATAACTGGCTTGTTCTCATCACACAAGGTGTGCCCTGTGAGTGTGTTCTTCAGTCCCACAGCCGCACAGATGTCGCCGGCATATATTTCCTGGATCTCTTCACGTTTGTTCGCATGCATCTTGAGCAGCCTGCCTATGCGTTCACGCTGCCCCTTGCTAGAGTTATATACATAAGAGCCGGAATTCAGCGTCCCGGAGTAAACCCTGATAAAGGTGAGCTGGCCCACGAAAGGATCGGTCATGATCTTGAAAGCCACGGCGGCAAAGGGCTCGCTATCGGAGGTCAGACGGGTGACTTCTTCGCCTTTGGGGCCTATTCCCTTTACCGGAGGGATGTCCAGCGGCGACGGGAGATAATCCACGACAGCATCGAGCAGCAACTGTACGCCCTTGTTCTTGAACGCCGACCCGCAAATGACCGGGAAAATGCTCATGGCGATCGTGCCTTTGCGGATCGCGAGCATGATCTCAGCTTCTGTCGGCTGCTCACCGTTCAGGAATTTCTCCATCACGGTATCGTCGGCATCTGCGATCTTCTCGATCATCTTCTCGCGATACTCTTTCGCCCTGGCCAGGAGGTCCGCGGGAATCTCTTCGACTACGTATTTTGCTCCGAGGGTCTCGTCGTCGAACAGCACCGCCTTCATTTTCACCAGGTCAATGCAACCACGGAACTTGTCCTCCGCGCCGATCGGGATCTGGATCGGTACCGCATTCGCGCCGAGCCGGTCACTCATGGACTGGACGCTCATATAGAAGTCCGCGCCAATGCGGTCCATTTTGTTCATGAATGCAATACGCGGAACCTTATACTTATCAGCTTGACGCCACACCGTCTCGGACTGGGGTTCAACGCCACTAACAGAGTCGAATGCCGCGACAGCACCATCTAATACGCGAAGCGAGCGTTCCACTTCAATGGTGAAATCCACGTGACCTGGTGTATCAATGATGTTGATGCGCTTGTCCCGCCAGAAGCAGGTCGTGGCCGCGGACGTGATCGTGATGCCGCGCTCCTGCTCCTGCACCATCCAATCCATGACTGCGGTGCCGTCGTGTACCTCACCGATTTTATAAGAAACACCAGTATAGTAAAGGATACGCTCGGTCGTCGTCGTTTTGCCGGCGTCGATATGCGCCATGATACCGATGTTACGTGTATTTGCCAGAGAATACTGCCTAGCCACTGCTACCTCCACTCCAACATGAACACCTTACCAGCGAAAATGAGCGAAGGCCTTGTTTGCCTCTGCCATCCGGTGCACATCTTCCCTCTTTTTAACTGCAGCTCCCGTATTGTTCGACGCATCAAGAATTTCTCCGGCGAGCTTGTCCACCATGGACTTTTCAGGCCGCTGCGAAGCATAGAGACGAAGCCACCGGTACGCTAGTGAAAGCCTGCGCGGCTGCTTAACCTCGATGGGCACCTGGTAGGATGCACCACCGACCCGACGGGACTTCACTTCAAGGGTCGGCTTGAGATTCTCGACTGCCTTCTTGAAAATTGCAAGCGGATCGCTGTTCGTTTTCGCCTGAATCCGGTCCAAAGCCTTATAACAGATTGCCTCAGCCGTGCTTTTTTTGCCCTTACGCATAAGCACGTTCACAAATTTCGCCAGCATTTTGCTGTTGTATTTCGGATCCGGCAGTGTTTCTCTTTTTACGATAACTGTTTTTCTCGGCATAGCATACCTTTTCTCAATATCATTGCCGCCTCAGCGGCATTTTTGTCAACCAGCACCCGACCGCTACTTCGGCCTCTTCGCTCCATACTTGGAACGACCTTGTTTTCGGTTCGCGACCCCAACCGTATCAAGCGTGCCTCGCACAATATGGTACCGGACACCGGGAAGGTCCTTTACTCTCCCACCGCGTATGAGAACAATCGAGTGTTCCTGCAGATTGTGACCAACGCCCGGGATGTACGTCGTAACTTCCATGCCGTTCGTGAGCCTCACCCTAGCAACTTTTCTGAGCGCCGAGTTGGGTTTCTTCGGGGTTGTCGTGTAAACCCTGATGCAGACCCCCCGCTTCTGAGGGCAGCTCCTGAGTGCAGGACTCTTGGTCTTGCTGGCAGCAAGCGACCTGCCTTTTCTTACCAATTGACTAATGGTTGGCACGAGAATTACTCCTTAAAAACAAATAAATAGTCGTTTTTTAAAAACGTTGAGTCAAAACCCGGTAATTATATCGATATAAGGCCAAGTTGTCAAGCTTTTTTTAGATCATTTTAGCCCATACCGCTTTATGACTCTAATCTCATTCAAGGAGACCCGTTCCATACGCTAACTAAGATTTTCTCCCGAAATTTGCCCGGCATCTTCCTCGACAACGACATAGGTATTCCGGTACTCCGTCATCCCGGTACCTGCCGGAATCAGCCTTCCCATGATCACGTTTTCTTTCAATCCGACAAGATCGTCTACCGCACCCGTGATGGCTGCTTCAGTCAGCACGCGTGTGGTTTCCTGGAAGGAAGCCGCCGAGATGAAGCTGTCCGTGGTAAGCGACGCCTTGGTGATCCCGAGAAGGATAGGCCGTGCCGTGGCAGGCTTGCCGCCTCGGGCGATCACCGCCTCATTCTCTCTCGAAAATGAGAAACGGTCCACTTGCTCGCCGATCAGGAAGGACGAATCGCCGGCATCTTCAATCCGGACTTTGCGAAGCATCTGGCGCACGATGACCTCGATATGCTTGTCGTTGATGCTCACGCCCTGGAGGCGATAGACCTGCTGCACTTCATCGACAAGGTACTTCTGCAGTTCCTTCGGTCCGAGCACGTTGAGAATATCGTGGGGATCCACGGGGCCGTCCATGAGCGGTTCTCCAGCGGTCACCCAGTCACCCTCATGCACATTCACATGCTTGCCCTTGGGGATGAGGTACTCCTTTTCATTCCCCATGCCGTCCTTCACCAGTATGCGGCGCATCCCCTTCACGAAACCGCCGAACTCCACAGTGCCATCGATTTCGCTGATGATGGCCTGCTCCTTCGGCTTTCTCGCTTCGAAGAGCTCGGCCACCCTCGGGAGGCCGCCCGTAATGTCCTTGGTTTTCGTCGTTTCACGGGGGATCTTGACCAGAATATCGCCGGGGAATATTTCATCGCCCTTGTCCACGAGGATGTGGGCGCCTGCAGGCAAAAGATAGCGTGCGACGACATTTGAGCCCGGCAGCCTGGCGGTTTTTCCATGCTGGTCCTTGATCGAGATGCGCGGCCGCAAGTTCTGGTTCGGATAGTCGATGATCACCTTCCGCGACAGCCCGGTAACCTCATCAACTTCCTCGCGCATGGTCACGCCCTCGATGATGTCGCCGAAGGCGATCTTGCCGCCGATTTCAGTGAGAATCGGCAACGAGTAAGGATCCCACTCTACAAGCTTCTGACCAACAACCACCTTTTGGCCGTCCTGGACCTTAAGCCGGGCGCCGTAGATGATCGCGTATTTTTCCTTCTCACGCCCCGTTTCATCGTAAATAGCGACGTTGCCACTGCGGGACATGACTACGTAATCGCCTTCCTTGTTTTTCACCGTATTTAGGTTGAGGTATTTAATGGCGCCTGCATTCTTCGCTTCGAGCACAGTCTGCTCGACGACCTTGCTGGCAGTACCACCGATGTGGAATGTCCTCATCGTCAGCTGCGTACCCGGTTCACCGATAGACTGGGCCGCGATGATCCCGATTGCCTCGCCGATATCTACGAGTTTGCCGCGGCCGAGGTCCCTGCCGTAACACATCTTGCAGACGCCGCGCAGGGACTGGCAGGTGAGTACGGAACGGATCTTGATGCGATCGATTCCCGCCTCATCGACGCGCTTGACAAGCTCCTCGTTGATTTCCTTCTTTGTCGGAACGATTACCTCCTTCGTAATCGGATCCTTGACGTCCTCGGCTGCAACACGACCGAGGATACGTTCGGACAGAGGTTCAATGATTTCTCCACCTTCAACGAGAGATCCGACGATGATGCCATCAGTCGTACCGCAATCATCCTGGGTAATGATCACATCCTGCGACACATCAACGAGACGTCTCGTCAGGTAACCGGAGTTTGCAGTCTTCAGCGCAGTGTCCGCGAGACCCTTGCGCGCGCCGTGGGTGGAAATAAAGTACTGCAGCACGGTGAGACCTTCGCGGAAGTTCGCCGTGATCGGCGTCTCGATGATTTCACCCGACGGCTTTGCCATAAGACCGCGCATACCCGCGAGCTGCCTAATTTGCTGCGTGCTGCCGCGTGCACCCGAGTCAGCCATCATGAAAATATTGTTAAAGGACCTGGCCTCCTGGAGTTCTGACTTCTTGGCCCCACCCAGCTCGACGGCTTCCATGCCGAGCTCCGCCATCATTTCATCAGCGATCTTTTCAGTCACGTTTGCCCAGATGTCGATCTCCTTGTTATAGCGCTCGCCGTTCGTAATGAGACCCTCGGTGTACTGATGATGGATCTCCATGACTTCCTTCTGCGCCTGATCGATAAACTTCTGTTTCTTGCTCGGGATATGCATGTCGGAAATGCAGATGGAGATCCCGGCGCGGGTGGCGAACTTGAAGCCCATTTCCTTCAGATCGTCGATCAGTACGACCGTGCGTCTGAGACCCAGCTTCCGGTAGCACTCATCAATAAGTTTTGCGAGCTCCTTCTTGGTCATTTCCTTATTGACCGAAGAGAAGGACATACCTTCCGGCAGAATATCGCTGAAGAGAACTCGGCCAACCGTCGTTTCTTCGATCTTGCCGTTGATGCGGACCCGGATGCGGGCATGGATATCGGCAACGTTCTGGTCAAAGGCGATACGCACTTCATCCTTGCCAGAGAATATTTTCCCCTCGCCGAGCACTCCGGAACGGGCTTTGGTCAGATAATAGCAGCCGAGCACGATATCCTGCGAAGGTACGGTAATCGGCCTCCCGTTTGCCGGCGAAAGGACATTATTCACGGAAAGCATGAGGACGCGCGCTTCGAGCTGTGCCTCGACCGAAAGCGGAATGTGAACGGCCATCTGGTCGCCGTCGAAGTCGGCGTTGAACGCCGCGCACACGAGCGGATGAAGACGGATTGCCTTGCCTTCAACCAGGACTGGATCAAAGGCCTGGATGCCCAGCCTGTGGAGCGTCGGGGCGCGGTTCAGGAGCACGGGGTGTTCTTGGATAACCTCTTCAAGGACGTCCCACACCTCGGGCCGCTCGCGCTCGATCATTTTCTTGGCGCTTTTGATTGTCGTCGCGTATCCCTTTTCTTCCAGTTTATTGAAGATAAAGGGTTTGAACAGCTCCAGCGCCATCTTCTTCGGCAGGCCGCATTGATGGAGCTTGAGATCGGGACCGACGACGATCACGGAACGGCCGGAATAATCCACTCGCTTTCCGAGAAGGTTCTGGCGGAACCGTCCCTGTTTGCCTTTCAGCATGTCCGAGAGTGACTTGAGGGGGCGCTTATTCGGCCCCCGCAGGACACGTCCCCGTCTGCCGTTATCGAAGAGCGCGTCCACCGCCTCCTGCAGCATCCGCTTTTCATTCCGGATAATGACGGACGGCGCTTTAAGCTCTTCGAGGCGATGAAGCCTGTTGTTCCTGTTGATAACCCTGCGGTAGAGATCATTGAGATCCGACGTGGCGAACCGGCCGCCTTCGAGAGGGACGAGTGGACGCAACTCCGGCGGGATCACCGGGATAACGTCGAGGATCATCCACTCCGGTTTATTGCCTGATTTACGGAAAGCTTCAATGACCTTGAGCCGCTTTGTCAGTTTCTTCTTCGTGGCCATGGAAGTCGCGGTCTCGATCTTCTTGCGGATGTCTTCCGACTCCGTCTCAAGATCGATAGCTTTGAGCATCTCCCGGATCGCTTCGGCTCCCATTCCCGCTTTAAACGCGTTGATGCCGTACTCCTGCTGAGCTTTGCGGAACTTTTCCTCGGTCAGAAGCTCTTTATGCTTGAGCGGCGTGTCGCCGGGCTCGACCACAACATACCCTTCAAAATAGAGGACCTTTTCAAGCTGCCGGAGCGTCATATCAAGCAGCGTGCCAATGCGGCTCGGAAGCCCCTTAAGGAACCAGATATGGGCAACGGGCGAGGAAAGCTCGATGTGCCCCATGCGC
>DATJAP010000031.1:0-25545 GCA_035516155.1 Nitrospirota bacterium
TAAGTTCCCGAAGCGGTCGTCGCGTCGTTGTCATAACAGATAATGCCAAATACCATCATGCCAAGCTCCATGCAGATTGGCGAAGTCAGCATGAACCTCAATTCATGTTGGATTTTCTGCCTCCTTACAGCCCTGATCTAAGTCCAATTGAGCGGTTATGGAAATTAACTCGAAGGCTCTGTCTGCATAACCGATACTTCCCGACGCTTGAGGATGTGGTACGGTCAGTGGAATCAAGATTCAGGGAATGGACATCAGGCAACGAAATTGTCCGCAAATTATGCGCAATTAATTAGTGCGCTATTTATAGAACAGACCAAAATAGATAGAATCATCGTAACGATTGTAAGCATCGCAATACTGAAAACCCTTTGATTTTATACCACAAACGGGAAACCAGGCGATACATCAAGGGAATTAGATTTTTGCTTGTTAGCATTCGCAATGCGGGGGCCGAGGGTTCGATCCCCTTCTCGCCACCATTTCTTCATGACCCTGCCAAGAATATTTCGCCTGATTTGAATTTTTTCTGCCCTAGCTTACCTGATGCATATCGTCGTCCGAAATCGCAATAACCCTTCATGCGTTCACCGAACAAAAAAAAGCAGTACCCCCGGGAGCTGGCACTGATGTGTTCAACAGCAGCCACCGCTTTTTTATCATTTGCGCTGAAAACACCCTTCCGGGCGGGGATTAAGGCGCAGGCTGCAAAGAATTCAGATGAGCGTTTTTCGCTGAAAGAAGTAGACAAATGTTCATCGCCGCTACTATGAGGATATTTAACGAAGAGCAAACCGGCAAGGGGGCATATCTACTGACGTCATGCGACTGTAAGAAGGGCTCCGGGGCGAACGAATATTTATCATTCTCTAATGATCTCGTTATGCCAGCATATTTCTGTCGTCGGTTGGCAGCCCTTTTGTGCATTGACAGCACCCGATAACGAGGGTAAAATATTGTGACATTTATACCTTCCTGGAGTAGGGATTATTCCGTCTTAATTTCATGGGGTTAAAAAAAACGAGCAGAGACGATTCAATGGCTGAAACTTGGGAGCCCTTGAATCCGATGATCCGAAAAGGATCAGAGATAGCTGGCTATGATAAATAGTCCCCGAGCAGAACGAACCACCGGCAAGTCATACGATGATGTCGTTGCCAGCAGCAAGCCCACACTGCCGGATCCATTATTTGTGGCACGGTGGATAACCCTCTCATTATGAAAAAGAAAATCATCATAATTCTCGGTACCGTGTCTCTGCTCTTCGTTTTCGGCGGTATTTACCTCATCAAATCGATCGAAACCAACGCAATGCGGTTTGATGAATTGCTCATGTTCCACAAGGTGGAAATCCTCAGGGAGAACCTCCTGCTGAATATTCGTAGAGCGGAGGCGGATCTGTATTCCCAGGGCACACGGCATGCGGAAAGCGCCGTTTCCGTTGAAAGGCATGTTGATGCCATGAAGAATACGATCAATGTCTGTTTTGGATGCCACCATCAAGAAAGCGTCCTGCGCAGGCTCCAAGATCTGCAGCATCAGGTCGAGCAATACGGCCAGCAAATCGGCAAAGGATTGACCGTGAAAGCGGACGCTGGCAGCCTTCGTGTCGAACTGGAAAGAGCCCACCTCATCGGCGATTCTCTGATCAGCGAGATCAACACCATGATCGTGATAACCAACAAAAAACTCTCTCAGCAGACTGATGATATCCTGCGCGAAGTGCGTCGCACGAAAATCATGTTGATTATGGTCATTGCCGCTGGCCCATTCATAATCGCCCTTATGGCCTTTTCCGTTCTCAGAGGCATTACCCGTCCGATTCAGGCGCTGCTGAATGCTACGAGAAATTTGCAAACGGGGAATTTCGAGTATAGAGTAGCCGGACTCCGGGATGAGTTCGGCGAGCTGGCAGTCGGTTTTAATGTAATGGCGAGTTCGTTAAAGGAACATATGAAGAAAATCGAAGAGAGCGAGAAGCGGTACCGCCTGCTCTTCGAAAGCGCTGGCGACGGCATATTTATCCTGGATGGCGAAGGTGATAACATGGGGAAAATCGTTGCGGCCAATCAGGCCGCTGTAAAGATGCACGGCTACACCCTTGAGGAACTTTTGACCATGAACATCAGGGATCTCGACGACGCCGATTCGTCCGCCAAGGTGCCTGAGCGCATAGAACGCATATTCCAGGGGGAGTGGTTCAAGCGGGAAATCAATCATGTCAGGAAAGACGGAACCGTTTTCCCCGTGGCGATCAGCGCCGGTCTGCTTGAAATGGGGGATCACCGCTATATCCTGGCAATCGACAGTGACGTCACCGAACGGAAACAGGCTGAGGAAACCCTGCAGCGGACCGAGCAGCTCAAAACTACAGGGGAGCTGGCGGCGGGACTGGCGCATGAAATTAAAAATCCCCTTGCAGGCATCAAGGCTTCAATCGAGATCCTCTCCACGGCGCCTTACCTCCCCGAAGAGGATAAGCGCATTCTTGTACTCGTGATCGGCGAGATCAAACGGATCGAGCTGCTGATCAGAGACCTTCTCAATTTCGCCAGGCCCTCCCGGCCCCAGTTTGAAGATACCGATGTCAATGCCGTCCTGAACGCAGTTGCCGGCATGGTGCTGAAAAACCCCCGTTCGCCGGCGGACTCATCGAAAAGCATTTCCGTTGTTAAGGATCTTGAGGAGAATCTTCCGGGAATCACGGCTGACCCAATGCAACTGAAGCAGGTCTTCATGAATCTGATGCTGAATGCTGTTGACGCCATGCAAGGCAGCGGCACCTTGGGGATCAAAACACGGTTTGAATCGGCGGCGAGGGCCATCCTGATTGAAGTGTCCGATACAGGCAAGGTGCCGGATCCCTCAGTGATGAATAAAATATTTCAGCCCTTTTTCACGACGAAACCGAAGGGCACCGGTATGGGGTTGGCGATTTCAAAGCGCTTGATTGAGAATCACAGGGGAACCATAGGCGCTGTCAAGAACGGGTCAGGCGGGGTAACATTCAAAATGAGCCTGCCGATAACCCAGGAAATACAAAAGCAAATGACATGGCCATCCGCCGCCCTCTGAGCGCGGCGGCGGTACAACGATCTTCAGGGATTTATCAGAAACGCATCGGCCGACTGTTCCCCGTTGGAGACAGAAACCCGTCTGCCCCGGATGGTGAGCCTGCCATCGGCATAGAGTTGAATAGCGCGGGAATAAATCTTGTGCTCCTGTCTGAGGATTCGATCTGTCAGGCTGTCCTCCGTGTCGTTGTCCATGATCGGAACAACGGCCTGGATGATGATCGGGCCGGTGTCCATACCGTCATCCACGAAATGCACTGTGCACCCCGAAAACTTGACCCCGTGCTCCAGTGCCGCTTTCTGGACATGAAGGCCCGGGAAGGCCGGCAGGAGAGCGGGGTGGATATTCAGGATGCGGTTGGAAAAGGCCCTGATGAGCGTCGGGGTGATGATCCTCATAAAACCGGCCAGGCAGACGAGTTCGACATCTCTTTCCTGCAATTCTTTTACGAGCAGTGCGTCATACTCTTCCCGCTTATTTTTAAACCCTTTGGCACTTACATGCACTGCGGCGAAACCGTGCTTCCGCGCCCGTTCAAGAGCGTAGGCATCAGCTTGGTCGCTGATCACGACGGCGAGTTCCGCCGAGAGTGTTCCGTTCTCGATGTTGTCGATGATTGCCTGGAGATTGGAGCCGCGGCCGGAGACAAGGACACCGAGTTTTACTTTTTTCATGGAAGTCCCTCAAACAGGTGGAGGAGTCGGGGCGGGAGTCAGAAATCGGCGGTCGGGACTAATAAAACCCGAAACCTAGCTTTCATACCTCACAATCTGTTTTCCCTTAACAACTTCACCGACAAGGTATGCTTGTTCCCCCAGCTTTGACGCTTTTTTCATGATCGCCTCAGCCTGTTTCCCTGGAACGGCAAGGATCATGCCGAGTCCCATGTTGAAGTCCCGGTACATTTCGTTGTCATCGATCCCCGCTTTTTTCCGGATAAGTTTGAAAATCGAAGGCACTTCCCATGTCCCTTTCCTGATCAGGGCTTGGGCGCCTTTTGGGAGCATGCGGGGCGTATTTTCGGTGATGCCTCCGCCCGTGATGTGCGCAATGCCGCGAATGTCGAATTCCTTCAAAAGAGCCATGATGGTCTTCGCGTATATTCTCGTGGGGGTAAGCAGGACGTCGCCCAAGGGGACCTGGTTCAGTTCGCTCAGAAGGTCCTGCACGCCGTAGCCCGATTTTTCGAGAAGCACCTTGCGCACCAGGGAAAAGCCGTTGCTGTGGAGCCCCGAAGATGCCAGCCCGACAAGGCGGTCTCCTGGCTTAATCTTCGAGCCATTGATGAGCTTCTTTTTTTCAACCACACCGACGGCGAATCCCGCCAGATCGTACTCATCCTCGCTGTAGAACGATGGCATCTCCGCGGTCTCTCCGCCGATGAGTGCGCAACCTGATTGTTTGCACCCTTCGGCAATGCCCTTGACAATGTCGGAATGCTCTTTGGGCTTCAGCTTGCTCGTTGCAAAATAATCGAGGAAAAAGAGCGGCTCGGCGCCCTGAACAATGATGTCGTTGACGCACATGGCGACGAGGTCGATGCCGACCGTGTCGTGTTTGTGCATGAGAAAGGCGATCTTGAGTTTCGTGCCGACGCCGTCTGTCCCGGCCACGAGCACGGGCTCCTTGAATTTTTTGAGCGCGAACAGTCCGCCAAATCCGCCGATATGCGTCATAACCTCTGGCCGGAACGTTGCTTTCACATAGGGCTTGATTTTCTCGACAAAGAGGTCACCGGCGTCGATATCAACACCCGCGTCTTTGTAGGTTATGGCCATACTGTATCCCTTCTGGATTTTTCGATGATAGTATCCGGAACGAAAAGCGATGTCAACAGCAATGTGGTGTACAGGAGGGTTCAACCCCCTTATTTTACTTTCCCACCGATTTCTTTGATCGTGGTATTGTTGAGGAGCTTCATGAACCGGGGGTTAGCTTGGAGGGCGGCAACATCACCCGCATTGACGGCTTTCATGATTTCCGGGTCCTCAAGGATCTTTTTAAACTCGGGATCGTTCTGGAGGGTCAGGATCAGGCTCATGATTTCCGTGTCATTGAGCATCTTTTCCTGGAGCGATTTTATCTCACCACCAGAGATCCCGTTGCCGGTTCTTGCGCCCACTGACGACGATATTGCATGGATGGATTGTATTTTCGATGCCTCGATTTTTATGATACCAAGGCTTTCCGATTTGACTGTGTAAATCCCGTTACTGAGCGATTGCACTTCTCCGGTGATGGTGCTGCCGTCAGACAAGTCAAGCTCCTTCAGTTCACCGGCTGTTGCGCTTCGGAATGCTAAGGACAACATCAGGAACCAGGACAAGGTAAGGATCCGCATGTTCACCTCCAAAGAAAGCAGGTATGCACTCTGCCTGAACCGGTGCCAGTGCAGCTGTTCATAGCCGCCTGCCGTAGCAAGGTCGTTCACGGCCTGTGCCGGCGGTCTAGGCAGAAAGCCGGTACGGCCTTTACCGTAGAGGGAGATTATGCTAATTTGCCGAATCTGTCAAGACAGAAGGTCGCGGAACGCTCTTGACTTGTCTCCCGGTAAAAATGTCCGGCTACGCGTCACCATCTCAGCGCAGATAGTTCAAGGCATCTCAGGACACTCGATCATCGCCATTCGTCTGAAGGGGAAGCCATCGGGACTTTTCCCGTCACGCATATCCAATTCTGGTTCTGATGAAAAACGCCTGTTTTATTTTGAATTGGCTTGTTTTTTGTGATACACTTATGGAAAATTCCACTACCGGGGGAGGACGTGAAAAAAGTCGTTTGACTGTCCGGCATCGTCATGCTGTTTGCGCCGCTGGTTGTCTGGGCCGAGATCGGCGATGCCTGCCACAACGGACAGTTGGCGTTCCGTTCGATGTGAAGACGGGATGCGCCAGGTGCCGTGATATGCCTTGATGTGATTCGGAGGCGCCGGCGGCCCAGTCTCACTGAGTCGGGGGAGGCAGTCGCCCATGTGCAATCAACAGCATAGCAGGGAAACAAATGCGACAGCGGGGAAAACAGTACCCGTCTCCGCTGCGGTCGGGATGGTCCTTGCTCACGATATCACGGAAATCAGGAAGGACGAATTCAAGGGCAGGGCATTTAAAAAAGGGCATATCATTTGCCTCGAAGACATTGTACATCTGAAACGCCTGGGAAAGGAACATCTGTTCGTGCTCTCCCTTGCACCTGATGAGATGCATGAGGATGATGCGGCCTGCGCTCTTGCAGCCGCTCTCATGGGAACGGGGGTCCGGGCTGAGGGTGAACCGAAGGAAGGCAAGGTCAATATTGTCGCGGAGCACGATGGCCTGCTGTACGTAAACCGCCAAGCACTGCTTGAATTCAACATGCTGGGAGAGGTCATGTGCGCCGCACGACACAGCTATTCGCTGGTGAAAAAGGACCGGGTTGTCGCAGGCACGAGGGCTGTTCCGCTGGTGGTGAAGCGAGGTGTGATCGACGAGGCAACTGGGATCTGCGAGAAAGCGCGCGCTGTCGGGAAACCGGTTGTAGAAGTCAAGGAACTGCGGAAACCCAAAGTCGGGGTCGTGATAACGGGAAACGAGGTTTATCATGGCCAGATCAAGGATGCCTTCGCTCCCGTCATTTCAAAAAAGATAGAGGCGTTCAAGGGTGAGATTGTCGGTCTCTACTATGCCCCCGATGACACCGCAATCATCGAGCAGCGGCTGCGGGAGCTCCTCGATGCCGGCGCGGATCTGCTTCTTACCACCGGCGGCATGTCCGTGGATCCCGACGACGTTACCCGGTTCGCCATCAGAAATATCGGCGCAAAAGATGTCACCTACGGCGCGGCCGTACTCCCCGGGGCGATGTTCCTCGTGGGATACATAGAAAAAGTTCAGCGCTCAGAGCTCCCGGTCCAGAGTCGAAAAACCCCGGGACGCGAAGCTCCCACCATGAATCTCATCCCGATCCTCGGCATTCCGGCCTGTGGTATGTATCACAGTGTTACGATCCTTGATCTCATGATGCCGCGGGTGCTGGCAGGCGAGAAGATCGGGAGAAGGGAACTGGCGGAACTCGGCCACGGCGGACTCTGCCTCCATTGCAAGGAATGCAGGTATCCTGTCTGTCCCTTCGGGAAGTAGCTCATGTTGGGAAAAGCAGCAAAGATTAACGGTCCAGGCAATAACAGAAAAATATCAGTTACCCTTTAACCTCCGATAATGCGTTATAAAAATTTATCATATCTTGCATCATCCCGGTGAGCTTCCTTGCTTTTTTTTGCGGTCCATTATTAAGCGCTTCAAGAAGAGGATCGCAGAAAAACCATGTACACTTGAAAGGCCTCAACCACCGGGGCTGAATACAGCCCCCTGGCCCCATGCTTTCGCAAGGCCCCTCCAATGATCGCGCCTCATCCCGCTGTGGTGCGACTATGCCAAGTCCGTTCAGATATCCGAGATCCTTCTCACGATAGAGTCCGTGTCTTTGCCTGCAGCACACATCAATACAAACCGGGCAGATCGTAGCTGTATACTCCTCGATAAGCGGCGACGAGTCGATAAGGAGCTGTTTGAGTTTCAATGCTATATCGGAATGAGCGTCCGTCATGACAGGCTGTGAAGAGCATTGTCCGCTGAAAGAAGCAACATTATGAGGAACAGGTAGATATTTATCCTTGTGAAGAGGATCGGGGAAGGAGGCAGCAAGGGATGCTTTCCTGTCAAGGATCGTTCATTCCAGACGAGCCAGACGGCCAAGGGAAAGAAAGAGAAAGAGACGACGGGCGATCTCACCGAACCGTAGAGCGGCAGGATGAAACTGGCGATTGCCGCCGCGACAATCCAGGCAAAGGTTATCCTCGCGATTTGCGGCTTGCCCAAAACCGCGGTGAGTGATGGTAGGCCAGCACGTTCGTATTCTTCTCCATGATTCAGGACGAGGAGCCAGAAGTGCGGGACTTGCCACATAAAGAAGAGGAAGCAGACCGTTGCGAGACGGGCATCCAGGAGGGACCCTCCCGCAAAGACCCAGCCAATCGCGGGCGGGATCATCCCGACGACGGCGCCCGGTATTGATGCGAATGCCATTACCCTCTTGAGGTAAGTATAGGCGCCGTTGTACCAGACAATCGCTGCCAGCCCCAGGATGGGGGCTATTTCGCTTCTTCCTGACCACAGCATGAACAAACCGAATGACATGAGAGAAAGAGAAAAGAAAAGAGCCTGACGAGGGAGGATGATGCCGGACGGAATCGGCCGCTGACGGGTTCTTTCCATCTTTGCATCGATGAAGCGTTCCTGGAGTTGGTTGAGGGCTGAGGCACCGCAGGACAGAAAAAATACCGCGGTGGCAACGTCAAGCGCTGCGATTAGCTGGTGACGCGAAAAAAGAAAAAACCCCGTTGCCGCGGAACAGGCGGCGAAAAGGGAAATGGATGTTCTGCTGAGAACAATATAGGGTTTCCAAGTTGCCATATCGATAAATCGCTCAACCGTCGAGCACGATGCCCGAAGAGCCTTAATTTCGCCGGCCGATGATGCGCTATTGCAGGCTTTTTATATACTCGATTATCGCATCTATTTCGTTGTCCGTCAATAGTCCCTGCTGAGAGGGCATGATTGGCGGGAATCCCTTGACCCGGTCTATTTCCGGGTGCAGAAGTGTCTGTTTGATGAATGCTTCATCAACGGTGATCTCCCGTTCCTTTCCATCCCGAATCACGGTTTCCTTTTTTCCGAAAACCCCCTTGAACGTCGGCCCTATCTTCGGTGTGCCGTCAGTCGTGTGGCAGGCAAGACAGCCCTTGACCTGAACGAGTTGGGCACCCTTTTGCGCCGGTTTTCCTTCGCTCTTTTTTGCTGGGGCCTCCGGAACGGGTGTTTTGCCCTCGGTTTTTGCGGTACCGCGTTCTTGTTCTCCTTTGTACCATGCATTGAAATCCTGCTCGGTCATGACTTCCACTTTGGTGATCATGCTGGAGTGTCCCAATCCGCAGTATTCCGTGCAGAATAGGTCATAGGAGCCGAGTTCGTCGGGGAGGAACCAGAGGTGTGTTTCCATGCCGGGCACGGCGTCCTCCTTGATCCGATACGCGGGTATGTAGAGACCGTGCAGAACATCGGCTGAGGTGATCAGGAGCTTAACGGGCTTTCGCACCGGAACTTTGAGTACATTGCTTTCCTTGCCGTTCGCGTAATCGAAGGTCCATGACCACTGCCGGGCAACAACCTTTATGACCATGGCGTCGGGCGGGGCTGTCCGCATATATTGGAAACCCTTCCAGCCGACAAAGAAGATCGCCAGCACGAGGATTGTGGGAATGACGGTCCAGATGATCTCGAGTGGAACGTTATCCTTTACCTCCTCGGCCTGGGGGTGCCTCTTCCTGCTGTAACGGAAAACGAAATAGATCATGACCCCCGTGTTGAGGGCCAGCAGAACGACAGATATGCCGAGAATGAAAAAAAACGTGTCATCCGCGGGGTTCGACATGTGCGGCCAGCCGGTTACCATAATCCACCTGGAGAAGGTCAGTGTTCAGAGTTTAGAATGCAATTATATGGCATAGAGTGCCATGATTATCGATACCAGATATCGAAGAATGTCAACCCGATGATGATTGAGACTGTTATGATCGGGATAAAGATCAGCAGTTTGAATACTCTTTTTTCATACTTGAGGTGCATGAAAAACCAGAGCACCAGGCTTGCCTTGGTTGAAGCGATGGCGATATTGGCGACCATGCTCCATTCGCCCATTTTCATTTGCGCAGCCTTGATCGTCAATCCCGTTAAGCAAAGCAAGGCGATCCAGACAATGACAAATACTCGGTTCGGCACGTGAGTCCGTTCTACCTGTTTGTCTTCCATGAACTTTTCTCGCAGGCGGGGTTCAGCCCACGATTCCTCCATGACGGTCCCTTACAATCCACGGCCACAAAATAAATTACAATATCAAATAAAACAGCGGAAACAAATAAATCCAGATGACATCAACGAGGTGCCAGAATAGTCCCGCGTTCTCCAGTTTGACATAATCCTTTCCTGACACGCTTTCGCGAAGCGTCAGAATCAGGACAAAGCCGATGATGCTTATACCGATCAGGACATGCAGGGCGTGAATGCCGGTCATAACGTAGTACAAGCCGAAGAAGAGAATCTTCCCGTGGCCCATGGCCAACAGTTGAGGCGAGTCAGGGTAAAAACCGTGCCGGATATGATCGGACCATTCGAAATATTTATTCACGAGAAACGCAAGCCCAAGGATGATGGTGACGGCCTGAAAAAAGATTGAGCGCATTTTTGCGTCACTCTTGATGGCTGAAATCGAAAGTACCATGGTCAGGCTGCTGGTCAGCAGGATGAGAGTATTCACGGCTCCGATGGTCATGTTCATTTCCATTCCTGCTTCATGGAAATCGGCTGTGTTGACCTCACGGTAGACCGAATAGACGAGGAACATGCCGCCGAAAAGCAGGATTTCGGTAAACAGAAAAAGCCACATGCCAAGCTTTGCGCCGATATAATCGCGATGTTCTATAGGAGCGGTTTCGTTCATAACAAAAAAGAATCCTCGTTGATGCACAGCGGAATTTTTGATATGCCGTACAAGGGGCAGGGAACATTCAACCCCGCACGGTTATTTAAAATCATAGGGTCCCTTCGTGACCACCGGGATATCCTCGAAATTTTCCGTTGGCGGCGGGGAAGAGGTTTGCCATTCGAGCGATGCCGCGCCCCAGGGATTGTCGCCGGCTTTCGCTCCCGCGAAAAGCGAATGAATCAGGTTATAGAACATGATGATCAGTCCCATGGCGAGGACCCAGGAACCAATAGTCGAAACCAGGTTCGGTCCATTAAACCGGGGAAGATAATCGTAGTAACGCCGCGGCATGCCTTCCCAGCCGAGAACGAACATGGAGAAGTAAAGCATGTTGAAGCCGATGAAAAGGAAGACCCACGCGAGTTTTGCCAGATGTTCCTCATACATCCTTCCGAACATCTTAGGGTACCAGTAATGCAGGCCAGCGAAGAAACCCATGACTGCTCCGCCGAATATGACGTAATGGAAGTGGGCGACAATAAAATAGGTACCATGGACATGGAGGTTCGTAGCCAACGCCCCCTGTATGAGGCCGGTCAGTCCGCCGATTGAGAACAGGAAGATGAAACCGAGTGTATAGAGGAGCGGAGCGCCGAGGGTAATCGAGCCCTTATACAGACTCGCGATCCAGCTGTAGACCTTGACTCCGCTGGGAACAGCGACGAGGAAGGTAAGGAATGAGAATATGATGCGGGCTGTGTCACTCATGCCGCTGGTGAACATATGATGTCCCCAGACGAGGTAGCCTACGAAGGCGATGGCCAGGCTCGATGCGGCGATGGCTGTGTATCCGAAAATATTCTTGCGGCTGAAGACAGGAATGATATCGGTGACCGCACCCATGGCGGGCACGATCATGATGTAGACGGCCGGATGCGAGTAGATCCAGAACATGTGCTCGAAGAGAATGGGGTCGCCGCCCTTGGCCGGATCGAAGATCCCCACGCCGAAGAACCGTTCCATGATGATAAGCAGGAGCGTGATGGCCAGGACTGGCGTAGCCAGCAGTTGGATCCAGGATGTTGCGTAGATGGCCCAGGTGAAAAGCGTCATCCGCTTCCAGGTCATTCCGGGAGCTCTAAGCCGGTGGATCGTCGTGAGGAAATTCATCCCCGTGAGCGTGGACGAAAGGCCGATCAGGAACACGCCGAAAACCGCAAGAGATACGTTCGTCCCGGTTCGTATGCTGTAGGGAATATAGAAGGTCCAGCCCGTGTCCGGCGGTCCGCCGCCCGTAAAGAGGGACGTGACGACCACCGTGCCGCCCATGATGAACAGCCACCACGAAAGGATGTTGACCTTCGGGAAGGCCACGTCGCGCGCGCCGACCTGGAGGGGCATGACGAAGTTCCCGAGCGAAGCGGGAATTCCTGGGATGATGAAAAGGAAGACCATGACCACCCCGTGGATGGTGAAGATGGCGTTATAAGTCTGCGCGGAGATGATGTGCATGCCGGACCGGATGAGTTCGAGCCGCATGGTGAGGCCAAGGCTCACGCCAACGGCAAAGAAGGACAATGTCGAGATAAGATACAGGAGGCCGATCCGTTTGTGGTCGGTCGTGAATAGCCAGCCGAAGATGCCGGGATATCTGGTTTTCGCGTGGTAAAAGCTTGCTTCCATGGGCGCGGTTCTCCTCAAATCCGGCTTCAGGTTATACGTTTCGTGTTGCGCCTCGTGCCGATGTCGGGCCTGAGCATGTTTAAAAAACGCTCATAAATCTTTTCGTTTCTTCTTTGTCGAGACCATAAGATACGTGAAAAATGATCCGACAAACAGGATCATCACGGTTCCGGTTACTTTTAATATATTGAATACGTAGGTTTTTTTGAGTGGATCATAGCTGAAGCAATACAAAAGAATCTTGCGGGTCGTAGAGCCCACCTGACCGCTTGCCGCCTCGTTCAACGCCATGGTCACTTCAAAGGGAAGGAAATTGACGCCTTCGATGTAACGTACGATTTTGCCCCCCGGCGCAATGACGACGAGAGTGACAGGATGGGAAAAATCGTGAGCCCCATCCCTCTGATACTTAAAACCGATGGAATCAGTGAATTCTCGTATGCCGGGTTCAGCGCCTGTCAGGAAGATCCATGCGTTTTCTGGAAAGGGGCGGCCGATAGCTTTGATATAGTTCCTTTTCTTATCGCGCGCGATGGCTGGCGTATCTTTATCGTCGAAGCTGAGGGCAATCACCTGAAAATCCTTCCCCGGCTGCATGCTGTCCATTTTGCCAAGCACATCAGCAACACCAGTGAGGAGCAGAGGGCATTCATGCGTGCAGCTAAAATAGACCGGGGCAATGATGGTCGGTTTGTCAATCATGGTTCTGAGGTTTACGCTTTTGCCGTTTTCATCAACAAAGACCACCTCTGCCGGAATAGACTGCCCGAGTTTTTCATCAACCCCGATATCCGCCCGTGTTGCCGCTGATTCGTGGCACTGGCCTGAGTGCGGCAACAGGAGGAACAGAGGGAGAAGAAGGAACAGTCTGCGCATCGGGAACATCACCCTAATCCTCATTGTGGTTTTGAATGAAAACAGCGAGGCAGCATGCTTTTCAGTAATTCTTAGAATAAGGATAGCGTAAATAGACATACAAAGTCAAGGGAGCCGGTGATGAGGGCGGTCTTGAAATTGCAAACGGACAAAAGAAGTGGTATAAAAATGCCATGCCAGTCTATAGAGATACCGAAAAATGCATGGTCTGCGGTTCGGCCCTTGAATACCTTCTTCAGGCGGAGGGCCGTACCTGCATCTATTGCAACAGAGCAGAGCAGGGGCATATCGTCTGTGCCGCAGGGCATTTCGTATGCGATGCATGCCACGGGTTGGAAGCACGGGGCATGATTGAACAAATTGCTTGCACCAGCCGGGAAAACGATCCATTTGCCATGGCTGAACTGATGATCAGTCATGCGCGCCTCCCCATGCTCGGGTGCGAGCATGCCTTCATCGCCGCCGGAGCTCTTATCGGTGCCCTCAAGAACTCGCCCTATGGAAATGGAAATATCACAAACGCAGCGGTCCGGGAAGTTTTTGATCGGACCGCAAAGCAGGCTGTGGGGGGATACTGCGGCCTCACCGGGGTCTGTGGCATCGCACCTGCCCTGGGTGCCTGTTTCTCTGTTTTTCTCGGTGCACGATGCGGATCAGACAGGGAACAGAAAATTGTAATGGATGCCGTAATTCGAGTCATGCAGGCACTGTCAGCACTTACCGGACCAAGCTGCTGCAAGGCATACGTACGCGCCGGGCTGCGCGAAGCGGTGGCCCTCTTTGGAGAGCGTTTCGGAATCCTGCTGCCGGTCAAGGAAAGCACGGTTGTCTGCAAACACGGCGAAAAACATTCTCATGGCTGCAGAGAAGAGAAATGCCCGTATTTTCAGAGGCCAGCCATGAACCCTTTCTCCGGGACCGGGTTCGTTCCGGGTACAGTCTGTACTTCCTGAACGCCCTCTTAACGCCCGGTCCGGGCGGCGTGCAAATTTATAGGATTATGCATGAGGCGATCGGATCAAGGAGAACAGGATTCTTACCGCTGGCCAGAGCATTTGATGTTCTGAACGTTGAACCATGAATGTTACACAACAGTGTTTTCTCCCCCCTCAACGAATCCCCATTGACAAAGAGCATACTCCTTGATACCCTCAAGTCATGACCGTTGAACAGAAGCAAATCCATACCTGCCCGAACTGCGGCACTGCGATTGCGGAAAACCAGTATGTCATGCGGTCGGACGGCACTTTCCGCTGCTGGAATTGCTATTTCAACGACACGTACCTGGAGGGGGTTGTCCACCGTATTGATATGGCTTATCTGGTGACCCTCGAAGCATTCGTGAATGCCATCGACGCACATGAGCATGAAGTGGGGAACCATTCCCTGCGCGTTACGGAATTCTCGCTCATCATCGCGAATTCCTGCGACGTGAGGGGACGGGACCTCGTTGATCTGTACTGCGGCGCGCTGCTCCATGACATCGGCAAGATCGGTGTTCCTGACGCCGTGCTGCACAAGTCCGGGCCCCTGAACGCGGAAGAACAGGCGGTCATGCGCAAGCATCCTGACATCGGCTACCGAATCATCGGGCACATCGGTTACTTTTCCCGGGCCGCAGAAATCATTAGAAGTCATCACGAACACTTCGACGGATCGGGCTATCCCCGCGGTCTGAAAGGAGACGCAATCCCGCACGGAGCCAGGGTCTTTGCCGTTGCAGACGCCCTCGATGCCCTTACGGTCAGCCGCCCTTATCGCCAGGCGCTCTCTTTCGAAGCATCCTTGGAGGAAATCATCAGGGAATCAGGGACGGTCTTCGATCCGTCGGTGATCCAGGCGGCTCTCAGGGCCTCGGATGAATTGAAAGAATATGTCGGTCGAATTGTGTTTAGCGGTATGGCTCATGACCGCGATTACAAGAATGATTTCGAGAGGTGAACATCGCATGTGATAAATCTTCGTCTGAATTCATTTGTCTACAATGGTGGAGAACAACAGATGCCTAAAAATACTCCGCTAAACGTGATGCATAGAATCACCTGCAGCTGACTTCTTGAAAGCTTTCTCTTTCTGTCCGCTCCCATTTTCCGCTCGAATTCCTCGAAAAATGTACTACTTTGATTGTTATCGAAATCCGTTTACCATGCTATCTCTTATGTCATAGTGAGGCCAACGGTACCGTATTACCTTATTCGCTTCTTTTTCACTCTGATCTGAATTGTGAGCGGTTCGACGGGTTCTCGTTGCCCTGGACGAGGTTGGAGTGGCATCAGCGAATCTCGGGAGATCTCAAGAAACAGCTTTAGATAATCTGCTTTCAGAAATAGAATTTGACAGGAGCAAGGCCGAATGTTATAGCTTGGTCAAGAACACCACAGCAACAGAATTAAGCTGAGTCCTTTGTAGAAAGGGTTTGGTCAAGGGTAGGCTCCCGGGGGGGAGAGAGCCGAGTTGCCGAAGATACAGGTCTTCAGGTCGCTCGGCTTTTTTTACTTCACGAAAGGAGGTAATTTTATGTACGCATCCATTACTGTTGGTCAGGTGCTTAGGGCAAAAGGGCATGGCTTTCATGCGGTTGGTCCGGAAGCAACTGCGTATGACGCTCTCGAGATTATGGCGGAAAAAAATGTCGGTGCTTTACTCGTCATAGAGGGCGGCAACCTCGCGGGAGTTTTCTCTGAACGCGATTATGCCCGCAAAGTGATCCTGAAAGGGAAATCATCGAAGAACACGAAGGTGCGGGAGCTTATGAGCAGCCCGCCGATAACCGTCGGCTCCCAAACATCGTTGCGGGATTGCATGGTCCTCATGACCGAAAACCATATTCGCCATTTACCGGTCATCAACGACGGCGTGCTCATGGGAGTTATGAGCATCGGCGACGTGGTCAATGCGATCATTTCAGAGCAGACAACAGCGATCAAGGAGCTTGAGAATTATATCGCCGGAAACGAATATACCTGCGAGGCCGTCACCACGTAGTTTCAGGTCACGAAATGCCCCAGTCCCCGGTTTTCCCCGCAAGCGCTTATGCTTCCGTCATCGATGATGCGATGACGGAAGCAATAACCGCAAGCTGTCCATGACGACATGATTTATTAACATTCCAAATCCGCTATCTTCGTGGTATTATCCTGCCATTGACGTGCAATTCTGCAAAAAGCGAGGGTGCGGAATGGTTCCGAATATTGATTACAGCTTGTGTCAGGGATGCGGGGGATGCGCCGAAGCGTATCCGATGCTTTTCGAGATGCGCGATGAAAAGGCATGGGTCATTCATGCCGAAACGTTCGATGCTGAAAAATTCAAGGGGATACTTACTATCTGCCCCTACTATGCCATAACAATCGAACAGGGATGAGCCGTCAGAAGCGGTGCGCCGTAGGGAGGAGCCCCGTGAGGCTTTCAGTTCTCCGGGGGCGCGGAAGATTCCCGCGATTGGTTCACGGCGCGGCCGTGATGGTATCCAACAGCTGGTTGAATGATTGCCGTACACCGTCGTTGTTCAGGATGCCGGTGTGAGTTTCATCGAATCCCATGATTTTGGTGGCTGATTTCTGCGCGTAGGGCGTGAGCTGGGAACGGAGCATGATAGTTCCGTCGCTGCTTTCCCCCAGGTTGAACCTTGATGTCTCGTGATAGGAGAAAAAAAGATAGTAGGGAAGCTGTTTCGGAAACGGCTTGCCCGTAAGGGTCTGCAGAAATTCGCTTTTCGTCGCGATGTCCCGCCAAACCGGCACCACGACCGGCGCATTCTCGACCCCTTTTTCCGCATTTTCGTCTCCACCATAAGGGGTGGAAAACGAGCAGAACATCTTAAGCGATGAGGGGAACATCCCTTCCGAGAGCTTGTTGATGGCCGAGAGGGCTACCAGACCCCCCATGCTATAGCCAACGAGCACGATTCTGCGTCCGCCCTCCTTCGCATTTTTATCGATGTCCCTGATAACCTCAGCCAGCAGCGATCCCATTGTATCGAGACGAAGCCCTGATGGATAATAGAAAAACAGGGGCTGAAACCGGCTTCGATCCATCCCTGCCACAAGATACTTCCAATCACGTGGCGTTCCGCTAATCCCGTGGACAAAAAGGACCGTCGTCTTTTTTGCGTCAAAGTTCTCCAGACCGAAGACAAATCCCTGCGTGTGCTCTATCAATTGCGATGGATTGTAGAGGCCGGTATTGCCGTAGCGAGGATCGAAAAACTCGTCATCGAGCGAGGCATAGACATAGGTGGTCGGCCTGACCTTTTCATGGACGCGAAAAGCAACTTCGCCCGGGTGTTCACGATCGACGATGATGGCCGGTCCTTCTATGATGGCCCTGTTGCGGGATTGTTCGGGATTAACGATGACCGACGCCTTTCCAACCAGTTCTTCGCTCTCGAAGTCACCATCGCCGTCCAGATCCGCAAAAACATAGAGATCATAACTGCCCACAGGGAGAAAGGCCATATAGGTATCCGTCGAAACAGGGATCTGAACCAGGTCGACCTTTTCGTTCTGCTGATACTTGCTGCACACCGCAACGAGAAGCAGCGGTTCGTTCTGTTTCTGAAGCCTCTTGATAGGCCCCCTGAGGATCATGGAATTTTCAGGATCAATCTGATTGAGCGCCGCAACACTGGGAAAATAACGGTAGGTCTGGTGCCGGTGCGCCTGCTGGGTATAAAAGCCGACGTAATCGCAACCGTTCAGAGACAAAAGGGCGAATAGCAGAAAAAAAAGAAGTGAGAACTGTTTCTGCCGATAGGCTGGTCGACTGGGAGGCATGGGGTGCTGACGAACCTCCTTTTCCTACACTATAGCAGAAGGCGCTGCTCCAGTAAATGCTTTTTGCGGACTTGCCCGGTGCGATGGAGGGGAGAGCCAGAGGCGACCAGCTTGTACATGGAAGCCACTGCCGCCGGCGCTTGTAATTTAAGCCGCCTTCAGCCTTTCTATGCCTGTCTTTTCGTAAAAGCCCCGACCTGTCTTCGCCATATCCAGGAGGAAGGGGGGCGGTTTGAACCGTTCACCGTATTTCTGGCTGTAGCTTTCAAGTTTGTCAACGATGGTTTTCGCGCCGAGCTTGTCCGCATACCGAAGCAGCCCACCACGGAAAGGAGGAAAGCCGATGCCAAAAACAAGCGCCCCATCGAGAAGGTCAGGCCTGTCTATGACCTTCTCTTCAAGACAGAGCGCCGCTTCTTTGAACATAAGAAGAAGAGGCCGCTCAACAACCTCCTGAGAGTCGATCGTTCCCGCACTGCCTGTTCTCTGCAGTATCCTGCCATAGACGGAACGATCCGGTCGCCTGCGTTTCCTCCCCTCGTACTGGTAAAAGCCCTTGCCGTTTTTCTTTCCATAATAACCTTCCGTATATAAGGTTTTCAGCAGCGGTGACGGTTTGACGCGGTCGCCCAACCCCTGCTCCAGGATATCCGCTACCTTGTGAGCAATGTCGATGCCGATTTCGTCGAGCAGGATGAAAGCTCCCATGGGCATGCCGAACGAAAGCAGGGCCTCGTCAATCTTCTCGATCGTGTTTCCCTGCTCAAGCATCGTAGCGGCCTCATTCAGGTAGGGCATGAGAATGCGGTTGACCAGAAAGCCCGGGCCGTCATTCACGACCACGGGAAGCTTGCCGAGCCTGCGAGCGAGCGCCGCGATTGTTGCAATAGTTTCCGCGGAGGTTTTTTTGCCCCTGATCACTTCAACGAGCGGCATCTTCTCTACAGGATTGAAAAAGTGCATCCCCGCGACGCGCTCGGGGTGTGTCGAGGCAAGTGCCAGGTCGGTGATGGAGAGGGATGAGGTGTTTGAAGCATAGATCGCTCCGTCTTTTGCGACTGCTTCGAAATCGCGCAGCACCGATTTTTTAACGTTCATATTCTCAACGACCGCCTCGACTGCCACGTCGACTTTTCCGAAGCCTGAATAATCGGTAACTCCCGAGATCCGGTCAAAGCCGTCGCGCGCCTGGATTGCGCTCAGGACACCCCTCTCCCGCCGCTTCCTGAATATTTGCCAGGCTTCCCGGAGACCGGATGCCACCGCCCCGGTATTAATGTCCTTCAAACGCACGTCAATACCTTTTTCCCCGAAGAGCTGGGCGATGCCGCCCCCCATGACCCCTGCGCCGAGAACGCCGGCGTACCGGATAATGACGGAGGGGCGGTGAAGATCTTTCTTCAGCAACTCTTGGAGGTAGAAGAGAGAAGTGAGATTTTTTGAAATTTCGGTCGGGGCAAGATCGCCAAGCAGTTTTGCTTCAATCGCATATCCCGCTTCGCTGCCATGCGCCAGACCGTAGCGGACCGCTTTCAGTGCAGCGAGCGGAGCGGGGTAATTCCCGCGCGTTTCCCGAAGCACAGTGTTGTGCGCGGACCGGTAGATGATGGTCCTCGTCAGAGGACTGCTTTCCAGCAAGCGGTTGACGAGCGGTCTCTTTGCACGGATGCCTGTGGGCCGCGGTTTGCCGATCGCTTTTTTTGCCAGGCCAATGGCACGATCCAGAAGGATTTCTTTAAAGGTGACTTCATCGGCCAGGCCTATGCTCCGCGCTTTTTGAGCAAAAACAGACTTGCCCGTCAGGATCATGTCGAGTGCGTTCGCAAGCCCCGTGATGCGCGGCAGCCGCTGGGTGCCGCCGAAGCCGGGGATGATGCCAAGCTTCACTTCAGGGAGGGCAAGGGCGGTTTTCTGGTCGTTGCTGACGACGCGATAGGTACAGGCAAGCGCGAGTTCCAGCCCGCCTCCCATGCAGGGACCGTGGATTGCAGCCACGGTAGCGAAGGGCAGGGCTTCGAGTTTATTCAGCACGCTCTGTCCTTTTCGGGAAAGACGCTCCCCGGCTTCCCTGTCAGTGATGCCCTTGATTTCCGCGATATCGGCGCCCACAATAAAATTGCTCTCTTTGCCACTCCGGAATACGAGCGCTCGTATCTCCCTCTTCCCAGCCAGTTCGCCGAGGAGTCTGTCCAACTCCTCCATGACCGGCGTGGTGAGTTTGTTAACCTTATCGCCGGGAAGGTCAAAAGTGAGGATCGCGACACCTTCTTTGTCTATTCTATAATTGAAAGCCGACATAGGAACCTCGCATTCGAGTTCAATACTCATCTTCGGCAGCAAGCTGACGCTCCTTTTTTCTGAGTCCTTGAGGTCAACTACGCTCAACAATCATGGCCCCGCCCTGACCGCCGCCGATGCAGAGTGTGGCAATGCCGGTCGAGAGGCCCCGACGCTCCATTTCCTTCAGGAGCGTTATGATGATCCGAAGGCCCGATGAACCCACAGGGTGCCCCAAAGCAATCGCACCACCGTTTACATTCATGATATCGCGCCGAAACTCGCCGAGCGGCTCCTGGCCGGGAAGATTCTTGTCAAAATACTCCTTCGACACGGCGGCCCGCTCGACGGCAATGATCTGAGCCGCAAAAGCCTCATTCAACTCTATGAGGTCAATGTCTTTCATGGTCATGCCCGCACGCTTCAAAACCTTATTCGTAGCATAGAGCGGACTGATGCCCATGCGGGCCGGTTCGAACCCGGCAAAGGCCACGGCCCTGATGCGGCCAAGCGGGCTGTAGCCCATCTCTCGTGCACGGTCGGAGTTCATGATAACTGCAGCAACAGCGCCGTCGGTGATCGGCGACGAATTCCCGGCCGTGACAGTTCCCGACCGTTTATCGAAATAAGGATTCAGTTTTTGCAGAGCCTCCAGGGTCTGGTTTTTGCGCGGTCCGATGTCTTCTGTAACAGCCTCGAACCCCGGCGGTACATAGAAGGGAATGATCTCGTTTTTGAACTTTCCCGCCTCATTAGCTGCTGCCCATCGCCGGTGGCTTTCGAGGGCGTACTCGTCCTGTTCGCGGCGGGTGATCGCGAAATCCCGCACGAGCACCTCAGCGGTCTCGCCCATGATGAGCCCGGAGACTGGATCGGTCAGTCCTTCCGTGAGGCCGATAACAGGTACAAAATCCTTCGGCCGGAGCGAAAGGATTGCCCGGATTCGGCCGCCGACCGTTTTGGAGCGCTGCACGCTGGTCAGAACATTACGAAGTTTCTTCCTTATATAGAAAGAATAGTTGGACATGGATTCCACGCCCCCGACCACCACAACCTCGCTCATACCCGCAAGGATCTGGGCATAGGCGCTTGCTACGGCCTGCATGCCCGACGCACAGTTCCGTTGCACGCTGTAAGCAGGGACCCGCTCGGGAATCCCAGCGCGGAGGGCGATAACCCGGGCGATGTTGGCGGCTTCCGCCGGCATCCCCGCGTTGCCCACAATCACCTCGTCAATGCGTTCCCGGTCGAGCCCAGTGCGCGCGACAATCTCCCTGACCGCAACCGCACCAAGGTCGACAGCAGGTACATCCTTGAAGGCAGTGCCAGCCTTCGCATAGGGGGTTCGCAAGCCATCTATGATGACGACTTCTTTCATGAGTATTGCCTCGGCAAAGAGGAAGTGCTGTGCCGGATGGGTAGTGAAGAGCAGATATCTGCTTCACGGAGCTGATTTCAGGATTGTGCCGTATAATAATCCCGATTCTTAATTAACTATTTCGCTTCCATGTTCTTCATTTCTTCATCCCGCAGCACCCTGCGAAGCACTTTTCCGACCAGGGTTTTCGGAAGCTGGTTGCGAAATTCAACTTCTTTCGGCACTTTGAACTTCGACAGCTGTTCACGGCAGTACTGGATAATCTCCTCGGCTGTCGCAGTTGTTCCTTCTTTCAAGACGATGAATGCTTTAATCTTCTCCCCAAGATATTCCTCGTGCGGGATTCCGACAACCACCGCTTCCTTGACCTTGGGGTGCATGTAGAGCACTTCCTCGACTTCACGGGGATACACATTCTCTCCGACGGTCTTGATCATGTCTTTGATGCGGTCCACGATGAAGAAGTAGCCGTCCGCATCCATCCTTGCTATGTCGCCGGTATACAGCCATCCATTCCGCAGCGCCAGCGCCGTTTCCGCTGGTTTGTTCCAGTAGCCCCTCATGACTTGCGGTCCTTTGATGACGAGCTCTCCCGTCTCACCGATGGAGAGCGACTTTTCGCCGGTCTCGATGTCCACAATTTGGGCGTCAGTGTCCGGCCATGGGAGGCCGATGCTGCCCACTTTGCGCCTGCCGAAAATCGGATTCGCATGGGTCACCGGCGACGCTTCTGAAAGTCCATATCCTTCGACGATTCTTCCTCCTGTCACGCGCTCGAATTGCTCTTGGACCTCGTGCATAAGCGGACCGGCGCCGCTCAGGGCGACCTTCAGCGATGACAGATCGTACTTCCGGACCTTGGGGTAATGGCTGATGGCAAGGTACATTGCCTGGATACCCGGGAATATCTGGGGCCTGAACTTTTCAATGAATCGCAGAACCTCCTTCGTATGGAACTTGGGAAGAAGGAGCAGCTCGGCGCCGATGAGAATGCCGAGATTCATCGCCGTTGTCATCCCGTAAACATGGAAAAAGGGGATTACAGCGAGAATGGTCACATTACTTTCATTCCCGAGTGTAAGCCAGGCCTTGCTCTGTACGGCGTTCACTACGAGGTTGCGATGGGTGAGGACAGCGCCTTTCGGTATCCCGGTAGTCCCGCCCGTGTACTGCAGCAGCGCGACATCATCAGGGGACACTGTTGCATCAGGTGCGGAAGCGTCCTGATCCCTCAGGATTTCGAGAAAATCGTAGATAGGAGGCGTGCGTTTTACAGGAACCCATTCCCGATCCATCCGCGCCTTTAGCGGGTAAAGAAGGTTTAAGGGAAAGGGGAGATAATCCTTGATGCCGCAGAGGATGAGGTGTGTGACCTTTGTCCGCGCAATGACACGGGAAATCACAGGATAGAACATGTCGACCGCTACCAGCGTCCCCGCGCCGCTGTCCTTGAGCTGCACTTCCAGCTCATGCTCATGGTACAGCGGGTTGGTAGGGACAGCCACGGCGCCGGTTCGAAGCGTCCCGTAATAGGCAATGACCATCTGCGGGATATTGGGCAGCATGAGCGCGACGCGGTCGCCTTTTTTCACGCCCAGCGCCCTGAGGGCTCGTCCGAACCGGTTCGCAAGCTTATCGAGCTCGCGGTAGGTTATCTTCTTCCCGTAAAAAAGGAGCGCATTATGATCTGGGTATTGCCGTGCATTCTGTTCAAGAACGGTTCCAAGCGCAATCTCGGGGTAGGTAAGGCTGGGAGGAACGCTGGTTTCATAAGAACGGAGCCACGGACGTTCATAATCTATCGTGGGCATAACAGCAACCATGGAGAACCTCCCTCCTGGTTTGGCGCCTTCCCGTCTGTTCGGGCGGTGTGAATAATTCAGAGGGAAACTATCCTTAATCTCTACTACTATTATACCACCGGGGCAAAAAAGTGTTCCTCCTCGACTCCCGGAACCTGTCGTGAACGGCGGCCCCGAAATCAGCAAGAGCGGAAGGCACTCCTGATCGCTGGTGTCTTGCGATAGCGAATCCGATTAATGGTGTTTTGTTCGCGACTCGAAACGACGGTTTTTTGAGGGGTGACGAGGTTTCTGCGCCGCAACTGCCGCCGCATGCCTCTTTTCTTCAGCGGTCCGGCGGATTTCCCTGATGTACATGGCGTCTTCGGCCCATTCTACGGGGATTTTCTGGCCGATGTATTTTTCGATGCCCTCAAGGGAATAGACATATTCCTCATCGGCGAGGCTGAGCGCTTTCCCCGTTGCCCCGGCGCGGCCAGTCCTGCCAATGCGGTGCACGTAATCCTCGGCGTCCTGGGGGAGGTCATAATTAATGACATGGGTCACCCCTTCGACATGAATGCCGCGGCTGGCCACATCTGTAGCGACGAGAATGGGAAGTTTTCCTTCTTTGAAATCAGCGAGGAGCCGGAGCCTTTTTTTCTGGATGATATCGCCGGTGATCGCATCGGCCTTCCAGCTGTTCCGGTTCAACCGCTCGACGACCATGTCGGCAGCGCGCCGGGTGTTCACAAAGATGAGCGTGCGGACGGGTTTTTCCTTCCTGAGGAGTCCGAGCAGGAGCGGAATTTTCTCGTGCTTGCCGACATGGTAAAGGACCTGCTCTACCTGATCCACGGTGATTTTTTCGGGCGTGATCGAAATCTTTTCGGGAAGATTCATGAATTCGTAAGCGAGTTCCATAACACGGTAGGAGAGAGTCGCCGAGAAAAGCATGGACTGCCGCTTGGTGAACGGCTGCATTTTCCGGAGCAGGTACCGCAGATCATCGATGAAACCCATATCGAACATGCGGTCGGCCTCGTCGATGATAAGATAACGGGTTTTCTTGAGGTTGTAAATGTTCTGCTTGTAATAATCGATGAGTCTGCCCGGAGTGCCGATGAGCACATCGACGCCCTTCTGGAGGATGTCCATCTGCTTCTGGTAATCGATGCCGCCATAGACTGCGAGCAGGCGGAAGCCCGTGAACTTGCCCAGCCGCAATGCTTCATGGTATATCTGATCGGCAAGCTCGCGCGTTGGAGCGATGATGAGCGCTTGGGGAGAGTTCCCGAGGCCCATCGTCGGGTTTCTGATCATCCGTGAGAACAACGAAATAAGAAAAGCCGCTGTCTTTCCCGTACCGGTTTGCGCCTGCGCCGCGACATCTTCTCCGCGAACCGCTCGCGGGATGACTTGCTCCTGAACGGGCGTACAAATCGTAAAGCCTGACTGCTCGATTCCTTGCTTTACTTCGTAGGGAATATCTAATTCACTGAATTGCATTTTTCTCCGGATGAAGTTCGAAGACAATTTGTCAACGATTTATTTTATCTAATATACCATAGGTGATGCGGCGAACAAAAGAAAATTCTGCTGTGCCCGCGAGTCAGCGTCGATGAACCTCAACTGAGTGGAGAGATTATTTCAACACCACTGCCCGAAAAATCACAACAGGAGAAAATTTGAAATGGGCCTGCATGCATTCATTCGCCGACCCGATTCGCAGTTGTCGAAACTGAGCTCGTGCAATGTACGGAATTGAGGCGCTGTTAGCGCGGATATTTCCATCTTGCCGCGGGTGTTGATGCGGTGCTTGCACGCGTGCACTGTCCGGAGTGCCAGAAAGCATTGGTCCCGGACGCCGGACGTAGACAAATAATAGTGTGAAATTTATAAAAAAACAATAATATTTGTGACCAATTTTACCTCCTGTTGATTACTGTGTTGATAAATTGTCTAACCATAAGAAAAATAATTTATTTAATTTTCTTGTTGACAAAATATACACTCTTGTAGTATATTTTGTCCACGAGGTGACACAAGGTGCTGACAAAACTCTTCTCTTCGACAAGAGCGGAGCTTTTAGGCCTGTTCTTTAACAACCCGGATGATCGATTCTACCTGAGGGAGATAGCGCGCCATATCGGGAAGGATGCGGCGGGGATCAAGCGGGAGCTTG
>DATJAP010000032.1:0-124106 GCA_035516155.1 Nitrospirota bacterium
TAAGTTCCCGAAGCGGTCGTCGCGTCGTTGTCATAACAGATAATGCCAAATACCATCATGCCAAGCTCCATGCAGATTGGCGAAGTCAGCATGAACCTCAATTCATGTTGGATTTTCTGCCTCCTTACAGCCCTGATCTAAATCCAATTGAGCGGTTATGGAAATTAACTCGAAGGCTCTGTCTGCATAACCGATACTTCCCGACGCTTGAGGATGTGGTACGGTCAGTGGAATCAAGATTCAGGCAATGGACATCAGGCAACGAAATTGTCCGTAAATTATGCGCAATTAATTAGTGCGCTATGTATAGAAAGGCACAACTCGAAAAGGATATCGCAAAAACAATGCGCAGACTCGAGGCCAATCTTCCGGAGGAAGCGCGAAAAGCCGATGCCTCTCCCGAATGGATTCGGGAGTAATATGGAATTATGGTTTCAGCGCACTTAAAGGCCTGGACATCACCTTCCCGCCAGGTCCGCCAGTCCGCAGTACTTCCGGTATGGAGTCAAATTTCTAAAGCTCGATACGAAATCACTCGTTCTTATCGATCAGCTTGTCATGGGCGCAATCAAGCATTAAAGTGACAAACTTCAGATCATGGTGAGATTGCTGGGACTTCGAACGATCCACGGTCGGGAAAGTATCTTTTTTTTGGAGGACGTGTTTTGGAAGAACGGTATGATTTCAGGAAAGTCGAAGAGCGCTGGCAGCGCTTCTGGGCTGACAACAGAACGTTCAAGGTTGCCGAGGATGCATCAAAACCGAAATACTACTGCCTCGAAATGTTTCCTTATCCGTCTGGCAGGATCCACATGGGACATGTGAGGAATTACGCCATCGGCGACGTGATTTCCCGATACAAGCGCATGCGCGGATTCAATGTGATCCACCCCATGGGGTGGGACTCTTTCGGGTTGCCCGCCGAGAATGCTGCCATAAAGCACGGGATCCATCCCGCAACGTGGACCCTTGAAAACATAGCTTTTATGCGCGACAAACAGCTCAAAAAACTCGGACTTTCCTACGACTGGGACCGGGAAATAGCGACCTGCCTCGAGGAATATTACCGCTGGAATCAGTGGTTTTTCATCAAAATGTACGCACGAGGTCTGGCCTACAAAAAGCTCTCCTATGTGAACTGGTGCCCTTCCTGTAATACAGTGCTAGCGAACGAACAGGTGGTGGACGCACTCTGCTGGCGCTGCGGCTCGCTGGTGACGCACAAGGAACTCGAGCAATGGTTCTTCAAAATCACTGACTATGCCGAAGAGCTTCTCGCCTACACCGACAGACTAACGGGATGGCCCGAACGGGTGCTTACGATGCAGCGAAACTGGCTGGGCAAGTCAGTTGGTGTTGAGGTGGATTTTACCATTGAAGGCACGGGGGAAAAGCTTGCAATCTTCACCACTCGGCAGGATACGCTATTTGGCGTAACGTTCATGAGCATAGCTCCCGAGCATCCCATGGTCGAGTCGCTCATTCGGGGCAAGAAGGAAAGCGCGGCTGTTCGTTCCTTTGTCCAACGTGTGATGCGGGAAGATAAAGCGGCTCGCACCGATGAAACGCAGGAAAAGAACGGCGTCTTTACCGGAGCTTATGCCGTGAATCCCTTGAACAATGAAAAAGTGCCGGTCTGGGTGGGAAATTTTGTACTCATGGAATATGGCACCGGTGCGATCATGTCGGTGCCAGCCCATGATCAGCGGGATTTTGAGTTTGCAAAAAAGTATACTCTGCCAATACGAATCGTGATCCAGAATCCTGAAAAGAGTCTGGTAGCCGAAAAGATGACGCAGGCTTACACTGAAAACGGGGTGATGGTGAACTCGGGAAAATTTGACGAAATGACCAATATGGAGGCAAAAGAGAAGATTGCTGGCCATATTGAGCAAAACAGACTCGGGAAACGGACCGTGAACTGGCGACTCCGCGACTGGGGCATTTCACGTCAGCGTTACTGGGGTACGCCGATTCCGATTATCTATTGTGACGCATGCGGAGCTGTGCCCGTGGCGGAGAAAGAGCTGCCGGTCAAGCTGCCGGTTGCTGTTGCCTTCACGGGCAAGGGCCGTTCTCCCCTCGCGGAGTCCGCGGAGTTCCGCGAAACAACCTGCCCGAAATGCGGCGGTAAAGCCCGGCGCGAGACAGACACCATGGATACGTTTGTCGATTCATCATGGTACTTCCTGCGATACTGCTCACCGAAAGACGCCAGCGCGCCCTTCGACAAGAAGGCAGCAGCATATTGGATGAGCGTGGACCAGTACATCGGCGGCATCGAACACGCCGTTCTGCATTTATTGTATGCGCGCTTCTTTACAAAAGTGATCCGCGACCTCGGCCTGTTCGACGGAGATGAACCGTTCCTGAATCTGCTTACGCAGGGGATGGTGATCAAAGACGGTGCGAAGATGAGTAAGTCAAAAGGGAATGTCGTCGACCCGGACTTCATCCTCTCCAAATACGGTGCCGATACGGCCCGGCTGTTCTCCCTTTTTGCCGCGCCGCCGGAGCGAGATCTTGAATGGAGCGATCAGGGCGTGGATGGTGCATACCGGTTCCTGCACCGTGTCTGGTCGATCGTGTTCAAGTACAGTGAGTCGGTTCGGAAGGTTAAACCCGCCGGAGCAGAAGCCAGAGGAGACAAACTGTATCGGAGAACGCATCTGACGATTAAAAAAGTAACTGAAGACATCGAGCGCGAGTTTCACTTCAACACCGCAATCGCCGCGCTGATGGAGATGGTCAACGAAATGTACGACTATGTATCGGGGGGCGTGACAGAAAAACAACTGATGGTGCTGCGTTCAGCGATTGACGCACTCACTCTGCTCATTTCCCCCTTTGCGCCTCATTTTGCCGAAGAGCTCTGGGAAGGTATCGGCAATGAAGCGAGCATCGCGAACGCTCGCTGGCCGCAGTATGACCCCGATGCGATTATCGCGTCGGAGGTAAGTATCGTGGTGCAAGTGAATGGCAAGGTAAGAAGCAAACTAACGCTTCCCGCCGGATGTGACGACAAGGAATTGAAGGCCGCAGCGCTTGCGGATTCGAAGGTTAAAGAGTTTATGCAGGGCAAAGAGCCCCGGAAAGTGATCGTTGTGCAGGGAAAACTCGTGAATGTGGTGGTGTAGCGGGCCGCTCCATGTTGCGAGAAGATATTGAAATTGCTACGAGGAGTCATGAATCGCGTAAAAAAATATATATTAGTACTTGCCACAGTCTGGCTGCTGGCAGCGCTGACCTCCTGCGGTTATAACTTAACACCCGTGGGTGGCATAGTCCCGCAGGGAGCAAAAACCATTGCGATACCGGTATTCATCAACAACACCGTTGAACCCTATATCGATGTCGATGTAACGCAGGCCGTGGTTGAGGAGTTTCTTACCGATGGCAGACTCAAAGTTGTCAGCACTGATGCTGCTGATCTTGTGCTGCGGGGGAAAGTGACCAAGTTCGTACTTACTCCGCAGACGTATTCGATTGATCCCTATGTACTGTCGTATAATGTCTCAATCTTCGTGACTGTCACCATAATCGATGGAAAAACACAAAAGGTGATTTTGCAGGACTCAGGTGTGGGAACGATCTTTAACTCCAGCTATGGGGTGACCCTGGGGGATATCACCCAGACGAAGATAGCGAAATCGGCCGCTATCACGAATGCCTGCAAGGATCTCGCTTCGACGCTCAGGAGCAGAGTCCTCGAAGGGTTCTGAACTGAAGACAGAACTCAGCATTTGGCGGCGTATGCCTTGCCACGACTGGTTCAAGAGTCTGATGCCGCCGCCGTTTTGAAGATTCCCAGAAACGGGAAGCAACGACCCGGCTTTTCCCGAAGAATGATTAAATATCAAGACCTCATATCCGACATTAAGAAGCACAAAGTCCTTCCGCTCTACCTTCTCTTTGGCGAAGAAGAGTTCCTGATCCAGGAAGCGCTTGACCTCATTATTAAGGAAATTGTAGATGCTGCTTCTGCAGACTTCAATTTCAACACTGTTTACTGCCGCGACACATCCGCCGCGGAAATCGTGTCCCTTGCGCAGACCCTGCCGTTCATGTCCGAAAAGAGACTTGTCATCGCAAAAGAAATCGATGCTTTCAAGGCTGCCGATCTCGAAGAACTTGTTCCCTACCTCAACGACCCGTCTCCTGCAACATGCCTGGTCATGGTTTCCAGCCAGGGAAAGTATGACAAAAAATCTGTTGTTTCTGCCGTGGAAGCGCGGGGAGCCGTGGTTCGTGTTTATCCGCTTCTGGAGCGGGAGATTGTAGGGTGGATCGAAGGATGGGCGGTCGCACGGGGTCTCTCTCTGCAGCGCGATGCCGCTCAGTATCTCTGGCAGATTACCGGCAACGACCTCCAAAAGATTGTCAACGAGCTTCAGAAAGTGGAAATTTATGTCAAAGATGGGAAAACCGTTACGTTCGAAGACGTCAAGACCGTGGTCGGCGATTTTCGGGAATACACGTCATTTGACCTTGCCGCAGCTGTGGGGCAGAAAAACCCGGGAAAAGCTCTCCTAATACTTTCGCGTCTGATTCAGGAAGGGGAGGCGCCGGTGGGTCTGCTGGGAGCGATTGCCTGGAACTTCCGGAGGCTCCTTCAGGCAAAGTCCATGGAAGAAGCCGGCATGGGGCCCGATGAAATCCTGAGAAAGCTGAGGGTGATTTTTCATCAGACCGCCATTTTTAAGGAACAGTTGAGACGTCACACTGTGCATGAACTGAGAGGGGTTTTTCCCGTGATGCTGTCGACAGACCGGGCTCTTAAATCGAGTAGCCTCAACGGCAAATTACTTCTGGAACGAATGATCCTGAAGCTGTGCGGGGTGTCACGAACGAAGAAAAATCCTGTAGTGGGCGCTGGGCACGGAGAAGGGTGAAATGAAAATCCCCCCCTGGTCTTTTCATCTTCAATGATTCGAGGGGGATTAATTGTTCCCGGGAGCATTAAGCTGCCGTGATTTTACTTACCTTCGTGGAAAGACGCGAGATCTTCCGGGACGCCGTATTTTTATGTACGATGCCCTGCGAAGTCGCCTTGTCGTAAGCCTTCATTGCCTTGGTCAAGGCTTCCTTTGCGACGTCTGCTTTTTTTTCGGCAGTGGCCTGTTCAACTTTCTTGGTTATCGTCTTGAGTGCCGATTTCACGGATTTATTGATCAGATGCTTTTTGTCGGCCTGTTTCTGCCTTTTAATCACGGATTTGTGGATTGCCACTTCTTGCCTCCTTTGGGTTAAAAACAGCTCATTCTTTTAACATAAAGAGGAACGGACTGTCAAGAAAAAAAACCTTTTCTTGCCGGCCTTTTTCTGATAAAGTTGCCACTCATTTATTCAGTTTATCCAGTTGCCTGAGGTGAATCTGCATGTCCGAAAAGGCAAAGATCGCCAGAGCGGCGGGCGTTATCGGCCTTGCGACTCTGGCAAGCCGCATTATGGGCTATATCCGCGATATGGTCATGTCCTGGGCTTTCGGCACAGGTTTGGCGGCCGATGCTTTTTATGTTGCGTATCGCATTCCGAATCTCCTGCGCGAGCTTTTGGCCGAGGGATCCATGTCCGCTGCCTTCATCCCGGTTTTCACGGAAACGCTGACCAAGGAGTCCCGGGAGAGCGCCCATCATTTGGCCAATGGGATTTTCGCAAGACTTCTCATCATCCTCATTGTTCTCACGGGCCTTGGCGTCCTTTTTGCGCCCTCCGTGGTGAAGATCGTCGCTTGGGGCTGGGCGTATAAGGCCGAACATGAGAAGTACGTGCTTGGCGTTACTCTGACGAGGATCATGTTCCCGTATCTGCTGTTCATCGGCCTCACCGCGCTGGCCATGGGCATGCTCAATTCCCTCCGGTCTTTTCTCATGCCGGCGCTTTCGCCGGTCATGCTGAACGTCACGATTATCATCGCAGCAGTCGTCAGCATAAAGTTTATGGCTGACCCGATACTCGGCGTGGCCATCGGCGTTGTTCTTGGCGGCATGTGCCAGTTCCTTATGCAGGCTCCGGGACTCCAGAAGCAGAACATGATGGTGCGCTTCCAGCTGGAGCCGACCCATCCCGGCGTCAAAAAGATCGGCAGGCTGGTGCTGCCGGTCTTCCTGAGCTCTTCGGTGAATCAGTTCAACATCTTTATCGGCACCATTTTTGCATCTTTCCTGACAACCGGGAGCATTTCCTACTTGTACTACGGCATGCGGTTCATCCAATTTCCTCTGGGCATATTCGCCATCGCCATAGCCACGGCCGTGCTTCCGGCCATGTCTGCCCAGGCGGCGCGGCGCGAGACCCGGGAATTCCGCGATACGCTGTCGCTCGGTCTGCGGCTCGTTTTTTTCATCATGTTCCCGGCCATGGCCGGTATTATAACGCTGCACGTGCCGATCGTCAGCCTTTTGCTCGAACACGGCCAGTTCGACCGACTCTCGACACAGGGGACCGCGGCTGCGCTTCTTTATTATGCTGTGGGGCTCTGGGCCTTTGCAGGAGTGCGCATCGTGGTACAGGCGTTTTACGCGCTCCAGGATACAAGGACGCCTGTTGCCACCGCTATCGTCGCGCTCTTCGCCAACATCCTTTTAAGCTTCTCTTTTGTCAGATGGACCTCGCTGGCGCACGGCGGGCTTGCTCTCGCCACGTCGCTGGCGGCAATGCTAAATATCAGTTTACTCACCTGGCAACTCAGGAAAAAGATCGGCCGCATGGACGGAAGCCGAATTTTTACGTCCCTGATGAAAATTATTCCCGCCTCCCTTGCAATGGGCGTGATCGGCTGGTGGATCAGCATAAACCCCGTCTGGGACAAAGGCGGAAATACGCTTGCAAAGGCCAAACTCCTGGGGGGCGGAATGGCCGTGAGCATTACGTTCTACCTTGTCGTAATGTGGATCCTGAGAAGCGAAGAGTTGAAATTCATGTGGGAGCTGGCGAGGAAAAAGAGACGGGGGTAGGTTCGGGATGGTTTCAAACCAGTACCGAAGCGGGAAATTTGGGCTCTGGAAGGGGTATTAAAAAATGATCCTTATGCGACTCGTTGTAGGTCCTCTACAGGTGAATTGCTTCATTCTCGCGGACGACAAGACCAAAGAAGCGGTGATTATCGATCCGGGTGACGACGCCCAGGAAATTCTGAGGATCATCAGGGAAAAAAGGCTCAAGGTCAAGTACATCATCAATACCCATGCCCATTTCGATCACGTGGGCGCTAATAGGGCCATCAAGGAAGCAACAGGCGCTGAGTTGCTGCTGCACGAGGATGATGCGCCCGTGCTTGCAACCGTATCGAGCCAGTCTCGTTCCTTCGGCATAACTCCCGTTTCCTCGCCAGCGCCCGACCGGCTCCTGAAGCACGGAGACGTCATAACGGCCGGAGAAGTATCTTTGAGAGTATTGCATACGCCCGGGCATACGCCCGGTGGCATTAGCCTCCTGGAAAAAGGTTTAGTTTTTACGGGAGATTCGCTGTTTGCAGGCTCCATCGGGCGGACGGATTTCCCCGGAGGAGATCTCCTGACGCTTCTTCGTTCCATCAGGACAAACCTCATGACCCTCCCGGACGATACCAAGGTCTTCTCCGGGCATGGTCCCGCCTCAACCATCGGCGATGAACGCGCCGAAAACCCCTTTCTGAACAAAGAATCCGGATTTGTATAATTCGGTTTCTCTTGAGGTTTATCAGCTATTGTGGTAAAGTAATAAATTCCGATGAGTGGCGCAGGAGTGGAAGATATTTTTCCGGCATTCTGCGCCAGCTAATCGCGCATCTTGGATCATTTTTTTATGAAGGAGAAACTCAATGGTTGCCGGTCCCATACGTGAAGGTCTCACCTTTGATGATGTCCTGCTTTTACCTGCGAAATCAGATATCTTGCCGAGGGAGGTGGATGTCCGGACGCAACTCACGAAGAAGATTCAGCTGAATATCCCCCTCGTGAGCGCCGCGATGGATACCGTAACCGAAGCAAAGCTTGCCATTGCCCTGGCGCAGGAAGGAGGCCTAGGATTCATTCATAAGGCGCTTCCCATCGATGTGCACGCCGAGGAGATTGACAAGGTAAAAAAATCGGAAAGCGGGATGATCATTGACCCCATCACGATCTCGCCTGATGCAAAGATCTCCGATGCCCTAGAGGTCATGAAGAAGTACCGCATCTCCGGCGTGCCCGTAACGAAGGGACACAAACTCGTAGGCATTTTGACTAACCGCGACCTCAGGTTCGAGACCCGATACAGTCTTAAAGTCTCAGAGGTGATGACCAAGGATCACCTCGTGACGGCCCCGCTCGGGACAACGCTTGAAAAAGCCATGAAGATCCTACAGAAGTACAAGATCGAGAAGCTGTTGATCGTTGATAAAGACAATAGCCTGAGGGGTCTCATCACCATCAAGGATATCGAGAAGAAGATTAAGTACCCCTACGCTTGCAAGGACAAACTCGGAAGACTGCGGGTGGGTGCCGCTGTCAGCGACCGGGACTATTCCGAACGAGTGCCGGAGCTGATCAAGGCCGGCGTGGATATCGTGGTGGTTGACACGGCGCACGGACATTCGCAGGGTGTTATTGACGCGGTGAGAGGGATCAAGAAAAAATATCCGGACCTCGATGTGGTGGCGGGCAACATCGCCACGGCAGCCGCAGCCAGGGACCTCATCAAAGCAGGCGCTGACTGCGTGAAAGTCGGCATCGGACCGGGCTCTATTTGCACGACACGGGTCGTTTCCGGTGCAGGGGTGCCGCAGATCACGGCGGTCATGGACTGCTCCCGGGAGGCAGACAAGGCCGGCATCCCCTGCATTGCTGACGGCGGAATCAAGTTCTCGGGCGACATCACCAAGGCATTGGCAGCCGGCGCCTCACTCGTGATGATCGGCGGACTCTTTGCGGGCACCGAGGAGAGCCCGGGGGAGACCATCCTGTATCAGGGGAGGAGCTACAAAGTCTACCGTGGGATGGGCTCGATCGGCGCTATGGAGCGAGGCAGCAAGGATCGTTACTTCCAGTCTCATGAAGAAGAGCGCTCCAAACTGGTGCCGGAAGGCATCGAAGGCCGCGTCCCGTACAAGGGGACTCTCGCCGCAAGCGTGCACCAGCTTATCGGCGGCGTGCGCTCCGGCATGGGCTATTGCGGGTGCGAGAACCTGCAAGCACTGAAAGAGCGTGCGCAATTCATCAGGATCACGAGCGCCGGACTGCGCGAGTCGCATGTCCATGATGTCGTGATCACCAAGGAAGCGCCGAATTACCGGTTGGATTAGGGACACTGTAGACTGTAGACAGGATTTACAAGACTAAGGGAGAAAGCCAACTGCTGCAGGCAGGAAGCATGGATGATGTTGAAAGTCGTTCCCAGCGGGAAAGCGCGGAACACAAAGAGCAGGAAACTTCAGTCACGGTCGGTCATGAAAGGTTCACCCCCTGTAGTCAGGACATGACCATCTGTGGCGATTGTGGGGGGAACAGGGCAAAGAAGAGGTGCCCGCGTCTTAAAGAATGGCTGGCGAAGAAAGAAGATTGATTGGGCAACGACTCCCATATCCAAAAATCCAACGTTCTGGGTGAAAACGTGCTCAGGGCGTTCTTGTTTGAATTGCCTTGGATGATAAAGTTAAAATAGGCATCAGCTCGTGTCTTCTGGGGAATGGCGTCCGGTATGATGGGGCAAACAAGCTGGATCATAATCTGCGGATCACGCTTGGACGATTTGTTGAATGGGTGCCGGTGTGTCCGGAAGTTGAAGCGGGTCTGCCCGTGCCGAGGGAGGCAATGCACCTTGTAGGGGACCCCGCAGCACCGAGACTTGTAACAAAATTTACCGGTGTCGACCACGGGAATCGCGTGGCAGGGTGGGCGAAAAAGAAGTTTTTTCATCTGGAAAAGGCGGGCATCTGCGGGTTCGTGTTCAAAGCTCGGTCACCTAGTTGTGGCCTGGAGGACGTGAAAATCCATTGCCAATCCGGCAGAGCGCACGGAAAAGGGGCAGGCATCTTCGCAAAGGCATTCATGGACCACTTCCCTTCCCTCCCGGTGGAAGACGAAGAAGGGATGCGGAATGCTGTCATCAGGGAGAATTTCGTCGAGCGAATCTTCGTTTATCAGCGATGGCGGGAGTTTAAAACTCAGGATGGTACAACTGAAGGTCTCGTTCGATTTCACGCCTCGCATAAACTCCTGATGATGTCTCACAGTATAAGACATCTCAGGGAACTCGGCGCGATTATCGTGTATGGAAAGAAACTGAAACGTTCCATATTGTTCGCGAGGTATGAGCAGGCGCTGATAGCCGGCATGCGGTTGCCCGGGACTGTGAAAAAACATACGAAAGTCCTGCAACACCTCGCGGGTTGTTTCAAGAAACAGCTGAACCGTGGGGATAAGAAGGAATTGCAGGAATCCATTCTCCGCTACCACGGCGGCCTTGTCCCGTTGATTGTTCCGGTTACCCTCATCAGGCATTACGCCGGAAAATATAATCTGCCCTATCTCAAGTATCAGTGCTATCTGAATCCCCATCCGCTCGAACTGATGCTGAAAAACCATGTCTGAAGAGAGTCTTTTTATTTCTAGTTACCCGCATTCCGGAAAACTTTTCGTTTGATTTTATCAGCCCGTGATGTTATTATTTTTGGCACTGCTGAAAATAAGTGAAATATCATGAGGTTCGCTGCAAACATTGGACATGATCAAAAAATGGTTTGAAAATGTTACCGCGTTGTTTAGGAAGTTCGGCCGCTTTGCCTGGGAAAAGTTCAAGGTCTTTTGGTTCACGATCGCCGTCCCGTGGATAAAGAATCTGACGCCTAAAAAAGCCCTCAAACTCCTTGGCATTGCAGTCGTCGCAGGCGTTCTTTTTCTTGCTTTGCTATTCTTTATCTTGTCCTTCGGACTGCCCACGGTTGATGCTCTCAAGGATTATAAGCCGAGCCCCGGAACGACAATTCTTTCCGAAGATGGACGCGTGCTTGGACACATAAGGATCGAGAAGGGCGTCTATGTGCCGTTCAAGCGGATTCCGAAGTTTATGGTGAAAGCTCTGCTTGCAACCGAGGACCCCCGATTTTACCAGCACAGCGGAATTGATTTCCGAGGGATTCTGCGGGCCGCGTTGAAAGACATCATTTCCGTACAGCTGAAACAGGGCGGCAGCACCATTACCCAGCAGCTCACGAAGGTGGTGTTCCTCTCGCCGGAACGGAAGTTCAAACGGAAAATTAAAGAAATTATTCTCGCCCGCCGGCTTGAAAAGGAGCTGACCAAGGATGAGATCCTCGAACTCTATCTCAACAAAGTCTATTTCGGTCACGGCGCATATGGCGTTCAGATGGCGGCCAAGACCTACTTCGGCAAAAACATCTGGGAGGTCAATCAGGCAGAAGCCGCGCTGCTAGCAGGGCTGCCCCAGTCTCCCATGGCCTACTCGCCCTACGGCGACATTGACCTGACGAAACTAAGACAATCGCATGTTCTCAAGAGGATGGTCGAGGAAGGGTACATCAACGAAGCCCAGGCAAAGGACATCTACAACCAGCCTCTCAACCTCGAAAACCTGCGTTCCCAGGAGGACGTGGCACCCCACGTCGTCGATTATATTCGAAAGTACATTGAAAAGAAATACGGTTCTGAGAAACTCTACCAAGGCGGACTCAAGGTCTATACGACCATCGACTTCGATCTTCAGCGCGCCGCAGTTACGGCACTCCGAGAAGGGTTGCGCGCTATCGACAAGCGGCAGGGTTTTCGGGGAAGAGTGGGTTTCAAAGAGCTCAAATCAACATCGATTCAATGGAACTCTCTTCGTGTGATGGTCAAACCGGGCGAAAGTTTCAATGCTCATGTGCTTGCTGTTGATGACAACGCCATAACGGTCAAGGGCCGCGGTCTCATGGGATACATTACGCGCGACGACATGGCTTGGGCGCTCGTAAAACAGAAGAGGAAAAAGGACGATCCCGAGGAGTTTGTGAAACCCCAGGATATAGTCCGGCCAGGAGACATTATCAAGGTCAGGTTCAAGGATTTCGACAAAAAGAAGCAGGTCGCATCCTTCATTCTGGATCAGACACCGCTCGTGGAGGGAGCTGTGATCTCCATCGAGCCCTATACCGGCTATGTCCGCGCCATGGTCGGCGGCTATGACTTCGTCGAGGGCGGTTTCAATCACGCCACCGAGGCAATGAGACAGCCGGGTTCCGCGTTTAAACCCTTTGTCTATGGAGCGGCGCTCGAAAACGGGTTTACGCCGGCATCGATCCTGATGGACCTGCCGGTGATCCACGAGCAGAGCGAAACCGAGAAGAAAGCCTGGAAGCCGGAAAACTATGATGAGCGGTTCCTCGGCCCCATGCGCATGCGTACGGCACTCGCTCTCTCGCGTAACGCCGTGACCGTATCCCTCCTTGAAAAGATCGGGCTTGAAAAGGCCATCGATTTTGCCCGCAAGGCGGGAATCACCAGCCAGATTAACTATGACTACACTACGGCTCTAGGTTCCTCGGCGGTCACGCCGCTTGAACTTACGTCGGCCTATGCGACCTTTGCTTCGCAGGGTGTGCGTACCGCGCCGATTCTCATAAAGAGCGTCGTGGATGGCGACGGAGCGGTACTTGAGAGCTACGATTCGGAGCCCGTGGAAGCGATTGATCCAACCACGGCCTGTCTGGTCACGAGTCTCTTAAAGAGCGTGGTCTTGGAAGGAACCGGAAGGGGCGCCTTGGCTCTCGGCAAACCGGTTGCAGGCAAAACGGGAACGACGAACAATTTTGTGGACGCCTGGTTTATCGGATACGCGCCGAGTATCGTAACCGGCGTCTGGGTCGGGTATGATAACCCCCGCGCTTCCCTAGGCGATAAAGAGACCGGCGCACGGGCCGCGCTGCCTATATGGATGCAGGTCATGGCAAAGGCGCTGGCGGACAAACCGTCCGATGATTTTGTCCCGACAGCAGATATCGTATCTGTGAAAATCGATCCCGAGACGGGGCTCTTGGCCCGGGAAGGGCAGGCGGACGCAATCACTGATGTGTTCCGCCGCGGCACCGAGCCCACCCAGTATGCCGACATAAACAGGAAAAAGACGGATAAATTCTATCTTTTCGACCAGGGCGGCTCCGAAAATGCGACGAAGAAGCAGGTACCGGAGGACGAGATTTCTGACTAGATAAGGCACCATGAGTAACTGAGCTGCAATGGTATGGTGTTGGTGAAAAGCGGACCGGGGAAGGTAAATTGAATGGATTACAAGACGACGCTGAATCTGCCGAAAACCGATTTTCCCATGAAGGCGAATCTGAAAGATCTTGAGCCTCGCCTCATCGAGAAATGGCGGCAGGAAAACATCTACGCCCGGATCCAACGACAATCAGAGGGGAGGCCGACCTATATTCTCCACGACGGACCTCCCTATGCAAACGGCCATATCCATATCGGCCATGCGCTAAACAAAACCCTGAAGGATATCATTGTCAAGTTCAAGACCATGGAAGGATTTAGGAGCCCCTACGTGCCGGGCTGGGACTGCCATGGCCTTCCCATCGAGCATCAGGTACTCAAGAACTTAGGCTCGAAGAAAGAAGGGATGAACCAAAACGAAATCCGGAAACTTTGCCGCGAGTATGCCGAGAAATTTATCGGCATCCAGCGGGAGGAATTCAAGCGGCTCGGCGTGTTCGGCGATTGGGAAAATCCCTATTTGACCATGGACTATGCCTACGAGGCAGCCATCGTGCGCGAACTGGGCAAATTCGTGGGCGCAGGAGGGGTCTATAAAGGGAAGAAGCCCGTGTATTGGTGCAGTTTCGACGAAACAGCACTCGCCGAGGCGGAGGTCGAGTACGCTGACCGCGAATCGCCATCCGTTTTCGTGCGGTTCGAACTTCCCGGCGCGGCGAGGGCGCTCCCGTCACTGAGTGGGAAAAAAACAGCGATCGTGGTCTGGACCACCACGCCATGGACGCTCGTCGCGAACCTGGCTGTTGCACTCCATCCCGAGTTCGACTATGCGGCCGCTGAGCATGAAGGCTCGGTGTTTATCCTGGCTGACGGCCTCCTGAAACAGGCAATGGAAAAGTTCGGCGTCAAGGACTACCACGTGATCGAAAAATTCAAAGGCCGGAAGTTAGAAGGCCTAAAAGCGCGTCATCCTTTTCTTGACCGCGATTCACTAGTGATCCTTGGTGATTACGTGACTCTCGAAGCGGGCACGGGCGCCGTACATACCGCTCCCGGTCATGGTCAGGAAGATTACGAGGCGGGGATCAATTACGGCCTCGATATCTATGCTCCCGTCGATTGCAAAGGACGGTTCACGAAGGAAGCCGGCGAGTTTGCGGGCCAGCAGGTGTTCAAAACGAACAAGGGCATCATTGAACTGCTCAAAAGCAGGGGAGCTCTCATGGCGGAGGAAAAGATCGTGCACTCCTATCCGCATTGCTGGCGTTGCAAGAATCCAGTGATCTTCCGCGCGACCGAGCAGTGGTTTATCTCAATGAACAAAAATGGCCTCCTGACGAGGACCATCGAAAACATCCACAAGGTCGCCTGGGTGCCAGTCTGGGGCAAAGACCGCATTCTTGGCATGATGGAGAACAGACCTGACTGGTGCATTTCGCGCCAGCGGGCGTGGGGCGTGCCGATCATCGCCTTCACCTGTAAAGCATGCAACGAACTCTTACTCGATCAGCAGATCATAAACCACGTGGCGGACATTGTTGAAAAAGAAGGCGCCGATGCATGGTTCATGAGGAGCTCGGCGGAACTGCTCCCGAAGGGGACGGGATGCAAAAAGTGCAGCAGCAGGGACTTCGCGAAGGAGATGGACATCCTCGATGTGTGGTTCGACTCGGGCGTGAGTCACGCCGCAGTTCTTAAAGTCCGGAAAGAACTGTCCTGGCCCGCTGATATGTATCTTGAAGGCAGTGATCAGCATCGGGGTTGGTTCCAGTCTTCGCTCCTCACATCGGTTGCAACCACGGGCAGCGCACCGTATCAAACGGTGCTGACGCACGGTTTCACCATGGACGGATCGGGAAAGAAGATGAGCAAGTCCGTGGGCAATATCGTCGCACCTCAGGAAGTAATAGATAAGTTCGGCGCCGAGGTGCTCAGGCTCTGGGTCTCTTCCGTCGACTACCGGGACGATCAGAGAATATCGCAGGAAATACTGTCTCACCTTGCCGAGGCTTACCGCCGAATAAGGAATACCAGTCGTTACCTGATCGGCAATCTTGCCGACTTCGATCCCGCCGCAGACGCTGTCGCTGACAAGGACCTCCTTGAGATCGACCGCTGGGCGCTGCATCGGTTGCAGAAGTTGGTCCAGCGCGTGCGACAAGCTTACGATGACTTCGAGTTCCATATCGTGTTCCATGCCATCCATAATTTCTGTGCAGTGGACATGAGCGCGTTCTATCTCGACATTTTAAAGGACCGGCTCTATACAATGAGAGCTGCATCCGTCGAACGGCGGTCGGGGCAGACCGCCATGCATGCCATTCTCTCAGCTATGGTCCGTCTCATGGCGCCGGTGCTTTCCTTTACTGCTGACGAAGTTTGGGGTTACATCAAAGGCGGATCGCCTTCAAAGAGCGTATTTCTACAATCCTTTCCACAGCAAGAGGAAAGGTATATCGACAACGAACTGGAAACACAATGGGAACGTCTCATCGCTGTTCGCAGCGAGACCGCAAAAGTTCTGGAATCTCTCCGCCGAGATAAGAAAATCGGTCATTCTCTCGACGCATCAGTCAGGCTCTATGCAGAAGCGCGGCTGTTGGACTTCCTGGAGGGCTACAGAAACGATCTCGCATTCATTTTTATCGTTTCATCAGTAGAAATCTCGAAAGAATCCGATGCACCACCTGATGCCTACGCGAGCGATGTTGTCAAGGGCCTCAAAATTGCGGCTGGCCCGGCAGGGGGCGTTAAATGCAGCCGATGCTGGATGTACAGCGAGACGGTAGGTCAGGTGAAAGACCATCCCGCGATCTGTGGCAGGTGCGCGTCGAACCTGTAGCCCCCTCCTCGCAGCAATTTCCCGTGGGAGAGCAGTAGAGTATTCTCAGATAGAACACGAGTGTTTTCTCAACTCAGGAGTAGGATGAAGAGCAAATATCTCTGGGCCGGATCCATTATTGGCATAGTCCTGCTGCTTGACCAGGCTACGAAGTATTTAATTGAAAAACATGTCCGCCTGTTCGAGGTCATTCCGGTCATCCCGGGGTTTTTCAACATCACCCACGTGCGGAACAAGGGCGCGGCCTTCAGCCTGTTCGCGGGCGCTCCTGAGGAGTTCCGGACTCTGTTCTTCACCACGGTGACCATTGTGGCTATTGTGGTAATCATCCTCTTGATTCGGAAAACCAACGAGCGTCTACTGATTGCAGCGTTTTCGCTCATTTCCGGCGGTGCTGCTGGTAATCTCATCGATCGTGTGCGCTACGGCGAGGTGGTGGATTTCATCCAGTGGTACGTAAAATCCTATTACTGGCCGTCCTTCAACGTGGCGGATTCGGCAATTACCGTGGGTGTCTGTCTCTTGGTTGTAGATATGCTGTTTCACAAGAAGGATAATGTCGGAAGCAAACGGCCAGCGAATCGGTGAATGGCTTCCATATGTAAACTGCATTTCATCGGGGTGCTGTATCCTCCCCTTATTCTGCGCGGTTATGGCTACGGTAAACCCTGTAGCGGGCCATTATGCATCACCTTCAGCGATCCCGATTCCCAGGCGCTCCTGGGGGTGCCGCTTTTCCAAAACAGCTTACGGTAATAGAGTATGACCTGCATATTACAAGACCATCACAGGTTGTTCCCTTGATTCCTTCTGCCATGGGGTTTATTACTCACATTGTTACGGAAAAGCACATTGGCAAGCGCCTGGACATTTTCATTGCTCACTACCAGCCGCATATCTCGCGCAATCGCATCCAGGCGATGATCAATGATGGTCTCGCTCTGGTCAACGGAAAACAGGAAAAGACCGGATATAAAGTCAAGCTCGGTGAACGCATCACCTTGGATATCCCTGAGAGGCCGACCCGCGAGGTTTTGCCGGAAGCTATCCCTTTGCATGTTATCTATGAGGATCCTCATATCATCGTACTAAACAAACCGCCGGGGCTTGTTGTGCACCCCGCACCGGGGAACTACACCGGGACGCTGGTGAACGCACTCCTGTATCATTACGGGAGTTTGCCGTCATTGGAACCGGGAGTGCAGGGAAATGAGCGCGAACGTGCCGGCATTGTACATCGTCTGGACAAAGACACATCGGGGGTCATGGTTGTGGCGAGGACTCACGAAGCGCTTCGCTCTCTGTCAGGACAGTTCAAGAACCGCGTCGTCAAGAAAAAATACGTTGCCCTAGTCGCAGGAGTAATTAAGAGAGGATCGGGCACCATTGAAGCAAGCCTCGGGAGGCATGTAAAAGAGCGGAAAAAAATCAGTGTGTATACCCACAGCCCACGGGAGGCAGTCACGAGTTTTGTCGTGAAAGAACGATATGACAATGCGACGCTTGTGGAAGTCGAGATCAAGACGGGTAGGACTCATCAAATACGGGTTCATATGGCCTATATAGGCCACCCAGTGCTCGGCGATCGGGTTTATGGAGGGAGCAAAGTGATAAAATACGGCAATGGCGAGATCACCCGTCAGATGTTGCATGCGGAATCCCTCTCGCTCCTTCATCCGGAAACAGGGCATCCAATGACTTTCAGTGCGTCGCCTCCTCGGGACATGATGGATCTTATCGAAAAAATGAGATCAACTAGACAAAAACGTTAAGGTGACGCACCCGTGGAATTGAAGAGTGTCATCAATCGCCGTCTTTCCTGTATTGACCCGGACTGACCGTAACAAAGAGCTAGAACAAGAATTGAACAAATGATCCGAAGGTCGTGAAGGAAAACCAGGATACGATAGTTCACTTCATAAAGAAAACAATATCCGCTATAGCATCATTCAGGCGCGACAGCCATTGAGTGCTGAAAATCAATTATTTCGATAGTGGGTATCCCGCCAGCTTCCATACTTTAAGACCGCTAATCATATTGACGGCATTCTTGTATCCCATGTCGTTCAAGGTTTTGGTCGCCAACGGACTTCTGAGGTCGACTCCGCAGCAGACAATAATTTTGGATTCCTTGTCGGGAATAACCATTGCTACTTTAAACTCCAGCATACCCCGAGAAATATTAATTGCCCCGGGAATGCGTCCATCCTCCAGCTCGTTTTTATCCCGGACATCAAGGATGACGATATTCTCCTTTGCATCGATCATTTGTTTGACATCGCCGAAAGTAACTTCCTTGATAGCTGCTTTCGCTTCCTTTACAAATTGATCCGATGTTTTATCCGCAGCCTCAACTTGATAAACCGCACCTGCAGTTATAAACACTGCAAGCGCTAGTATCGCCATCATATTTTTCATAAATGCCTCCACTGATATTTACCTCAATCGTAGCAAAAATGTTGCTATCCTGCAACTCCGATCGGGCCGGGGAAGAATCGTTATGTTATAATATATCCATGTGGTATTATGTAATCATCCTTTTTGTATGGTTTCCGGCATTGGTTTGGGCTGGCCCTGCCATCGAATTTCAGACCGAAAAACACGATTTCGGGAAAGTAATCCAGGGGGTGCAGCTGGAGTATCAGTTTGAATTCAGCAATAGGGGACGGGACGAGCTGATCATCGACTCGGTCAATACTTCCTGAGGATGCGCAGCCGTGATGGCTAGTTCGAGCCATCTGAAGGAGGGAGAAAAGGGTACCATTACGGCGCGAGTGTCAACCACCATGAAAAGCGGGCCGATCGAGGAAACAATCGAAGTGGTGAGTAATGATTCGAAGAGACCAAAAGTGATTCTGACTCTGGAAGCCGTGGTCCTGGAAAACCTGCTGCCGCCCGTGAAAAACGATAGCAACCCCCCTTGATGCTGTTAAATCCATGACAAGACGGAATACTGTCAAGGGCCGAAGAGGCGACCATTTCAAGTCCGTTAAATATCATTCTCGCCATACTTTCATTTCGATTTCGTGCAACAATCCTTCAAACGTTTCCGGATGGAGTGCCGAGCATACAACCCCCTTGAATCGGGCCGCCATTGCCTTGGCCCAGAGCGGGTTCACGAGATCGGCTTTATTAAAGACGGTCAACTGCAGGATATGGTCCAGGCCGATTTCCACCAGAAGGTTGTTCACCGAAGCCATTTGCTGCTCGAACCGCGGATTGCTAATGTCGATCACATGCAGAATCAAGTCGGCGTCCAGCATCTCTTCGAGCGTGGCCCGGAAGGCGCCGAGCAAGTCTTTCGGCAGGTCCTTGATGAATCCCACCGTGTCGGTGATGACGACTTCACGGTCTCTCGGGAAGCGGAGTCTGCGCGTCGCCGTATCGAGTGTGGCGAAGAGCAGATTTTCGGCCTTGACCTCCGATTTGGTGAGGGCATTGAAGAGCGTGGACTTGCCCGCATTCGTGTATCCCGCGATGGAAACAATGGGGATATCGCTCCTGACGCGCCTTTCCCGGCGCTGGTCGCGGGCTTTCCCCAGAGAGTCAAGCTGTTTCTCCAGTCTGCGTATTTTGTCCCGGGCCCTGCGCATGTCGATCTCGAGCCGCGTTTCTCCCGGCCCCCTCCCACCGATGCCACCGGTCAGGCGAGAGAGCGCCGTGGATCTCTCCGAGAGCCTCGGTAGCCGGTACTTGAGCATGGCAAGCTCCACTTGTACTTTTCCGTCGCCGCTGTGAGCGCGCCGGGCGAATATGTCGAGAATGAGCTGGGTGCGGTCGATGACGCGCATTTCAGTGATGTCGCCGATCGCCTTTACTTGGGCCGGCGTGAGGTTCTGGTCCAACACTATGAGGTCCGCCCCGAGTTGCTGGGAGCGTATAATCAGCTCCTTGAGCTTTCCTTCGCCGAGCAGGTATCGCGGATTGATCTCATGAAGCCGCTGGATGACCGTATCCAGCACCGTGATTCCGTCGGAACGCGCCAGTTCCTTAAGCTCTTCGATGGATTCTTCCTGCTCGTGTTTGCTCTTTTTTGATACACTCACAAGAATGGCCCGGTCTTTTTGGACAACCTCACGCGCAGCCTGCGCCCGCTCCATCTGCCGTTCAATGTCGGCGATGAATTCCGCCGCATCGATGTCGAGCGCATGTACCGCACGCGGAGGCAGGACTTCATAGAGTTTTTCCTCGGGATTGGGCGGGATGAGGTGCGCGATTGAAATGCTTCCCGGCAGGCCTCCCGGCTGGACGGCAAGTGCGGCTATCATGTCGAGCCTGAGAAGCGCCAGGTCGGTCATATCCTCCTGGTTCAGGGGCTGGCCCTTGAGATGTGTGTGAATGAACCGAACACCGCGGAGGCGCTTGTTTCCAAGTCGGTGTTCGGAGAGATCGGGAATAAGGATATCCTTGTTCGAGCCGACAATCACATTCCGTACGTTTCCTGACCTATCGATGATGAGGCCGACCTGCCTGCCGATTTCAGCAGAGGCTTCGGACAGGGCGCGAGCAGCCTCGGGGGTAATGATGGCGTTGGGCGGCATTCTTCTGCGGTAAAGCCGCTCAAGCATCCTGATTTCCGCGGGTTTAAGGCCCGTTAAGTTGCCGTGGATAGTGGGAATGAGGGTCTCCTTGGCTGAATTTCCGCATCGTTTCCTTTCCACCGGGAGGGGGGAGGCGGAACATAAAAAATACAGCGCAGGTGCTTGCGCTGTAATCTATTTTACCATGATTTTCCGCGGGATGGCGCTACTTGACCAGATACACGATATCGTGTTCCCGGGCGTGGTCCTTTACCCTGATGCCGACGCTTTGGCCTGCGCCCGCCTGGTCGATGTGCAGGTGTTCGTACTCCATGGACTCGATGGTCTGGGAAAAGTCGGTGGTGTGACCTTTCAGGTGAATGGTATCTCCCACCTTGAGGGTTCCCTTGTTGAGCTGGACGACTGCGACGTTTAAATGGCTGTAATAATGCGTAATCGTGCCGATGGCCTCTTCGTTCGCGAACGGTTCTTCCACAGGTGGGATAGTGCGCGGCGGTGGTCCCGGCTCCACCATGACCGGTTTGGGAGTCGCTGCTTTCCTTCTGGCTGACAATGGCTTTTTCTTGAGAGTTTTCTTTTTTGCGGTTTTTTTGGTAGGAGGAGGTGATTTTTTCTTGAGGGTTTTCTTTTTAACGGCTTTTTTTACTGATTTTTGGGAAACAGTTTTTTTTGCTTTTTTTTTGGCCGTTATTTTTCTCGGCATAAGGCGCCTCCTCAGTCATCTCTATCCCGACGGATTCCATCAGGGGAATATGCATCGCCACTTGCTGACTGCTGCTTGATGATATATTTCAATAATTGAAAAAATGGATTCGATTAGCTTCGAACAATCTCCTTTCGTCTCTCAACTGGCAAAAATTGTAACAAAAAACCCGTAAAAAGCAAGTTAAAAGACGATATAAAATCAAATATTATTTGCACAACATTGTTTGCTTGACAGCTAATAATAAATATGAAATAATTTGTGCCACTCAAAGGAATCATTCCAAAGTTATGTTCCTGATCTTCCTGACTCTGTTATCATGTGCATTTTTTTTGAGCTTCTCACCGAGTAAGCAAAAGGACTCTTTGACAGCTTCACTTTTTTCCAGTCTGCAAGATTTTCAAACAAAGTTTTTCCATAGTATCATCGAATTCGCGCAACGTGCATGAGCAAAAGAGGGGATTTTTACTTCAATCGGCGGCACTATAGTTGCCGAGTATCGAAATAATGAATTATCGAATATGAGAAACATCTCACTTGTGGTCAGGAGGAGGGAAAGAATGGGAAAAAGATTGACAGCAGTAGCGCTGTGGTTCACCAGTATCTTAGTGGCATTTTCAACAGCGGCATTTGCAACGAATGGCATGGACTTGGAAGGGTATGGTCCGATTGCCACGGGTATGGGCGGTGCCTCAATGGCCTATGACAATGGCACGGCGGCAATGATGAACAACCCCGCCACACTGGGACTGATGCCTGCAGGCGACCGGCTTGATGTCGCGCTGGGGTACCTAGGACCACATATTACGGCATCCACGCCCGGTGCGCCGGATGCCACATCCTCGGCAACTGCGTTTTTCATGCCGGCGGTGGGCTGGGCCACAAAATCGGGAGCGCTCACCTATGGTGTCGGTTTGTTTTCTCAGGGCGGCATGGGTACAAAGTATGATGGTAATTCGTTCCTGGCTGCCGGATCAGGACAGGAAGTCAAATCGCAACTCGGCGTTGGACGGTTTATGGTTCCGGTTGCATACAATGTGAATGATAAGTTCACCATCGGCGGTTCGCTGGATTTTGTCTGGGCTAGCCTCGACCTGAAGATGGCCATGAATGGCGCACAGTTCGGAGACATGGTCGCCGCACTTGGCGGCAAGCAGACGACCGGTACTGCGAGCGGCTCGATGGTAAATACGCTTGCGGGCGCCTTCGGCTCGGGTGCGCTGACTGGTTTAAACTGGGCACGCTTTGATTTCAACGAAGATAACCCCTTTGAAGGCGCAGCCAGGTCTTACGGCTATGCAGCCAAGATCGGCGGTGCTTACAAGGTAACTGATGCGTTCTCGCTGGGCGCTGTTTATCAGAGCAAAACGAAGCTCAGTGACATGGAGGCGGACGGCGCAACAGTATCCATGAATGTAATTGGTCCCGGTGTTCCTGGCGGCGGACCTGCCACGATTCCGGTCACCGGAAAAATTAAGGTCGTTGACTTCCAGTGGCCACAGACAGTCGGACTCGGCGCCGCCTATCAGGCGACGGACAAACTGATAATTGTCTTTGATTATAAATGGATTAACTGGAAGGATACGATGAAGGACTTTAAGATGACTTTCACGGCTGACTCGACCCAAGCTAACCCCCTGGCTGCAGGATTTGGCCTGGGCGGTCAGTCTATAGACGCTGTTCTGTTCCAAAATTGGAAAGACCAGAACGTCTTCATGCTTGGTGCCGGTTATAAAGTGACCGATGAATTCACGGTGCGTGCCGGCGTGAACATCGCAAATAATCCCATCCCGAATCAATACATGAATCCCCTGTTCCCCGCGATCGAGGAAGATCACTATATGGTTGGCGCCGGCTATATGTTTACCAAGGCATCCAGCATTGATGCTTCGTTCACCTATGCACCGCCCGTGAGCGCCACGACGCAAGTGCTGACACCCGGCGGTCCTGTCCCCGTGACGGTAAGCCATTACCAGACAAACGCGCAGGTCATGTACAGCTACCGGTTCTAACGCAGTACGGATAATCAAAGAACGTTAAAAGGGCTATAGGAAACTGTAGTCCTTTTTTTTATCGGAGAGGATTGACCATGATAACAGGGGTCAATAGATCAATTATACCGCTGCTCCTGCCCCTGATTGTCAGTGCGGCAAACGCTGACGATAGACTGATGAAATCCTTCGTGCTCGCATAGCGGGGGCCCGGCTCTGTCGAGGAAAAAGTAGCCGTAGTCAAAGTAGCACCGACTCCCGGGGATTCGCGATAGCAGGGGAAAATTCTCCATCATCACCGTTCAGCTCATTGCGAACCGCGTGAAGAGGGCACCTCGAGGGCTGGGGGGATAGCACAAAGCTAGACGATTCTCGGTATGAGGTCGGCTATTACAGCCGTTTCGCTGTTGACTGAACCGCAGGGATGGATTATGATGTGCAGCACATGTCTGCCATGAAAATTCTGATTGTAAAACTGTCCGCCATCGGCGATGTGGTGCAGACGCTGCCCGCCCTTGAGGCCCTCAAAAAAATCTATCCTGACAGCGAAATAACCTGGGTTGTCGAAGAAGCATCCTCGGGAATTCTTGAAGGACATCCGCTTATCAACCAACTGCTTATATCGCAAAGGAAAAAGTGGTTTCGCAGCCTCAAAAATCCGCTCACCGCGACACAAGGCTTTAACCACATCATCCGTTTTGTCCGGGAGCTCCGTCGCATGCGTTATGATATTGCCATAGATTTCCAGGGACTCTTCAAAAGCGGAATCATAATCGGTCTGGCACGGGCAGGCCGCAAGATCGGTTTTGACCGCTCCCGGGAGCTCTCCTTCCTCTTTCTGAACGAAAAGCTGCATCCCTATAATGTTGAGAAACATGCCCTGGACCGGTATCTCGACATAGCCCGTTATCTGGGCGCAAAGAACCCTTCTCCCGGGTGCACACTCCCGATTGATCAAGAACGCGAGGCCATCAAACGGAGACTGGAGGGAATCAGGGACCGGGGACGAATGCTTATCGTCGTGAACCCTGTTGCACGATGGACAACAAAACTCTGGCCGGAGAGGAATTTTGCGGAATTGGCGGACCGCCTGATCCGGGAGAAAAACGCCAAGATCATCTTTACGGGTGGCGGGGAAGACCGGGCTGTGAATGACAGAATCCTGTCGATGATGGGGGAGAAGGCCGAGAATTGGGCAGGGGAGACCACACTCAAGGAACTGGCCGCTCTCGCTTCCCTCTCCGATCTTTTCGTAACCACCGATACCGGTCCGATGCATCTCGCCGCAGCGTCTGGAGCCAGAGTCGTTGCGCTTTTCGGACCAACAGCCCCTTGGAGGACGGGTCCTTACGGCTCCTCTCACATCGTCGTGCGCACGGGCATCGACTGTTCACCCTGTTATCAGCGGCAATGTGATATCAATATGCAATGCATGTCCGGAATTTCAGTCGAAGAAGTCATGCGGAAGATTTTTGCGTAAGCGGAGAACCAGCAAAAAATGAGGCCTCGCTCTAGGTTATGCAGGGCCTCCTTTTTCATTTATCAGGGGCAGGCCCGTTTCAACAGGCTGTCATAGCCGCAGTCTGTTCGATGTATTTCACGATCTGCTCCAAGGGAAGACGGCGGTCATCGAGGGCCCAGAAAAAGAAATCGTCAACGGACTTGAAAGGGCCGTATCCAGCCCGGTGGGAGGCAAGGGCTTCGGCCGCCGTTTTATCGGTAACGATCTGGTTTGCAGTCATGATCTGGTCCAGGACTTTCGGGAAGCCGGTATACCACGAACCATAACTTTTCCCCTTCGCCTTACTTATGCGGTTTTTAAGCATATTCAGGACGTGGTGGTAGAGGCGGGCCTGGTCATTCATGGTGTGCTGGGGGTCGATGAGTAGGGAGTGCATGCCGATGGCCTGGGTTATTTCGGAATAGCGCTGCTGATTAAAAAGTTCCACAAGGTACGCTTTGAGATTTTCCATTTTTTCGACACTTGAGACCATTACGAGTTCCGGCATAGCAGAAAGCCCTCCCCAAAGGATGACGATTTTAAATACTGATAGGAATCTTATATCATGTCGAGAAGGGAATCAAGATTTATTTACTCGGAGGTGAAGCGCTCCCCTGTTATCCGCCGGATTCTCTATCCGTTCTGCCCGCCTTAACGGAGGCGCAAAAAAACAGGAAGGATCCATTATCCGGCTTGAAAATTCAATATAAATCAGGTAAAGTCGATGACATTATGACTGAAATGAATTCATCGGCGCCCGCATGGAGCAGGGGCCTTACCAGAAACGTCGTCATCCTGGGATTTGTCAGCCTCCTCAACGACGGAGCATCAGAAATGATCTATCCCCTCCTGCCGACGTTTCTCACTGCCGCGCTCGGCGCCGGTCCGGAGGCCCTCGGTGTGATCGAAGGTACTGCCGAAGCCACCGCTTCACTGCTCAAACTCTACTCAGGATACCTCTCTGACCGGGTGAAGAAACGGAAGGGCTGGATCGTCGCAGGTTATTCCATCTCCAACGTCATCAGACCGCTCATTGCCTTCTCCACATCATGGCTGCATGTGCTGATGCTTCGTTTTTCCGACCGAGTGGGTAAGGGGCTGCGCACATCACCCCGTGATGCAATCATCGCCGATTCGACTGCTGTCGAGTATCGGGGCAAGGCCTATGGTTTTCACCGGGCCATGGACCACGGTGGCGCTATTATCGGGCCCCTTGCGGCGACAGCTTTGCTCCTGGTTTTCCACGACAATATCAAAACGATCTTCTTACTTTCTTTCATTCCCGGACTGTTTGCCGTACTCATGCTTCTTTTCGGGATCAAGGAAGAGAAGCCGGAAGCGCCCCGTCCCGCATCAACGACGTTCAACTTTCGAGCGGCCTGGGCCCAGATGCCGCCGGGCTTCCGCAAGTACTTGGGGATCATTCTTCTGTTCGCGCTCGGAAACTCAAGCGATGCCTTTCTCCTTCTTCGGGTGCAGCAGCTCGGGGTGACGGTCACGCTTCTGCCGATGATCTGGGTTGTTCTGCACATCGTCAAGATGGGCGTTTCCGTGCCGGGAGGAATACTCTCAGACCGTATCGGCAGGAAAAAAGTGATCGTCACGGGGTGGATTGTGTACGCCCTCGTGTACGCCGGATTCGGCGCTGCTACCCACTACTGGCACGCATGGGCTCTCTTCGCCGTGTATGGGATATACTTCGGCCTGACCGAGGGCGTTGAAAAAGCGTTGGTCGCCGATTTTGCGCCCCCACACCTGCGCGGATCATCCTTCGGCCTCTATAACTTGGTCGTCGGCATCGGGGCTTTGCCGGCTTCGCTTCTCTTTGGCATTGTGTGGCAGAAGTTCGGACCCACATCCGCTTTCGGCATGGGGGCAAGCCTCGCTCTTGCAGCAAGTATTCTGCTGGCAATGCTGGTGGTCAAGAAACCCGAAATATCCTAAAATAATGCAGAAAAAAAGAAAGAGGTAAGGTATGGCAACGTATACGGTAGCGATTAGCGGCGCGAGTGGAGCGCCTTATGCCCTCAAGCTTCTTCAGGTGCTGAGCAAAGGCGGACATTCGATCTATCTCTCGATTTCGGGAGATGGGCTATCGATCATGAATGACGAAACCGGTCTGATGCTGAAGGGTTCGGAAACCGATATCCGGATTGCACTCGAGAAACATCTCGAAGCGAAAGAAGGGCAGATAGCATATTTCAACGAGGGCAATATGTACGCACCGATTGCGAGCGGTTCCGTCAAGGTTGACGCCATGGTCGTGATACCCTGCTCCATGAAAACGCTGGCATCGCTGGCCAACGGCTTTGCATCAAACCTGATTGAGCGGGCCGCTGATGTGACACTGAAGGAAAAAAGGAAACTGATTATCGTCCCCCGTGAAATGCCCCTGTCGGCCATCCATCTGCGGAATATGCTGACGCTGGCCGAACTGGGTTGTCACGTTATCCCTGCCATGCCTGCTTTCTACCATCATCCCAAGAGGGTTTCTGACATGGTGGATTTTGTTGTGGGGAGAGTGCTGGACAGCATGGGGATCGAGAACGATCTATCGCCGAGGTGGGGGATTTAGTACAAGGTAGAACTTTAACAAAGTTAAAATTCTCATTCGTACATACGGGATCTCTCTGCGGTATACGCGGGCTCCCGTTCAAAGCGAAAACTGCCTGAAGTCAAGTCTCAATCGAGCTGCTGCGTGCGCCCTCGCGGGGTCATGATTAAACAGGCGTGTCCAACTCAGGCATTATATTCTGTTCCGCCGCTTCCGCCCTCGCCGAAGTTTTTCATCCATGTGTCGATCATGGTTGAATCCTGCTTGGCGATCACCTCTTCCTCAACGAAAACCGGCGCTCCGCTCCGTATTGCGATGGCAATGGCATCGCTTGGCCGCGAATCTATGTGAAATTCCTTGTTGTTGTGGAGGAGATAGAGTGAGGCGTAGAAGGTATTATCGATGAGATCGCTGATGACCACGCGGGCTATCTCGATTTCAAGCCGGTCAAAGACGTTGACGATCAGGTCATGGGTGTGTGGCCGCTCGAGTTTGACATTGCTAATGGCCATGGCAATTGAATTTCCCTCTGCAGCCCCGATCCAGATTGGAAGAATCTTTTTCCCGGTCTCATCCTTCAGCACGACGATGTAACTGTTGTTCCTGCTGTCGAAAAGGACGGTATTTACATTCATCTGAATCCACATGCCGGCTCCCAGTTACTGGTTAAAAATACCACACCTCTTACGTCAAGTAAAGGGATTATTTTATTGACTTTTTTCAAAGATACGATATACTTTCGATTCTGTAAACTGCGAAGGAATTGCTGATTATCAATGAAACAAACGCTGACTGAAATCCTGGCTCAAGCCCTCAGGCGTGCCAGGGAAAAAGGTGAACTGAGACTCGAAACGCAGCCGACAATAACGCTTGATACCCCGCGGGAAAAAACGCATGGGGACCTGGCCACGACGGTCGCCATGACTCTGGCCAAGGCCGAGGCCAAACCGCCCCGGAAGATCGCCGAAATCATCATCAGAAACATCCAGGATGAAGAAGGCCTCATCGAAAAGACCGATATCGCAGGTCCCGGCTTCATCAATTTTTTCCTGAAGCAGGACCGCTGGAAAAAGACGCTCTTTGACATAGATGCGGACGGCGTATCTTACGGTCTCCGGAATATCGGCAAAGGGGAGAAAGTCCTCGTCGAGTTTGTCAGCGCCAACCCCACAGGACCGCTTCATGTGGGCCACGGACGGGGAGCGGCCCTCGGAGATGCCCTGGCGAACCTTCTCGCCGCCGTTGGATACGATGTGAGCCGGGAATTTTACATCAATGACGCCGGAAGACAGATCCGACTTCTCGCCTTGTCGGTCTATGCACGATATCAGCAAGCGCTCGGCAACGATTTCCCATTCCCAGAGGACGGGTACCATGGCACCTATATCGAAGAGATCGCCCAGGGTTTTCAGAAGATTCACGGTAACAAATTTCTGAACATTTCTTTCGAGGAATGTTCCGGCCCGTTCATGGACTACGGTAAAGAGACTATGCTTGCGGACATCCGGACGGACCTTGAGGCCTTCGGTGTCAGATTCGACACCTGGTTCAGTGAAACATCGCTCCTTTCCGATGGATCGGTGCAACGTTCCCTTGACGAATTGATGGAGAGCCGCAACTTATACGAGCAGGATGGCGCGCTCTGGCTCCGCTCCACCGCATACGGAGACGACAAAGACCGTGTTGTGGTAAAGAAGGACAAAAGCTATACCTATCTGGCTACGGACATTGCATACCACCGGAATAAGCTGGCCCGTGGGTACAAAACGCTGGTGAACATCTGGGGGGCTGACCATCACGGCTATATCCCGCGTGTTCAGGCTGTGATTCAGGCATTCGGCCATCCCAGGGAGTCGCTCCATGTTTTACTGGTGCAGTTGGTTGCGATCCTCCGGCACGGGCTGCCCGTGCCCATGTCCAAACGGGCGGGGACCTTTGTGACGCTCAGGGATGTTGTTCAGGACGTGGGCTGCGATGCCGCACGGTACATCTTCCTGACGCGCCGTTCCGACAGCCATTTGGATTTCGACCTCGATATCGCCAAGGAACAGTCCCGGGAAAACCCCGTATATTATGTGCAGTATGCCCATGCACGGTTGGCGAGTGTCTTTCGCGAGGCCGAGGCGAGAAACATCGCCGTGCCGAGGAGTGAAACAGTTGACCTGTCGTTGCTGGACCTGGAGGAAGAGCACAATATCATCAAACTACTCGCCAAGTACCCCGAGGTAGTTGAGGAGGCGGCGCTGGCTTACGAGCCGCACCGGCTGACCTTTTACCTCCAGGATCTCGCCGGGTTGCTTCACAACTACTATTTTAAATACCGGATCATAAGCGATGACCGTGCCCGAAGCGGGGTAAAACTGTTTCTCATAAAGCAGGTGAAATCGGTCATCCAGGGCGCTTTGAAAATTTTGGGAGTCCATGCGCCGGAAAGAATGTAAGATGCAGATATCAGAGAACAGATGTGAAGAGGGCAGACTGGAAAAAACCATGGCTTTGTCTGACATCGGGGCTCTAACTTCTGTTATCTGAGTTATATCGTGTTCAAATTTTCTTTGATAAAAACAGACCCTGCTTCCCCTGCTCGCCTCGGGAAGTTCACGACGCCCCACGGCGAGGTCAACACTCCGGTTTTCATGCCTGTAGGGACGCAGGCTTCAGTGAAAACACTCTCTCCCGACGATTTGGTGAGCATCGGGGTGGAGATCATCCTGGCGAATACCTATCACCTTTTTTTACGGCCAGGATATGAGCTGATCGCCGATTTCGGCGGGGTCCAGCGATTCATGAGCTGGAACAGGCCGGTTCTGACCGACAGCGGAGGGTTCCAGGTATTCAGTCTGGCGGAGCTTCGAAAGATCACGGAAGAGGGCGTGACGTTCCAGTCGCATATTGACGGCGGAGCAAAACATTTTATCACGCCCGAATATGCGGTGGAAATTCAGGAAGCGCTCGGCGCCGACATCATCATGGCTTTTGACGAGTGTATTCCCTATCCTGCAACGCGGGATTACGCTCAGGAGTCGCTGGAGCGCACCCTGCGATGGGCAAAGCGCTGCAAGGACGCTAAAAAGGATACGGGGCAGGCTCTTTTCGGCATTGTGCAGGGTGGAATGTACCCCGAGCTTCGAAAACAATCCGCTGACGCCCTTCTCGAAATCGGATTCGACGGCTATGCACTTGGCGGACTGTCGGTCGGTGAAACCAAGCCAATGATGTATGAAATGATCGAAGCTTCGGTCCCCTCGCTTCCCGGGAATGGACTGCGGTACCTCATGGGTGTTGGCACTCCGGAAGACCTTGTAGAGGGAGTCGACCGCGGCATCGACATGTTCGATTGCGTTATGCCGACCAGGAACGCGCGGAATGGGACGTTTTTCACCTCTTTCGGCAAGGTTGTGATCAGGAACGCTCAGTACGAGTGGGACAGACGACCAATCGATCCCGAGTGCGGATGCCATACGTGCAGGAATTACACAAGGGCTTACTTAAGGCATTTATTCAATGCAGGCGAGGTGCTGGCACTCAGGCTCGGTACGATTCACAACCTGTTCTTTTACCTTGAACTGATGCGGAACGTGAGGGCCAGCATTGGCCAAGGAAAATTCAGGGAATTCAAAAAAGAGTTTCTGGGAAAGCGAAACACCAAAGAGTAGCTGAAAGCGTTCAACGAACAAGGATGGCCCTGTTGGATTGTGTCAAATGTAATTATTTAAATTTCGGATTGTGGAACTTTTGACATTTTTATGAGGAGGTAATACCATGTTTATCGCAACGGCTTACGCAATGGGAGCGCCGGCTGGCGGTGGAGCCGCACCGGGAGGAGCAGGAGGTTTTTCGAGTATCATCATGATGGTGGTCATTTTTGCCATCTTTTATTTAATTCTGATTAGGCCTCAGCAAAAGAAGATGAAGGATCACAAAAAGATGGTAGAGGAACTCAAGAAGGGCGATAAGATCATCACCTCGGGCGGTATTTACGGCACGGTTGTGAGCTCGGGGACGAACACCCTGAAGGTGGAAATCGCCGATGGTGTAAAGGTGAAAATTGCCCGCAATACCGTTGGCACGGTGCTGTCTGAGGAAGAGGCTTCGAAAGAGTAGCATGGAAATCAAAAAGCGTCACGGCATAAACGGAACAGCAAGAGGCGAGTTTCCGTTTTCTTAGGTTGGGAAAATTCTCTTTTTATTTTCTGGTTTTGCGTTTCAGGAGGAAAGTGTATGAAGAAAAGTATTCAATGGAGACTGGCGCTCATCGCCTTTTCGGTGCTGATCGCGCTGTTTTTGTTCCTTCCATCTACGCCGCTGAGGGACAGTCTGCCCGAGGTATGGCGGAGCGTTCCTAAAATATCGCTCGGACTCGACCTCAGGGGCGGGAGCCACCTTGTCATGCAGGTTGAGACGGACAAGGCCGTGGAATCCTCGGTGGACAACATCGTGGCTGATTTGCAGACAACAGCCGCAACACAGAAGCTCGCGGCGACGTTTAACAGGGCGGGCTTGGACATCAGCGCCAAATTCGCCGATGATCTGCTCGATTCCGTAGAGAAGCTTGTCAAGGACAGCTACGCCATCCTTGATATAAAATCCCAGTCCCCGGGGGAGCTTATATATAGTTTGAAGCCGGCTGAAGTGAGGCGGCTGAAAGAGGCGGCTGTGCTGCAGGCGCTTGAACGCACCCGCCGGAGAGTGGACAAGTACGGCGTGGCCGAGCCACAGATTTACAAGCAGGAAAACGATCAGATCGCTCTTCAGCTTCCCGGCGTGAAAAATCCACAAGAAGCGATTGCTTTTATCAAGACGGCAGGGAGGCTTGAATTTAAACTGGTCGACTCCGATCCCGGAGAGCTCCAAAAAGCGATGGCTGGTAAGGTGCCTGAGGGCATGGAAATCCTCTATGAGGAAAGGGAAGGCGAGGATGGAAAGATTATGAAGCAGCCGGTCCTCCTTTATAGCAAAACGCTCCTGACCGGCGACCGCCTGAAGGAAGCCAAAGTGGGAATCGACCAGTACAACAAACCTGATGTAACAATATCATTCGATGGTGAGGGAGCCAAGATATTTGACCGTATAACCGGCGATAATGTCGGAAAGCAGCTCGCGATCGTGCTCGACGGCGTGGTGCAATCGGCGCCGCGCATCCAAGATCGCATCAGCGGCGGCAATGCGGAGATCACCGGGAACTTTACTCATGACGAGGCCGCAAAGCTCGCGATCGTCTTGCGTGAATCACTTCCGGCCCCTGTAAAGATCATCCAGAACGTGACGGTCGGTCCCTCGCTGGGACAAGATTCAATCAACATGGGGGTCCGCTCTGCACTGATTGGTGGTTTAGTAGTTATCGTGTTCATGGTTATCTATTACCGCATGGCTGGAATCATCGCCGACTATGCCATCGTGCTGAACCTCGTTCTGCTGCTCGGAGCCATGGCGCTCCTGAACGCTACGCTCACCCTGCCGGGGATTGCGGGTGTCATCCTTACCATCGGCATGGGGGTCGATTCAAACGTACTGATGTTCGAGCGCATCCGCGAGGAGATCAGGGCAGGGAAACAGCCCCGCCCCGCGGTCGACGCGGGATATGACAAGGCGTTTCTGACAATTTTAGACTCGCACGTGACGACGCTTATTACTGCCGCAGTGCTCTTCATGTTCGGTACCGGCCCCATTAAAGGCTTCGCCGTTTCGCTCAGCCTCGGCATCATCATTAACCTCTATTCCGCCCTGGTGGGCACGAAAGTGATATTCGACATCATCAATTCCAAATGGAAACTGGAGAAACTCAGTATCTAGACCCCGGGGAAGTGGGGCAGGGAGGAATAAATGCTTCAAATTCTGCAAAAAACAAACATCGACTTTATGGGATGGAAGAACGTGTCCTTTTCGTTCTCTGCCCTTCTTGTTATCCTCGGCATCGTGGGTCTGGTGCAAATAAGTCGCGGCAAGGCGAACTTGGGCATCGATTTTATTGGCGGCACGACCGTTCAGCTCAACTTTAAAGATGCCGTTCCGATCGACAAAGCGCGGGCAGCGCTCGAAAAGAACGGTTTTCAGGGAGCGACGATCCAGGAAGTTGGCGAGGGAGGAAACAAAGTCCTGATTAGGCTGCGCGAGTCCGAAGGAACATCGGATAAGGTGCAGAACGTTTTCAGACAAGAGTTTCCAGAGAATTCTTTCGAGGTCGTCAGTATCCAGGAGATCGGCCCAGTGATCGGCCAGGCGCTCCGGCGCCAGGCACTCTGGGCGGTCACGATATCCATCGCGGCAATCATCATCTACATCGCCTTCCGCTTCCAATTCAAGTTTGGCGTTGCCGCGGCCATCGCGACGGTGCATGATGTGCTGGCGGTGCTCGGTGTCTTCTACATCTTGAACAAGGAGATCAACCTGCTTATCATCACGGCGCTTCTAACGCTTGCCGGTTACTCGCTGACCGACACTGTGGTTGTTTTCGACCGGATCCGGGAGAACCTCAAAAAGAACCGGCGTGATCCACTGCCGCAGCTGGTGAACAACAGCATCAACGAAGTGCTGTCACGGACCATCATTACCTCGCTCACAGTGGTGCTCGTGCTTATCCCTCTCGTGCTGTTTGGCGGCGACGTGCTTCATGACTTTTCCGTTGCGCTTCTGATGGGCGTGATCGTAGGAACATACTCTTCAGTATTCGTCGCGAGCCCCGTTCTAGTGGTATGGCACGTGAAAGCTGGCGGGAAACTAATCGGAAAATAAGGGCATCGGGTTTATTAGCCCTCGTTCAGCAGACAACTCATAATTTATTCAAAGGGAGGAGAAGCATCGCGCTTCTCCCCCTTGTTTAGATACGTAGAATTGCCTTGATGATTTGCTAAAAACGGAACGGATGGAGCGTAGCGGAACCTGGCGTCATTTACTCCTCGGTTTTTGCGTCAGATTCTGTTCATGATGCAGATCCAACGCGGTGGGACGAGTCTCGAACAAAAAAACATCGCTCCGATTGCAACAATCCCTACGATCACGTGAAGTCCCCCCTTGATGTGGGTCATGGTAGTCAGAAATTCGAAGGGTTTCGCTCCGCTTACTCAGCCAACCCAGAGCCATATTGCCATTCCGGCTGATAGTTGGCATATTGACTACGTCACGGAGAGGATAACCAGGATTCTTTTCTCCATAGCGAATAACGTTGAAGGAATTCAATACCTGATCAGCAAGGTCGATCAAGCAGACCGATTTTGCACATTTTCAAACCTCTTCTCTTGCGGCTAAAGCGGCGATGTGTTACTATACCTGAACATTACTCCCAAAAGAAAAACAAGGAAACCATGTCTGGGAATACTTTCAAAACCGTTTGCATTGCCGGTACTGATGCCAGAATCCTGTCGGGGTCTGATTTCATACAACTCTCCTGTGGTGTGAACGGATGCAGTTCCAACTGTTGCACGAAAAGCGCTCCCATTGTGCTCAATCCTTACGAAATCGCTTTGATCTGCCGTGAAAGCAATTTGAGCTATGAAGACCTCCTGGACATTGTAGATACGGGCAGAGCCAGGAGCTTCCCCCTCGTCATGCTGCCACGCGACCCTCACTGTCATTTCTGGACCGGGAAAGGGTGCCGTATCTACCGGGGGCGGCCGCTCGCCTGCCGGCTGTATCCTCTCGGCAGGGTTTTCGACCAAGGGGAGTCGCACCTTGTGATGCCGGAACTGAACATCTGCTCGGGCCTTTCATCCTCACCCGTTAAAACCGTGGCAGATTACCTGCGCGATCAGGACACTGCCGTGCTGATCCAGATGGCCGACCGATGGATAGAGTTCGTTTCCGACCTTGAGCAGCAACCGCTTCCCGATAAGCCGGTCACCTCGGTGGCCTTTCACATGCTCGTTTACAGTCCCGATACGCCGCCCTCTGTCGGCCATAGCGATTCGACGCTTTCCCTTGAAGAACGATTCATCCTGCGGCTCACTACAGCCAGAAACCAAATTCCCCGGTATTTGGACGGTCGGTAGTTTATTTCTTCTCTTCCTTCCCGCTTCCGTTGTCGAGGTCCTCTGTTTCGCGTCGATCCGGGGCTTTCCGCGCAAGTCATGCATATATCCTTGCCTGCATCCGCCTGCACGGCATTGATATATTATTGTAGAACGGCTATTGACAGGACTAGTCACTCCCTATATTATATTCGTGGTGTTGAATCGATATTGCCACGCGATGGGATTCCCTTCCCCGTTGGTATGCATATGCCTTTGTTACGAAAGATCATTTTGTCCCTCTTCCTGTTGGCGATGGCCTCCTGTGCAGCGAAAAAGACGGCTCCCTTGGACAACGTTGTTCCGGCAACGCTGCTTCCGGTGCCGCCACCGATCAGCCATATTTCCCTGACCGAGCCTGAGCAGGCGATCAAGACCGCTCTTGATGCCGGAAAGGCGGGGAATTGGGAAACCATGCTTCTTCTGAGCAGGCAGATTGCCGAGCAGTACCCGAATACGATTTGGTACAGGCGGTCGCTTTTTTTGTCTGAACGCGCGTTTATCCTGCTTGACCGAGAGAGCGAGGCCGAGTCAGCCATGCTTCGCATACGGGCTGAGTATCCTGAGATGGCTGACTATGCCGTCTATCTTCTGGCTGAATATTCCTATTCAAAAGGCCGATACAGCAAGGCTGCTGCCCTGTACGAGGTACTGATGGAAAATTATCCGGAGAGCTCTCTCCGAATGAAGTCGGAATACCAGCGAGGACTGGCCCTTCTCGGGATGTATGTCTATCCCCAAGCCGTTGATGCATTCACGAAGTTTCTCGAAGCTTACCCCCATTCCGAGTTAGCGCCTGATGCGGGTTTGGGCCTGGGGCGGGCACTTACCGCCGAGGTACAGCTTGAGCAGGCGGCATGCGCCTACCGGAATGTGTGGATTAAAACCCCCGGCACGGATGCCGACCTGGAAGCGGAAAAGACCCTCGCGGAGATGAGAACATTGGGAGTGGAAATCCCTGATTATACTGCTGATGATCTCTACGAACGCGGAAAGACCCTTGCCCGCATGGGCCAGAACGAGAAAGCTGTAGAGGCCTTTATGAAGATTCTTTCAAAGGATGCAGCCCCGTCGTACCGGTCAGACGTTCTCCTCCGCGCCGGTGTCGCCCTCTTCAACATGAACCGGCGGGCAGATTCCGCGGTCATCCTTGAACAGATGGTGCATGATTATCCCGAGGATCCACGGGTGCCTGAGGCGCTGTACTGGATGGGGAGGTGTTACAGTAAACTTGGTGACGGGGAGCGGGGGATCAGGGCCTTTCAAAAGCTGCTCGAACGTTTTCCGCAAAGCGATTGGGCCGATGATGCACTCTTTTTTACTGCAAACATTTACCGTGAAGCAGGAGACATGAAGAATGCCCTCCTGTTTTATGAACGGTTAAGCCGGGAATATCCCGACAGCAGGTTTGCCGACAGCGCAATCTGGTGGAGAGCTTGGTCCTTCTATACGTCTAGTGATTACCGGAGGTCTGAACAAACGCTGCAGGAGCTTGTCAACCGGTATCCCCGTTCGTTTCTGGCGAACCAGTCACGCTACTGGCAGGGCAGGGCGGCCGAAAAAATGGGCAACCGTTCGCGTGCTGCCGCTTACTACGAAGAGGTGTTAAGAAAAGGTCCTTATACGTATTACGGATACCGCGCCGCTGAACGAAAAGCACGGCTAGAGGCGGCAATCACGGACCTCAAGACTGCAAGCACCAACAGTATCGATATTGATGATGTCTGCGGGGGGACGTTCTCCAGGGATGAGCCGATGAATTCCTTCGATATCGATGCGGGACCGCCGGAGTGGACCGCTGAAACGCGGCAGGTTCTCTCTGGTGAGCCTTCTTACCAGAAATCGCTGGAGCTGATGTCTCTGGATATGAAAAAGGAGGCTGCCCAGGAGCTGTGGGCGCTCGAGGGATCTGTGCCCCGCAAACAGGGCATGTCCATCGCTTTAAGCAGGGCTTTCTTCGATCTGGGCGATTACTATCATTCCCTGCAGCTCGTGCTCAGAAACTACGAGCGGTACTTGGAACGGCCGAGGGAGGGGATCCCTGATGATTTGTGGCTGCTCGCCTATCCCCAGGGTTATTGGGAAAGCATTCTTTCCTACGCCCAGAAATACGGTCAGGACCCGTACTATATTGCCGCCATCGTCAGGGAAGAAAGCCAGTTCTTTTCCGGAGCGCTGTCGCCCGCGGGAGCGCGAGGGCTCATGCAAGTGATGCCGACGACGGGGGAGTGGGTGGCAAGGCGGATCAAGCTCGACCGATTCGATCAGAACAAGCTTTTCGACGCCGATACAGGGATCAATGTCGGGACATGGTATATCGGTTATCTGATGAAACAATTCAAGGGAGATCCTCTCCTGGTTGCGGCGGCATACAACGCCGGGCCTGATGCCGTCACAGCATGGCTCGCAAAATTTGGCTTCAACAGCGATCGGGATGCATTCGTCGAGGAAATCCCTTATGCCGAAACGCGAGGATATGTGAAGAAGGTGCTTCGTAACTACGGCGAGTACCGGAGAATTTATGGAAAATCCGCCGGGTCTACGCTTTTGGGATCGGTGAGCGGTAATTAAAAGCCTGATGTCACCGCAGGATAAGGATACGATTGCCGCAGAAGGCCTTATTCCTCGTCTAATCCTGTTGCCTGATGCATCCTTCAGCGAAGTTGAGGAATGTTGTATTGAAAGAACTCGATGAAAAATTCCGTGTGATTGAAAAGCGTGTTCGCGCACTTATAGCCGAGAATAAGAACCTTACTGGCCGCATCAGCAATCTGGAACAGGATCTTCTTGCGGCGCGCCGCGATGCGCAGGAGTCAGAACACCATCATGGCAGGAATCTGCGCATACGCGAGAAAGTCGAGAATATCCTTCACGCCCTCGAGTCCATCGGCATAAAAAAGAATGATTGATTTGCGGAAGGGAAATGTGTTAAGAAAGGGGCCTCCCTTATGATGAACGAGGCTTTTTACAAAACGCTTCTTGACAGCCTCTATGATGGCGTGTATATGGTGGATCAGAATGAACAGATAACATTTTGAAACAGGGGAGCGGAGCGCATCACCGGGTACACCGCAACGGAAATTGATGTGAAACAGTGTTCGGACAATATGTTGCTGCACCTTGACAAGGATGGAAACAGCCTGCCTGCTGGTATCTGTCCAATGTCAAATCGGAGAACTGGGGAATCGGAAAGAGCAGGGAGGCCTTTCTCCACCATGAATCAGGGCATCGGGTGCCTATCGCCATACGGGTGGCATCGATACTCGATGAGCAGGGAGAGATCATGGACGGCATTGAAGTCTTTACCGACAATACACCGGCAGTGGTCTCCCTCGAGCGACTCGCGGAACTGGAACGCCTGGCATATATCGACACGCTGACGAGCCTTGCGACCAGGCGTTACATGGAAATTATGCTGAACGCTCGTCTTGAAGAAAAATGGCAATTCGGCGTTCTTTTTGTCGATATCGATAAGTTCAAGAACATCAATGACCGCTATGGACACAACCGGGGCGATGAGGTGCTAAAGATAGTCGCTTAAACGCTCCAGAACAGCGTGAGGACTTTTGATATTGTAAGCCGCTGGGGTGGTGAGGAGTATGTTGCCGTCATCTCGAATGTCGAAGGCAACGAGTTGCTCGCCACGGCGAATCGGTGTCGCGTGCTCGTCGAGCAGTCAAGCCTGCCGGGTGTTCAACCAGTCCAGGTTGCCGTTTCTCTCGGCGCAACGCTTGCACGCCACGAAGACAGCGTGACATCGATCATCAAAAGGGCGGACCAGCCTATCTACGTAAGCAAGCTGGGCGAAACCGCGTTACTTCGGGCCTTTAGTTCTGCATGAATCGCGGAGTGTTCAGGGTGGAGAGCGCTGAAGGATGGGCTTTGCGCCCGGCTCTCGGCGGAAAAGATCGGGAACCGGCGGTGGATATCGTAGTTGCCAGAAAACTCATCAAGGATTATAACGGACTCCGAGCCGTGGACAGCGTTGATTTTTCGATCAGCCGCGGCGAATGCTTTGGTTTCCTCGGTCCGAACGGCGCGGGGAAGACAACAGTTTTGCGGATGATCTCTTGTTTCATGCCGCCGACAGCGGGATCTGTGTCAGTATTCGGATTGGAAACGGCTGGACGCCCGAGTGAAATCAAATCCAGGATCGGGGTCATGCCCCAGGACAACAACCTTGACCCCGACCTGTCAGTAATCGAAAACCTTATCGTTTACGGACGATACTTCGATATCAGGAAGAAGGATTCTCTCCGTCTCGCTCGCGTCCTGCTTGAATTCGTGGAGCTCCAGGACAAAGCCGCGGTGCAGATCGACCAACTTTCCGGGGGCATGAAACACCGGCTTCTGCTCGCGCGCTCGCTCATGAACAATCCGGAAATACTCATCCTAGACGAGCCCACGACCGGACTCGATCCACACAGCAGGCGCGCTGTCTGGGACAAACTTAATCATTTGAAAAAAAAGGATACGACGCTCCTGCTTACGACGCACTATATGGAGGAAGCGGAGAAGCTCTGCGACCGCGTAGCAATCATGGACTCGGGAAAGATCGTGACCATCGATTCGCCTTCTCATCTTATGGAGCTGCATGGCGGCAACCTCGAAGACGTCTATCTCAAGCTGACGGGGAGGAGCCTTGCGGATTAAGCGCGCATTCAGGGTTTGGCAGCGGCACTGGCTCGTATATACAAAATTGTACAAGACGAGTTTCGCGCTGAACTTCGCTGAGCCGGCACTCTATCTCGTTGCCATGGGGCTGGGGCTCGGTTCCTTTGTAAAAGATATTCATGGACAACCCTACATCAAATATATCGCCCCAGGGATCGTGGCTTCCTCCTCTGTTTTCGCTGCAGTTTACGAGTGCACTTACGGAACCTATATCAGGATGACGTTCCAGAAAACCTTCGACGCCATTCTCGTCACTCCCGTGAACCTGGATGATCTCATAGCGGGGGAGCTTATCTGGGGCGCGACCAAAAGCGTGATCTTCGGCATCACCATTGCGATCGTTATAGCACTGTTCGGGCTTGTTGAATCTCCGCTCATCATACTCGTCATTCCCTGTATTTTTCTGGGAGGTTTGATCTTTGCCGAGCTGTCCATCATTTTCTGTGCAATTGTCCCTGGCATTGATTCGTTTAGTTATTTTTATACACTCTTCATGACGCCGCTTTTTCTTTTTTCCGGCATTTTTTTCCCCCTTGACAGCATGCCGCGGCTGGTTGCTGATCTCGCATTTTTCACCCCCCTCTATCACCTGGTGATTGTTTGCCGGGCATTTACCTCGGGCTCGGTCATGAACGCTCTCGGGAGCATTGTCTGGCTCAGTGTGGTTGTTGTGGTCCTTGCCCCTTTCCCGTTCAAGCTCATGAGAAAGAGGATTATCGTATGAGAAAAAACCGGGATGGAGGCATCAGGATCGATGATCGTTGCATCCCTGTCGTAGTCGTATTGCATCACGAGGGCTCGACGGATGCGATGATTTTAGACACCAAACGAAATGCGTAATGAGAAAACGCTTGTTCAGTTCAGGGACGCAATCACATTGACAACAAGGAATCCCCTGTGATATTCTTTTTGTATTAATGAGCGAATTTTGCCTATAATCATAATGCGACGATGCAGAACGGGGATATGGCGATAAAGAGAACAGCACTATGTCACTGGATGTTGATATGTGGGATGGCGCTTTTGCTGGCAACCGGCTGTGCATCGACGCCGAAAGCGGCTCCTCCGGCTGCCTATCCAAAGCCGGTTGCCCGTCCAGTCGTTGATGCCAAAGCCCAACAGCTGTTTTACGATAAGGGGCTGCGGCTTTACTCCGAGGAAAATTACGACGGAGCGAGGAGCGCGTTTCAACAGGTTGTGGAACTCGGTGCGGATACTGCCCTGGGTTTGAAAGCGGAAGAAAATATCAGAAAGATTGATCAGATACTTGAAACACTGAAGGAAATCGAATCAAAATGAGCGACGATCCAGCAGATACGTCAAAGGAAATAACAGCCAATCTTGAAACTGAAACAGTAACGGAGGAACAGAGGCCGGTGCCGGAGCAAAAGAGTCTCGTTCCCCCGCCTTCCGCGCCGAAGACAGCAGAGCCCCGGCTCTCTGTCTTTGCCTGGCTAAGTCATTTTTTCTCTTCTCTCGGTGTGCGTTACAAGATAGCCGGAACGCTCATCATCATCCTGATCCTGGCCGTCGTTTCTCTCGGCGTGGTGACTTTTACCCGTCAAAACGAGCTTCTTCGAACAGAAATGAGAAATCGGGCAGAAATCCTAGTGCAGCAGCTCGCGAATGTCGGAAAGGAAGGCTTGCTAACGAAGGAAGAATTGCCGGTCTTTTCCGCGATTACGGATATCATGAAGCGGGGTGGCGTAGTTTATGCCATGATCCTGGACGACGAGGGAAGAGTTTTTGCGCACAGTGATTTCTTCGCCAAGAAAGGATCAGTTCTCCTCGCCCCTTCGGACAGGGCTTCATTAAAGTCCGATACACCTCTGTTTCAGGAGACGGTGTTCAAAAACGATGCTGTGCTGGACGCCACCGTCCCCATTGTCCTGGCATCCAAGGATCTGAGAATAGGATTTGCGCGCGTCGGACTTTCACAAAAAAAACTGAACGAATCGATCAGCAAACAAAAGACTATTTATCTCTGGGTCGCCCTTGGCTTCATTATGGGCGGATTACTTGTTTCTTTTGCCCTTGCCCGCATGATTACAAAACCGCTTGATTCGCTGGCTGAAGGCATCCAGGTCGTCGCCCGGGGAGACTTGCGCAGGCTTGTCACCGTTCACTCAGAAGACGAGATCGGAAAACTGACAAATGTCTTCAACAATATGATCCTCAGTCTTCGTGAGAAGCTTCTCATGGAAAAATACCTGTCCCAACCGACGGTCCAGAGCATCAAGGAACACCGCGACGTCACGCAGCTTAAACTCGGGGGGGAACGGAAGTACGTAACCGCCCTTTTTTCCGACGCCCGAGGGTTTACCTCTCTTTCCGAAAAAATGAGCCCGGAGGAAGTAGTGAGGCTTATGAATGTTTACCTGAACCTGCAAGCCAAGGTCATTCATCAGTTCGGGGGCACCATCGACAAGTTCGTGGGCGACGAGGTCATGGCCATATTCGAGGGACGTGGGATGGAAATCAACGCAGTCAGGGCCGCGGTGGAGATTCAGAGTTATTGCAGGGCATTGAATGCGGCAAGGACTGCAGCAGGGGAAAAAACGATATCCATCGGCATCGGTCTGAACAGCGGAGAAGTTGTCATGGGCAATATGGGTTCGGAAGACCACATGGACTATACCGTCATTGGTGACAATATCAATGTCGCGGCGAGGATGTGTGGGATAGCCCAGCCGGGAACGGTATTGGTAAGTAAAGCGATTGCGGATGCCGTCGGCGACCAGGCAGTATTGCAGGACATGCATCCTGTTATGGTGAAAGGGAAGGACCAGCCCATCGGCATCGCTGAAGTCATAGCCGTCAAAGGCGGATCAAGACAATACATGCGGAAGTCGACAGATGCGTCGGCGACCTATTCCCTCGAAGGATTTTCCGAGGAATCGTACACTGCCATCATAAAGAATATCAGCCCATCGGGATGCCTGTTGGGAGTCGGCTCTCCGGTCGGGATCGGATCGAAATTGAAAATAAGCTTCAACCTGCTTGCACTGGACAATATCACCGTCCGCGCCTCCGTCTATCATGCCAGGAGGCAGGATGCTGATTATTTCATCGGCCTTTATTTTGAAGACATGCAGGATGAAGCAAAGTACCGCATTATCCAGTGGATTCACCAGGTGAACTCGGAAATCGCCGGAGGACTGTTTCTCTGACAGGTGAGTCTTCCCGCCCCATCAATATTTATATTTCTGTCGGAGATTCCGCGCTTCCCTTCGACCTTTCCTCTTTGTTCACAAACAAACCTGCTTGCGGTTCATGCTGATAACGTACCCGGCAAGAGCATCCGATACCGGACGTCATCGTGACTAGATAAGCGGGAAAGAGCCAAACACGCAGCCTGCAATCATGGATGCATTCCCTGATGCAGAGAAAAGCCGCCGGCGCTGTGATATCATATTTAGTAGTAGCCATCGAATACCTCGGAAAAGGAGCACCAAAATGACCGATTACTACAAGGTGGAGGATCTCGATCGATTCGGGCAAGTCGGCAAGCACAACGGGGATCTTTTCAAAAAATTTCTGGACTGGTATAATGCCTCGCTAGAGCCGGGAACACTCACAAAAAGAGAGAAAGTGCTCATCGGCGTGGCAGTCGCTCATGCGATCCAGTGCCCTTACTGTATCGACGCCTACACGAAGTCGTGTCTTGAAGAGGGGATGAGCCTGGAACATATTACCGAAGCGGTGCATGTGGCTTCGGCGATACGCGGTGGTGCTTCGCTGATTCATACGATCCAAGCGCATAACACAGTGGACAGGACATCGCTCTGAAACCGGTTTTAAGGTCCTCTAATCGCGACTGCTGCTGCGGGTATTGAGGCGGGGGAAAAGCTGATTTCTAAACGCCCGCAGACTGGGTGCGAGTTATTGATTCCATAGCAACAGAAAAAAGAAACGATTGTGTTAAAATTCTCAGAGAAAATACGCTCCATCACTTCGGAACCACTAAGAGCGCTGGACCTCAAAATACTGCAGGTCAATGTCGGATACTTGTGCAATATGACATGTAAACATTGCCATGTGTCCGGAGGGCCTGCGAGAACGGAGATCATGAAAGAGGAAACCGCGGACCAGGTCATTCGGGTTCTCAAGGGCAACCCCTTCGAAACCCTGGACATCACCGGCGGTGCTCCGGAAATGAACCCCTCATTCCGCATGCTTGTTACCGAAGCACGGCAAGCGGTCCGCCATGTCATGGTTCGTACGAATCTCACCGTCTTCTTCGAGGAGGGAAAGGAGGAGCTTCTTGAATATTATCGCGACTGGAACATTGACTTGATCGCATCCCTTCCTTATTATTTCGAGGACAACGTAGACCGGATGAGAGGAAACGGCGTTTTCAAGAAAAGCATTGACGCCCTGCGGCGGTTGAACAGCATCGGCTATGGACGGGAATCGTCCGGTCTTCGACTGGATCTTGTCTATAATCCCCCAGGGATGTTCCTAGCACCGCCACAGTACGCGCTTGAGGCCGACTATAAGCGAGAACTCCAGAAACGATTTGGGATAACCTTCAACCATCTTTATGCGTTTGCCAACATGCCAATTGGCAGATTTCGCGATTTCCTTGCGCGGACCGGAGGCCTGGAAAAATACAAGGAAAAACTTGTCAGTGCATTTAATCCAGCGACGCTCGACGGTATTATGTGCAGGCACCTGTTGAGCGTGGGGTGGGACGGGACCTTGCACGATTGTGACTTCAATCTTGCGCTTGGCCTAGCGACCGATGCCGATAATCCGAAACATATCACTCGTTTTGATTATGGGGCGCTCCTTCAGAGAAAAATAAATATCGGCGAACATTGTTATGGCTGCACGGCTGGGCAAGGGTCCTCCTGAATGGGGTCGATACATTAGCGGGCGGGCCGCCCGCTGGGGATAAAAAAACGGAGACAGCAGGTTTTATTCGTTAACATCAGCGATTGGGCAGGGCTATCTGGGGATATATTCTTAATCACCCATCATAGAAAGACCTGAACAGGGATGAGGAAAAAAGCGGTAATGCTGGTACAGGAGGATTGTGATGGATTCCATGCCCGACGTGGATTCAAAATTCCTTGAATATATTGAAAACGCAATATTTTTCTCGTATGAACCGGGGTGTTGATTTTCCCGAGTTGAACATACTGGAACAGGCAAATGTGAGCAAGCGAAAGCTTCAGGAACTGGTCACAAAAATCTCCGCCAACAATGCAGAAGTTTCCGCGACACAACTACAAGGCGCGCGCCATCCGTTTCTTGTACGACGATTTTTCAGTTGATGAAAAAAATCCCGAGAAGCGAAGGCGGCGCCGACCATTGTCTCAAGAGATCGGCAATTCTGTCTCAAAGCTTCAGACCCAAGAAAAGGACAAAAACCTACGCTGAAATGTTGGCTAAGCAACAGCGCAGATGTTTCCGTCCAGACTGCAGTGCAATATCACTTTATTATTTTGACAGAAGCTTGTATACCGCCGAAAAGTCCATTTCTCCCCACCCGTTTTTAACTGCCAGCCCGTAGACCTCCTTTGCTAGATTCGACATCGGCAACGCAACACCCGCTTCGTAAGCGGTATCTGACGCAAGCTGCAAATCCTTATGCATCCACTGAAGCGGAAATTCCGTATCGAACTTGCCCTCCTCGATCTTTGTGCGCTTAAGAGCCAGAAACGGTGCGACTACGGGAGAATTGAGAAGGGTATTGAAAAGCTGGTCCCTGGCTATGCCCAGGGCTTCGCCGAGCACGATTGCTTCAGAAAATGCAGCCATTGCCTGGGCCAACATGATATTGTTTACCATTTTCATGGAGGTCCCCATTCCATTTTTCCCCAGGGGAAAGACTGCCCTGCCCATGGCTTCAAAAAGCGGCCGTGCTTCCTCTATATCCGATTTTTCACCGCCCGCGAAGAACAGCAGTTGGCCTTGTTCGGCCGGTCCTTTTGAACCGGCGACCGGCGCGTCGATAAAGCGTATCTTCCGCTGATGGGCTTCGGAAGCCATGAGACGCGAGAAGGAGGGATTAACGGTGCTACAATCGATCCAGAGTGAATTGCCAACAAGTGCGTTCAGAAATCCGCTCCGCCCGAGCAGCGCCGTCTCAGCGACAGCATCGGGTTTTGAAAGCATTGTAATAATCGTCTTTACCTGACCGGCTACATCGGCCGGCGTCGCCGCCCATATTGCCCCCTGCGCGACGAGTGGATCCGCTTTCTGTCTCGTTCTGTTGTAAATGACTAGTTCGTGGCCTTTTTTCTGGAGATTCGCCGCCATGCGGCTTCCCATGATCCCCAATCCTATGAAACCGATCTTCATGCAAACCTCCCTTTCACTGGAATACAACTAACTGCGATGTCCGTAGTCCTTTAATTCAGGAATTATTTTGACCGAAAATTTTCCGGAAGCTGCAGTCTGAATACCAAGGCATCGTGTTCCTTCGCCAGTCTCCTCTCCTCTTTCACCTCCTCGGAACGTATTTTCCTGAGCCGAACCGGCAGTTTTGATTGCCGACCCAATAGTTCCTGGCCACCTGATACCGGTGATGGAATTATCATGACTGCGGAAGGACGCTGCGCAGTATCGACCTGCACTGTCTTGATTGTCCACCCGCGGTTCTTGAGATAAGCATGGCCCCGGTCAATATAAAACTGCGCCGCATCAGTACAGGGCAGAAGCAGAAAGAAGCCGCAATCCATTTATCCAACACGCCTAAAATATCACCTAACAAAACGCACTTTAATTTTACCTTATTTGGCTATTCATTGTCCATGAGGGTGTATCAGCCGCCTTGTTTTATTTTGCATGCCTGCGCTTGACAAGTGCTTCGAAAGGAGCAAAAATTGTAGTATGAAAATCAAGGTGCTCGTTGGATTGCTTTTCCTGTTTCTTTTCCTGGCGATTGCTCTGACAACGGCAATGGTCGGGACCCAGGATGTGTATCAGGTCAGTAACGGAAAAATAATATCATTCAACCAGATGATCAGCGATGTGAGAAAAGCCGACTTTATCGTCGTTGGTGAAGTACATGATGATCCTGATAATCACCGTCTGGAGCTGGAAATAATCAAGGCGCTCCATGAGACGGATGTACCGATTGCGATCGGGCTCGAGATGTTTAGAGCCGACAGCCAGAGGGTCTTGGACGACTGGGTTCGCGGAACACTGCCGCTGGACGATTTTCTGCCTTATTACTACAACAACTGGCGCATGGCCTGGCCGCTGTATCGCGAAATTTTTACCTATGCGCGGGAACACCGCATTCCCATGGTGGGACTGAATATTCCCGATGAGATAGCCGCGTCAGTTGCTAAAAAGGGGTTTGCATCGCTCACGGAAAAAGAGCGACGGATGCTTCCCCCCGGCATCAGCTGTGACGTGGACCCGACTTATATGAATTTTATCAGAAAAGCCTACGCAGGCCATTCCCAGAACGCGGACAAGCAGTTCCTGAATTTCTGCGAAGCGCAGATGGTTTGGGACAAAAGTATGGCGGCGAACCTCATCGATTATCGAAAATTGCATCCCTCCCAAACCGTCGTGGTTCTTGCCGGTGTTGGGCATGCGTGGAAGAGGGGAATTCCCGAACAACTTACTCGGGATTCAAAATATACCGTCAAAACTGCACTGCCGCTTGTCCCGGGCCAGATCGAGAAGGATGCCGTAACCGTCCATGATGCGGATTACGTACTTTTGAACTGAATTCCCTCCAGCAGCCGGATGACCTTGAAATACCATTAATCACTTCGAAGGATGTCCGTCGATCTTCTTTTGGGGATTAGCCATCGTGATTATTCGATAATGCAAGTGCACCTCTTCCTATCTAATCTTCTTGATAAACTCCTCAATAGGGATCGCGGGGAGCGACATGAGATGCACCGAACCTCGAGAGCCTATTTCAACGGACATTTTCATGACGGTTTCATTATCCGGCGCCTCGACGATATTCACGAAATCGTAGGAACCCATAAGCGCATATTGTTTGAGTAATTTTACACCCATGGCTTCGATTTCCCGGTTCACTTCCAGGATCCGTTCCGGTTTCTGTTTGATGGTCCGCCTGCCTTCATCGGTAAGATTACTCAGGATCATGTAGTATGACATTATCTCTGCCCTCCTTCAGGTTATAGTTTTCGAATGCGTTCGACGGTGAATCTGGAAACGCTATATTTAATTATAGCGTTATTTTGCTTCTTCGGTATGCTACAGTGCTGTTTATGAAAAGAAGTTGGGGAAGATGCCCCGTGCTGATCGCGTTGAGATGCCGGGGGCTGTTTTTGCCTCGTCAGAGGAGATGCCGCTCAAGGTGAAAAAAATCCCGATCTTTCTACCCATCAACCAGCCCCCTAGGGAAGAAACTGCTTCTCATAATGCTTTGCCGTGAGTCTTTCCCGTTCCGGGGTTTTTTGATTTAAGACTCGGCTCGATGTAGCGTGCACATGGACATTCAAATGCTTGAACTGAATTTTCGATAATCGGAGCAGGAGGGATATTTCAAATTTTCTTGATTTCAGGAAAGGCTTATGTTATAGATAAGGAAGGAAAAGCTATCGATGAGGTTAATTATGAAGCGGGAAAGGGGAAAATTGAAAAAAAAACGTCTTTCGGCAGGTTCAAAAGAAAAGCCTGTCTGTGGAACCCTGTCCTATCTTGCTGAATGCCGGGGCATGGTTCAAAAACCTGGTTCAACCGAGTTGCAGGAGTCTCCCGGAGATATGAATAAAATTGTTCGAAAATATCCCGTCAAATCTTAAGATGGTGAGTTTTTTAATTTGATTTTGCGGGGAAAGGGGTTTGAACAAACCCGTGTGCGATCTAAAAGCCTATATCAGAAAAAATGACAGGGAAGAGTTGCTGCTGGAGTCCGTCAACCAAGTCCGCGTCGAGCATGGCGAGGTAACGCTTCGCAATCTTTTTGGGGAGGAAAAGAAGATCCGCGGTGAAGTATCCGAGGTATCACTTGTCAAGAATCGGATTATCGTTGAGGGAATTTAGCTAAAACGTAAAGCACGCCGCATTCCCGTTTCGATGTTATTTCTCCTGAACACCTCCAAACCTATGCATTTAAAAGAACCAGTGTGCGTCTAGGGACATTTTGATCCTCCCGTACAGTAATTTCATCCAGTGCGAATTCTTTTTTGATCATTATCATATTTTCATGTTTCTGCCCGATGACCGCTGACCTGTCCCTGGGATTCACACAAAAGACAGCAGTCGTTATCCTGCCACCAGCGTTCTTCAGTGCCCACCGCATTTTATCCCTAAAAATAGAGGATTCCACGAGCTGCCTGAATGCAGGGTGATAAGGCCCGGCAAGGATGGTCCCCGGTTTTTCAAGCTCCCTGGTCGACAGAAGGCCTATGCGGATCACCTCAATTCCATGCTGCTCAAACCGCACTGCAGCTTCTTGACACATGGACACAGCCGCTCCAAGGGTAAGCGGTCTGTAGCGCCGGCTCTTGTAAAGTTCTTCGAGAGGGGTATCTTTGATAACGAGAACAGGATAAAGCCGGACGTTATCCGGTTTGAGTTCAAGGACCTTGCCGATGGTTTCCCGGAAAGTGACTTCTGAGTCTCCTGGCAGGCCTGGCATCAGCTGAAGGCCGACTGAAAATCCCTGCTGCCTGAGAAGCGTACAGGAATTCACGGTGTCTGCAGCCGTATGCCCGCGGCCTGAGAGTGCGAGCACATCGTCATTCATGGACTGGACACCGAGTTCGATTGTCTGAACGTGATATGACTTGAGGAGCGTGAGGATTTCCCCGTCGATGCAATCCGGTCTCGTTGACAATCGTATCGTATGAACCTGGTTCGCCTGCAAAAAGGGCTGAACTGCTTCCAGATAACGCTTTTGTGTTTTCAGCGGCAGGGCAGTAAAACTCCCACCGTAAAAAGCAACCTCAACGGAATGACCTAAGGTATGAGTGCTTCGATAGCGGTGGATTTTGCCGGAGATGGTTGATGCATCCTCAGGTTTGCTTTGGCCGATGATGTTTTTTTGATTGCAAAACACGCATTGGTGCGGGCAGCCTGAGTGGGGAATGAAGAAGGGGATGATCATAGAGTCTGTGACGAAAGGCTGTAGAAAGGGTTGATAGAGTTTTACACTGTTTACTGCCTGCAACTTTTGCTTAATTTATCCAGTGCTTCCTTCGCGGCCCGCTGCTCCGCTTCTTTTTTGCTTTTACCGATACCCCTGCCGTAGACCTCACCTTTGATGATGAGATCAACGGCGAATTGCTTCAGGTGATCCGGCCCGGTTTCGGCCGCGATGCGGTACTCGGGAAGCTGCTTCAATCGTTCCTGACACAATTCCTGTAATTCGGTTTTGTAGTCGAGCGTGCTCCGTGATGAGCATATTTTATTTATCAGTTCCGCGAAAAAACGGATGACGAATTCTTCAACCGCGGTATTGCCGGCGTCAAGATAGATGGAGGCTATCAGCGCTTCGAGGCAGTTTGCAAGCAGCGAATTCTTGTCTCTTCCCCCGGTCTGCTCTTCTCCTCTTCCAAGCAGGAGGTAATTGCCGAGACCGATTTCCCGGGCAATGGAGGCAAGGGCAGGTTCACTCACCACCGAAGCCCGGAGCCGGGAAAGATCTCCCTCGCTCGATGCCGGGCACGCATTCATTAGGTATTCGCTGATGACTAGGCTCAGGACGGCATCACCCAGGAACTCAAGTCGTTCATTGTGGCCGGACAGACGGTTTTCATTCGCATAGGATTTGTGCGTCAGCGCCTGCTCGAGCAGCTCCCGACTGCCGAACTGATGACCGATGCGCTGCTGAATGTCCGAAAGGAGGGGCATTTTAATCCCGGAATCGTCTGAAGATCAGACAGGCGTTCGTTCCGCCGAAGCCGAAGGAGTTAGACATGACCACATCCACCTGAACTTCGCGTGCCGTATGTGGAATGTAGTCCAAGTCGCACTCCGGATCGGGGTTGTCGAGATTGATGGTCGGCGGCAGAACTCCTCGGTCCAAGGCCAGAATGGAAATGACTCCTTCCACGCCGCCTGCAGCACCGAGCAAATGACCTGTCATGGACTTCGTGGAACTAATCGCTATTTTGTAGGCATGGTCTCCGAATACGGTTTTGATGGCAATCGACTCAAGCTCGTCACCGTACTTGGTCGATGTTCCATGGGCATTGATGTAACCCATCTCCAAAGGAGATATTCCTGCGTCCCTGATGGCCATCGTCATGCACCGCGCAGCCCCATCGCCGTTTGGCGCAGGTGCTGTTATATGATACGCGTCGCCAGAAGCGCCATAGCCGATCACCTCAGCATAGATGCGCGCTCTACGCTTTTCGGCAAACTCGAGGCCTTCAAGAACAACGACGCCAGAGCCTTCACCCATGATGAAGCCGTCGCGCTCCGTGTCGAAAGGTCGGCTTGCGCGCTGAGGCTCATCGTTTCGCGTGGAGAGTGCCTTCATGGCGTTAAATCCGCCGACGCCGAGCGGACAGATGCACGATTCGGTGCCGCCCGCGATCATCGCATCGGCATCACCGCGTTCAATAATCCTGAAAGCCTCGCCGATGGAATGCGTGCCCGTGGCGCAGGCCGTTACTACGCTGATATTGGGTCCCTTGGCGCCGTACCGGATGGAAAGAATGCCGGCCGCTTCATTGATGATAAGCATGGGGATGAAGAACGGCGTGATCTTTCGAAAACCGCGTTCGAGGTAGACCTTGTGGTACTTTTCGATGGCAGGAAGTCCTCCCATGCCTGCGCTGACCAGGATGCCGATGCGTTCGGCATTCTCCGGAGTTATCTTAAGTCCCGATGTATCGATGGCCATCTGGCTTGCTGCGATAGCCAGCTGGATAAAGCGGTCCATTTTCTTGATCTCTTTCAGCTCGATATACTTCTCCGGTTCAAAACCATGGATCTCGCCGGCTATCTGCGTCGGGATGCTCTTGTCATCGAACTGCGTTATGGGACCGATGCCCGACTTCCCATTGATTAGGCCCGTCCAGCTTGTTTCCGTGTCAAGCCCGACCGGCGTGACCATGCCGATGCCGGTGACGACTACTCTTCTCTTCAATGATGGGTCCTCCTGGATAAAAATCCGAAAAGCCAAAAAACCCGGTCTCGCATTTGCGGGAGGGGCCTTCTGGCTTTTGGAATTTCTTACGACATCATTAATCGGTAATCGGTATGAAGAATGCTGTTATTTTTGTTTTGCCTTGATGTAATCCACAGCGTTCTGCACAGTTGCGATCTTTTCAGCGTCTTCATCAGGGATTTCGATGCCAAATTCCTCTTCGAGCGCCATTACCAGTTCCACAGTATCCAGTGAATCGGCGCCGAGATCGTTCACGAATGAGGCCTCGGGCTTTACATCCCCTTCGGGTACGCCGAGCTGCTCAGAAATGATTTTTTTTACTTTTGCATCGATATCTGCCATTGTCATCCTCCTCCGGTAATGTGTCTATCTATAAGCCTAATGTATTTGATTCGTTACCATTTCAATCCTGGATGGATTTCTACATGTACATGCCGCCGTTCACGTGGACGACCTGACCAGTGATGTATGATGCCTGCGGTGAAGCCAGGAAGCGAACTGCGTTCGCGACATCTTGCGGCGTACCGAGTTTCCCCATGGGGATCTGCTTAGCGAGTTCTTGCCGGACGTCTTCGGAAAGGGCCTGCGTCATGGCGGTTTCAATAAATCCTGGTGCAACCGCATTCGCCGTGATGTTGCGGTTCGCGTATTCCCGGGCAATGGTCTTGGTGAGACCGATGAGGCCGGCCTTCGATGCTACGTAATTTGCCTGGCCCGCGTTCCCCATGGCGCCGACGATAGAGGCTATATTGATGATGGTCCCTGATCTCTGTTTCGTCATGTATTTCAGAGCGGCCTTCGCACACAGAAAGGCGCCTTTCAGATTGATGCTCAGCACCAGATCCCAGTCCTCGTCCTTCATGCGGAGGATGAGACCGTCGCGGGTGATGCCGGCGTTATTCACCAAGATGTCTATCCTGCCAAGTTTTTCAACGACCTGTTCCAGCATGGCTGTCACATCCAAGGAAACGGCGACGTTGGCTTTGAGGGCCAGTGATTTTTTCCCTTTGGCCTCAATGTCCGCGGCGGTCTTCTGTGCCGCCTCAAGGTTAACATCGCAGATCGCGACATCGGCACCGTCGGTGGCCAGTGCAAGTGCGATGTCCCGACCGATACCCTGCGCTGCACCCGTGACAAGAGCTACTTTCCCGTTGAGACTCATTGTTACTCCTTAAATCCGAGCGGCTATGATCTGATCATAGCGGCTCGGATTGCTGCTTGAATCTTGACCTTATTCCTATATACCCACAGCGACAAGTGTATCATTCATGCTCTTTCCATCTTCCACGTTCAGCACTTTTGCATCCTTCGCGATTCTCCTCACCAAGGAGGAGAGCACCTTTCCGGGACCAATTTCGATGAAGGTATCGAACCCCCGGGCAATCATGTTCCTGATAGAATCTTCCCAGTAGAGCGGAGAGCTGATTTGTTTTATGAGCGATGGCCTGAGATCGGAGGCTTTCTCCAAGAACTTCGCGTCAGCGTTGTTCACAATTGGAATGCTGAGATCGCTGAGAACGACTTTTTCGAGTTCTTTTCCCAGCCGATCACCGGCTATTTTCATCATTGCGCAATGTGATGGAACGCTTACCATCAGGGGAACCACTCTTTTTGCCCCTGCCGCTTTGGCGAGTTCCATGGCTTTTTCCACGGCCTGTTTCTCACCGGCAATGACGATCTGACCAGGAGAGTTGTAATTTGCAGGGGCAACTATACCATTTTTAGCTGCTTCAAGGCAAGTTTTTTCTACGTCGCTCCGCTCCATGCCCAGAATCGCGGCCATGAGTCCTGTCCCCGCGGGCACGGCTTCCTGCATGTACCTGCCGCGCAATCTGACCAACGATATTGCATCTTTAAGCTCAAATCCGCCCGCAGCGGTTATTGCCGAAAATTCCCCGAGGCTATGGCCTGCGGCCGCTTCAGCGGTCAAGCCTCTGCGTTCTAGGGGTCTCAGGATTGCAATGCTTGCCGCGAGAATCGCCGGCTGCGTGTTTTCCGTCATGTTCAGCTGTTCAAGAGGTCCGGCCATGCACAGTTGCGCAAGATCATAACCGACTACGGTGCTGGCAACATCGAAGACCTCTTTCGACTCCTGGTAATTTTCGATGAATTCCTTGGCCATGCCAGCATACTGCGATCCCTGACCGGGGAACATAAACGCGATTTTCATGGAATAACCCTAAGGATAATTCAGCCGCAGATGGTATGTGAGTACGCGCAGATTACCTTCGTTTGATTTGGCCCTCTCTGCGATGATCTGCTATCTGTGGCTAAAAAATCTTCATCCTCTCGTTTCCCGGATTTTCTTGATCATGATCGGAACAACATCATGCACATCACCGACAATGCCGTAGGTAGCGACGTTGAATATTGGCGCATCAGGATCCCTGTTAATGGCCACTATGACTTCCGATGACTGCATACCGGCGACATGCTGGATTGCGCCGGAGATGCCGCAGGCAATGTAGAGCTTGGGACAGACCGTTTTCCCGGTCTGACCCACCTGGTGGGGATAGGGGATCCAGCCCTCATCAACCGCTCCCCTCGTGGCTGCAACGGCGCCTCCGAGCACTTTTGCCAGCTCTTCAATCAGCCGGAAATTCGCGGCACTACCGAGACCGCGGCCTCCTGCCACAATGATGTCCGCCTCGCAGATGTTCATCGTGTCTCCCAGGGCTTCCACAGTCTTTATGACCTTCGTGCGGAGATCGCCTGACTGTGTGTACTTGATATCGATAATGTCGCCTATCCGGGAATCATCGCGAGGTGAAGGCTTCATCACTTTATGCCTGACCGTTGCCATTTGGGGACGATGATTCGGAGTGACGATGGTGGCCATGATATTGCCACCGAAGGCTGGGCGAGTCTGAAGGAGGTTGCCGGTTTCCGCATCGATGTCGAGCATGGTGCAATCGGCAGTTAGACCTGTACCAAGCGCCGAAGCAACTTTTGGGACGAATGACCGACCGATAGCTGTTGCGCCGGCGAGAATGATCTCTGGCTTGTGCTGCTTCGCGAGCGTCGTTAGGATCGCGGCATAGGAGTCGTCATTGAAATCCTTCAGAGCAGCGTCGTTAGCAACATAGACAATGTCGGCTCCGTGCGCTATGAGGTCCTTAACTTTGTCCTTGATGCCATAGCCGATAAAGATGGCGGACAGCCTGGTTTTCTTTTTGTCGGCAAGCTTCCTGCCTTCACCGAGGAGTTCCAGCGCGACGCTTGCGATGTCCCCTTTATGCTGCTCAGCAAAAACCCATATGCCCTTGTATGCCGAAAGGTCTGCAGCCGGCAAAGCCTCCTCATCTATTCTCTCAATTGCCATGAATTCGCAGACTTCAATACAGGCGCCGCACATGGTGCATGCCTCGGTAATGAAAGCCTTGCCGTCGCGCATCTCGATCGCGCCGAAGGGGCAAGCAGTTACGCACGTTTCGCAGGCGGTGCAGGAATCGGATAAAACACGAACGCTCACAGGAAACTCCTTGAATTCAGATTGAAGCTGTCAGAGAACAGGAGACAGCATTAAATGTTTGGCAATTCTGGGTTTTAGGCTTATCTGTCCTCGGTACCCTGATTTCTGGCTAAATTAGTGATTGCTCTTTCAACTTTCGGACAACCGTCGTTACCTGATCTTCCATATTTCCGGTCAGTATCTCTCTCTGTCCGCGGGGAGCAGGGGGGAATATCCTGACAACCTTCGTCGGCGACCCTTTTAAACCGCATTTGTTCTCGTCCGCGTTTATGTCTTTCGCGTTCCAGGTCGTCACTTTGAGGCTTTTTGACTTCATCTTGCCCTTGAGCGAGGGAACTCGGGGCTGGTTGATCTCCTTCACGACCGTAATAAGCGCGGGTAACGATGTCTCAACAATATCATGGCCTTCATCCATGAGCCGTTCGGCCACCATCTTCTGCCCCTCGATCTGCTCGATTTTCTTTATATAGGCGACAAAAGGGATTCCGAGCATGTCGGCGGTCTCGGGACCTACTTGAGCTGTATCGCCGTCGATGGCCTGCTTACCCGCGATAATGAGGTCGAAAGAGCCCAATTTTCTGATGCCACGGGAAAGGGCATAGGACGTAGCCCACGTATCGGCACCTGCAAAGGAGCGGTCAGAAAGTAGAACCACGTCGTCTACGCCCAGAGCAACAGCTTCCTTGAGCGCCTCAGCGGCTTGCGGGGGCCCCATGGTGAACGCGGTTACTTTACCGCCGTGTTTTTCACGGAGCCGGAGTGCTTCTTCGATGGCATACATATCGTAGGGATTGATGATGCTTGGCACGCCGTCGCGTATGAGTGTATTGGTTTCACGATTGATCTTGACCTCCGAAGTATCCGGAACCTGCTTGACAAGTACGATGATTTGCATGCGATTTCTCCGAAAAAGGCCTGATGAGCCTGTTGCCTTGCTCGTTTTATTACACCTCAGACTCTAGAAACGCTTGAGACTCGAGACTGGCGTTATTTTTGCCTTGTCACTTCCTTAATCATATCAAGCGCGATGACGTTCCGCTGAATTTGGTTAGTGCCTTCGTATATCTGGAGAATTTTTGCGTCGCGCATCATTTTTTCCACTGGGTATTCCTTCATATAGCCTGAACCGCCCATGACCTGAACCGCATCGGTGGTCACTTTCATCGCGGTGTCCGTTGCGAAGAGTTTGGCCATAGCCGAAGCACGCGAGACATCCTTGGCGCCGCTGTCTACGAACCGCGCCACCGAATAAACGAGCGAGCGGGCCGCCTCAGTCATGGTTTGCATATCTGCCAACATGTGCTGCACGGCCTGAAAGGACGTAATTGGCTGACCAAACTGTACCCGCTGCTTTGCGAATTTGATCGCTTCATCGATGGCCCCCTGCGCTACACCGACTCCCTGGGCACCCACACCTGTCCGGGAGCTATCGAGGGTCTTCATGGCGACGATGAAACCCATGCCTTCCCTTGCGATGAGATTTTCCTTGGGAATGCGGCAATTGTTGAATATGAGCTCGGTAGTAGACGACGCTCGGATGCCCATTTTGTTCTCTTTTTTCCCGAAGGTGAAGCCGGGAGTGCCTTTTTCGACGATGAAGGCCGATGCTCCCCGGGCGCCCTTCGATCTGTCGGTAATGGCAATGACGGTATATATTTCAGCCTCGCCGCCGTTCGTGATCCACTGTTTGGTACCGTTCAGCACATACTCATTTCCTTCGAGCTTCGCGGTGGTTTGAACGCCGCCAGCGTCGCTGCCAGCATTCGCCTCGGTGAGGCCGAAGGCCACCAGACGCTTACCCGTTGCGATATCAGGAAGATATTTCTTCTTATGCGCGTCTGTTCCGTAGAGAAGAATGGGGTAGGTGCCGAGCGCGTTTGCTGCGTAGCTCGTTGATACGCCGACGCATGCCTTGGAAAGTTCTTCAACAGCGATGCAGAGTTCTAGAGATTTTTTACCCAGGCCCCCGTACTCTTCTGGGATGTAGAGCCCTAAAAGGTCGGCCTGCGCCAGCGCTTTCATGATATCCGAAGGGAATTTGTTGAGTTCGTCGAGCTCGGCGCGCACGGGAACGACCTTCTCAACGGCAATTTGCCGGGCAAGGTCGCGTATCATGATCTGTTCTTCAGTCAGCAAATAATCCATGGAACCCTCCGATAGCTAAGAAAATGAACGATAAGGATCTTGTCACCATCGCACCAGCGCAGATGCCCATGTGAGACCCCCGCCGAAGGCCTCGAACAGGAGGAGATGGTTTTCTTTTATTCTACCGTCGCGGACCGCTTCATCAAGAGCCATCGGAATCGATGCCGCGGACGTGTTTCCGTATTTGGGAAGCGTGAGAACAACTTTTTCCATAGGCATATTGAGACGCTGCGCCATGGCCTGGATGATTCTAAGATTTGCCTGGTGTGGGACGAGATAGTCAATCTCCTCCGGCTTAACCTTGTTGTGCTCCAGGGCTTCCTGGACGACACCCTCGAGCGCCCGCACCGCCGCTTTGAAGGTTTCGTTGCCTTTCATTTTTATAAAGTGCATCCGCCTTCGGATGGTATCATGAGACGCGGGGTGCTGGGCGCCGCCGGCGGGAACATGAATCAACTCGCCGAGAGAACCATCGGAGTGAAGGTGAGTCGAGAGTATCCCCCGTTTACCTGCATGCCGCTGTATCACGACCGCACCGGCGCCGTCTCCGAAAAGAATGCATGTTGTACGGTCTTCCCAGTCCGTGAACCGCGAGAGAACTTCGGCCCCGACGAGAAGGATGTTTTTATATATGCCGGACCCGATGAATGCGCTTGAAATAGACATCCCGTAGATGAACCCGGAACAGGCGGCGTAGATGTCGAATGCGGCCGCATTATTCGCGCCGAGCTTTTCCTGGAGTACGCAGCTCAAACTTGGCAGGATCATGTCGGGTGTCATCGTGGCCACGAGGACAAGGTCCAGTTCGTCCGGGCCAAGCCCCGCGGCCTTGAGCGCCTTTTTGCCGGCTTCATAGGCCAAGTCCGAGGTCGTCTGCCCTTTTTCGGCGATTCTACGCTCTTTAATACCAGTGCGTTCGGTGATCCACTGGTCGCTCGTATTTACGAGCTTTTCCAGGTCGTGATTGAAAATGACTTTTTTCGGAGCATAGGACCCGGTTCCTGTTATCCGTGCGTGGATCATTTGGATTTGACAAGCTCCATATTTTTTTCGATATCCGCGCGGATGCGTTTATTGACCTCGCTCGTCGCGAGTTCAGCGGCGACACGGATTGCGTTTTTAATGGCCCGGCCGGACGAACGGCCGTGACTGATGATGCTGATGCCGTTTATCCCGACGAGAGGCGCCCCGCCGTATTCCGCGTAGTCGACGCGGCTCTTGAGCGAGTTGAAAGCGGGCCTCATCAGCAGATAGCCGAGCTTGCTGATTAAGCTTTTTTCGATGTCTGTGCGGAGGAACGTCCCGATTGCTTCAGCAACAGCCTCGGAGACCTTCAGCACGACATTTCCGATGAAACCATCGCAGACGATGACGTCCGCCTTGCCGGACATGACATCGCGTCCTTCAACGTTTCCAATGAAATTCAACGAAGTCTCGGTCAGGAGCTTGAATGCCTCTTTGGTTAATTCGTTTCCCTTCGTTTCCTCTTCGCCGATAGACAGAAGACCGACGCGGGGATTCGGATTTTTCAGCAAATATCTGGCATAGACATCACCCATGACCGCGAACTGCAGAAGGTGATTCGGTTTGCAGTCAACATTCGCGCCCATATCGAGGAAGAGGGACGCTCCCGTGATTGTCGGCATGAACGTGGCTATGGCAGGACGCTCCACGCCTTCAATTCTGCCAAGCACAAAGAGCGACGTCGACATGGCCGCACCGGTATGACCCGCGCTGATGACGGCTGACGCCTCTCCGTTTTTCACCAGTTCATTGGCTACGCGGATGGATGAGTCTTTCTTCCTGCGAAAGACCGTGGCGGGAGAGTCATGCATGTCCACCACTTCCGTCGCATTTCGAATTTCCAGAGGGAGTGCTAGAGCGGACGGGTGTTTATCGAGTTCTTGCCGGATAAGCTGTTCGATGCCGACAAGGATGATACCGATCCCCGACTCCTGAACGGCCTGCACCGCACCCGCGACAACGGCCTGTGGTGCGTTGTCCCCCCCCATCGCGTCAATGGCAATCTTCATGTAAAGGTCCTACAATAATATAAAAGGCAAAGGAATATGCCGAAAAGATAATATCATTCCTTTGCCTTCAAACAAGTGTCGTTATATCTGCTGAACAGTTACGATCTCGCGACCTTTGTAGGTGCCGCATGACATGCAGGTATGGTGAGGCTTTTTGACTTCCTGGCACTGCGGGCAGACGGTTAGGCTCGGAGCCTTGAGGTATTTATGGGTCCGTCTCTTGTCCCTGCGTGATTTGGAATGTCTGTGTTTTGGATTTGCCATGATTGTATAGTGCTCCTTTTTTTATTTTTTCAGTAAATCTTTTAACGCTGAAAATGCACCGAAGTCTCCCGGTGCATTTTGCTGATGACCGCACTCTGCTTTGTTCAGGTCCGTCCCACAAACACTGCAAAGACCTTTGCAATCGGGACTATGGAGTGGAACCATAGGGATGGATATCAGCAGCTGCTCTTTGATGACATCCAGGGGGTCAATTTCATCGCCTTCGTAGAACTCCATGTCAAGTTCGCCGCCGACAAGTTCATGTTCGCCATCAGTGTCGAGGGAACTCACCGGGGCAAGGTCAATGCTTAATTCCGTATCAATGCCAAACGTGAAGGGCTCCAGGCATCGGCTGCATTCTAGCAGGGGTCCGGACTTTATCCGCCCTGAGATATGAAGGATACCGCCTTCGGTCGACTTGATACTGAGAATAGCCTTAAAGGCAGTAGATTTTGTCCCAGAATCGAAAAGATCGAGCTGCTGCTCCAGCTCCAGTGTTAGCCCCTCCGGCGGTATATCATTGATTTTGATTGCCATTTCTTTTGCTCCAGGGGCTGTAAGTGGAGAATTATATAGGGAAGCTCCCGAATTGTCAAGAAAAAACACGGGATACCTCTGCTTGATTGACTGTCTCGGTTTTGGCTAGGAGGGTAGAGCGTCTCAATTCAATTGATGTTGATGAAATGCAACGACAAGAAGCTTCAAACGATCAGCGACAGGATACCATTTTAAATTTTTTAAAAATAGTTTTGGCATTTATCCAAATTTATCACGCGCACTGTATGTGTGGTAAGAAAGTCAATAGTGGACACAAAACCTTTTATGCTGCTGGCTGTCCGGCATAGAGCTTTTGTCCATAAACCGCAGGGAATAGAAACACGAGTTGTGACTGTCTGCGCTTCCGTTTGCAGTATACTTCGATGTATTCCATGAAATCCTGAATCATTTCCTATTCTGTTCTCTCGAGGCGGTAATGGACAGGCTCCTGTTTGAGTCCCCCAGAAACTTTCCATCGGCGCAATATCGAACATTTTCCCTTTCTGCACATCGACGCTTTCATGTCAAACTGACCGAGCAACTCCCGATACTCATTGGAACAATATCGGTTACCACGGTCAGAATGGCGAATCAGCCCTATGGCGGGGCGCTTTGCGGCTGCGGCTCGGAACACAGACTGGCTGAGCAGATTCGTTGTAACGCACTTCCGATGCCATAACCCGCGAATTCACCGTTCAAAAGATGCTTGTGGACCCGCAAGAAGAAAAAGGGAAAAAGCCGCATGAGCGGTGAAAACCCTCGATGCATGGGTTGATTAGGGAGGGCAGTCTCAACATGAACCCGGGGGTACACCAGCACGGAGGGGAAAGAATAATGCTGGACAAGAATCATTTTTTTTCTGTAATGGACTGAATGGCGCTGGCGACGATTTGCACCATCTGCTTCAGATCCCTCGGACTGATGGAGAGCGGCGGCATCAGCACGATTACATTGCCGAGCGGCCGGATAATAAGGCCCTGGCTCCGGCATTCGAGAGTAACTTTAATGCCGATCTTGTCTTCTACCGGATAAGGTTCTCTTGTCGTTTTGTCTTTCACCAGTTCAATCCCAACCATAAAACCGCGCTGTCTCACTTCGCCCACGTGGGAGAACTTTTCAAAAGCTGCTAACTCTTTCGACAATAATTTGATCTTCGGCTGAAGCTTTGTCAGCGTCTTCTCCTTCTTGAACAGGTCGATGCTCGCAAGAGCGGCAGCGCAGGCCAGGGGATTCCCGGTGTACGTATGGCCGTGAAAGAAGGTCTTCAACTCTCGGTATTCTCCCAGGAAGCCCTGATAGATGTCGTTCGTCGTAAGCGTCGCGGCAAGGGGGAGATATCCGCCTGTGAGGCCTTTCGCAATGCACAGGATATCCGGTGCGATCCCTTCATGCTCGCATGCAAACATTTTCCCAGTTCTCCCGAAACCGGTGGCGACCTCGTCCGCGATCATGAGAATGCCGTGAGTAGAACACAGTTCACGGATTTTCTTCAGATATCCAGGCGGCTGCAAGAGAATGCCCGCGGCGCCCTGCACCAACGGCTCAATGATGATCGCTGCGGTTACAGATGCATATTTCTGGATCGTTCGCTCGGCATGAGTGAGGCAGGTTTTGAGACATCCGGGATATGACAATCCGTATTTGCATCGGTAACAGTAAGGTGATTCGATCTTGCGTGTCTGGAACAGAAGGGGCTTGTATATTCTATGGAAAAGATTGATGCCTCCAACGCTCACGGACCCGATGGTATCGCCGTGATAAGCCTCAGTGAGGGAGAGAAATCCTGTTTTTCGTTGAAATTCTGGACCTTTCTGCTGCCAGTATTGGAATGCAATCTTGAGCGCGATCTCCACAGCTGTCGATCCGCTGTCGGAATAAAAGATTCGCGACAGACCTTTCGGCGCTATCTTGACTAGTTTTTCGGCAAGGTGTACAGCGGGGATGTTGGAAAGCCCTAGTAGCGTCGTATGGCCGATTCTCTTGAGTTGCGAGGTGACGGCAGCGTCGATTTCTTTTTTCCGGTGTCCATGGACCGTTACCCAGAGCGATGATACACCGTCAAGATATTTCCTGCCGTGTATGTCAATGAGAGAACTACCTTTTCCGCTTTCGATGATAATCTGCGGTTCCTTATCCCAGTCCTGCATCTGGGTGAAAGGATGCCACAGATACATCTTGTCCAGTTTTTCCAGACGATTGCCGGTAGTTTGTATCTGCATTTTTCGCGGTGACAAAGAATGATCTCCCCTGATTTCCGTTAAGAATGTCGGTGATTGTTATTATAGTGCGCACATGGTTTTTGTCAATAATAAAAAGGCTTGAAAACACTCACTTCTTTCTGGTAGAATATCAAACTTAGGCATAATGATACAGGATATTTCTCGCGGTATATCCCACACGGTCGAATCGACCCGTTTATCCTGGAGGTTTTTCAGCATCATGATCAAGAAGAAGAGTTATCTTATCGCTGCTGCATTTTTACTCGTGCTTGGTGTATTTGTCGGCCTTGTATTGTCATCGCATCTCAATATTATTTCCCCGCTTCCTGCCAAAAGCCAGATATCGTCCAAAACAGTGGATATCCTCACGCAGTTGAGCGATGCGCAGTCCGAGGTGGCCGCAGTCGCCACTCCTTCGGTGGTTAATATATCGACAACACGGGTGATCAAGTCGGGAGAGGAAATACCGGGCGATCTGTTTGATGATCCCTTTTTCAGAAGGTTTTTCGGAGATCAGTTCCCCCATCCGAACGTCCCGAAAGAACACAAGGAGCAGAGCCTTGGATCAGGGGTCATCGTATCCGAGGATGGATATATCGTTACGAATAATCATGTGATTGAAAAAGCCCAGGAAATTAAGGTTTTGCTATTGAACAAGCGGGATTATAAAGCAAAGGTTATCGGCGCGGACCCGAAAACCGACATCGCTGTCATCAAAATAGACGCTAAGGGATTACCGGCGTTGCCATGGGGTGATTCAAACAAGCTCAGAGTGGGAGAGATCGTTTTTGCAATCGGGAACCCATTCGGACTGAACCAGACCGTAACGATGGGTGTGATCAGCGCCGTCGGCCGAGCGAATGTGGGTATCGCGGATTACGAAGATTTCATACAAACTGACGCAGCCATAAATCCCGGAAACTCGGGTGGAGCGTTAATTAATGCTCGTGGCGAGTTGATTGGCATTAATACCGCTATCTTGTCGCGGACTGGCGGTTATCAGGGCATCGGATTTGCCGTACCGAGCAGCATGGCCCGGCAGGTGATGGATAGCCTAGTGAAGTATAATAGAGTCGTTCGCGGATGGCTCGGCGTCAGTATACAGGACATAAACGCGGATCTCGCCGAGGAATTTGGTGTCAAGGACCTCAAAGGCGCCTTGGTGAGCGGTGTTATGAAAGGGAGCCCCGCGGAAAAAGCCGGCATCAAACAGGGGGATGTAATCCTTAACTATGATGATAAGGTGGTCGAAGATACAGGTCATCTCAGAAATATGGTATCCCAGACCCCCATCGGTGCAACGGTGAAAATTAAGCTTCTGCGCCAGAAAAAAGAGGTTATGGTTGAGGTGAAAATCGCTGAACTAACGAAGAAAATAGCCGAAGCCTCGACAGGGGAGGAACCCTCCGGGCAATCAAAGGAAGAGGAAAGTAGCGCCTTGAGTGGATTGATCGTACGCGAGCTTACGCCGGAGCTTGCGAATCGTTTCGGTTATGACGAGCATGAAAAAGGCATCATCGTCGTGAAAGTTGATGTCTCCAGCAGGGTTTTTGAAGCGGGAATCCGACCAGGTGATATCATCCTCCAGCTCAATCGGAAAAACATAACGACGTTAGAGGAGTACGATAAAATCGCAGCCGGGATTAAAGCGAAAGACATGATATTGCTTCTCGTTCGCAGAAAAGGGCAAGATGTATTCGTCACCATCAAGCCGGAATAGGGGACAATCTTTTGAAGAAGTTGCTGTCCCGTCAACTGTCACAGCTTATTCACATCAGTATATTTTGAGCTTTCGGGAAAGGGGGTGAGAACGATGGGACTAATCCTTATACGGATATTGTTTATTTTTTTAGGCACCCTGCTCGGTTATTACGTATCTACACAGCTCTATGATCAGGTCAGTAAGCTTGAGGGTATGGCTGTGGGATTCAGTGTGGCAGTGTTGATCATCCTTACCGAATTCTTGTTCAGGCGGGTCTCATTAAAGGTCATCATTGGCGGTATTCTCGGTTTTATCCTCGGCCTGACAGCCGCAAATCTTATTGCTGCCCCTCTTAAACTCGTTCCGCTTGAACGGAGCATCGTCAATTTTATTCTGCTGCTTATGAACGGGTTTTTTGGGTATATCGGCATCACGATCGGCATCAGGGAAGGAGAGAGGTTTAATCCTGCCAACATTAAAAAGTTGTTTAAGAGCGGGGCGGAAGAAAATATCAAACTAATGGATACAAGTGTAATCATCGATGGCAGGATAGCCGACGTCTGCGAGACGGAATTCCTGGATGGTACGATCATCATTCCCCAGTTTATTCTGCACGAACTGCAGCATATCGCCGACTCCTCAGATTCGTTGAAAAGGGCACGGGGCAGGAGGGGCCTCGATATTCTGCATCGCATCCAAAAGATGAGCCATATGGAAGTTCGCATTACCGAGGAGGACTTTCCGAAAATCCGTGAAGTCGACAGCAAACTGATAGCGCTGGCCAAGAAACTGAGCGCAAAAGTCATTACGAACGATTTTAATTTGAACAAAGTAGCGGAGCTCCAGGGCGTCAAGGTGCTGAATATCAACGACCTCTCGAATGCGGTTAAGCCGGTAGCGCTTCCCGGCGAGAGCATGCGGGTCTTCGTACTCAAGGAAGGCAAGGAACCAGGCCAGGGGGTGGCATACCTGGATGATGGCACGATGATTGTCGTGGAAAATGGCCGGAAGTACATCAATAAAAACATTGACGTTGCGGTTACGAGCGTTCTGCAGACAGCGGCGGGCAGGATGATTTTCACGAAGCTGAAGGAAGACCTTGAACATGACCTTCAGCCAGCGGAGCGATAATTAACGAAACAGGAAACAGTAGACGGTAAACAGAGGGAAAGCAGGAGAACGAAAGTTTTCCCACGACTCCGAGTGGCCCTCTACCATGTACTTCATCTTAGGAGGTTCAATGTCAGGTCATTCGAAGTGGGCAACAACGAAGCATAAAAAAGCCGCTACCGATGCAAAGCGCGGAAAGATCTTTACCAAACTTGCGAAGGAAATCACGGTTGCGGCAAAGCTAGGCGGCGGCGACCCCGGCGGGAACCCCCGTCTCAGAACAGCGATCGCTAAGGCAAAAAGCGTCAGTTTGCCCGCAGAAAATATCAAGCGAGCTATCCAGAAGGGCACGGGCGAACTGCCGGGCGTATCCTACGAGGAGATTATTTACGAGGGGTACGGGCCGGGAGGGGTGGCGGTAATCGTCGAAGTTATGACCGACAACCGGAACAGAACTGTATCGGAGATTCGCAATATTTTCAGCAAAGCTGGCGGCAACATGGGGGAGGCAGGCTGCGTGTCCTGGATGTTTCACAAAAAAGGGTATATTGTCGTGAGCAGCGCCAAGGCTGATGAGGACAAACTGATGTCTCTGGCGCTTGACGCGGGTGCCGAGGATATGCAGACCGAGGACGATAATTTCGCGATTACGACAGCGCCGCATGATTTTGAGAAGGTGAAGAAGGCACTCGAGGACGCAGGGGTGCCTCTCGATGTCGCTGAAATCACGATGATCCCGCAAACATACGTGAAGCTTGACGGAAAGGAAGCGCAACAGATGCTCCGTCTCATGGAAACGCTGGAAGACAGCGACGACGTGCAGAATGTGTATGCCAACTTTGATATCCCCGAAGAAATCATGAACGCCGAGTGAGTAGCAGTTCGGCTTCTGACGTTCTTGATGAGAATAATCCGTAAAATCAGCAGATCATGAGTCTATTGCACATCTGGTTTGGGTGAGGGAGGATCTATGAGGGTGCTGGGGATTGACCCGGGGACGCTGACAAGCGGGTACGGGATCGTGGCCGAAGAAAACCACAAGCTTTTTCATGTAGCATCGGGCGGTATTAGTCCCTCTGCCAAGCAGCCGTTTCCAAAACGGCTCAAGAAGATTTATGAGGAGCTCGAGAAGATTATTGAAAAGTACCGGCCGCATGTAGTCGTCGTCGAGGATCTCTTTGTGTCGAAGAACATCAAGTCGGCTCTCAAGCTCGGCCATGCCAGGGGAGTTGCAATTCTAGCAGCAATGAACGCAGGGCTTCCCGTATTTGAATATGCTCCGCTGGAAGTGAAGCAGGCGGTCGTGGGGCATGGAAAGGCGGAAAAAAAACAGGTGCAATTAATGGTTAAAACCCTGTTGGACCTCCAGAAAGTTCCCCATCCCGCCGATGCTGCCGATGCCCTCGCCGCGGCGATCTGTCATATCCACTCATCGCGGCTTCGGGAAATTCTCAAGTCACCGTCGTACCTGCGCCAGCAGGGAAGAGGATTGGGCACGACGAAAGGGTCGGTCGTTCGCAGGACGCAGGCAGGATAAGATGATCGCCTTACTTACAGGCAGACTTAAGCGTAAAGCCGTTGATCACCTCATCATCGATGTATCCGGTGTGGGGTATCAGGTGCAGACTCCCTTATCAACCTATTACAAGCTTCCCGAAATCGGCGAGGAAGTCACACTTCACATCCACACGCACGTTCGCGAAGATGCCCTTTCACTGTACGGTTTCCTGGGGGAACAGGAAAAGGGCTTATTCCTGCTGCTGATGGGGGTTTCAGGAATAGGTCCCCGGCTCGCCCTTGGTGTGCTGTCCAGCCTGTCCGTCGCGGATATCGCTGCAGCTATACAAACTTCCGATGATGCAAAACTCTGCACCATCCCCGGTATCGGGAAAAAGACCGCCGCGCGATTGGTGCTTGAACTAAAGGACAAGACTAAACTGCTGCCCATGGCTGCCACGCCATCGGAACGCAGGGCTGCGGCGACAGACCATAGAGAAGACGCTCTGTGGGCACTCGTGAACCTGGGATATAAAAAACAGCAGGCTGAAGAAGCGCTGAAGAAAGTTATTCATGTCCACCCCGGCCTTACGATCGAGGCTATGATCAGGGAAGCGCTTGCTGTTTTGATGAGGTACTGAAAACCCTCTTTGAGGTTGGGTGACTGCTGTGATGTCTCATAAACATTTTCGAGGATGAAATTGCAGGAGAGACTCATAGAACCGGAAAAAAACGATGACGATGTCCAATTCGACAGGAGTCTAAGGCCACTTCACTTTGATGAATTTGTCGGCCAGGAGCGAATTAAGGACAATCTTCATGTATATATCGAAGCGGCGAAGGCGAGGGGAGAGGCGCTGGACCATGTGCTTTTCTGCGGACCGCCAGGACTGGGAAAGACGACGTTGGCGAACATCATCGCACACGAGTTGGGCGTCAATATAAAAACCACATCCGGTCCCGTACTCGAACGTGCCGGAGATCTTGCCGCCATCCTGACGAATCTCCAGGAGCGCGATGTTTTGTTCATCGACGAAATTCACCGGTTGAATCGGGTCGTCGAAGAAATTCTCTACCCCGCCATGGAGGATTTTCAGCTCGACATCATAATCGGACAGGGACCGGGCGCCCGTTCTATAAAACTCGAGCTCCCGCCATTTACTCTTGTTGGCGCCACAACGCGTACGGGTTTGCTCACGTCGCCGCTCCGGGACCGATTCGGCATCATTGACCGGCTTGGCTTTTATAACACCGACGAACTCAGGAAAATCGTCCAGCGTTCAGCAGGGCTGCTTCAGACAACGATTGATTCCATCGCCGCCTCGGAAATCGCGCGGCGTTCTCGGGGCACCCCGCGGATTGCCAATCGGCTTCTCCGGAGAGTCAGGGATTTTGCCCAAATCCAGGGCGACGGGACCGTTACCACCGAGGTAGTCGCAAGCTCCATGGAACGATTAGAGGTCGATGAGAAGGGTTTTGACCACATGGACAGGAAGCTCCTGCTCGCCATTATGGACAAGTTCGAAGGCGGGCCGGTAGGGCTAGAAACGCTCGCCGCGGCGCTCAACGAGGAAAAGGACACCATCGAAGAGGTGTATGAACCATTCCTGATTCAGGAAGGCTTCCTCGACCGGACTCCTCGAGGCAGGCAGGCAACGCGTCTTGCCTATGAGCATTTCGGCAGAAAAAGGCCAGTATCGACGCAGGAGAAATTGTTGTAAAATACGCACAATAAAGCGCTGTACGACTCCTGTCCTGTATGGGTTTTCAGAAATTCCGAAGTTCATCGTACTAGGAGCACCCCCTTCAGAGGCATATTCATGAACATCCTGCTCCACATCTGCTGTGCCCCCTGCGCGCTCTATCCCTTCTTTCGGCTGAAAGAAGAGGGAATTGAGCCATCGGGCTATTTTTACAATCCCAACATCCATCCTTATCAGGAGTATCGCAGAAGGCTCGATACCGTTAAAGAGTTTGCCGCACGGGTCGGACTGGACGTAATGTACCGGGATGGATATGACCTTGATCCATTCCTGATCCGTGTCGCAGGCAAAGGGGCTCTCCGGTGTGAGCAATGCTACCGGATGAGACTGGATGCAGCAGGCGCGGCCGCCCGGGACAAAGGATTCAGAATTTTCACGACCTCTCTTCTGTATAGTAAGTACCAGAAGCATGATCTGATCGCGGGGGTAGCGAGAGAAATGAGTTCCGAGCACGGCGTGGAATTTTATTATGAGGACTTTCGCAGGGGCTGGCGGGAAGGAATTGTTGAATCCAAAGCTATGGGTCTGTACCGCCAACAATACTGCGGCTGTATTTACAGCGAATGTGACCGGTATAGAAAGGGAGCGGACCAGGGGTGATTCCGGGTGTTTGGGTCACCGATTGCTATGCTGTTGAAAATAATCCTTTCCATGTTTGGTTGTTTGTGTTTTTCGGCTTCGGCACTCGGTTCGGAGAATATTCGCGTTGCCCTCGGGGATAACCAGAAAACCGTCGTTATCTCATCGAGGACGGGATTTATCAGCGCGGGCAGAACTATTGATCATGATACAAAAAAACTCAGATTTGATGCATCATCTGCCGGCAGCAGACCGGTGCGTCTCAGGGCATCGGGTGAATTCATCCAGGTCAATGGGAAAAGTTACCGAGGCTGGGTGGAATTACGAAAGAAAGGAAACGGGCTGTTGCTTGTTATCAACGAACTGGACATTGAAGATTATCTTCGGGGAGTTCTGGCCTCCGAGGTGCCCGTCGGCTGGGAGTACGAAGCACTGAAAGCACAAGCTATCGCAGCGAGGACCTACGCCTTGTATCAGAAAAGAACGGCTGGCCGTCGGCCTTATCATATAGTTGCTAGCGTAAACAATCAGGTCTACGAGGGTAGCAAGAGGGAGCGTCCGCGAGAGGCTCAGGCGGTAACGGATACGAGGGGCCTTGTCCTTGTTTATCGGGGTGAAGTCATTCCCGCTTTTTACCATTCCAGCTGCGGTGGACAGACGGAAAATGCCGAAGAGCTCTGGGGTATCGATGCCCCTTATCTCAAGGGCGTCGACTGCGAATGTCAGCGGATATCTCAGTATGGCATCTGGGAAAAAAGAATCGGTCTTGCGAAGATTGTCAATGCACTTCGGCGTCAGGGATTTCGCGTCAACGACATAGCGGGCATGAGCATACAGGGAATCACTCCTGCGGGCCGGGTCAAAGCGGTGTCCATCCGGTCCTCCCAGGGGACGCTGCTTGTTCCCGCGGAATCCCTGAGGGCCGCAATCGGAAATTCGACGATCCCTAGTGTTTTTTTCGAATTGGGAATAGAGGGGGGTGACGCGGTGTTTTCAGGAAGGGGATCGGGTCACGGCGTCGGTCTGTGCCAGTGGGGAGCCGAGGAAATGGCGGAGCGGGGGTTGGACTACCGAACAATTCTTTCGCACTACTACCCGGGAACGGATCTCCTTCAATTGCCGTGACGCATGTCGCTGGTTTCTCCCGGATCGAGATCATTTTCCTTGACTCGTACAATGCACGCGGATAATATGGCACGCAGACTTAATTATGCTGTTTGTGGGACTCGTGACCACCGGCATCGAAGTATAGCAAGGAGCAAGCATGGCACGGACGAAAAATAAATCAAGGCAGCTGGCCAAACCAATACCGGCTACTTTCGTACCGGCAACGAAAACAACGGTAAAAAAAAGCGACAGTTCCTTAGTTGTGATCCTGACCCTGTCGCTCCTGATTGTCGGAGCTTTGACCATTGCAGCGTATATGAGAAACAGCATCTACCGGACCCATGTTACCCTGTGGCGCGATATTACGAAACGATCGCCGGACAAGCGGAGGGCGCATGAGAACTATGGACAGGCGCTGTCCACCGCTGGAGCGGAGGCGAAGAACCCGAATGAAGCAAAGGAACTCTATCAGGAAGCCCTGAAGCAGTTTCAAACGGTCATGGCGCTCAGGGACGATGGCAGTGTGCCGATGCGGGACCTGTACCGCGAGATCGGCGTGGTCTATTTCCGCACGGGACGGTATGATGATGCGATTAGTGCCTGGCAGACCGGGCTGCGGTATGCACCGAATGATCCCAGCCTTTCAAATAATCTGTCGATTGTACTCATGCAGACCGGAAAATTCGATGAAGCCGCCGCGCAGGCTCGGACGGCGCTTGCCATGGATCCCCGCATGCCGCAGGCCCTTAATACAATGGCTCAGGTGTACATGACAAAGCAGGATTTCAACAAGGCAATCGAGTATTTTCTGAAGGCGCTTGAAAGCGAGCCCGATGTCCCTGATCGGTACTGGAATGTGGCCCTTGCCATGTCGCAGGCAAAAAAATATGATTTGGCGTTGCAATATGCGAACAAGTACGCTTCCATGGAACCGGACCCCGCCGGCCGTCAACGCGCTGCAAAACTCATAGGCTATCTGCAGACTGCCATGAAGCACTAACCACGTAAATGAAAAATCGATGGGGGATGGAGCTGTACATCGGGAGGCGCATTGTCAGGAATTTCTGAAAAAGAAAATTAATATTCCGTATCAACAGGTCTCTTCACGAGCGTTGTTTAGCCAGACCGTCCTGACTTCGAGCTTTGAGTTTCGATACGTAAAACAGGTGCCTCGATTTCTGCCGTTCCGATTCGATCGGGAAAGAGCGTCATCAACTCTCCGAACGAGTTCCTCAAGACCAAAAGCATCAACAACCATACAACCATAGTACCGGCCAACGACGACGCTGATCGTTCCCCGACAGAGCATTTTTTACCCTCTTTGACGCGAAAAGGGGCTTTCTCCACTGTTGTCCCGAACTATTCCCCCACCATGGTCGCGTGTTCCCGCTCCAACTCCGGCATGATTACCACGAATTCCTCACCGTCATAACGACAGCATTCATCCATTGCGTTGACCCTGACAGGAAGGCGATGATCTGCGCCAGATCCCCAAGCGTCGCATCGCTGGTCGACTGTCCGTGTTATCATCGAACTGTTTAAAGCGGTTGATAGAGCCCGGTAAGATCGTTCCGCGGATTTCCGCTGGATTTTCTGAAAGAAGGGGTTTCTCCATGTCAGCTGCTAGCGGATGGCAACGGATGGCCATGAAATCCATGTCGTCGACACTCAACACTTACTTCAAGGGAGTTGTTTATCCCGATAACGCAAGGGTAGTATTGTGCATTTTTAGAGAGCAACGCTGGTGCAGGAGCCGTCGCACGTATCTTGGCTCGGATGGTGGATGACGCCATTGAATGTTTCATGAAAGAGGTCGAGGTCGTGCAGGAGACGTGTTTGCCGTTAACAATTATCTGCACCGGGGTTTTCAACCGGACGGCGAAATGACTTTGTACGCCAAATCGATGCCTCTGTAGAAATCGAGTCCGAGGTGGTCCCTTTTCTTATCAAGCAGGTAAACCGAGATCCGTTACGAGGAGGGGGAGTTGTTGACGATGGCAATGACCTGCAGGGGCATGTCCTGCAAGTCGAGCAGTAATCCGATTGTTCGTGATATGTGAAAGTAAGCGCATATTTCGTTCAGCTTTCTTTCAAGATCTCCGAGCGCTTTTCATGGTTGCGGGCTGTTTCAACTCATCCTCGAGTTTGACGATTTTTTCTATTAAGCGTTTAACGGCCAGTCATATCCCGGACATAATCACGACTGCGCTCTCATCCGGTCCGGATACCGGTCGTTTTCCTGTCCCGCTCACTGTGCTTTCGGCCGCGCAGGCTGAATGGGGATCGCTCTGGGCTGTGGCTGCTGGACCGACTGTGACTGTCTGGCAACCATTGGCACCATAGGCGGATTCTCGATGATAATGACCGTTTTACGGGATTTCAATTTGAAACCAACCTCCGGCTGTTTCGATGAATAGGCTGCTCCAATGAGGGCATCCTGGCTCACACCATTCTTCTCAAGATCCTTGATCAGGGATGCTGATCGGTCGAAGGCAAGCGTGCGAGCATCTTTGGCTGGGATTTTCTTTCTGCCTCTGCCATGGGCCGGGACATCTTCGGCCGTGTTTCCGATATAAATCTCCTTGCCCTTCAGCTCGTTTTTCCGAAGCAGGGATATCAGTATCAGCCGGAGCCGGGGGCTATCCTTTCCGAAGGTATAGGATCCTGGCAGATAGAGCGCATCCTCCGCTATGTTCACAATGATGCGGTTTCCGGCAGTGAGTACTTCAGCCTTACCTGCCTTGATTTCTTCGCTCAGACCCATGCTCAGGATATCCACGGCCGGGCTCATCCACACGGTTTCCTTGTTCTCTCTGTCCCGGTACTGTTTCAGCTCGATTTTCGCCTTCTCAAGCTCCGGAAGCCCCCCTTTCATTCGTGTATAATCCGCCGCCATGGGTGTGAAAACATTGAAATAGAAAAAGGCAGCGGCACCGAGTGTAACGACAAGCAACGCGATGAGAACGTAAGTGACGATTTTCATGTTCAACCCCTCTTCGAGATTAGGAAATGACTGCCGCATGGCATAGCATTACCGGAGCTACTTCAAGACATTCAATGCTTTTTCGATTCGGTCGATCCCTTTTTGAATGCTTTCCATGGATGTCGCATAGGAAAGACGGATGTATGCATCAGCGCCGAAAGCGTCCCCTGACACAAGCGCAACCTGTGCGTCTTCCAGGAGGTAGGTTGCCAAGTCAGCCGAGTTCTTTATAGTTTTTCCTTTCACACTTTTCCCGTAGAAAGACGAGACACGCGGGAAGGCGTAAAATGCGCCTACCGGCATCAGACAGGAAACTCCCGGCATCTTGTTCAGCCGGTCCACCATGTATCTTCTTCTTTTGTCAAACTCGGCATTCATGGTCCCGATAAAGTTCTGAGGGCCGCGAAGAGCCTCCACCGCCGCTTTCTGCGATATAGATGCAGGGTTGGATGTGCTCTGGCTCTGGATGTTGGTCATGGCGGTAACCACATCCCTCGGACCTGCTGCATAGCCGATGCGCCACCCGGTCATCGCATGCGACTTGGATACTCCGTTCACGACAATGGTAAGGTTTTTTATCGCCGGACTGAGCGACGCGATGCTCGTGTGTGTGAATCCGTCATAGATCAGCTTCTCATAGATCTCGTCGGAGATGACGTAAATATTGCGTGTGACCGCCAACGCGGCAATGTCTTCCAGCGTTTTTTTGTCGTAGGCAAGGCCGGTGGGATTCGAAGGACTGTTTAAAACCAACGCTTTTGTCTTTCTGGTGATGGCTTTTTCAAGCTTCTTCGCCGATAGTTTGAAGCCCTCTTCTTCGGTTGTCGCCACGATAACGGGAACCGCGTCGTTCAGCAGAACCTGGTCCGGATAGGAAACCCAGTAGGGCGAGGGTATGATAACCTCGTCACCCGGATCGAACAAGGCTTGGGCGATATTGTAGAGACTATGCTTTGCGCCGCAGGAGATCAGGACTTGCGCTTTGTCATAGTGGAGTCCGTTGTCTTTCCGGAGTTTCTCTATGACAGCTTCTTTTAACTCGTCCGTACCACCCGCCGGAGTATATTTGGTAAACCCAGTTTGGATCGCCTTTATGCCAGCCTGTTTTACATTGTCCGGTGTGTCAAAATCTGGTTCGCCGACACCGAAATCCACCACATCGATCCCATGGGCCTTCATGGCTTTTGCTTTTGCTGCGGTCGCCAAGGTCGGGGAAGGTTTGATGGCCTGTACCCGTTTTGCTATTCCCATTTTTTTCTTGAACCCTTTCTTAGTAGGAATGAAGTCAATGCGTGATTTTTTTAGCATAGAAGCAGCGTAAAGTCAACGGGTTTCTTGGCCGGAACGCGCTCCTCCCGTAGGCTACCGTGATCGACAGCCCCTTCAAGGGCAAGAGTGAATTTATGCATGCAAACGTTTTCAGCCTGATACACAAAGGTTGCAATGTATCGGGAAGTATGATACTATTTTTGCATTCGGGAGGCTTCATGTTCGGTTTTTTCCTACGGTGGTCCATCAATCTGCTGGCCATAGTAATCGCCGGATCAATAATTCCAGGCATCAGGATTCAGAGCATCGAGATGGGAATTATCGCCGCCGGAATTTTCGGCGTCGTGAACGCCGTCATAAGGCCGGTGGTCCTCATTCTTACGCTTCCGATTAATCTTCTTACCCTCGGATTGTTTACCCTGGTGATTAATGCTGCCATGCTCAAGCTTGTGTCGGATGTTGTGCCCGGATTCACGATCGAGTCATTTCGGGCGGCATTTCTCGGCGCGCTGCTGATCAGTCTTATCAGCTGGCTGGTGAACATATTTGTCGGCAGTGATGGAACCTTTGTTTTCATCAAGCGGGAGAGCAAGGGTGATAGCCGCGGCACGAGGCGATGAGATGCATGGCAGGAACGCCAGGAGCAATGCAGAATGACGCATATGCATATACCGGACGGAGTCCTTCCCGTCAGGATCTGGATACTTGGCTTCTTGGTCATGTTTATCATCATGGCAATCAGCCTGATCCAGCTCAGGAGCAGAGACCTGAAAAGGGGGATACCACTGCTCGGGGCAGTCAGCGCAGCCATGCTGGTTGTCATGAGCCTGGAGATCCTTCCCATCGCTTATCATATCAATTTGTCCGTTGTTGCCGGCATACTCCTGGGGCCAGCGCTGGGTTTTCTCGCTGCGTTTATTACGAACCTCGTTCTGGCGCTCATGGGGCACGGCGGTGTGACGGTGATAGGGCTCAATACGCTGCTTCTCGGCGCGGAGGCGATCCTGGGTCATACCCTGTTCTTCGTGTTCCCGAAAAGACTGTCGGTTTTCTGGAGGACCGCTGTTGCCACGGTGCTGACGCTGTTCATTACGACGATAGCCCTCATCGGGATTGTGGCGGCATCTCACCTTCAACCGGACCTTTTCAGTCATGAGCATGAGGGACGTGGACCGGAGCAGAACGTTGTGCATGAAGAGCAGCTATCGGTCTCGCGGTTTGCGACAGTGGTGCTTGCCCTTGGATCGGTCGGCTGGATCATAGAAGCCGCCATTACCGGCGCAGTGGTATCCTTCATAGCTAGGGTAAAACCCGATCTGCTCGGACATGTGCTTCACCGGGAGAATGCCCATCAGCTAGGAGGGCTTCGAGGTGATTGATGTTGCGAGGATTGATCACTGGGCGGCCAGCGGCACCGGCATGCTTCACCGGGCCTCGCCCGTCGCCAAGGTTGTTTTCGTGTTGCTGGTAGTATCCGCCGCGGTGGTTTCAAAAAACCCTTATGCTCTGATGACCGGATATCTGGTGCTGATCGCCGTTGCGGTGGTGGCAGGCCTTCCCTGGTCAAGAGTGGTGGTCCTTTCCTGGTACGCCGCCGTGTTTGCACTGCTGTACAGCTTCAGTATCCGGGGAGGTGTTTGGATCCGCGCGCTTTTTGTGATGAAGGCTATCACACCGTCCTGTGCAATGCTTATGCTGATCGTCAGCACTCCGTACCCCAAAATATTCGCCCTAGTCAGCATGGTGCTCCCCGAAATGATTACGGCGGGTCTTTTTATGACTTATCGTACGCTCTTCATTCTCCTGGACATGATGGATAATTTCGGTGCGGCGATCCGGCTTCGGGGCGGTTTTTCGCCGGGTAGCCTGTATAAAAACTCCGCCAATATATCAAAGGGAATCGCGATGCTGCTCGTGAGGGCGGTGGAGCGCGCCTCGCGCATATACGCCGTCATGGTCGTCCGTGGATACAACGGAAGGATGGCGGAAAGGAGCCAGATCCGCCTTGAGCGAGCGGATTGGCTTCCGCTCGGCGCCGGGTGTGCTGTGCTGTTGCTTGTGATCATCTGGTAACCGGGACGACGATTTGTTGAACTGCGCCTGTGAACGCTTGCTCGCAAATATGGATAAGAAAGAAATCAAATCGAATTATAGGGATGAACAGATTGTGAGGGTGAGCTGTCTGAAACATGTTTATCCCGATACGACTGAGATCCAGATGTGCGGTCTCGATTTCGTAGTAGCCAGGGGTGAACGAGTGGTTGTGCTTGGCGGAAATGGATCAGGAAAGACGACGCTTCTCTATCATATTTTAGGTCTGCTCTCCCCTAATGAAGGCAGCGTTTCCGTATTCGGCGTCAATCCAGCCGAAGCGTATAATGCCATCCGCGAACGCATCGGCGTTCTTCTTCAGAATGTCGATGACCAGCTCCTTTCTCCGACTGTTCGAGAAGATATATCGTTTTCACCGCGAAATTACGGCTATGGGAAAGAAAAGACGGACAGAATGGTCGAGCAGGTCCTTGCGGAACTCGGGGTTCAGCATCTTCGCGACAAAATTTGTCATTATCTTTCCGGAGGAGAGAAACGCAAAGTGGCCCTTGCCGGAGCCCTCGTTATGCGGCCGGACCTGCTGATTCTGGATGAGCCGTTCGAGGGCCTTGATAACCGCTCTCGGGCCGAACTCGTTACCCTTCTCAATGCTTATAACCGGGCCGGCATGACCATCATTATGTCCACCCATGACCTGAACCTCGTTGCGGCATTCGCCGACCGTGTTTACGTTCTTGTTCGGGGGCATGGGGTCATTACGGCCGGCACTCCTTCGGACATATTCATGCAGACCGACGCATTGAAGGCTTCGAATATTGATCCGCCATTACTCACGGAGCTTTTTCTTAAATTGAGAGAGCGCGGTATTGCCGTCGATATTCCCATCCATATAGACGAGGCCGTGAATGACTTGGTCCGGCTCGTGCGCAACTGAATTGCCGGTTCGCTGAACCCGGCCCGGATAAGGAGGAAACATGCCGCAGGGCGGTCTCGAACAACGAAAAGGAATTTTAATTTTTCTTGTTGCACTCTTGCTCGCCGCCATGATATGCATAGGTGTCGCAGCTGGGTTTTTCATTGCCAGGGGCGAACGGATGCATTTTATCCTCTCCTTTGTTCTTCTGCCGCTCGGTCCGTTCTTCGCTTATGTACTGTACAAAAAGACAATTCTCCCTTCCTATCGCAGCCTGGAGGACACAAACCTGGAACTCCATTTAAAGCAGGAAGAACTCCTGGATATCAAGGATGACTTGTTTATAAAGTTTCTCGGCGTGTATGATGTAAACTTCGCGGCAAATTCTCCGAGATTATTCTCAGACCGGTTGACGGATGTCGCCGATATCACGGCGAGGGTCATGGAAGCCGATGCCTGCTTCATCTTACTCTACGACCGGAAAAAAGACGATCTCGTGATTTCTGCCTCGAACGGCATTCAGGAAGGCGCAATAGGAAAGGTTCGCATCCCTCTCGGCGAAGGTATCGAGGGATGGGTTGGACGACGTCTCGAACCGCTCATGTTAAAAGATTATCGCGCTGATTCACGGTTCCGCGAAATCGCTGGTTTTTCGCTCACCGGGTATGTGTCCGTCTATTGTGTTCCTCTCTATGTATATTCGAACGGCGCCCTTGTCGGAGTCATGGAGGTGTATTACGGGAGGGCGAAAACATTTTCCGACGAGGAGATTAATTTCTTCACGACACTGTCGGGGATACTTGCAACGACAATTCAGAACGAACAGATGCAGTCGGAAATGCGAAAGATGAATATCGAACTCGAACAGTGGGTCGCCGAAAAAACCGAGGAACTCCGCGCATCGGAGGAGCGTTACCGGACGCTGGTTGAGAATGCCTGCGAGTCGATCTTCCTACTTGCTGGTAATGGAGATATTCTCTTTGCAAATGAACAGGCCGAGAAACTGACGAAATATGCGAAGTACGACCTCGTACACAAAAATCTCTTTGAATTTTTTGTCGGCCCTGAAAATCCGCGAGAAATTCTCTTGGATGTTACCAAGGGGCATCATACAGTGAGACAAGGGGAACTCAGCCGTGCTGACGGCAGTGTCGTGCCTGTTGAGGTGAGTGGCGTGGGTCTTTCGCTTATGGGGAAGCGATTCATTCAGGCTGTTGTTCGAGATGTCTCCGATCAGGCTCGTCTCGAGCAACTTCTCCTTAAAAAAGAACAGGAAATAGCCAACCTGAAGGCGCGGCTACACACCGGCGGTTAATACGTCGACCCTCATTTTCTTCTGGTATTTTTTTACCTTTACAGAAACCTGAACATATGGTATAAATTATGCATATGGCGGCCTGCTTCGGCCGCCATATGCTCTTATGACTATGAAGGTGAACAGAACGCTTGTCAAACTCCTTCTGATATTTCTGATTTTCGGAGTGAGTGTTTATAGTGGTTATCAACTCATCCGGGAAACGAAGGAAATCACTATCCCGTCTTTGTTGCCACCGAAGCCCGGTGTTCGTTTGCTGATGAGTATGGAGGGATTCAGATTTGCGCAATCGGAAAGCGGGGTCATTTCCTGGAGCATGAACGCAAGGAATGCTGAACTTTTTGAAAACAAGGAAGCTCAGCTTAATGATGTGGAGATCGACTTCAAGAATCCCAATGGCAAAGAGGCAACGCTGTTCGGGGATAATGGCACCATGGACACAACGAGCGGAAATGCATCCATCCGTCGTGTATCGCAGGATGTCAGGATTGCCACGACCGATGATTATCTGCTGACCACCAGTTCGCTTTTCTGGAAAGCCGGGGAACGGCTCGTCTGGACCCCCGACCCATTTAAATTGCTGGGAATCAAGATCTATCTCGAGGGAGTTGGCATCACAGCGAATGTCGATTTGCATACCGTCAAGGTGAAGGACAATGTCAAGGCCGTACTTCAGGAATAGCCTGCTTATGCTGGTCGCTGTCGTTCTTACGGCCGCTGCGTCGCCGAAGAAAGCCACACAGGAGCCTATGGTTATAACTTCCAACCGCATGGAAGCGGAGCAACTCGGGGAAAAGGTGACGTTTACCGGGAATGTGACGCTCAAAAAAGAAAATATGACGCTGCAGTCCGACTCTATGATCGTGTACTATGATGCCGGTACAAAGGATATGAAAGAAATAGAGGCGCAGGGCAACGTCATCGTTCGGAAGGATGGGAGGACTGCGCTCGCGGACAAGGCAGTCTATTACAGTCGCGAAGAGAAAATTGTCCTGACCGGTGACGCGCGGATCATCGAGAACGACAATGAACTCGGCGGTAAAAAAATTACCCTGTTCATGCGAAACGACCACAGTATTGTGGAGGGCGGCACGGTCTTGTTCTATCAGGACAAGACGGATAAAAAAATAGGAAGACCGGAAGATGGGACAAAGCAGAAGTAACCGAAAAGGATCGCATGCAGGCGCTTGAAGCGAAACGGCTGGAAAAGAGCTACCGTGGCAGAAAAATTGTTCGCGGAGTCAGTTTACAGGTAAGGCAGGGGGAGGTCGTCGGACTTCTCGGGCCGAACGGCGCAGGCAAAACCACGACATTTTACATGGTTGTCGGACTCGTAAGACCAGACCAGGGCAGGGTCCTTCTCGAAGGCGCGGATATCACGAAAATGCCAATGTATCTGCGCGCGAAAAACGGTATCGGCTATCTGCCGCAGGAGCCGTCGGTCTTCAGAAAGCTGACCGTCGCCCAGAATCTCATGGCTATTCTTGAGACCATGAGCCTCTCGTCGGCAGAGAGAAGAGAGCGCCGAGATGAATTGCTTGAGGAACTGGGGATAGCGCATTTGGCTGACAGCATGGCGTATACACTCTCAGGAGGAGAGCGCCGGCGGGTCGAGATCGCCCGGGCGCTTACGCTGTCGCCGAAATTCATCCTTCTCGATGAGCCGTTCGCGGGTATCGATCCCCTGGCCGTACAAGATATACAGGGGATCATCTCTTTTCTCAAAGGAAAGGGGATCGGTATTTTAATCACCGACCACAATGTTCGCGAGACCCTCGCAATCACCGACCGCGCGTATATCATCAGCGACGGGAAGATCATCGAAGCAGGAACCGCGGAGGAAATCACGGCAAGCCCCCGGGTACGGCAATTCTATTTGGGTGAAACGTTTCGGTTATAATAAAAAGAGAGGCAAAGTCAGAAACCAGGTGACGGAGGCCGTGAGACTGCAAAGAGGCACAATGCCTTTCTTCCCGTCCCTGATAACTGACACGCAAAGACGGTTTAATTAATTATGGAAGCCCGGCTTGAACTAAAACTTTCCCAGAAACTTATTATGACGCCGCAGCTGCAGCAGGCGATCAAATTGCTCCAGTTATCGCGGCTTGAACTGGTTCAATCGGTTTCTCAGGAGCTTATCGAAAACCCCGTTCTTGAGGAAGTAACTTCGGAAACTGCTGAAGATTCGCCGGAAAGTGACGAGGCCTCGGCCCCCGAAACGACGCAGACAGCGGAATCCGCTGCTGAGACCCCGCCCGAGCAGGAGCGGGCGGAAGAACTCAAGAGCGATCTTGAACTCGGCCCCCAATGGGATGAATATATGAACGAACTTGGGGACGGCCGGGACTATGGGATTGCCGAAGCCGATGATAAAGAACTCCCGTCCTACGATCAGACGCTGACGAGACTCCCGTCGCTGAACGACCATCTGCAGTGGCAGCTTCACTTGTCGACATCGGACGCCGGCATTGTGAAGGCGGGAGAGTGGATCATCGGGAACCTGGACGATGATGGGTATCTCCGCGCTACGCTTGAAGAACTCTCGCAGCAGTCAGATATTCCTTATGCGATCATGGAACAGGCGCATGACCTTATCCGCGGGTTCGACCCCGCCGGCGTGGGGGCGCGCGATCTTCGGGAGTGCCTGCTGATTCAGGCAAGGCAACTGGATCTGCAAGGAACGCTCGTTGAAAAGATCATTGCAGCGCATCTTCCCGATCTGGAAAAGAGAAAATATGCAAACATCGCAAAAACCTTGAACGTTACCCCGCAGGAAGTAATGGAGGCGTCGCAGATCATCATCCACGAGCTAGAACCGAAACCGGGTCGACCATTCCTTGCAGCCGATACGAACTACGTGGTGCCCGATGTTTATGTAATCAAGATCGAAGACAGATATGCAGTGCAACTCAATGAGGAAGGACTTCCGAGGGTGCGGATCAACTCCTACTACCGGAAACTGCTGCACGCCAAGGAAAATATTGACAAGGTAACCAAAGAATACGTGGAGGAGCGTCTCCGCTCGGCACAATGGCTTATCAAAGGAATGGAGCAGAGGAACAAAACGATTTACCGGGTCGCCGAGAGCATTGTGAAATTTCAGCGGGACTTTCTGGATAACGGCATCTCGCAGCTGAAACCGATGGTTCTCAAGGACGTTGCGGAGGATATTAGCATGCACGAATCGACGATCAGCCGCGTCACCACGAACAAGTACATGCACACCCCCCAGGGTATTTTCTCGATGAAGTACTTTTTCACGACGGGATTTGCAGCCGGTACGGGAGCCGAAGTGTCTTCGCTTACTGTCAAGGATACCATTCAAAAAATGATTCGGGAGGAAGACCCCTCATCGCCCTTGAAAGACCAGCAGATCGTCGATGCATTGAAAGCCCGAGGTGTCGATATAGCGCGCAGGACCGTGGCCAAGTATCGTGAAGAGTTAAGGATTCCACCGACCAGTGTGAGAAAAAGGATCGGATGAGGCTCGGGCGGAACTGCACAGCGGCCGTCGTCCCGTAAGCTTCGGTGCCGCAGGGTTGGAACCGAATTCGGAATCCGAAAGTCCTGAAGGTCGCACAGGGTTGTTGACTGAAGGGGGGCTGCGACTTCTCGAGGCGGATAGCACTATCCCCTTCTGAAAAAAACTGTTTTTTCAACAGATCATGATCATCTGAGAGCAAGGAGGCTCCAATGCAGGTAAGTGTTATCGGAAGGCACATTGAGGTCACAGAAGCGCTCAAGCAGTATGCTACGGAAAAATTCAACCGCTTGGAAAAATATCTTCCAAAGGCGCTGGAAGTCGTTATTACCCTTTCGGTCGTAAAAAAAGTTCACCACATCGCTGAGGCGGTTATTAAATCGAATGGTGTGCTGATCCAGGCGTCTGAGGAAACCGAGGAGATGTATTCGGCTATCGATCTTTTGATCGAGAAAATCGAAAGGCGCGTCAGGCGGTACAAGGAAAAGCTCGTTGATCATAAACATCATGGCGGCAGGGCCGAGGCTTCGGAGGCTTTGGCATCCCATCCAGGCGACCGCATACCGCAAATCATTAAAACCAAGCGCTTTGACCTCAAACCCATGCTGCCCGAGGAAGCAGTTATGCAGATGGAACTTTTGGATAAGGATTTCTTTATTTTTGCCAATGCAGGCAGCGGCCAGGTAAATGTTATTTATAAGCGAAAAGACGGCAACGTAGGGCTCATTGAGCCTGCAAGGTAACCGGGCGGAAGCATCGAGATGGCAACGATTAAGGATCTTTTACAGAATGACCTGATCATCGAAAACCTGGCGGCTACGGACAAAAATGGGGTACTTCGAGAGTTCGCGCGGCTGCTGAAGGAAAAAGGAAAAATCGAGGACGAAGAGAATCTTGTCCGTGTACTGACGGAACGGGAGGCTCTTGGCAGCACCGGCATTGGTGACGGCGTTGCCATCCCACACGGAAAATTGGGCAGCTTATCGGAAATAATTGTTGCCTTCGGCAGGTCAATGTATGGGGTTGAGTATCAGTCTCTTGATGCAAAACCTGTTTTTCTCTTTTTCCTTCTCGTAACGCCTGATGACAAACCCGGGGACCATTTAAAGACCCTTGCGCGGATATCCCGGATTCTCAAAAACTCCGCGCTGCGGACCAGCCTGAGGCAGGCTCCCGGGCGGCAGGAGATGCGGATACTCCTATTCGAAGAAGACAGCAAATATCCTCAACCAGTGCCGCAGAAATGAATGTAACCGTCGGAAATCTGGCCGAAGTCGCAAAGGTTCTTGCGGGTCGCTCAGGTCTTGGGAGACGGATACACTCTCCGCAGGTGACCTCTCCGGATTTGGGCTCACTGACGATGGGGCGCGCGCACATATCGGGCGTACTGCATATCCGTCCAAGCCAGTTAGCCTATCTTTGCTCACTCCCTCCCAAAGACCGCATCGGCGTCGTTCGTGCCCTGATAAAGTTGAAGCCCGCATGCCTGCTGCTCACGGGCGGGAGGATCTGCCGGGAACTGCTCGAGAGGTCAGAGTTCGCCCATATCCCTGTCCTGAAGAGCACAAAGCTGACGCAATTGTCGCGCCTGCTTGCAGACCGGCTGGCTCCCCATATAAGCCTGCACGGCGTCCTGGTTCAGATCTTTGGTCTCGGCACGTTGATCATAGGCGAGAGTGCCGTCGGCAAAAGCGAAGCCGCCCTCGATCTCGTTTTGCGGGGCCATAAGCTGACTGCCGACGATATGGTCATCATCGAGAAGACCGACGGGGAAATCAACGGGAAACCGACCGAGATGGGGGTGGACCTGCTGCAGATCCGAGGATTGGGAATCATCGATGTGCGGGCTCTGTATGGGGAGTCCGCTACCGTGAGTTCTTCGCGTGTGGGGCTGGTGGTGGAGCTGGAAGAGTGGAAGAAAGGGCATCAGTACAGTTTGGTAGGACTGCGTGAGCGTCGGTATCGCCTGCTCGGCGTCAATCTGCCCTACCTCAAGCTTCCGGTAAAACCGGGGCGGAACATGGCCACACTCATCGAAGTGGCAGCCAGAAATCAGATGCTCAAGAACCGGGGGATATTTACCGCGAGGGATTTGAATAAGCGGCTTCTTAAGAGGCTTTCGGGATGAAACAAACGCACATGATTGTGGTGACCGGACTTTCGGGTTCAGGCCGGAGTGCTGCGCTGAAGGCGTTTGAGGATATCGGTTTTTATTGTGTCGACAATCTTCCTCTTATGCTGCTTCCCGCATTTGTGGACTTTGCCTCTCACTCGGAGCAGGCGTCACGGTCGGCAATCGGCATCGATGTCAGGGAAAAGGGTTTCCCTGAACGGTTTCCCGCTCTCTACGGACAGTTGAAGTCCGGCGGCCGGGGCATCACTATCGAACTTTTATTTTTAGATGCGTCGGATCAGACAATTGTGCGGAGGTTCAGCGAGACGAGGCGGCCACATCCGCTTGCGCGCGGAAGAACTCCTCTCCTCGAGGGGATCAGGGAAGAACGCGTCGAACTCTCCGAGGTCCGGAAACTAGCCGACCGGATCATTGAAACGTCGGACTACACGGTCCACGATTTGAGACAGACGATAGAACGCGAATACTCTGCCGGCGATGCAAGCAGACCGATGTTGATTACTCTCGTTACGTTCGGTTATAAGTACGGCGTTCCCTATGATCTTGACCTTCTCTTTGATTTGCGTTTTTTGCCAAACCCGCATTTCGTTCCTCTCCTGAGGCCTTTAACGGGGGAGGATGCACGCGTCAGGGAGTATATCATGGAGCGACCGGATTCCGTGGAATTCCTCGCGAAATTGCGAGATTTTCTCGAATATCTTCTCCCGCGTTATCGGAGTGAGGGAAAGAGCTACCTTACAATCGGGTTCGGTTGCACCGGCGGGAGGCATCGATCCGTCGGGTTTGCGCTACTGGTTGCGGATTGTCTCAGGCAAAGCGGCTACGAAGTGAACATCAAACATCGGGACATAGGCATCTGAAAAGAATTGGAAATCTAATGAGTCTGATGGGTTTATGGCGTTCATAAAGTCCGGAGAACAGAACGTCTGCGATCCTGCAACTTTGTTGAATCTATTGATTCTTCGAACTTCATAGACTCCATGTGCTTGATGAACTCGAAGAACGCTTCAGACGCAAAAGGAGATGCGGAAATGATCGGATTGGTGGTAGTTTGTCATGAGGATATGGGCACTGAACTGATCAAGGCGGCTGAGATGATCGTCGGGAAGATAGATGCCGTGGCGGCAATCAGTGTAAAACAGGACAGCGCTCCGGAAACGCTCAGGGATCAGATCCAGGCCGCCATTAAGAAGGTGGACCGGAAAAAGGGCGTCATGCTCTTCACCGACATGTTCGGCGGTACTCCATCCAACATCGCTCTTGCGTTCCTTGGAGAGACCATTGAAGTTGTAACAGGCGTCAATCTGTCCATGCTGATCAAGTTCGCGAACCACCGTGACGAAAAACCTCTTCCGGAGCTTGCCAAGCTTGTGCAAGAGGCCGCCCAGAAGAGTATCGTGATTGCGAGCCAGATGCTGAAAGGGAATAAATAAACTGCTATGATTGTTTTTATCCGGATAGACGACCGCCTTATTCATGGACAGGTTGTGGAAGGATGGGTAAACTATCTGAAGGCGTCCTGCCTCCTCGTTGCCGACGATGCCGTCGCTTCGAACTCGCTTCAGCGTTCTATCATGGAGTTGGCAGTCCCCCAAGGGCTGAAAGTGATGATCGGATCGGTGGAGGAAATTTGCGGGCGGTTGCGGACCCCGGCGCTGGATACCGAACGGGTCATATTGCTGTTCTCCAACCCCGTCGACGTACTGAGAGCGATCAAGGCCGGGATGGATTGCCCCTCTTTAAATGTCGGCGGAATGCACTTCACACCGGGCAAGCGAAAGCTTATGGAAGTACTTGCGGTGAATGAGGGGGATTTGGAAGCGCTCAGAGAAATCTCCGGCAAGGGAGTTAAAATCGATATTCAGACAGTGCCGACGCAGCGTCCGATTCCACTCGGAAAAATTCTAGATGCCTGCGCGATAAAGAAATAAGCACTTTGAAGTTCAGAAGACGGGGTCCCGAGTACTGAGAACCGAAAGGATATTTCGATGCCGGCGTTCGATATGCATATTGTTCTGGAGGTCCTCGGCATCGCCTTCGTCGGCGGGGCCATCGGGCTCGACCGGACAGCGGCCGGCCAGTTCATGGTCTCCCAACCCATTGTCGCCGGCCCCCTTGCGGGGTGGATGCTCGGCGAACCGAGGGCGGGGATTATTGTGGGAGCGGCGCTTGAACTGATCTGGGTTCTCGATATGCCGATCGGTACCTTCGTCCCCGCTGACGCGACGATTGGGACTGTATCGGCGACGGCCATTGCGGTTCTGGGGGCCCCATCCGGCGCGACACTCCCGCTTATCGGCTTCAGCATACTTCTGTCAACGGCGATGGTGACAATGACCATGAAGGCGGAAGGCGCAGTGCGAACCTGGAATTTACGGTTCTCGGAAAAAGCGCTTTCAACATCAGGTCCGAATACAGGGCACGCGTTGTTTCACGCACAGTGTGCAGGACTTGCGCTTTTTTTTCTGAAATCGTTTGTTCTCTATTGTATTTTCATCCCCTTGGGGATTGCGGCAACTGGGTTGTACAGGCATTTGCCGGGCGCATTCCCGAGAGCATTGTCCCTGTTCGTCAAGTTGCTCCCCCTTGTGGGGGTGGCGCTGGTTGTGCGCAAGCTTACGGTGAAGTCATTCGACCAGTATGTTCTGGCCGGTTTCGCGACCGCCGTTCTCTTCGGACAGTTGATACACGCACCCGGCATTGTCGTGCTGTTGCTCACGGCGGTTGTGGGGTGGATAGGAGCAAGGTATAGTGAACGGCGATCGTGACACGGTAGGCATTCCTGATCTCCTTGCTGCATTCGGGAGATCGCTTCTTCTGCAGGCATCGTGGAGTTTCGAACGAATGCAGACCGCGGGATTCGCTTATGCGATCGAACCGGTGCTCAAAAAACTCTATCCGGACCCGGCCGAATACGATAGAAGGGTCAAGCTTCATCTGGAATATTTCAATACCCAGCCTTATTTCGCGTCCTTTATTCTTGGAGCGGCAATTCGGCTGGAACAGGAGCGGGCAACAGGCGGGAATGCCGCGGTTGACATATCAGGCTTCAAAGCCGCGATGATGGCTCCGCTCGGCGCTCTGGGAGACAGTTTTTTCTGGGGTGCGCTCAAGCCGATGGCTTCTGTGGCAGCAGTTGCCGTTGCGATGGTCGGCTCGTGGTGGGCGCCGATTCTCTTCCTCGTCCTGTTCAACATCTGGCATATCGGACTCAGGTTGGGCATGCTCTTCTGGGGTTATACCAGCGGCGGAGACGCCGTCGCGCTGATGGCACGATATCGCTTCACGAAAATGGCTAGACGTTTCAAGGTAATATCGCTCGCTATGCTCGGCGGGATACTGGGCATGATGCAGCTATGGCGGGTGGAGTTCCACCCCCCCTTGAGCAGCCAGCCTGTGGCAATGACCCTCTCCGGTTTCTTCATCATGCTGGTTTTAGTCGTAATCATGCGGAGAGGCGGTTCTCCGGTAAAATTCATGCTCGGGTTGGCTGTTTTCTGTCTGGCCCTGGCGTACGCGGGAGTGATTTAATGAAGGAAAAAGAGCTCTTGATCGAGAACAAACTGGGTCTCCACGCGCGTGCCGCAGCACAGATCGTAAAAACAGCGAGCGCTTTTTCGTCTAAAATCACCTTGGTAAAGGACGGAATGGAAGTCGACGGCAAGAGTATCATGGGAATCATGATGCTTGCTGCGGGAAGAGGGAGCACCGTTCTGGTTATAGTGCATGGCGAGGATGAAGAAAATGCCGTGACAGGCCTTGAAAAACTGTTTAAGGAAAAATTCGGCGAGAAAGAATAGAACATTAAATATTATGGGCAACAGACGGTAGACGATAAACAGGGAATGGGGAAGAATAGCGAGTTGACAGGATCACTATAATGCACGAAAAGACCTATAAAGGCATTGTCGCATCGCCTGGCATCGTAATCGGAAGGGCCTATGTTCTGGATCGACGCAAGGTGGTTGTTGCGGGCCGGCGGATAGAAGACGTCAGCGTCAAAGACGAGGTTGTCCGGTTCAAAAAAGCGCTTGATATCTCGAAGTCCCAGCTTGAAGATCTGAAAAAGCGCATGACCAAGGGCCTCGGCAAATCCCACCTCTATATCCTGGAAACCCATATCATGCTACTAGAGGATAAGATGCTTGTCGACGGGACGATCAAACAAATCAAGGAATCGCTCCTGAATGCCGAAGGTGCTCTTAAGGCGACGATTGCCATGATCACCCACAAGTTCGATACTATCGAGGACGAATACCTTCGCGATCGTAAACACGATGTAGAGCAGGTCGGCGAGCGCGTTCTGAACAACCTCGTCGGCCGCAAGCAGGAGAGCCTTGCTGAAATCAAAGAGGAAGCGATCATAATAGCGCACGACCTTGCGCCGACTGATACCCTTATAATGCGCAAGGACAAGATTCTCGGATTTGCCACAGATGCAGGCAGCCGGACATCCCATACCGCCATCCTTGCACGCTCACTTGGTATTCCCGCAGCGGTTGGTCTCGAGAACATCACCGCATCGGCCAAAACCGGGGATGTTGTCATTCTTGACGGCATCCACGGAGTGGTGATCATTGAACCTGACGAGGAAACGTTCCTCGACTACCTCAAGAAGCAGAGAAAGTATAAATATTTCGAGCAGGAGCTCGAGAAACTCAGAACACTTCCCGCGACGACTCTTGATGGCTATGTTGTTGAATTGGAAGGCAACATTGAATTGCCTGAGGAGGCTACTTCCGCGGTCGAACATGGAGGAACGGGCATCGGCCTCTATCGGACGGAGTTTCTGTTCTTGAACCGTCAGTCTTTTCCGACTGAGGAGGAACACTACAACGCATACCGCCATGTTGCAGAGCGCGCGGCTCCCCACGAAGTCGTAGTCCGCACGCTCGATGTGGGTGGTGATAAAATCGGATCGTTCAGCGATTCCGAGAAAGAGACCAACCCCGCGCTTGGTTTGCGTGCTATCAGATTCTGTCTCCAAAAGAGTGATGTCTTCCGTGTTCAACTTCGCGGCATCCTCCGGGCGGCGGTCCACGGGAACATCAAGATGCTCATTCCTATGATCTCGGGTCTGACGGAGATTTATGAGACGAAAAAGCTGCTCGACGAGGTGAAGGCCGAGCTTCGGTCCGAGGGGAAGGCATTTCGCGAATCGGTGCCGTTCGGAGTTATGATCGAGATTCCATCGGCGGCCCTGATTGCTGATCTTCTTGCAAAAGAAGTTGATTTTTTCAGCGTCGGCACGAACGACCTCATTCAATACACACTTGCCATCGACCGCCAAAATGAGCATGTCGCTTACATGTACGAGCCGCTGGACCCGGCAGTGCTCCGTTTGCTGAGGTCCGTGGCTAGTGCGGCGGAAGCGGCAAACATCCCCCTTGCCATGTGCGGCGAGATGGCGGGTGACCCGCTCTATGCCGCGATTCTTCTTGGCATGGGATTTCGGCACCTCAGCATGAACGTGGCTTCGATACCCTTGGTCAAGAAGGTGGTGCGATCGGTCCGCATGCAGGACGCCGTTGAGCTCGCATCTCTTGTGATGCAGCAGCCGACGGCAACGGCCGCTCGGAAAACGGCTGAAAAATTTATGGAAGAGCGTTTCCCGGATTTGGTGGCCGAACTCTAGGAGCGATTCATCGTTCCCGGTTCAGAGGAAACGAATATACGAGGAGTAATGCGTGCAAAATACGGAATGCGATACCGAAAACTTCCTGAACGAAGGCAGCCGTTTCCCGCGGGCAAGCAGGGCACATGGCGGAAATATCTACGAAGCGGCGAAGCAGTATGGCCTGGACATAAAAAAAATTATTGATTTCAGCTCGAATGTAAACGCGCTCGGTCCTTCTTCCATGGCGAGGAGGGCGGCACGATGGTCCCTTTCCATTATAGACCGTTATCCCGACCCGGAGATGACCGATCTAAGACGGGCGATTGCGCGATATTACGGTATTAAACCCGAACAGGTCGCCTGCGACAACGGCGCGAATGGGCTTATTCATCTCATACCGCGCGTTTTCAGACCTCGCAAAGTTCTTATACCGATCCCGACTTTTTCGGAATACGCCTCGGCCGCGCAGGATGCCGGCTGCGGGGTGGTGCCTTTTCCACTCAGGGAACGCGATGGATTTCGGGTCGATCCCGTTGAGATGTCCTTTGCCATGAAGGGCGTGGATATGGCTTTCCTATGTAATCCGAACAATCCGACCGGCCAGATGGTCCCGAAGCAGGAGATGCTGGAGATTGTGAGCTATGCGCACCAACAGGGAACAACGCTGGTTCTAGATGAAGCCTTTATGGACTTCCTCGAGTCCGAATCAATGGTCAAGGAAGCGGTGCAAACATCGAGAATCATCTGCCTACGGTCGTTTACGAAATTTTTTGGCATGCCGGGCCTTCGGATTGGTTATGCTATATCCGACGAAGTGACCATCGCAGAGTTGCGGAAATTCCAGGAACCTTGGACCGTCAACATCCCCGCGGAGCGCGCCGCAATCGCTGCACTGGACGATTGGGGCTATATTAAAAAGACCCGGCGCCTGATCAGAAAAGAGCGAGATCGCATGCTGTCGGCTCTGCGTCTGCTGCCCGGTGTGGAAACCTACCCCGGTTCAGCGAATTTTGTCCTATTCAAGCTTGTTTCAGCAGATGTTCACACGCTGAGACAAAAGCTCGGATATCGCGGCTTGCTGGTGCGCGATTGTACGGGGTTTCCCGGTCTGGACAGCCGCTTTATCCGCGTAGCGATTAGGACCCGGCGCGAGAACAACCGTCTCATCAAAGCGCTGCGCGAGCTGTTGATCCCGTGACATCCGGCTCAAAGCCGGGATGAACCACCTGATAGCCGAATGCTGCTACGGCTGCAACTGAATGTACGGAGAAGCCGGAATCGATCAATGCGGGTAATTTTGATACGCCGGTTTCCCCGGACGTCTCTTTGGCTGATGTGAGAACCGGTCCCGTTGTCAGGCGATACCCATGTCGCCGAAGCGGCACTGCAGCGCCTGCAGGAAAAAATATTTTGCAAAAAGAGCATCTCTGTGATAAAGTAGCTTAAAATGCATGAAATTACGATGAATTTTCTGCGTTCCTCGTTGATACCGTATGATGTCGGTACCTGTGCATAGACGCTTTGTGAAATGCCCGGTTCTGCCGGAACGGAAACTCAATAAGCTTTTCACCAATATGGACAGTACCCTGCCGAGCCGATGAAAGTCGGAGGATTGAAGATGGAGCCGATCATGTGCCCCTTTTGCGGCGGCACGAACCTTTTTCAGGAAGACGATTACAGTCTTGAACTCGATTATGAGTTCTGGACCATCCACCACTGGGAGTGCTTGGACTGCGCACAGTCGTTCGATAAGATAGATATTCTACCGGCGTCAAATTCTTTTGAGGCGATCAATAATGAGAGCACCATTCACTGACCGGAAGCTTGATGATTCAGAGATTCCGGCCACTGTGCTTTCCGCCGCCAACCGACCCACTGCCGCAGTGATCAACCTTGGAGCTCTGGAACACAATTTCAATGAAGTTGATCGACGCACCGCAGGCAGAAAAATCCTCGCCGTTGTCAAGGCACAGGCTTATGGGCACGGTGCGGCAGCAGTGTCCAGACGCCTCCTGGAGCTTGGCGTTGCCATGCTCGGGGTTGCTCTCGTTGAAGAGGGGATGGAGCTTCGCCGGGCCGGCATCGACGCGCCGATTCTGGTGATGGGTTCGCTGTTTCCGGAACAGGCCGAGGCACTTGCGGCTCTGCGATTGGCGTCAGTCGTCTTCACCATGGATACCGCACGGGCTTTATCCCGTGCGGCGCAACAGCTGAAGACAACAGTCTCTGTGCATGTGAAAATCGATACCGGCATGGGGAGGATCGGCATAGCGCCCGAGCAGGCGCTTGAATTCGTCCGGCTCCTCCGCGGGCTTCCCGGCATAGACGTTCAGGGTCTGATGACGCATTTTGCCGATGCCGATCTTCGCGAAAAAGAGTTCGCGTCGAAGCAGATGGACCGCTTCGATGTTCTCGTGCGGAGCCTGTCGGAAAGCGGCATACCGGTCCCGCTTATTCACGCAGCAAACAGCGCTGCTGTGCTCGATTATCAGCGGGCGCTGTTCACGATGGTCAGACCTGGCCTGATGCTCTATGGGTATAATCCGCTGGAGGCTGGTGCGGCGCACGCCGACCTCTTGCCGGTTCTGTCGCTCGTAACGCGGATAGCCTTTCTCAAAAAGGTTGCCGCAGGCATCCCCATCAGCTACGGACGGTCGTTTGTCACTCAGCGCGAGAGTCTCATTGCAACGCTGCCGATTGGGTACGCAGATGGGTTCAGCCGGGGACTTTCAAACAAGGGTGAGGCGCTGGTAAGAGGCAGGCGGGTTCCGGTCGTAGGACGTGTTTGCATGGACATGTGCCTGGTTGACGTTACCGAAGTTCCTGACGTTGCCGAGGGGGACGACGTTGTGCTCATCGGGAGACAGGGCAGGGAACTCATTACAGCAGAAGAAATCGCCGCGAAAATTGGAACCATTCCTTACGAGGTGCTCTGTGGCATCAGTAGTCGAGTCCCAAGGATTTATCTATAGCTGGCTGGAGTCATGGGGTCGCAGGACCACGCGCATAATTTCCGATATCGGCGCCGTCATTGTTTTTTCCGGGCAGACGCTCCGCTGGACACTGAGCCGCCCGTTCTATATCAAGAACTTGGTGAAACAGATGGAGCAGATTGGCTTTGATTCCATCCCGGTGGTTCTCACCACTGCTCTCTCCACCGGTATGGTGCTTGCGTACCAAAGTTATACTGGGTTCAAACGCTTCGGTGCCGAAACACTGATCGGGACGGTGGTGTCCCTATCCATGACGCGGGAACTCGGGCCGGTGCTCACCGGGCTCATGGTTGCCGGGAGGGCAGGTGCTTCCATTGCTGCGGAACTGGGAACCATGCGGGTGACCGAGCAGATCGATGCGCTCTCGACGCTGGCGACGAACCCCATGAAGTATCTCGTGGTGCCGCGTTTTCTCGCGAGCACCATCATGATGTTTTTCCTGACTGCGCTCGGCATGATCATCGGCGTTACCGGCGGGTATTTTGTGGGCGTGAAAGTGCTCGGGACGAATCCGGTCACTTACATCAACAACAGTATCAACTATACCGAGGTTACCGATATCTGGTACGGCCTTGTAAAATCCCTGGTCTTCGGTGCCGTAGTGGGAATCATCAGTTGCTACAAGGGATTCAACACCGAAGGTGGAGCCGAGGGCGTGGGCAAGGCCACGACTGGGGCTGTGGTGGTTTCCTGCATGCTGATTCTGATCCTGGATTATTTCCTCTCCGCGCTGTTATGGTGACGCCATGGCGATGATCGAGGTCATCAACGTGCACAAGAGTTTCGGCGATCTCGAAGTGCTCCGTGGCGTGAACCTTTTCGTGGAAAAGGGCGAGAGCATGACGGTTATCGGCGGCAGCGGTAGCGGCAAGAGCGTGCTCATAAAACACGTCATTGGGCTCCTGCACCCGGATAAAGGACGCGTTATCATCGATGGTCAGGAGTTGAACAACCTTGACGAATATGGTCTGAACGAGCTGCGAAAAAAATTCGGCATGCTGTTCCAGATGGCGGCTCTTTTCGATTCTCTTACCGTATGGGAGAACGTTGGTTTTTCCCTCAAACAGCACACGAAACTTTCTGACAGGGAAATCAGGAAGATTGCAACCGACAAGCTAGCCCTTGTTGGGCTCAAAGATGTCGAGGACAAGATGCCCGCAGAACTCTCGGGAGGCATGAAAAAGCGAGTCGGGCTTGCACGCGCCATATGTATGGATGCGGAGATTATTCTCTACGACGAGCCTACGACGGGTCTTGACCCGATTATGGCGGATGCGATCAACGACTTGATAATCGATCTACGGAAAAAGTTGGGCGTAACATCCGTGGCGATTACGCATGATATGCACAGCGCATATAAAATATCGGATCGAATTGCCATGCTGTACAAGGGGGAAATCCTGGAAATCGGCACCCCCGACGAGATAAGGAACACGACGAACCCCGTTGTGCATCAATTTATTACGGGGAGCGCCGTGGGACCGATCACGGCGGAATAAGAACACCCATTCCTGTTTCGGACCTCCCGGGATTTTGTCCTGATTCTCGTTGTTCATTTTTTGGAAAAGCATGATTGTCGGCAGTTGATATCTCTTTTGGAGATGATTCATGGCAAAACTGAGCGCAGAGGCAAAAGTAGGCTTGCTGGTCATTGTGGGTTCACTGGTCCTTCTGTACATGACCTTTGCCGTCGGCAAGTACGAGTTTGGAGAGAAAAAAGGATATGTCCTGCGAGCAGCATTTGATTCCGTTGCAGGAATCGATGCCAAGGCGGCGGTACGGATGGCCGGAGTGAAGATCGGGTCAGTGGAGAAGGTGGGGCTCGAAGATAGTCATGCCGTTGTAACCATGCGTATCGACCCGGGGGTCCATATACTCCGCAGCTCCGAGGCGATGATCAAAACCATGGGCCTGCTGGGCGAGAAATATGTTGAATTTGTCCCTCTCAAAACGGAACAGGCAAGAAAACTCGCTCCCGGAGAGACTGCCTACTACCGCAACGGCGAGCAGGTCCGGATTACGGTTTCTCCGAGTGATGTGGACAAACTCATCAACCAGCTTTCCGACATTTCAGACGACGTCAAGCAGATAACGGGATCACTCCGGCAAGTCATCGGAACTGAGCAAGGTACGCGGTCTATGGAAGATATACTGAACGACGTGCGTCAGACAACGGCAAACATAAAAGATTTTTCGACCACCCTGCAGACCGACGGCAGCGAACTTGTCATGCGGCTCAATGAACTGGCTGAAAATCTCAACGGAGTCGTGGGCGAAAACCGCGATAACCTTCGGGCGACCATGGAGAACGTCCGGGAAGCGTCGAAAAGCGCTGAGACGGCGCTGGCCTCAATCGATAACGCGGCGCGGAAGATCGACACCGGAGAAGGTACAATCGGCAAGCTCTTGAACAACGACAGCATGTACAATAACATCAACACCGCCGCCCAGGGGCTGACGGACTACGTCTCGCGTGTTGAGCGAATGAAAACGATCGTGGGGTTCCGGAGCCAGTATATGTTCCCCAAGTCGCAGAGTTATGCGACCTTGGAACTGAAACCACGTCCGGATACGTATTACATTTTTGAAGTAACGGACGATCCTTTCGGGAACTATACGAGGACGGTGACGACCACCTCGCCAGGCAATACCGTGGTCCAGGAGACCTATGAGGACAAATTTAAATTCAGTCTTGAGTTCGCAAAGCGGTGGGGAAACCTTGCCCTCCGTTTCGGGCTTATCGAGTCCACCGGCGGCGTCGGGGCCGATTATTTCGCTTATGATGACCGGCTAAAGTTCAGTATCGATGCTTGGAACTTCAACAGCACGGAACCCAACAATGAAAACGCCCATCTGAAGGCGACGGCCAATTATAACATTAATAAAGTCCTGTTCGTGAACGCCGGCTATGATAATATGCTGAATGTCCACCGTGCATTACCTTTTGTTGGACTCGGTTTGCGGTTCGATGATGAAGATCTGAAATACCTCCTGGGAAGCGTGCCGATACCGAAGTAGCTGACAGCCCCGCCCTTATCTTACCTTGACATTTATGGAGCAGTTTCATAGAATGATTGCCAGGAGGCCACCGGTGATGAATCGGATTACGAAAGCTGTTTTTCCCGCTGCCGGTCTGGGCACGCGTTTTCTGCCTGCTACCAAGGCTTCACCGAAGGAGATGATGCCGCTCGTGGACAAACCGCTCATCCAGTACGTCGTGGAAGAGGCGGTTTCATCGGGCATCGACGAGGCGGTTTTAGTAACCGGACGCAATAAGCGTGCCATTGAAGACCATTTTGATGTTGCATACGAACTTGAGGAAGACCTCAAGGCGAAGGGGAAACACAAACTGCTTTCGGAAGTGCAGCGTATCGCGAACATGGTAACGTTCTGTTATATTCGCCAGAAGAAAGCTCTGGGACTGGGTCATGCCGTGCTGACGGCAAAGCGCGTGGTCGGTCATGAACCCTTTGCAGTGCTTCTGGGTGACGACATCGTCGACGCTGAAACACCGGTGCTCAAACAAATGATGGAGGTTTTTAAACGCTACCCCGCGACAATTCTTGCGATCCAGAGAGTGCCTAAATCACAGACCAAGCACTATGGTATTATCGATGCGAAAAAAATCGAGGATGGCGTCTACCTCGTAAAAGATCTTGTGGAAAAGCCTTCACCTCAAGAAGCACCGTCTAACCTGGCGATCATCGGACGCTATATTCTCATGCCGGAAATCTTCGCTTGTCTTGAAAACACTCGGCCGGGCAAGGGCGGTGAAATTCAGCTAACCGACGGCCTTCGGCTTCTGATGGAGAAACAGCCGATATATGCCTATGAATTTGACGGCATCCGCCATGATGCTGGAGATAAGCTGGGGTTCCTCAGGGCAACTGTGGAATTCGGGCTAAAAAATCCTGAGTTTGGCGATGCATTCAGGAGTTACCTGAAAAAATTGAGGCTGTAGAAAAATATGATGGGGCGTGATTACCTGCCGGGAAGCGCGTCTACAATGAGGAGGACGGTTTGGCAAAGACCGAAGCGAAAAACATAGAACTCCCGCAATCCATAGAGATCCCCAAAAAGATACCCTTGCTTCCAATTCGGGACATCGTGGTGTTCCCCTACATGGTCCTCCCGCTGTTTGTCGGCCGGGAAATGTCCATCAAGGCGATCGAAGTGGCGCTCGAAGGCAACCGCATGATTTTCTTGACATCCCAGAAGGACATCAATGTGGAAAACCCGTCGCCGTCCGATCTTTATTCCGTGGGAACCGTGGGCGTCATCATGCGCATGCTAAAGTTGCCTGACGGCCGCATAAAGATCCTTGTCCAGGGAGTGGCCCGGGCAAAAACGACCAAATTTCTTCAGAAGGAACCGTTCTATCAGGTCGAGATTAAGGCGTTCCCTGATGTGTCGGTGCCGGTTAATCTTGAAACCGAGGCACTGATGCGTAATGTTAAGGAGCAGATTGAGAAGCTCGTGTCCTTTGGCAAGGTAATACTGCCAGACATCATGGTGGTCATTGAGAATGTCGACGACCCCGGCAAGCTGGCGGACCTGGCTGTTGCCAACATGGGCCTAAAGGTTGAGCAGGCCCAGGAGATACTCGAGATCACCGATCCTGTGCAACGGATCAAGCGGATCAATGAGGCGCTCGGTAAGGAAATTGAGCTCCTGTCCATGCAGCAAAAGATCCAGGCAGATGTACGCGGCGAGATCGATAAAACGCAGCGGGAATACTTCCTCCGCGAGCAGCTGAAGGCAATCCAGCGCGAACTGGGCGAGACAGACGACCGCTCCGAAGACATGCGTGAGCTTCGCGAAAAGATTAAGGAAGCCAAACTGCCGGAAAAGGCGGCCAAAGAAGCTGAGAAGCAGCTCCGCAGGCTTGAGCGGATGCATCCTGATGCCGCGGAAGCATCGATGACGAGGACTTACATCGAATGGCTTGCGGAACTTCCGTGGAGCAAGGCGACGAAAGACAATCTTGATCTGAAGGCGGCTCATAGGGTCCTTGAAGAGGACCACTACGATCTTGAAAAAGTGAAGGAGCGGATCCTCGAATATCTCTCGGTTCGCAAGCTCAAGGAGAAAATGAAAGGACCAATCCTCTGTTTCGTTGGACCTCCGGGGGTGGGAAAAACGTCACTCGGCAAATCCATTGCTCGAGCGCTTGGCCGGGAGTTCGTCCGTATATCGCTCGGAGGCGTGCGCGATGAGGCGGAAATTCGCGGCCACAGGCGCACGTATGTCGGCGCTCTTCCCGGACGTATCATTCAGGGCATAAAAACGGCGGGTAACAACAATCCGGTGTTCATGCTCGACGAGATTGACAAACTCGGCGCCGATTTCCGCGGCGATCCTTCCGCAGCCCTCCTCGAAGTACTCGACCCCGAACAGAACTATTCCTTCAGCGATCATTACATCGGGCTGCCCTTTGATCTGTCGCGCGTCATGTTCATCACTACGGCGAACATGACCGACCCGATCCCGGGACCGCTTAAGGACCGTATGGAAATCATCCATCTGTCGGGATATACGGAACAAGAAAAGCTTGGCATCGCAAAAAGTTATCTGATCCCCCGACAGTTGAGTGAGCACGGTATTACAGAAAAGAACATTGTAATTCCCGACAAAACGATCCTCCAGGTCATCGCCCAGTACACCCGCGAGGCGGGCGTGAGGAATCTTGAGCGGGAAATCGGCCATCTCTGCCGCAAGGTAGCAAGAAAAATCGCTGAGGGGGAAACAGGGCAGTTTACCATTACTACAGCGAATCTTCATTCCTATCTGGGTGTTCCCAAATACCTTCCGGAAGTGGAGCGGGAGAAAGATGAAATCGGCGTTGTAACCGGTCTCGCCTGGACCGAAACGGGCGGCGATGTTCTGTACATCGAGGCTACGACCATGCGCGGGAAGGGCAACTTGACCCTCACCGGCCATCTCGGAGATGTCATGAAGGAGTCAGCTCACGCCGCACTTACTTATGTCCGGTCGCGCGCTGGCGAACTAGGGATAAGCCCCAATACATTCAGTAAGACCGACGTCCACATCCACGTCCCGGCAGGCGCAATCCCCAAGGATGGTCCCTCTGCGGGTGTGACGATGGCGACGGCGCTCGCATCGGTATTTACGAGCAAACCCGTCAAAAAGGATCTTGCCATGACTGGCGAGGTAACGCTTAGAGGAAGGGTCCTCCCGATCGGCGGACTGAAGGAAAAAACGCTCGCTGCGCGTCGTGCAGGCATCAAGACCATGATCGTGCCGAAACAGAATGAGAAAGATCTCGACGAAATCCCCAAAAACGTTAAGAAAGACATGCAGTTTATCTTTGTCGAGACAATGGATGAGGTCATTTCCAACGCACTGCGAAAAAAATTGCTTCACCGCATCGCCCATAAAAGACTGCCCGGCAGATCAAGCGCCACGCATTGAAAGGCGATCATCGGAAGACAGAAGATAAAGGCATGTTACCACGGCCTGTGGCTCTCTCTCCGTGACCCCGTTTCTCCACGGCAATAAAAAGCATGAAAATTTCGAGTTTGGGTGAGTTCGGTCTGATCGAGAAGATCAGGAAGTTGGTCATCCGCAGGTCCTCTGCGGTGATGGTCGGCATCGGCGACGATGCAGCGGCGCTCAAGGTATCCGCATCTTCATTATTACTTGCGTCGACTGACATGTTGATCGAGGGCGTGCATTTTAATCTCGCCTATACTGATTTTTATTCGCTCGGATGGAAGTCCGCCGCAGTCAATCTGAGCGACATCGCGGCGATGGGCGGCGTCCCCCGCTTCTGTTTGACTTCTCTTGGCATTCCTCCTGCTTTTTCCGTGGAACAGATCTCTGACTTTTATCGAGGTTTCAATGCCATGCTCCGTGCTCACCGTACAATCCTCGTAGGAGGGGACACCTGTTCCTCTCGAAACGGGCTCATGGTAAGCGTAACCGTTCTTGGAGGAGTTGAGAAAGCGCACGTTCTAACCCGGGCAGGCGCAAAGCCGGGCGACCGGATCTTTGTTACTGGGAATCTCGGGGATTCAGCAGCAGGACTGGAAATCCTGAAATTCGGGGCCAAGAGACGGGGCTCAATTCGCACTACAGCGGTTGCAAAAAGGCTGATTGATGCACATCTTCGGCCCGCACCGAGACTGGAATGGGGTAGAACAATCGCCCTCTCTAGGTGCGCCCGTGCGATGATTGATATCAGCGATGGTCTTTCTTCGGATCTTGGACATATTTGTGAGCAAAGCGGTGTTGGTGCGGTGATTGAGGCAGCAAAGTTACCCTTATCCCTGTCGCTGCGCAAAGCGGCCGCTTATCTTGTGAACACACCGGTTTATTATGCCTTGTCGGGGGGGGAAGATTATGAACTCCTTTTCACGGCTCCACCGGAAAAGATAAGGAAGCTTCGGTCTCTCGGCGTTCCTCTGCACGAAATTGGTGAAATTACCAGGAACCGTGCGATGATGATTCTTGATCACAACGGCAAACAAACGTCGCTCAGGGCGACGGGCTATGATCATTTTGCAAAGGAACCCAGAGAAACGCATTCATAACAGAGCTAAAGACGATCATGCCTGTAAGAACGATGAAAAAATACCTGCGGGACCGGCTTCATGCTCTGATTAAGCTCGATGATCCGCCGCACAAGCTTGCGCTTGCCTTTGCTTTTGGAGTGTTTGTCGCATTCAGCCCGATCATAGGGCTTCACGTAATTACGTGTCTGGTAATTGGGTGGATATTTCGGCTGAATAAACTCGTTATCGTCACGGCGTCATTCATAAATAATCCTTGGACCGTTGTTCCCCTCTACGGGTTCTGTATATGGCTCGGCATCAAGATTACCGGTGAAAACAGAGCCGTTCCTCGCATTGCCTGGGATCAGCTCAGCTTTGAAAACTCATACATTGTTTTAAAGCCCTACCTCTGGTCCTATGTGGCCGGGACTTTGATTGTTGGTGCCGTTGCCGCAGTCGTGTCCTATGTCCTTTTCTACTGTCTCGTTGTGCGTTACCGCAAGATGGAAAAAGAATGAACTGATTCGCAAGCCCAGCGTTACGGGATTTTCACGACTTTTCGCGGAAACAGCTGTCAGAATGGGGGAAAATGCTTTCCTGTAGCGGGATATTCCCCCGGTCAGCGGCAGTACGGCGCTGAATCGAGTCTGTCATGGTCTGGGTTTCCATTGACAGAATTCTCAGACAGAATTCTCAGACAGAATTCTCATCACTGAATTCTCATCACTTGACATTTGCCTCTGCTCGGTGTATTAATTTGCACAGGGCAGTTTGTTACTGCTGCTACAAGGAGGTTAGTATGGCTATATTCAATATATTCATGGCTCTTTTTTTTATTTTTGTTCCAGCAATGGGAATCGCAGATGAAGAACAATCGGTCAAGGAAGGTTTCAAAGAGGTTCGCGAAGGCATGAAAAAAGTGGCCGTATCCGTTGATAAGAAGGCCAAAAAAGACTGGAAAGCCGCGGACAAAAAGGCAAAGGAAGACTGGAAAGCTGTGGATCGCAATGCGAAAAAGACATGGAAGAAAGTCGGCCAGGATGTCAAAAAGGCAATAAAGGACTGACATCCCAAATGAGCTATGTTTTTGCATGTCCACTTCGTCCCTCTCCATCCCTCCTCACTTCTCAATTGACATTCAGTCTTGACAAATATATTCTTCCAGAAGAAAAAGTTAATGAAAGCTTGAGAGGATGATTATGCTTGTAGTCCGATTATATTCCCGGCTCTTTTGCAAGGCAGCCGCAAGAAAAAAGACTTTTTTAAGAATTTTCACAAGTATCATCTTGAGCCCTTCGTGACTTGGGAAGGGAGTCGTCGGCCAGCATCGTGTAGGCTGAGATCGATGAGGAAGTGAGGCATTGTATGGTCCTGACCGGAATCCGGCAGGCTGCTTTGCGGTATCCTGGTCATATAGCTGTTCAAAGGAAGATTGGCGATCGGTATGAGCGGTATACGTATGGGGAACTCATCAAGGCCATTGCTTCGGTGTCACGATCGATTTCGAAAATTGGCATTGGCCGAGGAGACCGCCTCGCTTTACTTTCCGAGAATCGGCCGGAATGGATGATCGCATACCTAGCGGTTCTATCGCTCGGAGCTGTTGTCGTGCCGCTCGATGCTCAACTGACTGATGAGGAAGTCGAAATTCTCTTGGCCTATTCTGAAACAAAGGCTGTCTTTGTGTCCGATCAGACTCGTCAAAAGATCCCACGAAATAGCGGTTATTCGATCATCGGTTTCGATAAGGGGGAGGGGATAGCCTTCTCCGATCTTCTTACTGCCTATCCTGATGCCAATTTCCCGGTGGCGCCCGATGCCGGAGAATTTGCAGTACTCTTGTACACCTCCGGGACAACGGGGGACCCGAAAGGCGTTATGCTCTCGCAGGGCAATCTTGCATCGAACTGCATGAGCTGCATCAAGCTCGACATCGTCCGTCCTGATGATAATATGCTGCTGATCCTCCCCTTGCACCATACATACCCCTCCATGACCTCCATGTTGCTGCCTTTTTCGATGGGCGCCACAGTCACAATCCTGAATAGTCTGAAGGGCCCTGATATTCTTGCCTGCATGCAGGAAACGATGGTAAGCATCCTGATTGGCGTGCCGCAGTTGTATTCGGGGCTGCGCCGGGCCGTCTTTGACGGTATCCAGAAAAAGCCGGCTCCTGTCCGCATCATCGTTAAGCTCCTCCTCGCCCTGAACGGACAGCTCCGGGTCAGGTTGGGCGTGAACATTGGCAAGGCCCTGTTCGGCAGGGTGCATGCCCAGTTCGGCCCCAGGTTGAGGCTGCTTGCAAGCGGCGGTGCGCGGCTTGACGCGGATGTGTATACAGACATGACGAGGCTAGGGTTCACCATCATCGAAGGCTACGGTCTGACAGAAACTTCTCCGGTCTCCACATTCAATCCCGTCACCAGACAGAAGGCGGGATCCATCGGCATCGCGGTCCCCGATGTGGAGGTCAGAATCGCAAATCCTGACGAGGAGGGGCACGGCGAGATTGCTATTCGCGGAGCGAACGTCATGCTCGGCTACTATAAAAAACCACAGGAGACCGCGGAAGTCATGCGGGACGGATGGTTTTACTCCGGCGATCTAGGGTATCGGGACCGGGATGGATTTTTTTTCATAACCGGCCGCTCCAAAGAGATGATTGTGCTCGCGACAGGCAAAAAGATATTTCCCGAGGAACTGGAAAAATTCTACCACCAGATTCCGTCCATCAAGGAGATCTGCCTCATCCAGGGAGAGCGTGGACTCGAAGCAGCCGTGGTCCCGGACTTCGATTATCTCCGGAAGATGAATCTGTCCAACTCCAGGGAGACAATCGCCTTCGAACTCGAGAATCTTGCCAGGAATCTTCCTCCGTACAAAAGAATCACCGGACTTAAAATATTCAAGGAGCCGCTGCCCGTTACGCGACTGGGCAAAATCCGGCGTGCCAAGGTGAAAGAACTCTACAGCCAGTCGGGTGAGCAGGCTGAAAAAAAGGTCCAAGAGTTCGATGCCCTTCTTCAAGCAGATCCAGTGATGAAAAAGCTGATTTCCTTTCTTGAGCCATTCTCCGCAAAAAAACAGATTGTGCCCGACGATAACCTTGAGCTCGATCTCGGGCTTGATTCGCTTGCCCGTGTTGAGCTGGTGGTCAGCATAGAAAAATCCTTCGGCATCAGCCTCCCCGATACGTTCGGATCCGAGGTTTTCACCGTGAAGGACGTCGTCTTGAAGATCCAGCAACTGCTGGCCGCTGGCGCGGTTGAGTCGGGCGGCAATGTGAAAATGACCTGGACCGAGATATTATCTCAAGAACCATCGAACGAAATCCTCTCACAACTCAAGCTCGAACAAGGGATGATGATCGATGCAGGCAGGCATGTGTTGCAGCTCATTCTCAGGATTGTTTTTGCGGCCTACGGCCGGCTGTCGGTGCGCGGCCTTGAAAACCTCCCGGGGAAAGGTCCGTTTATCATCGCGCCGAACCATCTGAGCCTCGCTGACGCGCCGGCGGTAATGGCGACTTTGCCTTGGCCCATCGCATCTCAAACGTTTTCTCTCGGGACCACGGACTTCTTCGGTGGTCCGGTATCCTCGAAAATAGCAAGGCTCGTGAATGTGATTCCGGTGGATATGGACGCTCGACTTTACAGCGCGATGCAATTATCGGCCCATGTGCTTCGCCAGGGCAAAATACTCTGCATATTTCCTGAAGGCGGCCGCTCGCGAGATGGTGATATCAAGGAATTCAAAAAAGGGGTAGGCATTATCGCAAAGGAGCTGAGCATCCCGCTCATCCCTGTTGCCATTCAGGGGACCTACGAAATGCTCCCCACAGGGAGAAATTTGCCAAAACCGGCAAAGGTAACCGTCACATTCGGAAAGGCGATCTATCCCGATTCCAGGGATTATGACGAAATCGTAAAGATCGTGTATCAGGAGATTGTGAAAATGCTGAGACCGGGGTTGCGGCCGTAGCGGCGTCGTCACGAAAGAGAACGTATGCTGAAAAAAGTAAAGATCATTCTCGAAATGATCAAGTTCGAACACACAGTCTTCGCGCTTCCTTTCGCGTTCACGGGAGCACTGCTCGCTGCCCAGGGAATCCCGACGTTCAGGACAATCCTCTGGATAACGGCGGCCATGTTCGGCGCCCGTTCAGCGGCGATGGGTTTTAATCGATGGGCAGACCGGAAGTTCGATGCTGCCAATCCGAGGACCAGTAACCGGGCGCTCCCGCTAGGGCTTGTTTCACCAAGACAGGTGATCCTGTTTACGGTGGCATCATCGGCGCTTCTCTTATTGGCGGCGTACATGCTGAATCCGCTGGCCTTTTATCTTTCTCCAGTGGCACTTGCCATCGTGTTCTTTTACTCCTACGCCAAGAGGTTTACCTATCTTTCCCACCTATTTCTCGGATTGGCGATCTCCGGAGCGCCCTTGGGCGCATGGATAGCCGTGGCGGGCAGGCTCGATGTACCGGCGCTCGTTCTTGGCTTCGCCGTACTTTTCTGGCTCATGGGCTTCGATACGCTCTATGCGCTCCAGGACATGGAATTCGACCGCAAAGTCGGTCTTCATTCGATACCGCAGCGCTTCGGCATTCGGTGTTCGCTCTGGATATCCCGTGCAGCGCATACGATTACGATGGCTTTGCTCTTCTGGCTTGGCTCACTGCTTTCTCTCGGCTGGTTCTATCTCACTGGAGTCGTCATTTCTCTGATCCTGATCATTTATGAGCATGCTCTAGTCAGGGAAAACGATCTTTCGAAACTGAATTTCGCGTTTTTCAACATGAACGGCTACATTAGCATGACGATTTTTTTCTTTACGCTCCTGGATTTGATAATCTAACAAAGGATCGAAAAAGCCTCATTCTGGCCGCTGCATGGGATTTATGTATCATGGATATCTCCAAAACATCCCTGCAAAACATTTCTTGACAATCACAGCTGTTCTCTTTATAGTAATACACCGCGCCGAAGTGGTGGAACTGGTAGACGCGCTGCGTTCAGGGCGCAGTGGGAGCAATCCCGTGGGGGTTCGAGTCCCCCCTTCGGCACCAGCTTAAAGGTAATGGTGCCATACGATCCCGCAAGCATTGGATGTTTGGTTCTTGATTGAGGCGGGCTTGACTGCAGTGATTGTCAATTATCCGAAATCCGCACAAATGCATCCTTCCTTATGAAAAAAATACTTTTCCTACTGATCCTGATCCTGCTTGCCGGGTGTTCCGTCAAGGAACCTCCTTTTGATCCTGTCTTGTGGTTCAAGGATGGTGAAGCAAACATGCGGGGGAAAAATTACGAAAAAGCTCGTAAGAAATACCAGGAGATCGAGGAGAAATCACCGGACAGAAGCTATGATGCCGTCCTGATGCTCCGCATCGCAGATACCTATTATGGCGAAGAGAAATACAGTGAGGCACTTGTCGAATACAAGGCTTTTCTGAACTACCACCCTGTGCACAAAGATGCTGCGTATGCCCAGTATCAGATCGCCATGTGCAGCTATAATGACCTTACGTCCTTTGACCGTGATCCGGCGCCGGCTTATGCAACAATCAGGGAAATGAAACAACTGCTTGAAAAGTATCCGAAGAGCGGCTACGGGGAACAAGCGGAAAAATATATTGCAATCTGCACAGATTGGATTGCGGATTATGAGTTATATGTAGCGCGGTTTTATTATAAAAAAGAATCCTACAAGGCCGCTCTTGGCAGGTGCGAAAAACTTCTTAGTGAATACCCCGGATCCTCAGCGGAGAAAGACGCGCTCTATTATGCGGGCCTATCCTATCAGGAACTGGGCGAGATGGCCCAGGCACGCGCCATGTTCGAGACGCTCGCAGAAAAGTACCCCGCCATGAAAAAGACAGCGCTCGCTCACATTCAAAAGCTTAAGACGTTATGAAATTCTATCCTGCCTATCTGGATCTTCGAGGGCGATCGTGTCTGATCATCGGAGGCGGGTCGGTGGCCGAACGGAAGACGCTCTCGCTGCTTGAAGCGGGTGCCGACATAACAATCATCAGCCCTCTTCTTTCTCCCAAATTAACAGAACTTTCCACATCGGGCAAGATCGCTTATCGTCAAAAAATATTCGAGAATGAAGACATTTCCGGCGAGTTCCTGGTCATAGCAGCCACAGGTTCCCCTGAAGTAAACATTGGCGTGGCCCGCGCCTGCAAGGAGCGTCATGTGCTTGTGAATGTGGCCGTGCCACCTGAAGAAAGCACCTTTATCGTTCCCTCGGTAGTGGAGCGCGGCGATCTCTTAATAGCCATATCCACGAGCGGTGCCAGTCCCGGGTTATCGAAAAAAGTAAGACAGGAGCTGGAAAAGATTTATGGCCCCGAGTACGGGCTGTTTCTTGACAAGCTTGCGGTAATCCGTAAGCGGGTCTTGAACGAGGTGACGAATGAGCAGGAGCGACGCCGGATATTTCAGGCCATTCTTGATTCCGATGCGATCGGGCTGTTACGGCAGGGGAAGGACCATGAAGCAGAGGTTAGGATGATTGAAATGGCGGGACTTCATCACCATCCAAAGTAATCCGGTTTATTTGACGGTTATTTGGTGTGATTGCGTGCTGCCACAATTTTGCTCCATACAAAGATGAAAGCTGTCTCGCTGCATGTGTTGTATGCCTATCTTAACGGAAGAAATGCGAAGAGAAGCTGATCCGCAAAAATAATACAGATATCCTTTTCATGACACATTCCCCGTTTCTTTTGATCCTATCTTCCGACCATTCCACGCTTCGGACCAAAATCCGAATAATATCCTGAAACCAATCGGGAATTCGTGGGGATGACGCTCGCGATATTACGCAAATGAATATCCGTGTAAAAGCAGCTGCTTACGTGCCCCAAATGCTATATTAAGTCACATGGGCGCTATATTCTGCTCGAACAAATAAAATAGTAGGGTTTTAAAGGGTTACTCAAAAAACCTGTAATATAAATGATCTGCGAGAAGTGTTGAACCAATATCACATATTTAACGTGCAATTCCTTCTAGCCTGCTGCGCGGAGATTCATTTCACTGTCTGGAGCATGGTCCGGTCGATCCAGGAATCCAGTTCGCTGGTCCTAGCTGGTGCACCATCAAAGCGGGCAAGTTGACGGCCGTTCCGGTAGAGGATAAAGGTCGGCGTGGCTTTTATCGTGAACCGCCGGGCTAGGACAGGTTCGGAGTCCACGTCGACCCTGACGATTTTGAGCCGGCCGGCCCGTCTTGCCGCGAGCTCGTTGATGAACGGTTCAATCGCGCGGCAGTACCCGCACCATTTTGCCCAGAACTCGGCAAGTACGATCTCAGGCCAATCATTGATCTGGGGATCATAGCCCGAGGTCGTCACATTGATGGGAGCACGGGGAACTTCGAGTGGCGTCCTGCAGTGACCGCAGACCGGATGGCTTGCAAGCTTTTCTTCGGGAGTGCGGTTCAGCGTTCTGCATACCCGGCAACGGATTATTATGGAATTGTTCGACAATTTACTTTTCCAAGAAAAAATTACCGTTCAGCATACAAATATAGCATAGATAGGCACAAAAAGGAAACTGTCACTTTCGTTCGATTTATCTTTGAGCGCATGCGTGGTAACATTATCTTATTGGGTGAAGGGACAATTTGTCCCATTATCCGCAAGGAGGCACATTATGATAGTTCGCACATCTGAAGCTCTCTGGGAAGGAAATATCAAAAAAGGAAAGGGCGTGATTAAGGTCGGAAGCGGAAACATCAGCAGTACTTATTCCTTCGGGTCGCGGTTCGAGTCCGGAGCGGGAACAAACCCCGAAGAGCTAATCGGGGCGGCACATGCAGGTTGCTTCAATATGGCACTTGCAATGGTGCTGGAACAGTCCGGATATAACGTGGACCACATTCACACCATTGCGAAAGTGAGCATCGATAAAGTCGGCGGAGGATACAAAATCACGCACATCGAACTTGATACTGAAGGCAGGGTGCCGGGCTGTGACGAGAAGACTTTCATGGAAAAGGCAGAACTGGCAAAGAAAAACTGTCCCGTGTCCATGGCATTAACAGGAGTTGGAATTGTGCTCCGGTCCCGTCTTATGAAAACGGCTGCGTGACCCAGCGGGTGTAGCTGGATTGTTGTGTCAATGCGCTCCGATAACGTTTCCCGGGGCGCATTTTGATTGATCAAAACAGTTTGTATGCTTCAGCAAATTCCTCTTATGAACGTGTACGTCGCAGCATTGTAAAAAGAAGAGGTATCGCGGAACGGGTAGGGGGTATTATATTAAAGGGGCAGTTTCAGCTTCATACGTTTAAAAAGACCAACACCAGGAATCCTGAAGGGCATTTTCAAGAGCAGGGCCCTGCTCAAGCACGACATGAGGTAGTTGCGCTCCACGGCTTTTTTCAGGACCACCACCCAGGCTCCGGTCCGGAAGCCATTCTCCCGTGAATAAATGCCCATTTCCCTGCCGATGGAGATCATCTGCGGTCTTGTTCGGGGCTGGTAAGCGATCAATTCTCTGCCGCTGGCATGGTACGTGATGTTCAATCCTGCAACGACTGCCTGGTCTTGGGCATGGTAGGCAAGACGTTGGAGCATAAGCGGACCCTCGTTTCCATGTATGCTTACCGCGTCTCCGATGCCGAAGATCCGCTCGTCAGCTGGCGAATTGAGCCGGTCCGTCACGATGAGCCAGCCGGTTTTTTCACGGGGTAGAGGCAGATCTTCAATGAGGTGTGATGGTTTTATCCCGCCAGTCCAGATGAGCATGGTAAAGGGAAGCTCAACGTCAGAACCGAGCATGAGCGATGTCTTCCGGACGGTATTGATGGGTTGGCCGGTAATGAGTTTTACCCCCCGCTTTTGCAGGTAGTCGCCAGCAAATTTGCTGGTTTCCCGCAAGAATCCGGGCAGGATTCTTGCCTCACGTTCCACGACGGTTACGTTGATCCTGCCCACGGCAAGATCGTCTGTATATCCATTGTCATGAATAAGATCGAGGACCTCTCCGGCCATCTCAACACCTTCCGTGCCCCCGCCCGCCAGTACCAGGCGAATTGCTCTTCGATGTTCTGACAGGATGTGTTTGAGTCCGGCATGGATGCGCTCAGCGTCTTCAGGGGAGCGGAAGCAGTATGAATACTCTTCCGCACCGGGTACATTTAGAAAATTATTCCTCGCTCCCGCAGCAAGAACCAGGTAATCGTAACTCAGTACTCCGTCTCCGATAATGACGTGTCGCCGGACCGGATCGATTTGCAGCACAGAAGCCTGTTTAAAAACGATTCCTGCAGGCGACAGCACTGTTTCAAATGGAATCCGGATGTCCCGAGCCGGTACCTTGCCGGAACTGACTTCATGGAGGGAAGGGATGAAAGAGTGGAAAGGGCTTCGGTCGATCAAAGTTATCCGCGCTATGTCGCCAAGACAGCCCCGAAGGGTAAAAGCCGCCTCCATTCCACCAAAACCGCCGCCGATGATAAGAATGTTCAACGTCATTTTCATTCTCCTGTTACGTATTATTGTAGCAAATATAATGCATTTATGAGAATCTTGAACCGCTAAGAATGTAGAGGGTGTAGCAGAACATAGCAGGAGCACGGGAAAATGCTCTGAAACTGAATTTGAAAACGAGAGTTGAGAACTAAGTTGGGGTTGTTAAAAGAACTATCCACCAACATTTTTCACGGCCTGTTTAAGTTTATCGGAATTTGGATTACGTTGCAGAGCATCCTGAAATACGCTTAGAGCCTTTTTTTTCATCCCGTTCCTTGAATAGAGATTTCCTAACTCGAGTGAGTACTCAACTTTTGAAGGTGCCATTTTAATAGCTATCTGGAAGCGTTCCTCGGCATCATGGAGACGGCGGGGCATATGCGCAAGCGCAAGACCATGATGGAACAGGTACTCGGCATTAGACGGATCAAGGCGTACGGCCCACCGGAATGCTTCCTCTGCGCCCCAGAAATTCTGTCCCCGGTAGTGTTTTAGGCCTTCATTGAATTGTGAAGCAGCTGAGCCTTTCTTGCTGTCATTTTCATGGGCCTTGGTCTGCTCAGCCGAATGGCGCTTCTTGAGACCCCTGGCCAGCGCGAGGTCATATTCTTGACGCTTGTCTTCTGTCGTCAGGACATCGTAAGCTTCGGTGATATACATGAAAATGGCTTCGAACTGTTCTTTCATGTCGGACAGCTCGCTGTCTGAGTGACGGTCGGGATGGTACCTTTTTGCGAGACGGAAATAAGCCTTTTTGGCCTCCTGTTGCGTCGCGCCGTGACCGATGTCGAGCATCTGATAGTAATCCAAGTCATCCATTTTCCCCAGAGTTTGCAGGACCATGTCTCTAGTGACTTTGAGCTCGGGTTCCTGTTTTTCCTGTTTAGCAGAAGCGGCGGATTGCTTGCTTTCTCGTGCTGCAGCATCCGACTTCAGGCTGAGCGATTCGGCGAGACGCAAGGCGCTGAGAGCATAGATCGCTTTGAGGGTGCTGAAATCGCCAATTTCCGATACGGCGCAGATTTCTTCGATGCTTCTGTTGCCGTCAATGAGGGAGAGAATCGTTTGCTGGTCTTGATCGAGCACAATTCCATGCAGAAGAGTCGCGGAATTCTTCGCAGCGCGAAGAATCATTTTAAGGGACGGTAGGGACTTGCGTACGAATTTCCAGTCAACGCTGCGGATTCCCTCCAAAAGCAGGCTGCCTGTGTCTATCTGGAGCGGTACAATCTCCGTAAGGGGCAAGGGAGCACTGTCAAACGTATAGTGGCCCTCGCGCCACGAGAATAGGCTTAATACTATTTGCTTGATGTGACGTTTGGCTCCCTCGACGAGGTTTTTTGGCGTGATCCATCCGCGTTCTACGAGCACCGCGCCGAATTGTTTTCCGGTCTGTTTGGCAGCCTCTTCAGCTGCAGCACGCTGTTCTTCGGTAAGGTAGCCGTTCCGAAGCAAAGATGCGCCCAATTGGTCTGTGTCCAGATTTGAGGAGGCGAAGATAATCTCTCCATTCCTGAAAAAAACTTTTTTGGCTTCCTTTTCATGGGAAAAGATCGCAGTGCCGGTCTTTTTTTGAGTTCTAAGGTCTTGAAAGAAACAGGGGATAGCCATATTTTTGGTATCGCCGGACAGTACGTTCATGGTCATCCGAGTAATCCTTTAGAAGTTGTTTTTATCATTGCAATGCATGATATTATAGCATTTTTGCCCTGCCGCGAAACATATTTTTTTATAATTTTGAGTTCCTATAATGCGGCGAGAAAGAAGATGATAAAACAAATCCTCAAATACCTGAAAGCTCCGTTTGTTGTTGGCATCCGAGAGAGTGCTCCGATAAACTCCGGTGAGCCCCAGGTGATACCAGCGGGACTCGTTAGCCTCCAGTCCTGTTACGATGTCCCGGATACTGTCTTTTTTCTTGATCTGGGAGAACAGGATTGTAATATACTGGTGCAAGGTCGTATAGGACTTGACGTATCTGTCTCCCTGGTGTTGATTTACAGCTTTTTCGAACTGATATCTCGGTACAAGTTTCAGCAGTTCTCCGAAGATCGTTTCCAACTTGCGCATGGCTTGTTCCTCCTTGTGATAATAGGGTTTGGGAGAATTCTATTATCTAACAAAAGAGGTTCGCAGGTCATGCCGTTTTAATTCTTACCGGACACTGCTGATAGCATCTGTTAAAGATAAAGGAAAGCTTTCGAGCTCACGTCTTTTGGGGTCGTGCTCGTTACACTGTCTTTTCTATTTCCTTCCTCGGCCTGTCCGAGTCTTGTCCGATGAATTATTTCAACACTCAGACACAACACTGAGATTGTCTTGACACTGCTACTTCTTTGATTTATTATCGTTCTTCACAGGGTTAGGTTGTTCTTTAATGCGGGGTGCGACAGGTCAAGACTCATCGCCCGCTCCATTTTACCGGCGTCTTACTAGTATCCCCCTGTGACCCCTGCCTGATTACGCCAGGTGGGGTTTTTTATTAGCACTCCGGGGACCTACGGCGGCGAACAAAATCTTTCTCATTACCGGCGGAGCGTTCGGGAAAATCAGCTTGCGCGGAATCTGGCGGCTAGTCATGCCGGCGGACGGGCTAATCTTCCCACGGCCCAGGTCCTCGATCCGGAAATGGCAGCGAAGATCGGGAAGCTTCGGAAAGACCGCGGCGGCAGGTGGGATACGTATGAAGAGCCGCTGGCCGTGGCCGAACTGCTGCGAACGCATTCGGATCGTGGCCAGTACCCTTCAAAGTACCCTACGAAGTGTTGACTATGTTGTTCAATATTATTATAATATAACGTTGTTCATGACGTTGAGAAAACGGTCTTTATGCAGCATAGCTCATATCAGCTCGTGAAAACAAACCATTCTATTCAGGTGAAGGACTATGCACATGGAACTTTTTCTCGGCATTGATATAGGCTCGGTAACGATAAAAACCGCGGTTCTTGACATGAATCGTTGCCTGCGCTCCGAGACCTATGACCGGATCAAGGGCGACCCTCTCGAAGTGCTTCTCATCCGCCTCCAAGCGCTTACCACGGAATTTCCGCACGACAGCATCAAAGCAGCCGGGATCACCGGCAGCGGTGGGAAGCAGGTTGCGGAATCACTCGGCGCTTTGTTCATCAACGAAATCCTCGCGCAGTCCGCATTTGCAGGGCATTACCACCCCGATGCGCGAACCATTATCGAGATGGGCGGTGAGGATGCCAAACTCATCACGCTGGCACCGGATCGCACATCAGGCAGCGTCAAGATTGAGGATTTCTCCATGAATGCCGCCTGCGCCGCAGGCACTGGCTCCTTCCTCGATCAGCAGGCCAGCCGTCTCCACCTGACCATAGAACAGTTCAGTGACATAGCCCTCAAATCGAAAACGCCGCCTCGCGTAGCAGGCCGATGTAGCGTATTTGCGAAGAGCGACATGATCCACCTTCAACAGATCGCGACCCCGGATTATGATATTGTTGCAGGCCTGTGCTATGCGATGGCACGGAACTTCAAAGCGACAGTCGGCAAAGGGAAGAAATTTCTCGCGCCGGTTTTGTTTCAGGGAGGCGTCGCTGCAAACCTTGGCATGCGCAAGGCTTTCCGCGACGTGCTAAAGCTTTCGGAGCGGGAGATGACTGTCCCCGATCACTTCGGCACGTCGGGCGCCATTGGGGCAGCGCTGATGGTCCGCGAGCAGCGCGGACAGACGGCCTACCGCGGCGCCCCGGCACTTGCGGCGCTGCTCGCCGGCGGCGTGGAGCGGGTGGCGAGCGGCATGGCGCGGCTGTCGCAGCCGATGGGCATCATGCCGAATCCAGATCAGGATGGTACATCCGACAGCGACGGAATCATCGACGCCTATCTCGGTGTGGATGTCGGTTCCGTATCGACGAATGTTGTTGTCATCGACAAAAACAGGCGTGTTCTGTCGAAACGCTATCTTCCCACTGCCGGGAGGCCTATCGAGGCGGTAAAGCAGGGACTATCCGAAGTCGGAGCAGAGATCGGCGGGCGGGTGAGGATCTTGGGCGCGGGCACCACGGGGTCGGGCAGGTATCTGACCGGCGACATGATCGGCGCGGATGTGGTGAGGAATGAAATTACCGCCCAGGCCACGGCCGCTACGGCCATCGATTCGCGAGTGGACACCATTTTCGAGATCGGCGGACAAGACTCGAAATACATCAGTCTGCGGGACGGCGCGGTCGTGGATTTCGAAATGAACAAAGCCTGTGCAGCGGGAACGGGTTCGTTCCTCGAAGAACAAGCGGAGCGTCTCGGCATCAGGATCAAGCAGGAATTCGAAGCTGAGGCGTTCTGCGCTAATTCTCCGTGCCGGTTCGGCGAGCGCTGCACGGTCTTCATGGAGTCGGACCTGGTCCACTCCATGAATAAAGGCGCTAGTGTGGAGGAACTCACCGCCGGGCTCGCTTATTCCATTGCTTACAATTATCTGAACAAAGTCAAAGCGGGTAAGCCAGTCGGTGACCGCATTTTTTTCCAGGGCGGCGTTGCCGCGAACAAAGCCGTGGTGTCGGCATTTGAAGCCATCACCGGCAAACCCATCATTGTTCCGCCCCATCATGAAGTGACCGGCGCCATCGGTGCGGCGATCCTCGCCATGCGCAACAGCAACGGCACGAGTACGTTCAAGGGTTTCGATCTGAGCAAACGCGCCTATACCGTCACTACCTTCGAATGCGCGGCATGTGCGAACCGCTGCGACATCCGGCAGGTAAGCTTCGATGGCGAGAAGCCTCTCTTCTACGGGAGTCGATGCGAAAAGTACGATGTAAAGAAAAAGCATTCAACCGCAGGCGCTCTGCCCGACCTTTTTTCCGAGCGCGAACAACTGCTTCTCTCCTCTCCCCTGACGCGCACCATCGGCGAGGATGCACTGACGATCGGAATCCCGCGCATGCTTTATGTCAATGATTTTCTGCCTTTTTGGCGGATCTTTTTCACTGAACTGGGCTATCGCGTTGTATTGTCGGAAAACACGAACCGCCCGCTGATAAACAGGGCACTCGAGGCAACCGTTGCGGAGACCTGTTTTCCAGCTAAAGTAGGGCTTGGCCATGTCCTCGATCTCCTGGAAAAAAAGGTCGATATCATTTTTTTGCCGAGCTTCGTCCGTCTTCCTGTTGCTCACGACAAGGCAAGAAGTTCCCAAGCCTGTCCCTATGCCCAGGCTTTCCCTTATGTCGCGAAAGCTTCGATCCGCTTCGGCAAGACTCGGACCATTGAGCCCGTTCTCTTTCTGCACGACAAGCGTCACTTCGATAAGAGCATGAAGGCGCTCGGCAGGAGTCTCGGAAAGGGCGCGTCGGATGTAGCGCGAGCGAAGCGATGCGCTGCTCAAGCGTTGGATGATTTCCACCGCGCCCTTGAGAGGCGTGGACGCGATGTCCTTGCTGCGCTTAAACCGGGAGAGCAGGCGCTGGTGCTTGTCGGCCGAAATTACAACACCTGCGATACCGGCCTGAACATGAACCTGCCGTCCAGGATTCGCGGCCTGGGCGTGCAGGCGATACCCATGGATTATATCCCTCTCCGTGAGGTGGACTTATCGGGGCAGGAGCACATGTACTGGAAATCGGGACAGAAAATCATGGCGGCGGGACGCTTCATAGCCGACAGCCCTGGCCTGTTTCCCCTTTATCTGACGAATTTCGGGTGTGGCCCTGATTCCTTTATAACCCATTTTTTCCGCGCGGAAATGGGTGGAAAACCGTTTCTCCAGCTTGAAATCGATGAGCACAGCGCTGATGCGGGCGCCGTTACAAGAATCGAGGCATTCCTGGACAGTCTAAAGAATGTGAGGTCAGAACAGCCACGTCAGGCTTTTACTATACCCATCAGGAACAACGGAAACGGATCGCTTCATGCGAAGAAGGTCTATCTCCCGCCGATGACCGACCATGCCTATGCTCTTGCCGCTGCGTTCAGGGCCTGCGGCGTGGATGCCAAGGTGCTGCCCGAGTCGGATAAGGATACCATCAGAATCGGCAGGGAGCACAGTTCGGGGCGCGAGTGCTATCCCCTGGCACTAACTGTGGGCGACATGATCAAGGCGACGAGGCGTTCGGGATTCGATCCCTGCAAGAGTGCGTTTTTCATGCCTTCGGGCAGGGGTCCCTGCAGGTTCGGACAGTATAACCGCTACCACCGACAGGTACTGGACAAACTCGGGCTCGAACGCGTCGAAATAATGTCCCCCATGCAGGATGAGTCGCTTCACAACGATGTCCGCGCGCTGGACAAGAATTTTGTGCTCATGAGTTGGCGCGGTGTGTTCGCAGTGGACATGCTCCAGAAAGCGCTGTGGGAAACGCGGCCCTATGAGAAACGAAAAGGGGAGACAGACCGTGTATACCAGAAGGCCCTGGCTGCGGTGGTTTCCACGATAGAAAGACGAAAAGACCTCACCCCGGCGTTATGCAATGCCTACGAGGATTTCATGGCGATCGATATAACGGAGAAATCGAAACCGGTAATCGGTGTTGTAGGGGAGATCTATATTCGCTCAAACCGATTCAGCAACGAGGATGTGGTGGGCCAGATCGAAAAGCTCGGGGGTGAAGCGTGGGTCGCGCCTATATCGGAATGGCTGCTCTACGTCAACACGACAGCCAAGACGTCTGCCTTGATGAACCGCTCGTGGAAAGAGCTGCTGAAGGCGCACCTCACAGCGCGGGTTCAACATAAGGATGAACAGAGGTTTCTGCGGAGCTTCAATGGATCGCTGCGGAGTCTTCATGAGCCGAGTATCGGCCAGACCTTGCGCACTGCCCTTCCTTATATTCACCATTCCTTCGAAGGTGAGGCTGTCCTTTCGGTCGGCAAGGCCATCGACTATATCAACCGAGGAGTCTCGGGCATTGTAAACGTGATGCCCTTCACCTGTATGCCCGGCACCATCGCAACGGCTGTGCTCAAGCGAGTACGGGAAGACCATCACAACATCCCGCTCCTCAGTATAGCTTATGAAGGCCAGGGAGATTCCCAGACTCTCACCCGGCTTGAGGCCTTCATGCATCAGGCGCGGGCGTACCATCCCCGAGGATTGTAGATCGGGATGGCCGCTTAAGCGGCGTGGTTTGTGGCCTGATTGGCGAACCGCAATGGACAACTGTTTAAGTCCACCATCCCACTGTGGGAATCCCTATAATACATGTCACTCAAGAAAAAAATAGCACTCAGTTTTTTCATTAGCGCCTTCATAATCGCGATCCTCGCTGTTTTCGAGTATGTCAGTTTCGTCGAACTTAGGAAAGAAATACGGTATCTTGAGATTACGGACACGGTGAGCCGCAAATCAGTCCAGCTCAGGCGTCATGAAAAAAATTATTTTCTTTACGGTCCGAAACGGGGCAACGTTGAGGCTGCAGTTATTTATGATTACCTCACGCAGCTTCAGAATATTCTCGCCCAAAATCCTCATATCGACGAAGCAGACCAGCTTTCTTTGCGCGATCGAATCACCGAGTATGAACAGTGTTTCAAAAATATCGATGCTGCGTCAAAAAGTCTTACGATGGCTTTTGAAAAACTCAGGAAGACCAACCGCAAGGATGATACATTTATCGCTCTCGTGGAAGACACCTTTCTGGAGCGCCCTGCGCAGTCCGAGGTGTTTCTGACAAGCGTATTCCGGCTCCCGGAAAGGCATCCCCTGGTTACGGGGCTTCTTGCGTTGGATGCCGACATCACGGCCCTGACAAAAACAGGTGAGGATATCCTGGTCATCAGGAATGACCTCGACAAAATCGCCCGTGAAAAAGCCGAGACCGTTATCCGCGTGTCGCAGATTGCGATTCTCATATTTTTCCCCCTTTTTTTCGCGGTCGGCATTGCCATGCTGTTCTTTATAAGCACCAGTGTCGCGCGGAGGCTCATGCTTTTGATCAACGTGGTGGAAAAGACCGGAAAGGGATCTTATCCCCATCTCACCGGATCAGGCTCGAAAGGCAATCCCGATGACGAAGTGGGAGTGCTGATCGACAAATTCAACGAAATGGAAGACCAGCTTGCCTTGCATGAGCAGGAGCTGGAGCGGAAAAACACGGAACTCATGCAGGCGAAGAAGCTGGCCGCCATCGGCACGCTCGCATCGGGCGTGGCACATGAACTGAACAACCCCCTGAATAACATCTACCTCTCCGCCCAAGTTCTTGCGCAAGAAGCGGGCGAGGGCTGCTCTCGTGAAGTGAAAGAGGCCGTGAGCGACATCGTCGGCCAGACGGAACGGGTGAAGCGAATCGTCAGCGACCTCCTGGAATTTGCCCGTGGCAGGGAGCTTCGGCTCCATGAAACGGACTTGGTTGCGTTGATCGAAGATGCCTATCGGAACGCGGCAAGCTCGCGGGACATGAACAGAATAAAGTTCTCCTTTACTTCCAAACCGCCTCAGCTATTTCTGATCGCCGATGCAGGACAGCTTGAGCAGGTCTTCACCAATCTCTTTATCAATGCTGCGGACGCCATGCAGCAGCAGGGCGAGATCACCGTATCGATTAAACAGGAATTGGATAACATCAACGTCGCAATATCCGATACCGGCAACGGCATTCCGGCCGAATCGCTTGATAAAATATTCGAACCTTTTTTTACCACGAAAGACAAGGGCACGGGTCTCGGATTGGCAATCGTCTATAATATCGTCAAAAAACACCATGGTGATATAATAGTTACAAGCGAAGAAGGAAAAGGATCGACATTCACCCTTACACTGCCGGAGCATCATGCTTAGTTGCTGAAGATCCAGAATCCCCCTAAAGAGGGGATAATATTTATCACCGCGTTCCCCGAGCACGCAATCAATAGACAAAGTAGTCTATGGAAGAGCGCAATTAACCGTTTCTGCGTTCCCCATGGCCGCTGTAGCAATAGTCTTTTCTGCTTTCCCTTTTGACCGGGCCAGGACAAATGAAATTGACACTGCCCAAGGGGAGTATTATGATGCCTCCGGACGTGTATCCAGAGGCATCCAACACGGGCGAAATGAGAATCATCCATGGCATTCAAGATCCTTGTAGCGGAAGATGAAGAGATAACCCTGAAGCATCTGATCAATGCCCTCGTGAAGGCCGGATATGCAGCGACCGGCACAAAGAACGGACGCGATGCGCTCGAAAAAATTGAAAACGATCATTTCGACCTTCTGATCGCCGACATCAAGATGCCGGGGCTCACGGGCATGGAACTGCTCGAAAAGATCAGAGAGAAACAACTCGAGTCGGAGGTAATCATCATTACCGGCTTCGGAAGCATCAGCTCAGTTGTCGAAGCCATGAAAAAGGGCGCTTACGACTACGTCACGAAGCCTTTCAACCTCGATGAACTGCTTCTCAAAGTCGCAAAGATACGAGAACAGCGGTCCCTTAAGAAGGAAAATATCGCGCTCAAGGCATACGTCAGCATGGACAGGAAGGTGTCAATCATTGCAAAAAGTGCGAGCATGAACGATATTCTCGGCATCATTGAAGGAATGCAGGATTCGGACTGTAATGTGCTGCTGACAGGTGAAACAGGCGTGGGTAAAAGCCTTCTGGCAAAAATCATTCATTATACCAGCAGGCGGCAGGACATGCCATTCCTTTCGATCAACTGTGCCACACTAACCGAGGAACTGCTCGCAAGCGAGCTGTTCGGTCATGAGAAAGGGGCGTTCACGGGGGCGGTCAGAACCAAGCAGGGTCTCGTGGAAATTGCCGATACGGGCACGCTATTTCTCGATGAAATTGCCGAGATGGCGCCCAACCTTCAGGCCAAGCTCCTGAAGGTGATCGAAGAGGGAGAGTTTTATAGGGTGGGGGGGACCAAACCCATCAAAGTCGACGTACGGTTCATCGCCGCGACGAACCAAAATGTGCGGACAGTCATCAACGAGGGCCGATTCCGCGAGGACCTATACTACCGCCTGAATATCATGGAAGTTTTCATCCCTCCGCTCCGAGACCGTCGCGAAGACATTCCCCCGCTCTGTACCTATTTCCTGGAAAAACACCTCCCGAGCTCACGCAAGAAAATCACGGGATTCACCAAGGAAGCCATGGAGGTGCTCATGCACTACAGCTATCCCGGCAACGTGCGTGAACTGGAAAATATCGTCGAGCGGGCTATCATTCTGGAGAAGACGAGCCTGCTTACCCCGGAAAGCCTGCCTCAAACCATAAAAATGTTCCAGATCGAAACCATAGAACCGGATAAGATAAAAACGCTGGAGGAACTGAGCAAGGATTATGCAGAACAGGTGATAGAGATGCTCGGCGGTAACAAGTCGAAAGCTGCCGAAGTACTCGGCATCTCCCGGACGAGCCTCTGGCGTATCCTGAAGGAAGAATAGATCTTCTCCCTTTGAAGAATCAAAGTGCTAAACACCTCATTTGCATCCCCTCAATACAAACCGGATTCCTGCTCAACATCGTCACGGGAATGACCTTATCTGGTTTTTTTCGCGTGCAGCGAACTACAATTCTATGAGCACCTTCAATTGATCGTATTACGAGACCGCTAGCTATATTATAGTGCCCTGCATAAATTCGGTCGGTGCGGTAATCATCATAAAAAAAGACATCCTTGAACTTAAAAGTGCCGAAGAAAAAATAGAGTACTGGAACAAATTCTTTACTGCGGTTATCGATGCGCTCCCTAACCTCTTTTACGCCATAAAAGACGTCATTCAGGAATTACCTCTATTATGATGTAAACTCATGGTTATGAGTTCTGTCAATATTCTCTGGCATTCCCGTCGTCCTCCTTATAAGTACGGACAGCGTGGAATTGCCGTGATTGAGGACTCAGCAATCCCACGCTGTGATAACGCGGCTATTTGGTTATTACAACGAAATCATCCTTCCTGTTTTTTTGCCAGCATCCTTCGCTGCTTTCACTGCAGACCGGCCTCTCCTTGCCAAAGCTGATAAGGGAAATCCGTGAACCAGCGATTCCTGCATGGGTCAGAAACTTTTTTGCGCTGGCAGCACGGCGCTGCCCGAGGGCCTGGTTGTATTCCTTTGTCCCGCGTTCATCGCAGTTGCCTTCTATTCTGATTTTAGTTGCTGGATGAGCCTTAAGCCAGACAGCATTATCCCTGATGACCTGCTGTTCATCGTTGCGGATGACGGACATGTTGAAATCGAAGAATATCGGTTTAAGACCCGTTGGAGAGGAAAGAGTCCTCTCATGTACACCCTCCTCCTGTATCTTGCTCATTGTCTCAGCCGGTTGTGGCGCTGTTGACGGCGCGGCAGCCTCCTTGCCGGTAATTTCCTGCCGGTTTTCCGGTGACGCACTCACCTCAGCCTTCTTGGGACAACCCCACAGCAGCAAAGCGAATGCCCCAGCAACAAAGACGCATTGAAATACTTTTATTTGTTTCATTATGAATTCTCCTTGTATGATCGTTGTTTATAAACATCGGCTTCCGCGGAATCAGTCAGTGAGCGCGGTCACTGTCGGGGCCCACAAAACATCGCACGCTCCCGGACCATCATTCCGCAGAATAAAAAAAAGTTTAAGAACTTCAGGAAAACGGAAGAAACACTGGAGGGGGAGAATGGCCGGCCAGCAACAGGAAGAAGCCAGATCGGACGAGCCGCCGATTTATGATGGGCTCGTGAGACAATGACGGCGGTCGAAAAAGAAACGTATTCAAGTCACACTCAAAATGAGGTTGTGACGCGAGGCGCGGTTTTCCGTTCACTGTTTCAGGTGGCAGGACTCTTTTTTTCACCATGATGATGGTCTTGATCGGAAGTCCCTGTGTGTCTTCTTCTTGCCGCGAGCACGCATCGATGATGAGGTCCACTAGGAAAATATGAAAGCAGTCAATACTTGAACCTGATGATTGGCCGTTGTTCGGTCGTACGCGTATACCCTGTTCGTGAAAGGAATAGATGAGGGGAGATATGGCGTAGAAGGAAAAAAAGAAGCAGAAAAACACCCTCAATGCTTGTTGCCTGTTTCGACGGAAAATCATCTTTATAGAATTACTAAGTAATCGCATGGTTTGAAAGATGCGGCATGTTATCAAATTGAGCCCCACCTGTCAAGAGAAGCTGGATCATGTTTTTTTAAAGCGAGTGAGGAAATCAGGAAAATAAAACCTTCTATCAAGGCTAAGGTGATTTTGTATGCGCGAGCATTCAAAAAACATGTCCGCAGCAAGGGCATCCCAGAGACGAATAACAACAGGAGACTTTGACAGGATCGGATCCGGGCCACAGCAATCGACGTCATCTGTGAATTCTGCAGAAAGGCTCCCGTCGGAAATGGTTTCTGGAAGGGGATGGTTTCGTCCTCGCTTGACTTCGCTTTGCAATTTAGCCACAACTTGTGTCCGGGATGTGCGAGGAGACTCTCCTCGGCATTCTACCGTATGCCAATGATGGTTAAGCTTTCTTCATCCGGATTCATCTGAATACGAGAGCGTGATAGATGATCACAGCATTAGAAGCGCCGTCATCATGGCGATGGACCAGGTAATATCTGCGGGCAGATGCAGATCGCACGTGGAATCAAAGAGCAGATCGACGCGAGCGGGGAACTCTTCATCCTCAAGCCACAGCGAAAGAATAATCGGAACTCGAGGTAGAGGGAGGAGTTGGATTGATACATCCCCCAGATTCTCTACCCGGCTGGCGCCAAGCAAGCTCCCCCTCTGAATGAATCTTTCCTTATCTTTTCCGTACCTGCCAGCGATGGCATCGAGAGGCAGAACGTGGGACCCCCTGGTAAAAGCATCGCCACCGCGAATCTGCTCTAACTTTACGAGTCGGCCGGTGCAGGCGATGTCTTTGACGCTCACCAAATACCAAAGGAGCGAGAGTCTGAAAAAATAACTCAAACGTTCAAGTAAGGGGGCGCTTCCCTCAGCACTGCTTGTAATTGTTCTTTCCTTGACCGAGACGATGAAATCCATCCCGAACGATTTGACCACGTACGCGTCCCGTCCGGTATCATAGACAACACCCGAAGCCCTGCAGACAAAAGCAGGCTGCAGAGATGTCAGAATTTCCCACGCCTTATCCTCGCCAGGATTACGCATTGTTGCCATTTATTGCCTCAAGGATGATTGCCGATACTTCAACGGCATGCTCCGTTCCAAAAAGAATTCGTTGTAGCAAAATAAAAAGAATTATTTAAATCGCGATCTATATTTTTGTATCTTACCAGTTTGTCGCTTAATTTCAAAGCAGATTTATGTTTCATATTTAAACACAATGAATGGGGTATCATGCATTACCTTAAAATTGAAAAATGTCTTGATTTGCTTGATTTAATACTACAAACAAAGGTGCCCTGCATCATTTTTTCATCACTATGCTTTTTTGGCAATCACCATATTGTTTCAGCGTTGTTTAAATTTGAAATACACCTGTAGGCAGTATATTAAAAAAATTTACATAAAAACAGCATGTTATATTCTGGCACTGCTATTGCAAAGTATTAAGTTCAGAGAAGCACTGGAAAAGGAGACAATTTAATGGGAAAGAGGCAATTGCTGTTTGTCACCTTCCGTGATGAAAATCTTGAGGAAGGCGTTTCATACGCGATGGAATTGGCCAAGGCGATGTATGAGGACATTATCCTTTTGCTGGTCAGGAAGAAGAACAATCTTATGGACAAGGTTGGAAATCTCATGACTTCCGTCAGCTTTGCAGAAGCCGACGACCATGATACTGGGCGAGCGACGATGTCCGGAGCTTCGATTGACGCCGAAGACCGATATGAAAAGATGCTAGCAAACCTTGTCGCGAAATGCCGGAAGGAGGGCATCCAGGTGGGCGTTGAGGAAACGGATCTTGATGCCGTATCGGGAATCCGGACCTTCCTGAAGAAATTTGCCGGAATCGACAGGGTCGTTCTGAGCCCGGCC
>DATJAP010000033.1:0-59285 GCA_035516155.1 Nitrospirota bacterium
GCAGCCTTTTCGTTTCTCTCCTGCTCATGGTGATCATGTCCATTTCCGTCACAATATCCTCCAATTACGTCAGGGTATTGTAACTTGAAATAGGACATTTTCACTTTGCCAGAATAGGACACTATCATTTTGCCATTACATGCACGGGTAAGGGGCGTGTCGGGTAAGGGGCGTCATCGTCATAGACCTGCCTGCCGCCAAAGGGTATCGAAACAGGGAAATTATCAATACCTGCCGGTCCCATCCGCCGCGCAATGGCCTCTCCACATGATGCCTGTTTGCACTGTGTCTTTATGCTATAGCTTCGACCCGATGGCTTGAGCTGTTGAAGTTTCATTCCCGTGTAACATATCGGGTTACGTTCTATATTTGCAGGAATACCCTTAAAATACACCATTCATTCCCTATAGTTTTTCAAGATTGTGACGATAGAATATTCATGGGGGGTTCATGATTATCGTCAAGACCGGTCTTTTCAGCACGAAATGGGTTTCATGGATATTTCCTGCAGGAGGATAATGTGAAAAAGTCGTTCATTTTTGGAGTAATATTACCTTACGCTTTCATGAGGAGGCAGAATAATGTTAAACCAAATGATGTTTGAACAGAAACTACAGGAATTGGTTGTGTGGGTAGCAGACTCCTATCCAGAAGTGGAACAGGCTCAAAGAGAAGGGAGACAAATCCCTGAAAAGGAATACATGAAGTATATTAACGAGTCCTTGCTTCTCCTTGCTTCCACTTTTGTCGAGATGCTGGAAAGCAGAAAAAAGGAAATGGAAGCAATATGGGATGACAGTGAACAGAAAAGTAATTGTTAATTTTAAGAGCAGGGAGGTGATATACGGCGAGTTTCAACTAAATACCTTGGTAAATGTTGTAGTTGGGTCCTGATTTGAACGAATACCCCATGGGGTGGTTTACCCCACGGCGGTCCAATGTCCCTACTCTCCATCTTGTCCAGGATGGTACACATTCTTTCATCCACCCATGACGTTCTTCTTGATATCAATCATCGGATAATGCTTGACGCTCCCCGTTGCAGGCATAGCACGCGTTCGTAGCGGCTAGGAACGAGGATTGGTATCACAGAGACTGGGAGGACTTCACACTGCACGTTATTAGCGTTTTTTTTGATCGCACTTTGCTCATGTTTCCTCACGCCCGTCGTCTGCGTACAGGGGTCCTTTCCCCTTTCCAGGAACCCGGTTTCAGTCCCCCGTTCCCGGAGCTAAACCGCAGGCAGGAAATCAATCGGGTACAGAATGGTAATCTTGGACACCTTCTCCTTCGGCCCGAAGTTGAACTTCTTGACGCGTTCGACAACCTGGGAAACCAGCTCTTCCGAGGCAAGGTCGTTCGACTGTACAGTGCAAGAGGAAACCTCACCGCCCGGCTCGATGGTGATCCGTAAGATCATCTTGCCCCGCAGCGTCGGGTCCTTCCTGAGTTCCGCGTTGTAGAGCCGATAGAGCGCCGCCTTGTATCTGTCGAAAACGATCTGGATCTCTTCATCGGTGCGGCCCGGCCCGGGCCCGGAAGAAAGCGGTCTCGCATCTCCCGCCCGGCCTGAAACGGTATTTTCCACACGGGTGAACCCGATGCCGCCGATGCGGCTCCCGGTTCCGCTGCCTATCGTGCGGCTGATCCCGGAGCTGCTGATGCCACCGCTATAACCACCCGCCGACTGCATGGCAACGAGAGACCGGCTTGGACGGGCCTGGCCTGCGGCCACGACTGCCTGGTTGTTAATACGCGCCTCGGTTCCGAGACGTGCGGCGGGAGCTTCGTCCAATATGCCCTTGAAGGATTCCTTGAAGGCCAGGACCCCCGTGCTCTCCGCTTTACTGTGTGCGGGCTCTGTTTCCGAAGCGACTACCTTGGGTTGTTCTTCATGCTGTTTCTCCGGCTCCTTTTGCAGGTTCTTTTCGGGCTTCAGTACCTCTTTGCGGCGCTCGGGCTCAGGCTCTGGTTTGGGCGGCTCCTTCCGGAGCATGGAGACCAGGCGTTCGGGGACCTCGGCAACGGTAGGGCGTTCCGGCGCCGGCAGCACCCAGAGGCGTATGACGGCTCCGAAAATGATGTAGAATAACAATGCGAGAAGCAGTGACCTGCGGAACCGTCGCTCGCTCTCGGAATTATCGTCCCCCGGCATTGCCATCGATCGATTGGGAACGGGAGATATCTCGCGGTCCACGAAATACTCCTCCTCACGCCGTTCGTCGCGTTCGTACGCGTCGCGCACTTCCTCCTGGAGGTAGGAGAGTTCATCAAGACACCGGTTTATCCCGCCCTGGAGGGTCGCCTTCTTTTCAAGGATTCCGCTGATATCGCCTTCGAAGCAAGCGACACGACTCCTCGCGCGCTTTATGTGTACTTCGGCACTGGGCTGTTCGGCGAGTCCTGCCCAAAAGAGCTCGCCCGCCTTCAGTTCACCAAGCTTGTCGAGGGCATTGAGTACGTTCTTAAGCGCGTCGAACCGCTGCCTGTCGACGGCGAATGTTTCTAGCTCGGCGTCCACAACCCGAAGCTCCTCTTCCAGGGCGGTGCGCCGTTTGACGGCATTCTCGATCTGGACGTCCAGCTGGGATAGTTCCTCTTCTAAAATGGATGTCGTCATTTTTCCGCCTTCTCTGCCACGGCAAGTGAGATCCTTCCGTATCCGCAGGCAGTGCAGGTTGACATTATTTTCTTAAGCACCTTGAACGGTATCGTCTTGTCGGCAAGAAGCGTGACCTCCATGGTTTCGGCGGCAGCTTTGGCGCCGATGATGCCATTCCCAAGTTGTTCCAGCCGGTCTCTCAGTTCCTTGACCATCACGATTCCGTCATCAAGGAGCTTGGGGGTGCTGACCACGGCTTCGCCCTGGACCAACACCGATTCGGGGCTCACCACGATCGCAACTGTTTCCCGCGGCCTGGTCGGGACAGAGGAATCGGGAAGCGCGATCTGCGCGTCCGGCAGGGTGCTGTTGAACGAGTGAAAAAGCAGAAAGAACACCAGGACGGTGAGGACGTCCATCATCGGGATAAGGTTGATGCCGAGTCCCCTGATCACGCCCTTTTTGTTGTTCCGCTCCATCCGTTTCATGCGTCGTGTTCCCCTCATGGCGCGTCTCCTATGGATATCTTTGGAAAGAGGTCGATTTTTCTGGCCTCTCCGCCGCCTTCAGGCAGTACTTCGGTGCTTCGTACTGCGTCCATGATCTCGATAAGGTGGTCGTACTTGATGTCCGGTTCCATCAGGACAGAAGCGTCCTCTTTTCCCGGGTACTGGGCTTTCAGACGAAGGAGCGTCTTGGAAAGCGCCCCGATATCATACTTGTCATCCTTTTTGGGTATCCTGTCCGAAACCACCGAACCGTTGGAGATCTCAAGCCCCGCCCGGCGGACGATCACCTCGATGGCGAAATTCGGCATGCTGTGAGCCTCCGCGCCGGCGGCAGTCGGTACGGCAAGCTCCTCGATCGTTATGCTCATAAAGACGGCGGTGATGAGCAGAAACACCACCAGGACGGTAAGGATGTCCATCATCGGCGTCAGGTTGATCAAGTGCATGATGTCAGTATCGAAATCCGATGGTTTTTCCGCGTTCCTCTTATTTCGATATCGTCTAAACATGGTCGGTCCCTGTCACATTGGCGCCCGGCATTGGCGCAGCCCTTTCGAACTGGCGCTTGGTGAAGCTGGAAATGGAGTTCAAGGACTTAACTGCTGCCATCTCAAGGCCGTTAACGATCTGGCCCGTAGCCGTCGTGAGCCGCGCATGGAGCAGGAGAAGCGGGATCGCGGACATCAGGCCGAAGGCGGTGCAGTTCATTGCCTCGGATATGCTGGCGGCAAGGAGCGCCGCCTTTTCGGCCGGGCTCGCGGTGGCCACTGCGGCGAAAGCCATGATGAGGCCCATGATCGTGCCCAGGAGCCCGAACAGGGTGGCGATGTTGGACAAGAGCGCGAGATACGGCGTGCGCTTCTCCAGTAAGGGGACTATCTCCATCATGCTCTCCTCCATGGCGATCTCTATGTCCTCGCGGCGCCTGACTGCGCCTTGCCTGGCCAGACCCATACAGAGCATCTGCGCCATGGATGACGTGTCCTTGCTCACGATTTCCCGGGCCTTGTCGAACTCACCCGTTTCCAGCGAGGGATAGATCCTGTCCCACGTTTTTTTGTTCTCCTCCCGGACGCGCTTCAGGTGGATCCAGCGCTCGATCGCGATGACCAGGCCGGTCAGCAGCACGAATAAAATGGGGAACATGAACAAGCCGCCCTTCTGAAAAAACCTTACGATAAACATTGTGTTTCCTCCTTTTTCGCTGTTCTATTAGCGATGTCATTTCTTGGTGCTTTGTTCGTAGAACTCCAGTTGACGCTTGAACACGTCGCGGTCCACGGGTGTGTCGGAAGCATCGAGCACCATATCGAAACCTTCTCCTTCGCCCATCTCGGAGCTTTTCCACGGCACGATGTAGAGGGCTTTAGGGGCCTCGTCGTTTCCAACGATGGACATTCCGGACATCTTCTTGGCCCCGTCCGGATTAGCTTCCTTTTTCTCCTGTGCCGACGTTGGCCTGTCCTTGTCCGCCGGCACGTTGTCTCCGGCAACGGCAAGGCCCGCCGAGAGATGAAGCAGGAATAGCCAGAGAAGTGCGTTCCGAGACATGTTGTCTCCTCCTTTCACCTACCGTTTGAGCCGCATCGTGAGTTCAGCGATCCAGGTCTTGACCTGCGTGTCCGAAGGCGCGCCGGCTGCATAGGTCTCAAACTCACGAAGGGCGTCCTCCGGGTCATCCATATACAGGTCTAAGAGGATTCCGAGATTTTTATGGACAGGCAGGTATTCCGGGAACCGTGCGATCTCCTTCTGATAGACTTCCCTGGCTTCTCTGAAACGCCCGGACCTGCGGAGCAGCAGCCCGTATTCATTGCTGGCAACAGGATGGCCGGGGATGAGGCCCAGCGCGGTTTTCAAGTGCTCTTCGGCCGGGCCGGTCTTCCCGGTCCGCATGTAGGCTACGGCGATATCGATATGCGGAGCCGCAACCCCCGGCGACCGCAGGGTCACCTTGGAAAGAAGTTCAATGGCCTTTTCGTTTTTCCCGTCGTTTAGGAGTTTGACGGCGTTGCCAAAATCTTCACGGGATTCGGCGTTCATGATTGGGTTGTCATGGATGACGAATCCCTGCTGTCCGTTCGTTAGCCTTTCCACGGATGGCCCCGTAAACGGAGCGGTTTCAGCGGGCTTCGGCAGCGTCTTTGCTCCGGCTGCGCAACCGGCAAGGGCCATGGTCATCGCGGCCAGAAACAATGTTTCAGGCATCCTTTGGAATCTGAACATCCTTACAAGAAATCCATTTCTGATATGCATCGTCCTGTTCTCCATACCGGTAGCCTGAATCTCAATCAGGAGCGTTGTCATTCGGGGCGTCCTTGACAGCATTGTCCTGCGCGTTTTCCGCCGGATGAACATCCTGTACGGTTTCTGGGGATTCTGCCCGGTTCTCTTCCTGCGCTGTCTCTGACCCCACTGACTTTTCTTTTGTCTCTGCCGGTTTTCCCTCTTTCGTAGGCACAGCCGTTTTCACGGATTCACTGGTATCGGCCTGGTTCTGTTCCTGCTTCTTTTCCGCCGACTTGGCAGATTCTGACGTCCCCGATGGCGAGGACAGGAGCTTTGGTTCACCGGACTGCGCCGCCCCTTTTACTGCCAGGGGCGCAGGCTCCTCCTGGCGTTTGACGGCATAGAGGTAGGTGTCCGGCAACGTTATGACGGCACTCTCTTCTTCCGTCTTGTCGTAGCGGGCGGGAACGAGCTTGGCAAGCTTCTGCAGGCTCTTTTCGATCCACTCGTTGTAAATCCCGCGGGATATAAGCTCAAGATTGCTCTTATGCGTTTGGATGGCCTTCTCCTCGAAGGGGGAGGCCTGGCTATCGATTGCTTGTTCGTATTCTTCCCGCTCCGCGGGGCCGAGGTCCCTGGGGCGCTCGGACTCCTTCAGTTCACGGCTGAAATCTGCGTAGATCTCGGCCAGATAGAAGGTCGCGGCCGAGGTCACGAGGCCGTTCTCGTAATCCAGGAGCTTCCCAAACTCTTGTGTTGCGGCCTCCATCAATTCCTTCTTCTTCTCAAGGTTTGCCTTGAACGGTTCTACCAGTTTTACGCTTGAGAACTGGCCAAAGGTTTGCTCGGCCAAAACCAGTGCGGCCGTGCCGGCCAGATAACGGGTACGGGGCGTACGCTCGGCCCCGGCGGAAGCGTCAATCGCCACCATCTCTTTGAGCTCGGCGAGATACCCGTTCACGCCGTTTGTCTTCAAAATTTCGGCGATCTTTGCGCGCGTCTCCATGTTGGGTTCGGCGGGATGCGGGAAATGGTCCACGTAGCGCCGGTATGCAGCAAGCTCACGGTCCCGGTTGCCGGCCTTATCGTAGAGTTCCGCCGCAGTCAAAAGAGATGCGCGCCGTATGTCATCATCCTTTGACTCTGCCTCGATGCGTTCATATTCGCCGGCCGCAAGGCCAAGCTTTCCGTCCTCGCGGTAGACGTAGGCGATCTTCTTGGTCACCTCGGGCAAGAGATCGCTCCCGGGGAATTTCTCGCGGAACCCGGCAAGGACGGACGTTGCCGTTTTCCAGTCCTTGAGCAAGATCAGGGCGGTCGCCGCGTCGTACTCGGCGTTGACTCTGATCTTGGAGGCGGGCACCATACGCCCCACCCGCAGGAAATTGTCCGCCGCGGCCCGGTAATCCTTGTCAGTACTGGCTTGCTCGCCCTGTTTGTAAATTGCTGCGGCGAGGTTGTCGCTTATGCCGTCCCTGCTTGTATCACCGGCGGGGAGGAGCGAAAGCACCTTCACGTAGGCGGCCTCGGCTTCGGCGTAGCGGTGAAGATCATAGGTTGAGTGGCCGACGACGACATAAGCCTCTCTGACGACATCGGCATCGGCCTTGGGATAGGAAAGGACGAGCTTGCGCGCAGAGGCTAAAGCCTGCTCATAGTCCCGCATTCCGTACAGGTCGTCCGCGGCGGCCCCGAGGACGATGGCTGCCTTCTCGTGCTCCGGATAGGTTTCGGCGAACTTGAGCGAGCTCGCTACGGCCTTGCGCTTTACCTCATCCTTTTGCTCCGGGGCGGCGGTGTTAAGCTCCTGGCGGTAGGCGTAGACGGCGGCATAGCCGGCCTGAGCGGATTTTTCATGGGGCGGGTAGTCATAGGACGTCTTTTCGTATTCCGCTGCCGCAAGTCCATATGCGCCATTCTCCATGAGAAGGTCCGCCAGCAAATAATTCACAGCCGGGGTATCCGCATCCTTCGGGTAGGAGGCGAGGAACTGCCTGTACCAGTGCATGGCCTCCTGGTAGTTCGTCTCCTTGTCCTTTACCTTCTCCTTGTCCTGGTACAGCGCGTGGTAATGCTTGGCCAGATCGGTGAGGTTCGTCTTAAGCCACGAAAGGACCTCCGGACGGGCGGCCGGTTGATAATGCTTCCAGTAGGGGGCGTTAAGCCCGTACGTCCTCGCGAACTCCTTTTTCGCGTCGATGACCAGGCTGGGGAACCCTCCGGCGATATCGATATCGATCACCCGCATCTGGAACTCGGGCGCTTTTCTGTGGAAGGGATTCATGCCGACGAAGGCATTGTAGGTTGCAGCAGCGTCGGCGTACCGGCGCTTGTCGAAATAAAATTCCCCGAGATTACTGTAAATGCCGTCCTCATAGCTTTTAGAGCCGTGTTTTGCAAAATATTCCGCGACGGTTTTGGGTCCTCCCAAATTGGAAAAGCAAAGGCTTATCACCCTGAATGTGTCGTCGATGCGTTTTTTCTCCATCTTGTCCTTGGTCTGCGCGAAATCGTAGCCCGTTCCCACCTTGTAATCAAGGAGGGCAATGTACCTGTCAAGTGCTTCATCGTAAAGCTCCTGCTTGTAGAATGCCCATCCGAGCTTGTACAGGGCAAGCTGGTAAAAGTACGAACCCGCTCCCATATGGACGACGCTCTGGTACGCGTCCTCGGCATCCGGATAGCGCTTCCGGGTAAAGAAATATTCGGCACGCCTGAACTGCACCTCGTCCATGTATTGGCATTTTGGATAGTCCCGCACCATCCGGTCCATGACCTTCATGGCGAGGTCGGCCTCGCCCAGTTCCTCGTAGGCCCGGGACATCTGGTAGAGCGCCTGGTCATTGTGCTCGTAATGGGGATACGAGGTCAAAAGTTTTTGATAGAGCGCGATGGCCTCGCGGGCGCCGGGACGTTCAAGGTTCTCTGGTACGGGCGCGCCCTCCTCCTCTAGTGCCCCCGCCCTTTTCTCAAAATCGGCCTGCGATTCATTTTGTACGGTAGCTGGGACACGAGGGACGGGACCTGGGTTCCGCCGCCTTGCCGCGCCGACGCCGGGTAGGAGGCCGTATTCTTTTTCAATCTTCAGGTCCGCAAGGCGGCGCATTGCCTCGGGCTTGAGTTTCGAGGATCCCGGGGTTTCTTCGAGGAAACGCTGGTAGCCTTCCATGGCCTTGTCGAGCCCGCCCTCTATCCGCTCTTCCTTGATATCGATATTTTCGCCGCGCAGACTGGCCAGCGTGTCCTTTGCGTGAGGCGTCTGGCAGGAGACAAAAAGAAGCGAAAGAGCGAACAGAAGTTTTAAACAGCGGTCGTTTGTCATTTTTGTCCTGGCCCCATGTTGTCCTGGGCTTTCCTGGCGCGGTCATAGCTGTCCGCCATGGCAAAGCGCGCATCTACCTGGAACTGTTCGAGACGGTCGCGCCTCCTGGTCAGTTCATTAACGGCCATGGTCTCGAGGATTTTCCCCTGCCGGGTCTTCAGTTCCTCCACTTTCTTTGCTGCGGCGGCAGTCCTTTCGCTTAAGACCCGGATAACGTCGTCGTAGCCCTCGTAGCTTTGCGTGGCGGCCTGACGGGTGCGGATAAAGGAAGAATATTCCCTTCTCATCCGGTCGATTTCGCTGTTTAGGTCGCTCAGATGCCTGAAGGCTTCGGTCAAACGATGGTCATACTCCGTATACATGTTCCAGGTAAGCACGCCGCGCAGGCATTTGATCCGGGCCGGGACGTCTTCGGATGCGCCCGGGACTGAAGCACGACGTTGTTCCATCTGGTCCAGCCGCAGAAGCGTGACGCGCTCATCGGCGGTTTGAAGCTGTTCGGGCCGAGGAGCCGTCAGCATGGCATGAAGCCTTTTTTCTATGCTGTCCCGTTGTGAAAGTCGCACCCGCATAAGAGTATCGAGCCGGCGGAATTCCCGGTCGATCTGCGGGAGGAGCGGCTCGTAATAATCCCGGCGCTTCTTCGTGAGATCCTTAAAGGCGATGAGGTCTCCCGACCAGGCCGAAAGTTTCACGCGGAGCTCCTCGAGGTCCAGGTAATTCTTGAGCGATTCCTGAAAATCATGGGAAGCAAGGAGGTCAAGGAGGTAGTACGTCTCGGGAGCTTCCGGAAGCTCACGCAGCTTTACGACCCAGTCAGGGTCCTGCTTCAGCTCTTCCCGCAAGAGTGCTGTAAGAAACTTGCCTTCCTGGATGCTCGTTATCGAGGCGGAAAGTTTCTCGATTTCCCTGCCGAACGTCTCGAGGGCCTGGCTGTACAGGAGAGCTGCCTTGCTGTAAATGCCGAGCTTAATATAGGCATAGGGGACCGCGAGCATGGCCTCCTCTACGGAGGCATTGGTGGCCGCGCGACCGGAAAGGATCGTCCAGGGCACCAGGGCGCTTTGATACTGGCCAGAGGAGGCGTCGGCCCATCCAGAACTGAGGAGCGCCCGGTTGGAGAAGGGACCGGTGAGCCGCACCCTGTCCAGGACATCCTTGGCAGCAGCAAATTTTTTTTCTGAAAGGAGCTTTTCGCCGAGGACAAGGTTGGATTTGTCCCTAATCGCAAGCGAGACATTGTCGGAGCTCTTGATCTGGCCGGCGCGGTCGAGCGAGCGGAGGCCCAGGGCCTCCTTCCCGTCCCTGATAAGGGCGATTCCAAGATTGTAGGTGCTGAAGCCTGAAAGGCCAGGAGCGTCCTGGATGCCCGCGAATATTCGGGCTGACTCGTCAAAACGGCCGTTGGCCATGAGGATCTCTGCCGTAAGGTATGCCAGGTCACTTTTGATCTTCTCGGGAACGGCGCCCTTGATGCGGCCCACGGCCTCCTGGGCCTCCTTGGGCTGTCCTTTTTGGAAATAGATGCGCGCAAGGCGGAAGATAGCCTCGTTACGGACAGGCTCGGGGACGTTCCCCTCGATGACCGCCTTGATGGCGCGCCCGGCCTTCCGGTGCATGCGGTAGGAAAGCTCGAAGTCTCCCACATCGAACTCCGCCTGGTTGACGTGGTAATGAAGGGTGTCCCGCTCGGGTTCATCGACCCCGTAATGAAGGGCAAGCTCGGTGTCGAGCCTGGAGACGGCATCGAACCACTCCCCCTGATATGCGTGATAGAGGGCCTCCCCGAAATAAAGGTCCTTCAGGTCCGCCGGTTTTGACGTTTCTGCCGGTGATGGAGACGCCGCTATCATCAAGAGTATCAATGGGAAAAGTAGCCTTTTCATGGTTTACCTGCTGCGCTCCGTGATGCCCTGGTCAGAGAGCGATAGTTCGACGATCGTGGGAGCGACATCCTTGCTGACCTTGAAGTGCTCGGTCTTCCGGAGGTCAGAGCCTCCCCCGGTTTTCCCCATGACGGAAACCACGAGGTCATGGTCGCCGGTGCGGATGTTGCCGGTATAGATGCGCTGCACCCCGCCCTTTCTCATGGCTTCAAGCTCCTTGAAGCTGTACACATGCCGGGCGACGGGGTTTTGGTCCATCTGGAGCTCCACCGCGTCGAGACGGAAGGTTTCGCCGGCTGCCAGGGAAACGAATACCGAGACCTCTGTGCTGGACGGATACAAAAGCTTCTCCTCAAGCTTTTCCAGCTCCGCGGAGATCGATAGGACGTCGCTTTTGATGTCCTGGACCTGCTCGTCCTGGCCCTTCAGCTCTTCCTTGGTGATGTCCTCTCCGTAAGCGGCGCAATTGTAACAGAGCATGAAAGCCGTTACCACGATGCCTGTCAGCCGGTAAAACATTTTGGTTCCCTCCCATTTGAGAAAATTCATCGTTATGCTTATATGAAGGTGAAACAACCGGATAGTCAGTTTCATATGTTAATCACTCCGTGTAGGCCCGGGCGCCCCCCCGGGTCCTAAAACTCTCCGATCATGTTGACGAAGAAACCCTGGTGCTTGTAGTCAAGCTGGGTCAGGTCGTCCGAAAAATCGCTGAAGTTGTAGCCGACACCCGCCTTGATGTGGGCTCCCACCTGCCGGTAGATGGCCGCGAGAAAGCCGCTTTTGCTGTCCTGCGCGTCGGGCAGGTCCAGGAGCCGCCCCTCGACCATGCCATCCCAGAGATGGATGAAATGCCAGTCGGCGCGGGCAACGTAAAGGGCGGCCCGGCTCTCGTAGAACACCGGATTCTGCAGGGACTCGCTGACCCATCCGAGGCGGTAAGCGAACTTGCCGCCGATCGTCCACTTTTGCGTAAGGTCGTAGTCCGCGTCCAGTGAGAGGATATGGCTCTTCTGGATGGAATCGGAGGCCGTGTTCGTGACCATGCTGGCGGAGGTATAGGTGACCGTGTCGGTGACCTGGGCGGTGGTCGGGACGTTGTAGAAATAGGTGTATTTGAACAGGGTGTTCAGGCGGTCGTTCAGAACGGGGCGATAGCCGTAGCCCACGACCGCCTCGGTGTAGTTGCCGCCGAAGAACGCGGCGTCGCTCCGGCTCTCGGCATGGTTGAATTTGGCGAGAAGCCGGGAAGAGTCGTTTATCTGGTACTTGAGGTCGTTCTTCACGAGCCAGCTGTCCCGGTCGACGGTGCTCTCGGAGGTCGTTGTATCCGGGTTGATGGTTATGACCTCGGTCCTGTCGACGCGGTACTCGAAGGTGGTGGCCCAGATGAGGCCGTGGTTTCCGTAGCCCACGCGAAGAGCCGCGGCATTCCGGACGAGACTGGCGTCGGTGATGGGGTCCCTCAAGGTTCCGTAATCAAGGCTTACGCCCAGGTTCCAGTGGTCATAGGGCGCCAAGTCGACGCCCGCGGCATGGGTAAGTCCCGTCGGGACGCTGCCGTACGAGTACTTTTCCTCGACGTAGGCGCTGGCGCTGTCCGAGTACCGGGTCTTCATCCCGGAAACGATGCCTCCGTTGCCTGCGCGTACGCCGTTGTCGGGGGTCTCGTTGTCGTACACGTAGTTTAAGTACATGTTGGTGCGGTCGGAGTAGAGGTATTCCATGCCGAGTTTTCCCGCGCCGCCCAGGTCGCCGGACGATACCTCGCCGTTTAACTTTATCCGGTCGGTAATGCGGTAATCGCCGCCCGTTCCGACGCGGGCGTTGCTCTCGCGGTCGCCGCTCTTCGAAACGGTGTTCTGCGCGTAGCCGTAGGCGCTCCAACGTGCCTTGGAATCATACGTCGCGCGCACGGCTGCGTCCGTGCGGTCGCCCTCTGTCTCGGTCGGCGCAACGACCGGCGAGCTGTCCTGGCGGTTGTCGATCCGAACGCCGGGGCTTAGGGTCCAATGCTCGTTTGCATGGTAATTCAGGTCAACCTCGGCGGCGCTGGTGTTCAAGCCCTGATTGCGGTTCGTCACATCGGCCTTGGCGTTCACATCGACGTTCTTCGAAAGCGGCGCCTTGAACGTGCCGCCGTATTGCTTGGTGTCCGTCGCCGTCTCCAGTCCGGGAGCCGAATAGCCGGCATCCAGGCTCTGCGTGTACATCGTCATCTGGCCGCTCGCGCCGGCGACGATGTCGCCAAAGCCCAGGCTGGCGTCTATCCGGTAGGCTCCCGCGGAAACGGGTGCCGCGCTGCCGAAGGAGGGGCAGGCCGGGTTTCCCGTGGCCACGCCGTTTGCGGAGACGATATAGCCCGGGCAGGCCGGAGCCTCCGTCATGCCGCCGTCGTTCGACGTGAGGCTCGTGAGCCCCGGCCCGCTGCTTCTTGACGTCTCCACCTTTACCCAGGAAAGGGCGCTTTTGCGGAGTGTCAGGTCGGCTGCGGTAAGCTCGTTCGGATTGTCCGAACCGCCTTCCTTGTCCGCGGTGACGCCCACTTTCACGTAGTCGTTCAGCCAGACATGGCTCTCTCCGCCCAGGCTCATGCTGTTCGTGTCCCCGGCGCTCGGGACGTATTCGTAGCGGACGACCAGGTACATCAGGTTGCCTGCCGCGTTGCCGGAACTGACCAGCATGGTGCCGGAGGCGGTCGGAGACAGGGGCTGCTGGAGGGAGACGCGGCCCTGCAGGTAATCGATGGTGTAATCGAGTGAGGGGGTCAGGTTCTTGACGCCGGTCACGATGCCGGAGTCCTTGTCGACGGACTCGATATAAACGCTTTCGGAGCCGGTCAGGATTCCCTGATGATGCAGGTAGTAGAGGGAGCCGCCGGTGCCCAGGAACTGCTCGCGTGTCGCGACCGTGCCGGGCTGGGCGGAGAAGCCGTCAACGGAGAAACGCTTCTCGCCGAAACTCGTGGTGGCAGGCGTCTGGTAATGCAAGTTCGCGCCGTAGAGCCCGCGGTCGACATGGGCCAGATCGTTGTCGTCGTAGGCCACCTTGAAATCTCCCCACATGCCGTAGCTCTCGTCTTTGCCGACCTTCAGGTAGAACTTGCCCAGGGTAGGCGCCCCTTCCTCCACGCTGCCGTCGTCTCCGTACGTGGGGTAGTAATACTGGGGATCGATGCTCCTGAAGAGCGCGTCAGGCGTCCTTTCTCCAAAATTGCTGAACATGTCCTTGAGTGGCCCTTCCTCGGTATCCGCGGAGGATGTCAGCTGCCAGCCATTGCCGAATGTCCCTCTTGTGTAGAAGGCCAGCCGTCCGTCATAGTTGAAGCCGTTGTTCACCGCAGTCGAGCTGCCGTACAGAGACGAGCCGGGCCCGGTCGTGGAATCATGTGAAAGCGTGAAGTCGGCGATGCCGGTGGCGAACCAGTCGCTTTTTTTCAGCTCCAGGTCGCGAAGGAAGAGGTCTCCGTTGCCGGCCTTGTCGAGGATCGCCACCTCGACGGTATGCATGCCGGAAGGCAGTACCATCTCGGTGACGAACTTTCCGCCGTCTCCGACCGGCACGGGGCTTCCTGCGACGTAGACATTGTGTTCGGCCGGGACCGAACTCCCGGAGACCGTGATCGTACCGCCCTTCTTCGGAATGTTGTCAACCGAGAGGTGGTTCTCTCCGTAACCGACCAAAAGCTCCTTTTCGGCGTCGCGTCCCCGTATATCCGGCGACTGCCGGTCGACGATCCACAGGGGCAGCGGCTTGGTCTCGTCGAAGCGCCCTTTGGAATCGTAGACCCGAAGCACGTACTGAAGCTCGAGCCCGGGGGCCTTGTAGTCGGGGAACGTCGGCCGCCAGGAAGCGCGCCCCTCCTTGCTCACAGGGATGACCGCAAGGGGCGTGCCGGCTGGAGATTCGTCCTGGCCAAAGATGCGGACTTCGGACCTCGTGATGAAAGCCTGGTAGTTCGTGTACATGCGGAACTGTACCAGGTTCTCGGGTGGCACGGCGTCCGGGTCCGTCTTGTAACGGATGGTATTGGGCCAGGCCGTCACGTTCAGGCGGGGCTTCAGGGAGAGGTCGTCAAATTTGAACTGCACATTCGCCTTGCTGAGTGCCACGTCGGTGCAGCGCTCGATGTCGGCGATGCCCTTGTCCGGGTCATCTACGGGCTTGCCGTCGACGGTTATGCGCATGAGGTTTAAGGCAAGCGGGTCCTTCGGGGTGACATCGCGGGTGACCTTCGTGATGTCCATATTGTCGGTGTTGTCGCTCGCCATCATCTCGTCGTACACGACCGCTACCTCGACCCTGGCGGTATTGGACTCGACGAAGCCCGTAGCAGCCACATCGTCCGACTGCACGTACCCATGTCCCTCGAACTCAGCCTGCTCAGGGGTAAGGCCGAGGCGTTCTTTTACCATGTCCATAGCGCGCCTGGCGCGGGAGGTGGAAAGACCGATGTCGTCCCCGTACACCATCGCGGTGCGCCGGTCGAGGCGTTCGTCATTGGTATAGCCGATGAAGCGGAGGCGCGGCCGTTTTTTGTCCTTGACCTCGTTAAGGCTTGTACGCATGCGTTCTAAATCCTCCGGGGTGATCACCGGTTCCCCGTGGTCGAACAGGATGGGCTGCACGCCTCCGGACGGGCCGTCATAGACGCGGGTAACCGCCACGGCCTGGGACGGTTCCGGGCAGGGCACAAGCCCGTCCGGCAGGACCTGCAGTTCGTCGTCATACCAGAATTCGATCTCAATGCGCTGGTTTTGTGCTCTGCCCCTTTCGGTGTCGTTCGAGGCGATGGGACTGTCCGCGCCCTTGCCGTCGACGTCGATCGCGGATAGCGGGAGCTTGAGTGCGTTCCTGACAGCCAGCGCCGCACGACGTGCCCTGGCCTTGGAAAGCGAAACGGGGTCTCCATAAATCCGTTCGTCCCGCTCCGAGAGCGGTTGATTGTCGGTATACCCGATGAATTTGACGACGACGTGTTCCTTCGTCCTCAAGTCTTCGAGCACCCGGTGCACGCTGGCGATGAATTCATCGGATATGGCGGTCTTATCATCCATATGAAGCGGCGGAACGATGTTCCGTATCCGGGCACGCCTCGTTTGCCCGTACTTGTAGCGGAGCTTGCACAATGTCTCGACGCGGCAAACCTTCACGCGGTCAACCCGTTCCGGGGCCAGGGCCCCGTTGTTCGCAGCGCTATCGGGGGTCTCGTCGTACCAGACCTCGACCTCGATCCGGCGGTTTGTTTCCTGGCCCTGGAATGTCGCGTTGCTTGCCGCGGGCTCGGTTTCGCCGCCACCTTCGTAGGTGACCGAATCTTTGGGAAGTCCCAGTGCCTTCGCAAGATAAAGAGCGGCGGCGCCGGCACGTTCACGGGAAAGTGTCGTGTTGTCGCCGTACTTCTCTTTCATTTCTCCGAGCAATGGCGCATTGTCCGTATGGCCCACCAGGTGCAGACGGACGTTGTTCTTTCCCTTCATGCCCGATAAGATGTCCTGAAGATTCTTGACATACGCTTCCGGAATATCCGCTTCTTTCGATCCGAAGCGAAGGGGCGGCACAAGGTTCTTGAGCTTTATGGTGTTCACCGCGTTTCCCTGCGTATTTGTTGCTGCAGACTTCACGTCTTGCCCAGCATGAACGATGGAATCCCCGCCCTCTGGCTGCATGGTTTGCGGCAGATCGGAAGCCGCATTGCTCTTGACAGGTTGTTCAAGGAAAGGCACGCCAAAAACGCCGTTTTCAGAAAAAGTCCCTGCCGAAACGACCGAGTCCCGGTCCTCTTCCCACACGGTCCGCGGGATATCGGGAGCCGCATGTCTCTCGACAGCCTGACCGAGGGAGGGCGCGTCCGAAACGCCGTTTCCGGAAGAAGAAGTCTCTGCCGGGATTGCGGCTGTGTACGATCCCGTATTTACGACGTCGGGAGATATATCAAATGAATGTTTGTCGGGAGGCCCGCCGCGCCGCCAGTAGATTTCCGTCTCGACCGTGAGCCTGTAGGGCCCCTGTCCCCACAAGGACGACACCATCTTTTTGACCGCGTCGATTCGTGCCGAAACCTCTGACCGGTCCTCAACGTCCGCGAGGTAAGAAATGCGAAGGATGGATGGGGATTTCTTAAGTTCACCAATAAGCGTGTCCATCCTCGGCTTCCACTGCTCTCTCATCGCGGATGTATGGGGCTCGAAAACTCCGTCAGCGATATCCAGGCGCACGACGCGGTGCAAGGTCGCGCCGAAGTTGAATTTCATCGCCTTGCCGGCAGTCAACCGGAGGACAAGCGGATTGTCCGTGGTAACCCGGTAGCCTGAGGGCAGCGTCCGGTCGTCGAGCTTTAACAGGAAATTGCTGCCCCTGTCGGGGTCGGGGACCGCGGCGCAGGTGATGTGGAAAAGGCCGTGCTTGTCCGTCGTCATGATGAGGCCGTTCGCCGATACAATCTTCACTCCGGCAAGACCCGGCTCTCCCGGGTCCGGATAGCCGTTCGCGTTGGTGTCGTCGAACACCTTGCCGATGATATCGGTGCAGTCCATCGTGGGGTCGGGCAGAACATGGACCGTGGCAACCGCCACGCCCGAGGCGGCGCTGCCGGCGGCCATGACAGGAGCGGGCGCCGCTGACTTGCTCATGGCAGGGACAGTGCCCGTGCTTCTGGCCGGTAGAGCGCCCGTGGCGTTGTATGCGGCCTGGACAGCCCCGGTTACGCTGTTTAAAACCTGGGCGTGGTTCACGTAGTCGCCGTTCGAGACCCCGGCCCCCACGACCAGGACTAGATTGATGGTGTGCTGGGAATTTGCGGCAAGTGTCGAGATATTCCAGATAAGCTCTGTCCCGCTCATCGTCGGTTCGACCTTCTGGCCGTCCACCACGCCGGAGCCGGCGACGTACTTGAATCCCAGAGGCGGGGTATCAACGACTTCGAGGTTCGTAAGATTGGCTCCCAGAGTGTTGGTCAGGGTAATCGTGTACGGGACCATCTGGCCGAGCGTTACGTTGACCACGCTTGAGGTCTTCGTGATGGCGATCGCGTTATTCTGCACGGCATCGACGGCGATGTGATTGTTGTAAATCTGGCTGTCGCCGGGCCGTGCGCTGTCCAGCGTAAGATGCAGGTAATAAGCCGTGGCGGTTCCGGCAGGCACCGAGGCAGCCGGCGGCAGGACGGAAGCCTGCGCCATGCAGTAACCAGGGATTGAAGGCACAGCGTCTGCCGGGCTGCCGGGACAGGTCGGGACGGAGAAGGTCGGCGTGACGGCGTCCGTCGTCGGCGGTATCAGTTTTGACAGGCCGGCAATGTAACCTGAGGCGGGCGGCGTGACCTGGATCAGGAAGTCGCCGCCTGACGGGCAGGTCGACGGGTCGCTGAAATTCAGGTCGAACTTGTAATATCCTCCGGGAAGCGTTACCTGACCCTGCGCCGCGGGATCGTTAAAGCAGCCGGAGGAGATAGGTGACTTGGTGGATGCCTGGAGCATGGTAAGCGTGGCGCCCGCTATGGGAGTCCGGGCGACGGAATCGTAGACGACGCCGTTGGGAGTCAGCGGCAGGTTCAAGTTCGAAAGCGCTGCTCCCGAAGCCAGGACGATGTTCGAGATTCGCTGCATGCCGTTGGTGAACGGCGAATCGGCCCATCCCAGCATGGCCGTATTGGCTCCGGCGCCGGGGGCGCGGAAGTGTATCTCGTACGTGTTTGAAGTACCGGCATTGGGAGCGAGGCCGCTTAGCTGGTACGTGCCATCGGACGCGGTGTATGCGGTTCCTATGACCTGGCCGTTCAGGTAAACGTCCGCCGCCCATCCGGAGAACGCGGTTTCCCCGGTGTCGTACGTTTTGTTGAAGTTTACGTCCTGCCATACCCGGCCGGAGAAGCTCCCCTGCTGAAAACCGAAGTTAATGGTGACGCTTGACGTCGTCGTTTGCTGCGGCGTGTTCCAGGCCGCCTGGGCGGTGTTGGTGATGGCAGTGCCGGAAGCCGCTGTGCTGTTTAACTTGACGCGGAAGCGAAGGACAACCGATGCTCCGGGCGCAAGCGCGCCGTAGGCCGCTCCGTAGTTTGCCGTGATGACCGGTGTTATAAAGCTTACCCCATTCCCCGAACCGTTCATTGCCGCAGAACCTATGACATAGGAGGACTGGGTGAGGATCGGGGTTAGATCATCCGTGATCACCACGCTTGTGGCCGGGACCGTGCCGATATTGGTGGCGGTGACCGTGTACTCGATGGTGCTACCGGGAAGCGGCGCACCTCCTCCCACCACGGCATACGACTTGGTAAGGGAAAGCTCCTGGGCGTTGCCGACCGTGATGCAGGTCGGCTGGTAGCCGTTGGTGGGATTGCCGTCGGAGTCGGTCAAAAGGGGCATAAGACTGCTTGCCGTTACGGTGCCCTGGTTACAGATGATGGTTCCGGGGGCCGCGCCGGCGCCTACCTTGACATCGAAGGTAATGGTCCCGGTGCCATTCGCGGCCACGGTGCCGCCGGGCGGCTGAGAAGTCTGCGTAGGGCTCGTGGAAACGACGGACATGCCGGTTGCAAGGGGGGAAACGCCGGTGCTAGCATCGGCCACGGCGCTGCCGTTTAACGTGGTGCTGCCCGGCACGTAGGCCGTGTTGGCCGGGACGGCGTCGGTAAGAACAACGCCCGAGGCAGGTGCTGCGGCAGAGTTGGTCAGGGTGATGATGTAACGGATAATGTCACCCGGGTCCACGAGGCCGTTCCCGTTATTGTCCACGGAGAGCTTTACGGTTTTTTGCGCAGAGAGAAGCGGCAGATTTCCCACGACGACCGAGGTTGGACTGTTCGGCACGGGGCTGTTCGGGTTGCCGGAAGGCTGTTCGGGGACCGGACCGCTCCCCACTCCGGAGCCGTCCACAAAGCCCTGGTTGGAAATGATGGTGCCGTTCACCACGCTGGTGCTGATCGTAACCTCGAACGTTACGGTTGCCGTATTGGCGGCGGAGGCTGTAGCGTCCGCGGGCACGGTGCCCGGTGTCGGGCTTGACGGGGTATCGATCGGCATGCCGTTCTGGAGGGCGGAAACGCCGGAGCTGATGTCCGCCACCGCCGCTCCGTTTAAGGTTGTGGAGTTTGGCACATAGGAAGTGTTTGCCGGGACCAAATCACGGAGAGTCACGCCCACGGCGTTTTCCGTGCCGATGTTGTTCACCGTGATGGTGTACTTCAAGGTGTCCCCCGCAGAGACGGTCTGGGTGCCTGATGTCATATCCCGGACAGTCTTTTGTACGCGGAAGACCGGTGTCGAGGCGGTGGTTGATATGGTGGTAACCGTGAAGGCATCCTGAAAATCAAGGATCCCCGGCGTACCGTTCGTCAAGATGTTCGTGGTGGTGTGTACGTTCCCGGATGCTCCGGTGGCCGAAGGATCGGCGCTCTGGTATCCTGTGGCACCCGCAATGTTGGTGAGGGCGAGACCCCCTGCACTGCCCTGGTCTAAGGAAGCCTGATACGTGATGATCAGCCGGTTTGTAGGGGCAATGGCCGTGGCTGCCGTCGATTTCATGGCAATCGTCATGGTGCAGGCAGGAGTTCCAGCGAGGCCCGTGAAGGTGGAGGTATAATCCGTGCCGCTTGCCAAAGCGGATGTAACAGGTGTGACGCCGTCCGGCTGGTAGATGCGCGCCGTGATGTTTACCGGGGCCTGGCCGCACATGCCGCCCTTGGCCGGTGAGGTCACGTTCGGGAGGACATCCGTTATGGTCGTATTCCACGCGGAGCCGGAGCCGGCATTCTGCACATTCAGGGTGAAGGTGCCCGGCGTGCCAACGCTCATGGTGCCTGGGCCGGATTTCGTCAGGGTCAGATTCGGTCCCACAATGGTGACGGGAGAACTCGTTCCGGGCGCGCCGGGAGCGGCAGTCGTGTTGTCGCCGCTTACCTTGTTGTAAGTGAAACTGGCCGTGTTCGAGAACTGCTTGCCGATGGTGTTGTCGGTCGTGTCGTTGGTAAGAACCACGGTAACGTCCACGATAAGCTGGTCGCCGGCGGGAACAGAGAGTCCGCCGCTTGTGGTGTCAGAAAGGACCAGGTTCATGGAGGTCCCGGAATTCGTAAGGGTTGCCCAGGACTTGGCTCCCGAGGCAAGGCGGGCGGACGCGCCCACATAGGTAAGAGACACGCCGGTCGTAGCAAGGCTGATATCATCAGTGACCTGAACATTATAGATTGCCGTAGACCCCGGCGTGGCGGGGATGGTGATACGGTAGATGATGGGCTGGCCGAGTGCGGCGGTCGAGACCAGGGCCTGCTTCGAAAGCGCGGGAACAGAAGACGCAGAAGCGGTGCCAAGCTGGACGGTCGCGGCGCTGGTCGGCCCGTACACCTGCCTGTCGGTGACAACGCTAAATGCCGGCACGTCGACGCTGTCGAACGAGTAGTAATGCTGGACGAGGGCATTATTGACCAGGGTGATTCCGGAGCTTACGGCGCCGTCTACCTTGACCTGGTAGACCACCTGGAGGGTGTCGCCGGGTGGGACGCTGTAGGCATCGGCAACGCCCGTGTCGAAATTCCAGGTGGCGACGCCGGTTGCGGAGTTATACGAGAAGGACGGCGACGCTGGAACGGGTAGTGCCGCTACGACGCCGTTCGTGGCGGTGTTTATGAGTGAGACGCCGGTGGTCGTAACGCCGTTCTGGCGCAGCCCCACGGGCAGCGTGTCGGAAAGGACGGGATCATAGGCCGGAGACGCTCCGGTGTTCGAGATATTCACGGTATAGGTGATGAGCTCTCCGGCGCTTACGGAGGTGCCTCCGGCTGCCGGTGCGGCAGTCTTGGAAACGCCAAGCATCGGCTGCCATATGTTGATGGAGGCGCTTGCAGTTTTAGGAGACGCGGCGATTCCGTTAATCGCGTAACTCACTTGCGCGTTGTTGGTCAAATTCTGTTTCACAGGCGTCTGCGAAAGCGTGTTCTTCATGACTTTTGCCCGGTACTGGATGGTCAGGGTATTGGTGGCGCCACCGCCGCCAGGAAGACTCGACACGTTCCCGAGATTCCAGGTCAATGTCCCGGTTGCGCCGGGCGATGGCTGGGAGGAAACGGTGTAGGTGAAATTTCCGCCCGACGCCGGGGCGATGGACACCGGGCCATCATAGGAAAGTCCGGCGGGAAGCGTGTCGGTTAATACAACGTTCTGTGTCGTCCCGGGACGAAGGGTTAATGTAAGGCTATACACGACGGTATCGCCGATACGAAGCGTAGCGTCAGTGGCGGTGCTGAGGCCGCTGTTCCAGGTGTCGGAGACCACGGATTTATTAAGGGCCGTGGGATCCTGCGATGAGACATTCGCCGTGGCCGGACCGGAACAATAGTTGTTGGGCTGGGTGATGTTCGGGCAGCCAGCGCCGGTGCGCATGCCGGAACCACTGCCTCCGAGCGATGTCCATGCCGTATAGGCGGTGTTGCCGATCGTCGTTCCGTCGACCGACAGAACCTTCGCCTGGAACGTCACAACAAGATTCCCGTTTACAGGTATGACAAGACTACTGTCTCCGTTCTGGGAGCCCCAATCCAGAACGCCGCCGACAAGGATGGCCGGATTCGGAATAAAACCAACGACCGGGGAACCGTTTATCTGTGCCGTGGCGGAGCCGGCGACAAGCGCTACGCTCGGAGGCAGCGTGTCGATGACGTCAGTGTTATAGGCGGTTGAAGTACCGATATTGGTCATGGTGACGGTATATTGGAGGACGTCTCCTACTGCTGCCGGGCTTGTGGCCGGTTTGCCGGAGGGCGAAACATAGCTCACGGTTTTCGTGACGGCGAGGTGCGGCTCCACAACCGTCACGGGCGTGCTGGTTCCCGAACCGCCGGCGGTGGTCGTCGTTTGGCCGCATCCTTTTTTCTTGGTATAGGTATACGATGCGCTGTTCGTGAAGGATACGCCGGCGACGTTCGCTGACGTGTTCGTAAGGGCCACGGTCACCTTGATGACGGCCTGGCCGCCGGCGGGGATGTCAATGCCCGCCCCCGAGTCCTGAAGGATGAGGTTGGTCGCGGTGCCGGTATTGATAATATTCCAGGCGCCTCCGGATACGGTGGAAACGCCGACGAAGCTCACGTTAGATGGCAGGCTGTCCATGATGCGCACATCGGTCAGGGCGGTGCTCGCAGGGGCTGCAGGCACCGTGATTGTGTAGCTGAACTGCTGGCCGATCGTCGCCGTTCCGGGGACTGGCGACGACTTCGACAGGCCGCCCGGCACCTTGATGGTGACGGAGGTGATGTCGCTTGCTTGGCCCAGGGGTGACGGCCCGTTCACATTCGGGTCGGTGCTCACGCCGGAACATTTTTTGGCTGCCGAATCGGTGCCGGTCAGGCTTGCCTGGTTCTTGACAATGGTGCCGTTCGCAAGGCTTCCCGTGAGGGTAATGTCATACTGGATCTGGTACTGCGTGTTGGGGCCGATCGTCAGGCCGCTTATCGTGACGGTGCCTGACCCGTTCGTGCCGCAGGTGGGGCAGAGGCTGTAGGTTCCCGCGGGGAGGTTGGTGCCGGCAAGGGAGAGCGAGCCTGCGGCGAAAAAGTTAGCGCCATTCAGGGCGCCAAGGTCGTCGGTTATCTTGACGTTGTCCATCGTGGCTGCGGTGAAATTCTGGACCTGGAGCGTATACCTGAGCGTGTCGCCGGGGAAGGCCGAGGTTGCCGGGTATGCGCCGGTCGTGACGTCTTCGACCGATTTCAGGAGATAATAGTTGGAAGAGGTTGCCGTGACGGTACAGGCGTCCTGGAAATCGAGGACACCCGGCGTTCCGTTGGTGAGCGTCCTGTCGTATTCACGCCGGCCGTTGTGGGAGCTGTCGGCGCTGAACCAGACGGTGGCACCTGCGACGTTGGTGAACGTGCCGGACGATATGCCGCTGTCGAGCATTGCCTGGTAGGTTATGATGAGATGCTGGGTAGGCCCGATCATGGCCTTTGGCGTCAACATGGCAAGGCTCATCTGGCAGGGAGATGAGGTGCCGCCGTTCCAGGTGACCGAAAAATCGGTGCCGGAAGCGAGCGGTCCCGAGACCGGGGTGACGCCGTCAGCGGCATAAATTGCCACAGTTATGGTGGGCCTGACATCATAGGTGCACATGCCGGCGGGGATGTTGTCGGTGATCGTCGTGTTCCATGCGCCCGATGCACCTGTGTTCTGGACGTCTACGGTATAGAGTGTCTTGGATCCGGCGGAGATGTTCGAAACCAAGCTCTTCTTCGTGACAACGAGATTGGGCTCGACGATCGTCATGGGCGGCGTCGTGCCGGGCAAGGCCTGGAGGTTGGACTCCTCCTTGGCACTCTGGCAGTAGATCACCAGACGGTCATAGTTCTCCTTGGAGCGCTGGCAGTCATTCTCCAAATGGTCATACTTCTCCTTAGCGCGTTTGCAGTCGTTCTCCAGACGGTCGTACTCGTCCTTGGCGATTTGCCGGTCGTTCTCCTGGTGATCATAATTCTCCTTGGCGCGTTTGCAGTCGTTCTCCAGACGATCGTATTCCGCCTTGGCGCTTTGCCGGCCGTTCTCCAGACGATCTAAATCCTCCTTGGCGTTTTGCCGTTCGTTCTCCAGATGATTGGCTATGGCCGTTCCAGTGGTCGTTTTGTCAAACCACATATTGGCGGTGTTCGAAAACTGCATCTGCGCCTTGTTCGCCGGGCTGTTGTCGAGGACGACTGTCAGGTCTATCTCGATGTTGTCCCCGGCCGGGATGGATGCCAGGGCAGGATTATATTCATAGGAGAATACCAGGTGCTTGGTGGAATCAGAAAGGACACCGGGGTGGCTGGAAAGCCAGGTACTGCTCGCGCCGAGCTTAAGCGGTGCGCCTGCGTTTATCGGCGTTCGTGCGCCGGAAGCAGTATTTACCAGGTAGGCCGTGTTCGTAACATACGTCAGGGACGCGCCAGTCGCCGTGAGGTCGTCGGTAACGACCGCATTCGTTACCGTTACGTCGTCGGCGGCCTGTGTGTAATGGTAGGACCCCGATGAGTCCAGGTTGCCGAGGAGCGGTGCCGTGATGGTATAGGTAAAGGGTACGCCGATGGTTGCGGTAGTCTGGGACGGGGGGTTCTTCTTCTGTACCGCCTCCGCAGGCACCGTGGAGGGCTGGCAGGTGGAGCGCATTTTGTTAACACTGTCGGGTGCCCAGTATATCCAGAAGGTCGAGTGGGTCGGGTCGGCGCACGCCATATGCCCGTCGTAGTACACGTTCAGGAAGTCGATGTAGTATGATTGCTGCTTCGGGAAATGGAAGTTGATGTTGGTGACCGGGAAGCCGCCCGCGGACAGCGGGAAGTTTTCGATCGTGCAGTTCATGTCAATGCCGAACGTGGAGGCATTTTGCATGGCTGCGTAGGTGGCGGGGTTGCTGCCGTCAACGATCCCGCCGAACTGGGAGCACATAACCTCTGCCGCCTGCGCGGAGTGGGTCATGGCCATGAGGAGGGCGACAAGGAGAAGAAGCGGGAAGACGAGCCTGCATCCGCATGCCATCAGGGCCATAAGAAAACTTCCCGACTTCCAGGACTTCCGGTTCGAACACATGCGGAGCTTTTCCTCCTTTCTCATGGGCTGTGATCCGCAGACAACATGTGGCTATTGCTGCGGTTGCGGGATAACCTTAACAGATGTCAACCGCTCCTGTCTCGGCTTTATATGACATGCTCTCGGCTTTTTATGCTTTTTTTGTCGAAAAATTACTTCTGGGGCAGGCTTCTGAAAGCGGAAGGCGTATGGCCGGTGAGCTTTTTGAAAATTCTGCCGAAGCCGGTTGGGTCGGCAAAACCGAGGGAGGAGGCGATTTCGGTCACGCTCTGGGCGCTGGTGCGGAGAAGGTCCTTGGCCTTCATGATTCTGCGGCCGTTAAGATAGTCCTGATAAGGCAAGCCCATGACCTTCTTAAATATTCTCGAAAAGTGGGCGAGGGACATTCCGGCCTCCCGTGCGGCGGCGGCGAGGCGGATATCGGTTCGGTAGTTTTCGTTGATAAAACGAACGGCCTTCTGGATCTTATGGTACTGGCTGAGGGTGACGGCGGAAGGCTGCGTCCCCGGCAGCTCCGGCGTATCGGAGCCGGGAAGGATGTTCTTTCTGCGTGATGGTTCGGACAGGCTGGATGGATTCTTAAGGTAATCGCGGACGCCGTTCCTGACTGCCTCGACCGACACCTCCTCGTCGCCGTATGCCGTGACGATGATAACGAGAACGGAGGGCTCAACGCCCTTGATCTCTTCCATGACAGCGATGCCGGACATATCGGGCAGCCGGGCCTTTCGGTTCGAACACATCTGGAGCTTTTCCTCCTTTCTCATGGGCTGTGATCCGCAGGCAGGACTGCTGCTGCAGGTGCGGGATAACCTTAGCAGATATCAGTCGCTCCCGTCTCGGCTTTTTATGACATTCCCTCAGCTTTTTATGCTTTTTTTGTCGAAAATCACTTCTGGGGCAGGCTCCTGAAAGCGGAAGGCGTATAGCTGGTGAGCTTTTTGAAAATTCTACCGAAGCCGGTTGGATCGGCAAAACCGAGGGAGACGGCGATTTCGGCTACATTCAAAGGGCTGGTGCGGAGGAGATTCTTGGCCTTCGTGATTCTGCGGCTGTTGAGATAGTCCTGATAGGACAAGCCCATCACCTTCTTAAATATTCTGGAAAAGTGGGCGGGGGACATTCTGGCCTCCCAGGCGACGGTGTCGAGGCAGATATCGGTTCGATAATTATCGTTGATAAAACGAACGGCCTGCTGGATCTTATTGTACTGGCTGAGGGTGACGGCGGAATGTGGCATTCCCGGCTGCGCCGGCTCATCGGACCCGGGAAGGATGTTCTTTCTGCGCTGTTTATCCGCGTGCCTGAGGGCGAGATAGAAGTCGATCTTCGTGGAAAGCTCGGACATGCTGAAGGGCTTCTTGAGGTAATCGCGGGCACCGCTCCTAAATGCCTCGACCGCCACCTCCTCGTCGCCGTATGCCGTGGCGATGAGAACGAGAACGGAGGGCTCAATGTCCTTGATCTCTTTCATGACGTCGATGCCGGACATGTCGGACAGCCGATATTCAACGACTACGAGATCGATGTCGCTGCGCCGTTTCACCCGTTCGATCGCAACCCTGCCGGTCTGGACCGTGACGACTCGATAGGTGTCGGAAAAGCTCTCGACATAGCGCTGGAGCAGAGCGGTATCGTCGTCAACGATCAATATTTGAGAAGGTACGGCGTTTCCCGCGGCGGGCGGACACTCGTTGGTTCCACCCTTCCGGCGGCGCTTCGTGTCATGGTTTCTCGATGGCTTGTCGATCAATGTGATCATTCAGCTCACTCGTCTGTCCAGACTCCGGTGTGAATGGCCTTGGAGATATGTTTGGAGGAACCCGTTGTTATTCTTTTTCTAATCTAAACGCTCCCTCGGCGTTGCCCCATTGGCAGAATATATTTCAAATCGAAAAGCGGCATTTGAATTAAATGATATACGGAAATCCTAAAGTTGTTTGTGATTTGAAATACAATAGTATTATATGTTTTGGCTACAATATATAAGCGTTTGAAGACAGATCGGACATTCGAATGTCTTCAACTAACTCAATGTTTACAAGCATTTATTGAAGGAGGTGCATCCAGAATAAGCGGAACGACTTGATATGATCCTCGGATCTGCGGAGCAACAACCCTGTACCTGTCGGAAAGCGTTAGAAGATTGGGGTATTCGGAAAATCTGATTGAAGCTGCGAACAGTATAAACTCTACATTATGCTTAAAAGCTCGGATCATGCGGTTGATCTATGCTAGTGCCCGATGTTTGCAGATTACAGGGACAATTCTTTATCTACTCTATAAACATGAAGAGCTTGATACACCTATAAGCTTGCAGGCGTGTTGACAAAATTTCTATGCAGAATATCTGGTTGATAAGTGGCACACAACACACGGACCTGCATGCCAAGCGGTGTGGTAAGGGGCGGCTAGGAGAGATGCTCCTTGCCGAGTCGCTGGAGATGGCAGACATCTTCTTCTCAAATAAGGCGGCTTTTCTTGAAGGCGCGGCCTTTGAATTCGTCCGGCCTTCTCTCGGTTATATCGTGCGCGAGGACAGTGCCGACTGCCCGTGTCGCCGGAATAGCTTTCATTGTTGAACCATGGGTTTCATGCGTACCGTCACACAGGGGAGCCTCCCTTGAATATTGACCCGAATCTCTTATCAACAATCTTTTGTATGCCTTTTTCAAGCGCCGCGTATTTCTTTAGGAACTTCCGTGCATCATCTGTCAAAGTAGCGCCACCGCCGTTCCTGCCGCCTGTTTGCCGTTCTACCAGTTTCACGCCCAACCGCTCCTCCATGGCCTTGATGTGGCACCATGCCTTACGGAAGGATATGTCGACTTCATGCGCAGCACGGTTGATGGAACCGTAGGAGTCTATGGCCTCCAGGAGAATACGTCTGCCCCGTCCAAACACGGGTTCGCCGCATACTTCGATCCATATTTTCGATCTGATGTCGAGCCCGTTATGACTTTTCTGCATAACGCACCGCCAAAAAGGAATCTTTCACTGCATAATAGCCGCCCTGCGCACAGGGTGCACACAGGACCTTTCCCTCTTGATAGACTTCCCTCATGTCCTGAACATGCTCGCCGCAGGAGTCACACTGCACTCTTCGCATGGGCCTGCCCGGCATGTCCTCGGGACGCACTTTGACAGCAACCTCCATCACGTCGAAAAGCTCTGCGTCGGCCATGACCTTGTAAGCCTCAAGTTGTCCCGCGCATTTGTTCTCAATGTCAGGGAAGTATTCCTTCGCTTTGTCCCGTGATTCCTCCCTGGCAACAATCCTGATTGCCTTGCCTGTTTTGAGATTCACGTATGTCGCTGCCATCTTACCGTAGTCCATGAATTTCATCGTCCTGTGGCCAAGACTGCAACCGGTGACCGACTGGACCGCATCGGTCGCGCACCTGTCCATCTCAACGAAGACGATGAGGTTCTTTTTGTGCGTCCCTTTTGGGTCAAGAATGCCGATCTCCCGCAGTCCAAGCATGGACATGCGCACCCCGATGACTTGCCCCGGGCAGAGATGCCCATGCAGCTTTACCGATTCATGGAGAAGAACTTCAAAATTCGATAGGGCCATAATTTACTCCTTCGACACGCCTGCGACCACATCCCGAACTTTTGTTGTCAGGTGAAACGCATCCATCCGTTTGCTCTTCACAGTATGATTATGTGAGATTCGCATAAAATACATTCGGCATGTTGAGGATTGACAACGATGCCCGAGAGGTTCATCCCGCCTTCGGCCTTTCATGCAGGGAAATCAAAAGGTCTGACCGCCTCTTGTCCTTCTCGTTCCGGGATTCACATCAAAGTGAGACTTTGGAAGGAAGGTTCGTCCATGCTCTTTGCCGCATCAGGCATATGGCAGCCAAGACGCCTCGTAATCTTCTGTGCAATGTGGAGCAAGTTCACGTGATGCCGCTGTCAGAGTGACCGCCCCGGGTGGAAAAACAGGTTTGGACCTCCACGCGCCTTGCCCTCTTTGTCCATCAGCATGTCCAGTGCAAGGGTGGCCAAGTCATCTGCCATCGCTTCCATCTGCGAGTCTTTTCCCAGGTACAGCAGTTTCAGGTAGAAATTGCAGTCGCCGCAGCTTTCCGCCTTGATTGCACCGTTCGAACCTTCCACGATGTGATAGTCGATCCCGCGGGTGGATTCGCAGGAACTGCACTTGATCCGCACCATATGCCACTCCGAGGCGCAGAGGGAGCAGGACAGATAACGGAGTCCCTGCTCGGCACCGCCTCTATGCACGATGCCGGCGCCGGGATACGAACCGCAAACAGGGCACAACCCGCCCTGCTCCAGTCTGCCGAATGCATCTTCTTTCAACGACGACGCCATCTGCACCCAGTAAACCTGCAGGGCCGCGGCAATAAAAGGCAGATCCTGGGGAGAAACAGCGGCCAGGTCTGCCGCCAATATCCTGTCCGCCCTCTCCTCCAATTCGGTTTCACTCGCCTGCATCAGGGTTGATGCGGCATGGCGCGCAGCCGAAGGAAGATCGGCCTTGCTCATCTGCTGAAGAATCATGGCGAGCCCCCTGCGCCATTCCGGGTCCCGCTGCCGGAACCTGGCATCGAGGAGTGGCATGCCCTGCTCGAGGCATCGCGCCTGTTCAGCGCAGCCAGGCAATGACAGGGGAAGGAATTGAATCAACGCCTCCTGCTGCGCATCAGCGAGGATCGACAGGAAGGCCAGATAATCGCCCAAGGGATGCCCTTTGGACAGGAACCGAAGGCGTTTTGCGCGTCGTGCAAACAAATCGCGGCCAGGGAGGAAGAGAAAGCGGATCTCGCCGGCCGGAGCTTCCACCTGACCAGGCGCAAGGATGCGGGCCTCTGTGTTCATTTGCCTCCTCCGGTCATCTCCCGGAACCACGCGGGATGGTGCTGTTTCGCCCATGCGCGCCTGACCCGGCCGTACACCATGGCGCTCAGGCTCTCACTGGTCCAGATGGCGGCATAGATATGGAAGATGATCAGGCCGACCATGACGGCGGCCGACGCGGCGTGAATCACGAACGCGAAGCGGATCAACCCTACCGGGAAGAGGAATGAAAAATAGGCGCGCCAGATAACGATGCCCGACAGGATGAGAAGAGCCATACAGACCGTCATCAGCCAGAACAGGAGCTTCTGGCCACCGTTGAACTTGCCTGCTTCAGGCATCTTCCGGTCATCGCTGTTAACCAGTTCACGGATATGGCTTAGCCATTGCCAGTCAGAGGGCATCATGGCGTTCAACTGCCGGAAATTGGCATACATGACGGCAAAAGAAATGATCATCGCCACCCCGAAGAAGGGATGAAGGATGCGGGTCCAAACGCCGCCCGCGAACAGCAGGGTCAGCGGGTAGTAGAGGGGCTGAAAGAAACTGAGCCCGGACAGCCCTGCCAGGAAAAAGAGTATCGCCGTTAGCCAGTGGTTGGTCCGCTCGGACGGCGTATAGCGGAGCAGTTTATTCGGGTCATTTTTCATCTTTGAACTCCTTCTCGTTCTCTTCCGAGACTTCGCTGGGGCCCTTGGTTACGTAATGAAGAGCGGCGCCCAGGATGCCCACGCCAAACAGCAGCGAGGCCAGCGGCTTGGCGCCGTCTTTCCACAGAGAGACCATCGCGCTGATAGAGGGGTCCTTAGGGAGACCGTGGTACATCTCGGGCCTGTCGGCATGCTGAAGCACATACATCACGTGGGTGCCGCCAACCCCCTGGGGATTGTAGATTCCCGCTTTATCATAGCCGCGGCTTTTCAGATCAACAATCCGTTCCTCCGCGTGGCGGAGCATGTCCTCCGTGGTGCCGAACACGATCGCGCCGGTGGGACAGGTCTTGACGCAGGCCGGCTCCAGACCCACTGCCACCCGGTCGGAGCAGAGGGTACACTTGTAGACCTTGCTGTCCTTCTTCGACAGGCGCGGGATGTTGAACGGACAGCCGGTGAGGCAGTAGTCGCAGCCTATGCAGTTTTCCTCGTGAAAATCCACGATGCCGTTGCTGTACTGCACGATGGCTCCCGGTGCAGGGCAGGCCTTGAGGCAGCCGGGATCGCCGCAGTGCAGGCAGCCGTCCTTGCGGATAAGCCATTCCAGACCACGGTCGGTTTCCACTTCGCTGTAACGCATCACCGTCCAGGAGTTCTCAGTCAGGTCCGGGGGATTGTCGAGAACGCCGTGGTTGGTGCCGACAGCGTCGCGGGTGTCGTTCCACTCCATGCATGCCACCTGGCAGGCCTTACAACCAATGCATTTCGATACGTCGATCAGCTTCACCACTTCCTGGGTCTTGCGCTGGTCCGGGGGGTGCGTGCTGGTTGCGGAACGACGGATGATATCAAGTGATTGGAGTGCCATGGTCTACCTCCTATGCCTTCTCGATGTTGACGAGGAACGACTTGAACTCCGGCGTCTGGGAATTTGCATCGCCCACGAACGGTGTCAGGGTATTGGCCAGGAATCCGCTCTTGGCGATCCCTTTAAAACCCCAGTGGATCGGGATGCCCACGTGGTGGACCGTCTTGCCGTTGACCTGGAGGGGCCTAAGGCGCTTGGTCACGATCGCCTTCGCTTTGATGAAGCCCCTGTTGGACCATACCTTCACCCTGTCGCCGGCCTTGATACCTTTCTCTTTTGCCAGTTCCTCGCCGATCTCCACGAACTGCTCCGGCTGCATGATGGCCGCGAGCCGGGTGTGTTTCGTCCAGAAGTGAAAATGTTCCGTGACGCGGTACGTGGTGCCGGCGTAGGGATAATCCTTGGACTTTCCGAAGGCCTCCAGGTCGCCCTTGAACACCCGCGCCGCAGGGTTGCTGATCACCTTGGGATGCAGCGGGTTGGTATCGATCGGTGTCTCGAACGGCTCGTAGTGCTCGGGGAATGGTCCTTCCGCCATCTTGTCCAGGGCGAACAGCCGCCCGACCCCTTCCGGTTGCATGATGAAGGGGTTCATGCCTTCACTGGGAGGAGAGTCTGGCTTGAAGTCCGGCACGTCCACGCCGGTCCACTTGCTGCCGTCCCACCAGATGAGCCTCCGGTTCGGGTCCCAGGGCTTGCCCGCGGGGTCGCAGGAAGCACGGTTATACATGATCCGACGGTTTGCCGGCCAGGAGTACGCCCAGCCCGGGGTGTTTCCGAGACCGGAGGGATCGGAGTTGTCCCGCCGCGCCATCATGTTGCCTTTCTCGGTGAAAGATCCCGAAAACAGCCAGCAGCCGCAGGCGGTGGTGCCGTCGTCCTTGAGCTGGCCGTAGCCGTCGAGCTGATCGCCTTTTTTCACGACGACCCTGGTCTTGTCCTTGGGGTCATGCAGGTCTGCAAGGGCCTTGCCGTTGTATTCCTTTGCCAGTTCCTCCGGGGCCGGGGCGTGCGGTATTTTGTAGTTCCAACTCATGTTCAGGATCGGGTCGGGGAAGGCCCCGCCTTCCTTCTGATATAGCTCCCGCAGCTTGAGGAAGATGCCGGCCATGATCTCGGCGTCGGGCCTGGCTTCACCGGGCGGGGTTGCACCCTTGTAGTGCCACTGCAGCCAACGGCCGGAGTTGGTGAGAGAGCCGTCCTCCTCGGCGAAACAGGTCGAGGGCATGCGGATGACCTCGGTCTGTATCTTGGAGGGATCAACATTGTTGAATTCGCCGTGGTTCTCCCAGAAGCACGAGGTCTCCGTGGCCAAGGGATCGATCACGACAAGATATTTCAGCTTGGACAGGCCATCGATCAGCTTCGCCTTGTTGGGGATCGAGCCCAGAGGGTTGAACCCCTGGCAGAAGTAGCCGTTCATCTTGCCCTGGTGCATCAGCTCGAACTGGCGCAGGATGTCGTATTCCATGTCGAGCTTCGGGAGCCAGTCAAAGCGCCAGTTGTTCTCCTTGGTCGCCATGTCGCCCCACCAGGACTTCATGAGACTCACGTGGAACTTGGGATAGTTCGACCAGTAGTTGAACTGGTTGGGCCTGAGGGGCTTCGGCATGCGCTTGTCGATGTAGGCGCGGTAGTCGGTTTCCTTTTCATTGGCAAGCGTCAGGTAGCCCGGCAGCAGATTGGACAGGAGCCCCAGGTCCGTGAGCCCCTGGATGTTGGAATGGCCCCGAAGGGCGTTGACGCCGCCGCCGGGCATGCCGACGTTGCCCAGGAGGAGTTGCACCAGCGCAGCGGTACGGATCATCTGGGAGCCCACCGAATGCTGGGTCCAGCCCAGGGCGTACATGAATGTGGCGGTGCGGTTGGGTACGCTGGTGCTCGCGAGTATCTCGCAGATCTTGAGGAACGTCTCCTTGGGCGTGCCGCAGATGTCGCTCACCATCTCCGGCGTGTAGCGGGAGTAGTGCTTCTTCATCAGGTTGAGCACGCAACGCGGATGCTTCATGGTCGTGTCGATTTTGGCGTACCCGTCCGGCCCCATTTCGTAGCCCCAGGTGCTGCGGTCATACGTGCGGTTCGGCGCATCGTAGCCCGAGAACAGGCCGTCCTCGAACTTGTAGCCTTCCTTGATAATCAGGGGGGCGTTGGTATACGCCTTGACGTATTCATGCTGGATCTTGTCGTTGGACAGCAGGTAGTTGATCACCCCGCCCAGGAAGGTGATGTCCGTGCCGGTGCGAAGCGGAGCGTAGAGGTCCGCCACCGATGCGGAACGGGTGAAGCGGGGGTCCACCACGATGAACGTGGCCTTGTTGTGCGCCTTGGCTTCGGTCACCCATTTGAAGCCGCAGGGGTGGGCTTCGGCGGCGTTGCCGCCCATGACAACGATAACATTCGCGTTCTTGATGTCAACCCAGTGGTTGGTCATCGCACCGCGTCCGAATGTGGGCCCCAAACTGGAGACCGTCGGACCGTGTCAGACGCGCGCCTGGTTGTCGAAGGCCAGGATACCGGTGCTGCGGACGACCTTGTGCGTAATCCACCCGCTCTCGTTGCTGGAAGCGGAGGCGGCGAGGAAACTCGTGGTCGTCCAGCGGTTGACGGTGGCGCCAGCGGAGTTCTTGGCTATGAAGTTCTTGTCCCGATCACCCTTCATCAGCTGAGCGACCCTGCTGAAGGCTTCATCCCAGGTGATGCGTTTCCACTCATTGGAACCCGCCGCGCGGTATTCAGGATACCTGAGCCGGTTCGGGCTGTGGACAAAGTCCACCAGCCCCGCTCCCTTCGGGCACAAGGTGCCCCGGTTCACCGGATGGTCGGGATCGCCCTCGATGTGGAAGATGGACAGCTCGGCGTTCTTCGCCTTGTCCCCCATGCTGTGCATGATCAAGCCGCAACTCACCGAGCAGTAGGGGCAGGTATTACGGGTCTCGGTGCTGGCGGCCAGCTTGAACTCGCGCACCTCCGCCAGCGCATTGCCGGGCGAAAAGCCAAGGGCCGCGACACTGGACGTCCCCAGTCCGCCGGCACAAACCTTGAAAAACTGTCTCCGTGTCACGTGCATTTTTATACCTCCCTGGTTTGTACGGATGGCAATGTAGCGCTGACGTTCGGCACCTGCCGTCCGAACTTGATCGGCACATTACGGGCATAAGCCCGCACTGCCCCGCTGTTCAATCCCAGACCGGCCACTTCCGCTGCGACAGGTGCGCCGCCCGTCCCTTTGAAATTTTAAAAACTGCAGGGTGATTTTCACAGGATCTAACCACGCGTCCAGAGGACAGATTAAGTCATTGATACGAGACTAGCGCGAATTCTCGTGGCTGTCAATGGCCCAATCAAATGATACGAATCAAATTATGTTTTTTTGATAATTTTCATACTTTTGATGTACGTATTTTATTCTTAACCATGTGTATTTTCTATACGTAGTTTGATGCATTTTATTTATTGGTTGATTTAGTATTTTAAATAGGACATGTTTAGAGATTTCGGTTAGCATACGCCTATATTACTAAAGGTAACTGACGGGATAAGATGGGTATCAATCGGGGAGCCTCCTTACGATCGTAAAGCCGTCCGTCTGGGCTTTATGGATGTTGATAGACCAGGAGGCTTGCCATGTCCTTATCCTTTCAGAACAGAACCCCCTGAATGGCAGTGTTACTGAAATCCTTCCTGATGAAACAATTCTCCAGGCCGCACTCAGAAATCGCATTCACATTCCCGCACTCTGTACGATCCCCGCCCTTGTAAAGTGTGAATCCCCACCCCGCGATTGTTTCCTCTTCATTTCTGCCGCTAAAGAAGCATCTATTCCGATCGTCAACCAGGACCGTCCAGTGTATTTTTTCTATTTTCCTGCTTCTGGTTCCGGAGCCAAAAAATTATCTAAAAGGTGACAACAAAAAAGTGGTGTTATGACAAAATTTGTCAAAAGAGACGTCCCAAAATTGTCCATCCTCGTCAAAGAATATGCCAAAATCCGTCGAGAATCTACCATAACCAGCAACTTACTTACAGGCATGCATATTGCTCTATAAGGTTTTGTTTTATGTCTTTTCTTAGCATGCCTGCTCTGCGAAAGGGGGACAAAAGTGAATTGCTGGGAGTATAAAAACTGCCGGAAAGAGGTGTTCGAGATCTGCCCTGCATATCCTGAAATCGGTTCCGCCTGCTATATGGTCACTGGTGTCAAGTGCGGCGAGGGCAAGATGGAGTTTGCAAGCTTGGACGAGCAGGTCGCCCATTGCGGCAAGTGCGATTTCTATGCGCATCAGCGCAGTAGGATCAAGCACAGCATCGGGAGCATGAACGAAACCGTTCGTCCCACCCGTAGCAAAGAAGTTGAGGATACCTGAACAGCCAGACCCTGTAATTTGCTTTTTTAAATCCTTCTCTCGTATTCGCAGAAGGGGCACCGCCAGACCTTTTCCTGCGGGTGCCAACTCATTTTCTTGCGGCAGGCCGGGCAATCCTTTTTTTTGGAAGATGGCTGGTTGTTGGACAGTGATGATCCCTTTTTTGATTTGTTTTCCTTGGAAGACAGGAATGCCAAAGAGACGTCAGCGGGCGGAGATGGATCGAAAATCGGCTCCGGAGCCGGAATGGGTTTAGGTGCGTTCGTATATTCATTTTTCTCTTCGTTTTTACCCTGAACTTCATCCTTTTTTAATTCTTCGTATGCGCAGGAATAACACATCCACATTCCTTCCTTAGAGTAGAAGTTCATTCGCCCCCCGCACATAGGGCATTTTTTCTGCAATTCCGTATCCTGCGGAGCAGAAGACTCAAGGATTTCGCTTTTCTGCTCACCGCCTGCCTTTTCCTCGCTGCTAATATTACTTTTAATAGAATCCCTGGCCGGGATTGGCTGAGAGACCGCACTTTCAGAAGTAAATTCTTCTATTCTTTTTTTTATAGAGGTTATCCCCGACCCGATATCCGTGAAGAGTTCCCCCACTGCCTTCTCGACGAGTTCCATTTCCTTTTCCCGTGACGCTATATCATTGAGAATCCCTTTTTCTTCGCTCTCAAGCCGCCCTATTTTTTCACGCAGTTTCAATATCTCGTCTCTCATCTCCCGCGATTTGGCATCCATGACCTTAAGCTCATCGCGCCAACCGGGGTGGGCAGGCACTAAGCTCTTCTCGAGTATTTTAAGCTCCTCAAGCTGATTGTTGACGGCCTTAATAATCTCTTGCCGGTTTAGCTTCGAAGTCGTAGACAATGCTTTGATAGCCGCATTATAACGCTGTTTGTCCTCAGGAATGATTTCCTCAAATGATACCAGGAGTTTACGAAATTTCCCGAATACTGTATCCTCACTTTCAATTACTTTGTTTATTTCATCGCGGAGACGATGGATTTTGGATGGCAACTCTTCTCCTCCCCTCGATTTGATAAAAAGATCGGCAGCTATCTGGGAAAGGATTTCGTTCCTGTTTTTCTTCTCAACGCTCATTCATTTCCTCCTTGTAAGGAAACAATCTCGTTGGCAGACAGCAAAGGTATATCGGGTTTATATTTTCCTTCGCGCAAAGACTCTTTCGGACAACAGATACACCTGCATACATGTCTTGCATCGTCGGTAGTTTCACACTGCTCTATTGACTTCCCCTTGTCCTTGAGAAGGTCTGTCTGATTGAGCGACAGTGATCCCGACTATGCATAATTCACCAATAGCTGGTGGAATACCAGCGCAGGGGGAGCTGCCTATTGAAACACTTGCTGATGTTACTTGTCATTGAATATCTCCAAATGCCTAACCCCGTAATCGAGCCGATCTGGATAATATCCGGAAACCAATGCTATCTGATTTAGCAAGCACATGCCCCATTCATCGTTATTCTTATTTTCGAACATATGCCTGATGAGGAATCCAACCAATGATTTCGATGTGGGTATTTTACGGGGATATCGCTAAGGAATTCAAGCTGTAAATTACACTATTGCAAACAATGTAAACTCGTTCGCTCCAGCAAGCAGCTCATATATCAATCATTCACAGAGGTCCTCTCCGCTTTTGCAGCCTTACTATTCGGAAAGAACCTATGGACTGAGCGTGGAGAGATGGTCCTTGTAGGTCTGACCGTAAGCACCGTTTGGGGTGCCGCTGTAGTCTGAGATCAGCGAGATTGAACTGCAGGATGATCCCCAGGTATCCCAGACCCAGGCCAAATAGCTGCCACCGCTACTATCTAGCCATGCCATCAGTGTGCTGATGAAAACACCCTGGCAGTCATCCTCACCGATCTCGGTGGTCACTACAGGAACCGCTGCCAGCACCGGTCCGGTGTTATTGTTGTAACAGTTTACGTCCGCGCACATGTTGAAATTGTAAACGTGCCAAGCCGCCGCCAAGTTACCAAGCGGATCGTTGGGTTTGTGTGAGAGCCAGCCTGTTAATGAATTTGAATACTCCACCCCGCCGAGTAAGATGATGTTGGCCGCACCTGTCCCACGCACTGCGGTGACCAGTTCCTGCATGCCGGCCACGGTATACGTGGCACCCGAGCAAATGCCTCCGTCACGCCAGCAGGTCCAGGCTGCTACCGTGTCCTGATTAGAGTCGGGGAAGGGTTCGTTGAATAGCTCGAAAATGACTGAACTATTGTTTTTAAACATCTGCGCCACTTGAGTCCAGAACGCGGGGGAATGGTCTCTGTCTGGCATGGGCTGTTGGGAAACAGCTTGCGTGCTGCCCGGAGCTGACCAGTGAAGTTCAAGGATGGGAATCAAACCTTGCTGTTTGACGGTGCTGACGTAGTCGGCGATGGCCTGCTGGTAGTTGGCGCCTCCGTACTGCGATGAAACACCGTTGATGCCCAACCAACAGTCCTCGTTGAGGGGAACGCGCACGGCGTTTGCCTTCCACGAATTGATTGCCTGGATCGAGGCGGCGTCATTTGGACCATCGAAGATGCCCCAGCCCTGGATGCATGCGTACTCGGTGCCAGATCGGTTCACGCCATGAATGCGGATTTCCCGGCCGTTAAAGTTCTGAATCTGATTGCCCACCACGTGCAATCCGTCGATAGCTCCGCTGCCTGTAATCGTGAAGATACCGGTCGCTACAGCGCTGTCGGCGTAGCCGGAAGCCTGCGCAATGGCCTTGAAGGTTGTGGTTACACTGACAGTGATGGGGCCGGTGTATAACATCGAAGCCGCACTTGGAGACGTGCCATCGGTCGTATAGAAAATAGATGCTCCATTCGTGGTGGATGAAATTGCGACGGTCAACGGGCTGGAATAACTGTTAGGCGATGGGCTGAAGGTTGGGGTTGCTGTTGTCGGCCGTGGGGTATCACTTCCTCCTGATGGTGTGCCGCCACTTGTACAGGCAAACATTATTACGAGAACGAGGAATAACGAGGATGTTTTGAGCCTCTTCGTAATACCCCTCCCCACTATGAACCCGAACCTATATATAGTAAAGATCTTATTGCAGGCTGGCTTGATTATGCACGTTTATCATTGATGCATCTGTGATTTGACTCACATCCTAATCGTGAGAGTCATAGCCTGTACTCTACACGATGTATACGATACATCTTATGGGGAGAACACACCTTTGTTCGCGCCATCGGTCGCCGCCTTGATCTGCACAAGCCTGCTTTTAATTGCATCCAGCTTTTTAGTTGTCTCGGATATCATCCGCTTTCTAGCCTCAACCTCCTGTGTGCCCTTCGTCCTTTGCATCATGCCTTTTTCGATGGCACTGGTGATCCCCTCTATGGTCGCTTCGATCTTCTGGAACATCTCCCAGCTGAAATCCAGCTTGCTCTTGTCTAGACGTTCTTCAAAATCGTTCCCAGCCCTGGCGGCCTGCGTGGTCACGGCCCTCTGGAGGTATTCTTTCATTTTCTTAAGGACAATTTTATCGCCGATGAATTTTGGTAGGGCGAGGGTTAAGGTTGAAGCAATGATAGCCGTACCTACAGGCTGCTCCTTGAACTTGTAGTAGAAGCCCGACTGGACACTCCAGAGGGCTTCCGCCTTGACCGCATCAAAGGGCACGGAGAACAGCTCGGAAGAATAGCGCAGAAGCTCATCCACTGTCTCATTGATCTTTGTGACGAACCGCTTGCAGATGGTTTCAAATGCCTTTGCGAGCCGCTCGTCCTCCATGGAGCGCCACGTGATAAACGCCTGCTTAACATGATTGATAACCGCTTCCTCAAGCGTGCTACGAAGATCTTTCAGGGAAATGCCCTTATTCTGTTCGAAGTGCTCCGTAAGATGCGCCTGCTCGTGAGGTATTAGGTCCCTCACGAAGCCCTGCAGATCATCCTCCAGTCCGCCCTTGACCAATCGTGAGACTTCACCCTCCAGCAGGATTTTGAAGTCCCGCTTCACCTGCTCCATTTCGCCTTTCTTGTTTTCAAAGGCCTGTATTTTTTCTTTCAGTTCTTCGAGCGGAGAGGTGAGCGATTTCAGTTCGAGTTCCAGTTCGAGCTTGGCCTGAGAAATACTCCGGAGCAGGTTGTTCGTCACGGAGAGGATGAGAACGTTTCCCTTCTCCTCCATCAAAAACCTGTGCAGGTCTTTGGAAAAGAGGGGAAGCATGCTTTTCTCCATCAACTCGCTCGACTTCGCAGCCGCTCCTTCAAGGGCGAGCCGCGCAGAGATAGGGAAAAGCTTTACCTCAGTATTCATGGCATCCTTTAGCCCATTCTTGGAGAATTCGATGGACTCCTTAAGGTCGTTCTCCGGGAGGTAATCGGCCTTGTTCAGGACAAAAAATATTTTGTTTGCATGTTCTTTCACGTCCATCAAGAAGTCTAGCTCCGCCCTGCTCATGGGCTGGTCCACGGAGAGAAGAAAGAGCGCGGCATCCGACTTTGGCAAATACTGGTACGCAATGTCCGTATTGTGCTGATAGATCGAGCCAACGCCAGGCGTGTCGATGAGCCGTACGCCGTCCTTAAGATAGGGCGAAGGGTACGTGAGGACCACTTCGCGGACATCTTTCGCATTTTTCGGATTGCCTTTTTCGGTAACGTATTCCACGAGACTTTCCGGCTTGATCTCGGCGATTTTCCCGTCGTTGAAATAGACCTTGATCCTGAGCGCTTCGCCCCAGGTCATAATCGTCACGATGGAAGTGAGCGGGACGACCGCTACGGGCAGGATCTCCGCACCCAAGAGCGCGTTGATGAGGCTCGTTTTCCCACGCTTGAACTGGCCGACAACCACGAGATTGAAGGCGTTGCTCCTAACCTTTTCTTTCAGATCTTCGCAGGCACAGCCCCGGATGTTCTCGACCGTAAGCATTTCGTCCATGCACTGCAAGACGTCGCTTTTCAGTTGGGCATACTTTGAGGTTGAAGATGTGTGCGCCGCCGGATTCACGCTATGGCCTCCTGTATTCAGAAAAAACTCCTACCCTCAAGTTTCGAGAGTAGGAGTCATCAGCTTCATCAGAAGCGGTTGATGGTGAACTCCATCACCCTAATTCAAATCAATAGCCCATTAGCCATAGTCGCCAAAAGGCGGGGATTCATGACAATCATTCGAAATCGCTTTCCTGATTTTCCTCAGCTTCTTCGCCTTCTTTTGCTTTTTCACCTTCGGCGGCAACCCCTTCTTGTGAACTGTTTTCCTCTTCGGGTTCCTCGATCTCCTGCCCCGCACGCCTTGCTAGTACGATCCGTTCTGCCTCGAGCCAATCGTCAAGATCACGACCGGGGATACGCCCTCTCGTCTCATATAGTTCATAGGCAGCCGCTGCGATCTCGTCACGTAGATTCATCACTTTCCTCCTGCATATCGCTATGAGGCGGTCATTCGCGCAGATGATGCCGGCCGAACTCTACCGTGCAATGATTCAGCTGAATAGACAGTCACTCTCAGCCGTCACACCAGGCCCGCCGTACCCGCGTCTCTATGGGTATATTTTATCACATTCACATCCGAAAGGACGACGATCCCCTCACCCACCAGTTCGTCGAGGATCGGGATTACTTTATTGATCTTCTCTTCGCTGTCCATAACGGTGATGAGGATCGGAAGCTCGCCGTGCACCGTCATCGTTTTCTTCTTGTGATAGCGCTTGTGCGGGCCGTACCCCGCGATGGCCTTGTAAACCGTGGCTCCTGCGATGTCCGTCATGATGAGTCTCTTTATAATGGCTTCATAGAGCGGTTCGCCTTCCCACTTGTCATCCTCGCTAATGATGATCCGGAGCATTTTTGCCTTGCCTTCGAGCTTCATGTGTTCTCCTTGTTCTTCGCGCTTCTCCTCTGCCTTCGGGCGGCATTTGACAACGTTCGTGTCCGTGACCTCCACCATGCCCTTTTCGACTACATGGTAGATGTCCGGGAGCACCTTGTTGATCATCTCCTCTGACTCCACCACCTCGATCTTCACCGGCATACTCGATGACAATTCAAGCATCTTGGAAGTATGAAACACCCCGTCGCTTCCATAGCCCGCAATGCCCCGAAATACGCTCACACCCATGATCTTCTTTTTGAAGAAAATGTTTAGCAGCACTTCATAGACCGGCTTGCCATGGAACTTATCGGTTTCGTCTACAAAGACAGTCAGTTTTTTCGCCGGCCCTTTGGTGACCATAGGCTGTCTCCTAAACAAGGTTCGCGATCACATCACCTGGCTTTAATGCTACAAAACCGGCGGCAACGCTCAGGACCATGTTCAGCGCCGCATAGCCGAGTTCACCATCCATGACCAACGTGCCGGTTTCATGCTGGCATGGTGAAAAAATGGTGTACCCGCCCAGGCCCCCCGACAACGAGAATCAATCTCCACTGCGGGTTTGCTAAAAAGCGTCCTGCCATCAGAGTCATCAAGAAACCCATAAGAAAGCTCCCCGAGATATTAATCACGAAAGTTCCGAGGGGAAAACTCTTTCCCCGCCGCAGGCCGATCCAAGTCGCCAGCATGAAGCGCGCCACGGAACCGCTGCCTCCGCCTGCAAATACTACAATGTAGTTTATCATGGAAATTACGTCCCTTTTTGGCTATTTTACGATCGTTACGGTACAAGGCGCGTAGCTCGACACCCGCTTCGACACTGAGCCTAGGAGCCAGTTAGCGATCTTAGATTTGCCCCGCTGGCCGACAATGATCATATCGCTTTTCTGCTCTGCTGCATATTTAATGATCTGGTCCGCTGGGTGGCCGACAACGATATCCGTTTTGATCTCGACGCCGTCCGCTTTTGCTTTTTCCCGCAGCCACTTAAAAAGCTCTTCATAGTGCTGCGTGGCGCTTTCAATAATGGCGTCCATCTCCACAATATCGATTGGTTCGGGGGGCTGGGCAACAGAAACCACGGTGACTTCCGGCAATGCGCTTGTGCAATTTTTTGCCATTTCAAGCGCAAAGTCAAAGGCCCTGCGTGACTGGTCAGAACCATCGAATGCAACGAGTATTTTTTTTAGCATGACTGACTCCTGGTTTAAAGTTCATACGGTCAATTATTCTGGTTTGGCTACCAGCATCTTATCCTTTTTTGGCAGGAGATAATGAGGAATGAAGAACGCATTCGCGATCAGGGTCGGTACCACGGCGCTCCCAATGACCGCCACGATCAGCAGGGAATATTGCACCTGGTCGATGATCCGATGGGCAAGCCCGAAAAGCGCGGAGATAGAACCGAACGTAAGTCCCGTGGACATGAGAAGCGTGGTGTAGATACCTTCCTTCTGCGCGTATTTGTACGCTTTCGTTGTCGGATACACACCGATGATCTTCGTGATCATCTTCGTGCCGAATAGCACGAGCAAAGCAATCGGCGCGGCGATGATCGCCGAGACCGACACGTATGAACCGGCACGTATGAAGTAGAACGGCGTGAGCAGACCGAAAGTTAGCGTCCTGAGCCGCCTGATGAGGATATGGTCCTTGCCAACGGTCCCGGCGAGCACCATGCCGATGATATAGGCGGGCAGCACTGCTTCGCTGCCCGACCATACAGCGAGTGATCCAAGGCCGAAAAGAACCATCAGCAGGTATTTGGCTTCAAGCTCCGACGGCCGATCCCCGTACATCCTGAAGAACCACGGAGTAAGATAAGGGAGGATGAAAAACACGGCAGTGCCGACGCCAACAAAGATAAGTGTCTTAATCGTGAATGGCGCGAAAATCAGACCTAGGGAGAGAACAGTCCCGAGGTCGGTCACGAAGCAAGCCGCGAGGACAGCCTTGCCAAATTCGGTCTTGTTAAGCCCCAGTTCGAGCATTACCGCGTAGACCACGGCAACGGAGGTTGTGGAAAGGGCCACGCCCGCAAGCCAGCTTGCCTGCGCGGTCCAGTGGAGGAGGTAGTACGCAGCTGCGGTGCAGCCGAGGAAAGGCGCAAGGAAAGAGATAAAACCGATGGTAGCTGCTTCCTTGAACTTTGCCTTGAATACGACCGGGTCAAGCTCCGCACCCGCAAGAAAGGTAAGAACAATAGCGCCCGTGCCGGACAAGAACTTGATCCATGGCTCGTTGGAGCCCAGTGTTGTTCCTATGAAAACGCCGATGACAAGCTGGGCCACGGTGCCAACAACAATTTCCGAAAGTGCTGTGGCAATCCTTAGCCAGATGGAAAGCAGGGTAGCGAGCAAGGCCAGGCCCAGCCAGAGTGCGGCCATTCCCCAAACCTCATGCATCCTCTGTCCTTTCCGGGCATAAAAAAACTCCTGCCCTCATCATATCGAGAGTAGGAGTCATCAGCCCCGGAAAAAGGGCAGTTTAGGCGAACTCCATCGCCTTTTAATTTAATGTTATCAAAATAATACCGAACCGTCAATAGGAATATCGGGGATTAAGGGGGGGGATGTTGAAGAATCCTGGTTGATAATTGACGTGTTGATAAGAATAGTAACTGTAAAAGGAAGAATGATGCCATATGTTGGAAAAAAAGTGTCTTTACGAGATCAAAGAGTCTCCATATCCTCGCCTGAATCATACTTTTATCCCATTGACATTAACAAATAATCGCGCTTTTTTTAAATTATGAGAAGTGATTTCAAAAAGGGAGAACTACCATGGCAAAGCAAGAAGGCAAAAGAGACATGCAAGCGATCATGGAAATATACAAGAAAGTGGGAACTCCGGGCGAGCCTCACAAACTGCTGGCGAAACTGGCAGGAAGTTGGACGACCAGGACCAAGGGTTGGATGGAGCCTGACAAGCCGCCGATAAACTCTACCGGCGCGTGCGAACAGATGCTGGTCCTTGATGGGCATTACCTGCAACAGGTCTATACTGGCGATATGATGGGACTCCCATTCACCGGCATCAACCTCCTGGGATATAACAACCATACCGGAAAGTATGAGTCGGTCTGGCTCGATTCAATGAGCACCGCCATTTACTATTTCGAGGGGACCGCAAGCGCGGATGGCAAGACCATTACGCAGGAATGCAGCTATGACGACCCGGTAAGGGGCCCCTCCGTCTGGCGCAGTGTGACCAGGATCAGGGACGACAATACCTTGGAGTTCGAGATGTTCATTACCACTAAGGGAGGCAAGGAAGAGAAGATGATGGAGATGACGGTTTCACGAAAGGAAGCCGTCGCTCGCAAGGCAGCGTAGGGCTGGCTGCTTTGGGGGAGGTTCATTATAATTTTTCCTTGTTGCTTTCTTATGTGAGCTATCAGCGCTGAGAGTGACGGATAAGCAGCGAGTGGAACAACGTCCCCGGTGCCTATAAGTTTCCGCGGTAACAAAAACACATCCATGCCTCCTAAGAAGGGAGGAGCAGTATCTTTATTTACTGATTCTCCCTCCTTGATTCGCTTAACATGCAGAAGAGATGGTGACCGCGTCAGAATTTCTTCGGAAATTGCTTTACAATCCCGCTCGCCAGAGCATCGGCGATCATATAGATATGTTTTTTCATATCATCCCAGGTCTTCGCTTCGGCTGAGAAGTCTTTGATGTTGACTTGGTCGATCTGGGCAATATGTTGGGCGCCGTGGGCCATCAATAAATCCACGAGCGTCTGTTTGGGCCAGTTAGGGTTTGCCGAGCTCAGGAACGTCGCAATTTCTTCCGCGTTCTTTTTTATTTTCTCGACGGCCGCACCCTTGGCATCGGTATTGCCGGCGAATGCCGCGGTCATATAATCTTTGATCGCACCGTAATGTCCAGCCAAGAGGCCGAACAGCTTGTCGCTTGCGTCTTTGCCGTAAAGAGGCGCGATCGCATCGGCTATTGCCCTTGCATCTTCTACCACCTTACTCTCAGCAACCTTTGCGGCATCAGCATCGCCGTACTTCGTTGCCAGGACTACGTTCCTGACCCAAAATATGTGCCCTACCCACAGATCACGCAGGGCAAGTTGCAGCTCAACGCTTTTGTGGTTGAATTTTACGGCCGCCTTCTTTTCTGAGGCGAAAGAATCTGTCGCCGTAAGCACCATAAGGGCTCCTAAAACTAAAACTGCCATCTTCAATAATCTTTTCTTCATTTTATCTCCCCCCTTTTACCATCGAGTTAGTGATATAAATTAATTTAAATTGTTTCTTCTTTAAAGCATTCAGAAAGGTTCCAAGCAGTGTCATAATCCTGCGTATATAACCAGAATCTCTTCGAACGGCATCCTCGTGCAAAGATTCTGTCCATGGCATTGTCCTAACACGATCTTACTCTTACGCCGTCTCCAAATTGTGCGACGTACACTGCCCGCCTTCTCGATCAGCCTATGACCGAGCTTCTCCGGGCGTCTCTTGTGATGCTGCCGAGCCTCTTCCGGAATGTTTTCCCCGGATTGAAGGCGACGGCGATCCTGCTGTGTTCTTAGTTAAAGAGTAGCGCAACAATTATAATAAGTCAAATTTATTTTTATATTATTTGACTTTTTAGAGCATTTACTTTATAGTAGAAATGAGAAAGGGAATATTTTCATGGTAACACTATGGGATTCCGAAAAACGCGGGGGTACGAGGGACCGCATCGTGCGCCTTCTCATGAAGGAACAGAAAACCGTAGAGTCTCTGGCAACGAAACTTGGTGTGACGGACAATGCGGTCCGCGCACAGATTGCATTGCTCCAGCGAGACGGAATCGTCGAAATTCGAGGAGAGGTTAAAGGAACACGCAGACCGGCGGCGGTCTATGGTCTCCGCCCGGGTGCAGACACGCATTTTTCCAAAGCATACCCCGTCATCCTCTCGCACCTGATCCATGTTCTTGCGAAAAAGCTGGACAAAACGGAATTTAGAACGGTCATGCGCGAACTTGGGCAGCGGCTTGCGAGTTCCGTTCCCCGTTCTTCGGGAGATCCGCGCGAAAGAGTCAAGACGGCCCTTAATTTCCTTAAAACCCTCGGCTCTGCGGCTGAAATGACTGAATCTGACGGAAAGATAGTCGTCAGCAGCTACGGGTGCCCGATTGCCGAAGCTGTAACGGCTGATGTGCGGTCATGCATCGCAATGGAAACATTATTAAAGGAATTGACTGGTTTGCCTGTTGCGGAGCACTGCAATCATGGTGAGCATCCGGGCTGCCGGTTTGAAATCAAGATTCCGGCAGGGAAGTAAGTACGCCATCGAATGCTGTCAGCGTCAGTCCTCATGGCACCAGTCGCCCCTCACTTCATAAAACTTTCGACCGCCCGATACTGGTTCCAATCTTCCCGCTTGGCCTTGCGCCGATAGATGGCACAATACTTGCCCAGTTACTATGGCAGTTCAAATAACCACTGGTTACTGGCATACCCTGTTTATCACAGTCATAGCAGTGACTGCTCCACAATCGAAAGACAACCTCTTGATACCTACCACGGTCCGAAACATCATTCAAGCCTCGCTACAAGTTACAAGCATACTGCTTATGATTCAAAAAGCATTCTGTCTCACTTGGGGAATCATTGCTTTCACACCGTGGCAGGCATCTGTCGGTGCTGTTTGACTGGTTCTTGCAGATGTGCTACGTTTACCCTATGGATACGACGGCGTATCTTCGTCAAGTGGTAACGGTACTCGCGAGCGAGATAGGCGTACGGAGCTTTCAGGACCAAGAACGCCTCACCAGTACGGCAGACTACATCGCAGGCCAACTTACTTCCTTCGGCTACACTGTCACCCACCAGACGTTTTACTTCCGCATGCATTCCTACGATAACCTGATAGCGGAGCTTCGCGGCACTTCCATGCCGGAAAGCATACTCGTCATCGGCGCCCACTACGATACGGTACGGACCACGCCTGGCGCCGACGACAATGCGAGCGGCGTTGCAGGCCTCCTCGTCCTTGCACAGCAGCTCGCTAGAATCCAGCCCGTTAAGACAATCAGGTTTGTGTTTTTTTGCCTCGAGGAGCCGCCGACCTATCGGACGCGGAATATGGGCAGCTATCACTATGCGAGAAGCGTGAAGGAAAAAGGCGAAAGGGTTGAAGGAATGATCTGCCTCGAGATGATAGGTTATTTCTGCGACCGGGAGGGTTGCCAGCATTATCCCCTGCCGTTCATGAACGTCAAGTTTCCCAAGTCGGGCAATTATATCTCGATGGTCGGAAATTTACGCTCCCGAGGTTTTACGCAGAAGATTGCAAAAGACTTTAGGGAAAACACCGATCTTCCGGTCATCACGTTGAATGCGCCGGCTATCGTCATCGGCATCGATTTCTCCGACCACTGGTCATTCGGCAAGTTCGGCTACAGGGCACTCATGGTGACGGACACGGCCTTTTATCGGAATCCGCATTACCACGCGCCGAGTGATCTGCCGGAAACGCTGGATTACGAACGCATGGCAAAGGTCGTCGACGGGCTTGCGGCTGCGGTGACTATGAGGGGACTTGGGACGTAATGAGAGGGCTTGAATTGTTTTTGTAACACGCGAACTTCGAGATGCCGTCCTCGTGATGGTGGATATGCGAAAATCAGCCTGTCGTTCAATCAGGTCATCGAAGATGATCTTTGTCGCTATATCTTCGTGTTAATGACTTGAAGGACATGATCATGTCCTTTTTCTCCGTGGGAATAACACGGCTCTCTCAGTCCTTGATACCGTTATTTATCCGAAAATTGCAGTCGCAGTCGCGCAAATAGAGCGGGCATCAGCACATAAGACAGGATTTCCATTCCTGAAACGATTGCAGTATTCTGCTTCAAAATTGCACATCGGCTCATATCGCAAACATGCAGAAGAGGGAGAAGCTGCACCGCAGGACGTGCTTAATGCACATCCAGCGGTGGACTGTCTGTAGCAGGAGCTGCCCGCTTCATGAGAAATACGAGGGGAAGTACGCAGAGGATGAGAATGCAAATTATTAGGAATGTATCGTTGAATGCAAGGGATGTTGACTGGCGAATCAATTCCTGGTACATCAGGCCGTCGGTTCCGGCTGGTGAAATTCCTTTTGAGACAAGGAACGTTGTCAGTGCTTCGTGTCTGAAATGGTAGACAGGATCAAAGGATGACAGACGCTCCACGAGCCTCGCCTGATGGAATTGTGCGCGCCGCGCGAGCATTGTTGTGGTAAAAGCAATGCCAACGCTGCCTCCGAGGTTCCGCAGCAGGTTGTAGAGGGAGCTTGCCTCGGTCATGTGTTCCCTTGGGATGTGAGAGAGCGTCATGGTTGTCAGAGGAATGAAGGTAAGGCCGATACCAAGACCCAAGATGACTCGTGGCCAGACAAATGTCCAAAAGTCCGCCGTGAGGTTGAAGCGGGACATCAGGAAGGTGCTGAAGGCGCAGATCGAGATGCCAAGGGCAAGAATACGCTTCGGATTGACTTTGTTCACCAGCCTGCCTGCAGTCTGCATAGCGATCATGGTGGCGATTCCTCCCGGCCCGAGCACAAGCCCTGCGTAGAAGGAGGTGTATCCCATCAGCATCTGCAGGTAGCTCGGGATCAGCACGATGCTCCCGAAGAGGTTCAGATACACGCAGAAGAGCAGCGCCACACCGCTCATGAAGGTTCGGTCTTTAAGCAACTTCAGATTAACAATCGGATGCTCTGAATAATACTCGTTAATCACCAGAAAAAGAAGGGCCACCGCCGAGAGAACGGCCATCAAGACGACGAGGTTGGATCCGAACCAGTCCTCTCTCTCCCCCTTATCGAGAACAAACTGGAGTGAACCGAGCCCGACAGAAAGGAACAAAAGCCCCCAGTAATCGATTTTCATTTTCTGGCGTTGCATGTACGGCGGGTCCTTGATCACAATGATGTTCATAATGATCGCGAGGATGCCAATGGGAATGTTGATGTAAAAGATCCACCGCCAGGAGGCGGCATCGGTGATCCAGCCCCCAAGGATTGGACCAGCGATTGGTCCAAATATGGTCCCCAGACCGAAAATGGCCATCGCCTGGCCGTGCTTCTCCCGGGGAAAGGACTCAAGGAGAATGGACTGGCTGATGGGCACGAGGCCGCCACCACCAATTCCCTGAAGGACCCTGAAGAATACAAGGCTGGCCAGACTCCATGAAGAGCCGCACATAAAGGAACTGAACGTAAACAAGCCGATGGAGGCGATCTGGTAGTTTTTTCTTCCAATGAGACGAGCGAGCCAGCCTGCCATGGGGATGACTATGGCGTTGGATACGAGGTAGGCGGTGATTGTCCACGTAGCCTCGTCATACCCTGCAGACAGAGACCCCCGGATGTGGTCGAGCGACACATTTACGACAGACGTATCGATGATCTCGATCAACGTTGGGAGCATAACCGTGAAGGCAATTAATCCCCTGCTTCCACCGTTACTGCTCATTTCGGCAATACCGTCGGTTCAACGAACATGCAGATTCTCAGGACATGGTTCCTATAAGGTATGGTTACCCATTTCAAGGATATTGTCAAGGGCACTGTAATATTCATTGACACGTGAGGATGGCGATAACGAAATTCCTCAATGTGATGGGTTCTTTTTCTCGCCGAGCATCGGCTCCAGTAAACAGGGCAGGGGCGCAGATGCAGATAACGGCATCGTTGTGGGACGATCTGCCTTCCACGGAAAAGGAACTCTTATTGTATCGTTCAGCTATGCCCAGGTAGGGGCCCTTATATAACTATCAACGATTGCGATTGGACATTTTAGGGGAGATCTTGTCAAGAATACAAGTTGAACATTTCCGCGCTGCAGAAAATGGAAACTGTAATAGTTACAGAAAGAAACGTTCATAGCAAAGTACTAACAGAATTTCTCGCTCTCATGGCGAAGTCGTCACTCCGCAGTCCACCTCCTGGACCGCAGTTTCAACCAGACGCAACTATCATCGACTGCCGGTTGCAGTATGCATAAAAAAAGTTTTGAATATTTTTATCATACAGGAACGAAAAGCGCAAAACGTAGTAACTTAAAATACCAAAACGTTACGGCGTCCTACCGAGGCGGATGCCCTGACCGCTGCTCCTGTAGTCCGGAGCGCCGTCGTTGCGATTGGCCGCCCGAACGCTCCCCGGATCGCGGATCCAGCCACCGCCGCGACGCACCCGGCGGGTGCCGCTCCCGGTATATATAGGATTAGTTCTGCTTTGTGAAGAATATGCTGTTTCACTATATATATCCTGCACCCATTCCCATACGTTTCCGCTCATGTCGTATATACCAAGCCCGTTCGGCCTCTTTTGGCCAACGGGATGAGTCTGCTTGCCAGAATTGTCGTTATACCACGCATAATCACCAAGCTCTGAATCATTGCTGGTTCCCGCGTATTTTTCGTTTTTGCCCCCGCTCCGGGCCGCATATTCCCACTCCGCCTCGGTGAGTAGCCGATAGGTCTTGCCTGTGAGACGGTTCATTCTGCGAATGAACTTCTGAGCGTCATCCCAGCTGACCTGTTCAACAGGGCAGTTGTCGCCGCAATTACTGAAATACGATGGGTTATCACCTTGCACGGTTTTCCATTGCCCTTGAGTTACCTCAAACTTACCAATATAAAAATCATCCACACAGACTTCGTGCACGGGCTTTTCATTTTGATAACCATCACCAAACGTGTCCCCCATCTGGTAGCAGCCGCCCTTGACAAGCACGAATTCCATGCCGGTAGCGGGGTCGGTATAGGAACCGCCAGCTAAGCTGCTTTTCTCTGCCGCAGCCGCGTGTGTGACGGGTATGGTGATGCACATTGCGAGCATCAGCCCGAGCAAATAACGAACGTGTGTCTTCACGCGAGTCTCCTGTAGCATAGTGGTGCTTCCTTTTCTGGATGCATTACAACCGTAGTAGCGGCATGAGTATAGCAATTTACCGGGTTCAAATAAAGTAAATTCTAATGCACACAAAAAGGCATTGAGCATGGCTTTCTGTATTAACAGTTCCTGAGTGAAAACTGCCATTTTCAATATTTGCACGTGCTAAAGAGGAAGACGTCAACAACAGTTGCTCTTTTTATAAGTTGCGCAATCCGCCGACAATCAATGCAGTGGTGCTGACTATATTGCAGTGCACAATACTTGATCACCGTGAATAAATGCGGCCGCGAGGCGCGCGCGCCTTTTTTCAGTCATTTCACCCTTATGAAAGGGTACCGTTCTCTCATCTCCCGCGTTATCAGTCCCACCCCTGCGCGGTTTCCGGCGGTCTCAACGATGATGAACATGTCCGGGTCTTCGAACTTGATCTGGGCCTTCTTGCCGGCCTTTTCAAGAGCGTCGATGATAAAGGCCGACATCTCTTTTTCGATCTCAAGGCTCGACAGCTCCCCTTTGTGCCCGCGGCGCCTGACACGGATGTAAAATTTGCACTCATTCTCCAGCTCTTCCACGTAGGGGGCCAGGGCCTCCTTCAGTTTCTCCCTGAAATCGGAGACATCGAACTGGAAAGTCTTCTCAATAGGCACGATCTGGCTCAGATGGCGAACTCTCCCCGGATGCTCCCTCCGCAGGCTCTCGACAGTCTCCAGGAAAGCGTCCCGGTTTTCCACTGCGCCGATGATCACGTCCCTGAAACCCGCGCCTTTAAAATCCCCGAATTGCCGCAAAAACCGCAGAAGGTATCGCTCTTTTCTGATAAAGGCTGTTGCGAGGACATTCCACTCCACAGGCACCTCCGCGCCGATCACAAAAAAGAGGAGCTAATCAAAAGCCTTCAGCCGGCCCTTTACGCTGCTGCGCGCTCTTCATTTGCCAAGGAGCGTCACCACATCTGCATCCGTAACCCGTTGAAATTCATAATAGCGACTGCCGACAGACATGAAATTCTCGGGGGTCTCGAGGCAGACAAAGGCATTGACCATTTGCCGGAGTTTTGATCCCTTGGTCGCGGCAAAAGCGTTAGCTATGACCTCTCGACCACGAGCGGCTTACTCTCTGGATTTCCTCCGGCTTGCGTCCAGGCTAAAGTTCATGGTCATCCTCCTGAGCCGTTCCTCCACGGCGGGATAAAGAATAAGCTCCTCTTCCTCAAAGCCCTCGAACGCAGGATGAATTGTTTTAAGCCGCTTGCGCAGGTCCTTGATACGTTCTTCGTTGCTGAAACTTACCATACACGCCGGATGTACATCCACCCCATGCTCCACGAGATATTCGAGGGCCTTGAGCTGGAGTTCGAAGGCCTCCGGAATCGCGCCGGTGAGGCGGGAGAACTCCTCCTCGCACGCGCCCTTGAGACTTACACGCACGTGGAGATTCGCAAACCGTGCAAGGTCTTGAGCATAGGTCTCGTCGCTGCCGATGAGGATGCCGTTGGTCTCGAGAATGAAGAGATAGTCCTGAGGGACCAGTTCGAGGACTTTCATCAGGTGTTCCCGGCAGATTATGGGCTCGTTCCCGCTGATCCTGAGCTTCTTGAGTTTCCTCCGTTTCGCAATGCCTATGAGCCGCTTTGCAACGTCCTGGGGCGTATACGGCGAACCACATGTTTCCGGCCTGGTGGTTACATTCCATGACCAGCAAAAGACGCAGCGCAGGTTACAGCCCACGCAGTCCGCGGTCGCGATGCCGCCATAGAACTGAGCCGGCCTGAAGCGGTAGTATTTCCTGCGGTCTCCGCTGCAGACGATCTGCATTGTGGCTTCCGCTGTATCCAGAGGATCGAACATAGCCTACCTTTCCTTTTGCCCCCCCACAGCATGAAAGATCCGAGTCAAACCTATTCTTCCGTAAAAAATGTACTCATGATTTCTTGTCCGTTTTTGCAAAGAACGCGGTAAACTTCTTTTCCACGTTCTCCTTTTTACAGCCAGGGCACTTGATTTTCGGCTTGGAATCAAATTCCTTGAACGACAAAACAACGGTGAATGTCTTTTTGCAGTCTTTGCATTCATAGTCGTACGTAGGCATGATGGGCACCTCCTCTGAAATGATTGCCGGAACTCTGGTATTATAAATATATCATGGAACAACGGGAGGCCGCCGGAGGAATTATTCGCAAAACGCAAGAATAGCAGGCGCTCATTACATGAAACGTCCGACTATCATGCCAGCCTATCTTAAGCTCCCTAGCGCAGAACTGGCCGAAAAGGTCAAGACTGCGGAGGCGATCCTCAAGAGTTGCACCCTCTGCCCCCGGGAGTGCAAGGTGGACCGGACCGCGGGTCAATTCGGGTTCTGCAGGACCGGAGACATGCCGTTCGTCTCGAGCTGGGGACCTCATTTCGGCGAGGAGCGGCCCCTGGTGGGGCAGCATGGCTCAGGGACGATCTTCTTCGGGAACTGCAATCTCGGCTGCATCTTCTGCCAGAACTATGCCATCAGCCATTTTGGCGAAGGGAGCGAGACGTCCTTTGAAAGGCTCGCGGAGGTCATGCTGGAGCTCCAGGGCATGGGCTGTCACAACATCAACCTCGTTACGCCCACCCATCAGATGCCCATGATCCTGCGCGCCCTCTCAATAGCCGCACGGGAGGGCCTTACGATCCCGATCGTCTATAACTGCGGAGGGTACGAGTCCCTCGAAGCCATCAAGCTCCTTGATGGTGTCGTGGATATCTACATGCCGGACTTCAAATATGCCGACCCGGAAACGTCTTTCAAATATTCAAAGGCTCGAGACTATCCTTCTCTGGCAAAAGCGGTCATCAAGGAGATGCACCGTCAGGTGGGAGATCTGGTGATGAATGAATCCGGCGTTGCCGTACGAGGACTTCTGCTGCGGCATCTCGTCCTTCCCGACGGCATCGCCGGGACCCGGGAGGTGGTCCGGTTCATTGCGAAGGAGATATCAAAGAACACCTATGTCAACATCATGGGCCAGTACTATCCTTGCTACAAGGCATTCGACAATCCGCCCCTCGACAGAAGGATCACAAGGGAAGAATTCGCGGAAGCTGTGAAGCTCGCCCGGGAAGCCGGCCTGAGGCGGCTCGACGGCGTGACGCTGTGATCGCATATCGCCTTCGGGAACTGCCTGGAGGAGCGGGACGCCTTATTATGGCGGTCGCTACGTCGATCACGGCGCCGTTCAACCCTTTTTCATTTCCTGAAATGTTCTTACTGCTCTTGATGACATGGTTACACCAGGGGACCATTGTCTAACGTTTTGATCATTAGTCTACACCGTATCGTGCTGTTTGGACATCTTGCCCACTACGAATGACCTCCTGACAAGAAAGGTGCTTGGTCACGAGTACGAACTGCCGATTATCGCGTGGCTCAGACTCTACCCCGTCACCTCCGGCTTTGATCACCTCCTTCCGGCAGAGGCCGGTGTTGCAGGGTGATGATCCGTCTCCCTAGAGGATTCATACTTCTGTTCCAATTGCTATAATAACTAGTAGAGAGCAGGGTTTTTACCCCTGCACGGCGATTGAAACAGGGCATCTTTTAACAAGGCTGAACGCCACGCATTTGTTGATGCGATTCGGAAGGTCACTTTCATGATTGATTACCGCATCATGAGCAATGACGAGCTGGTAGGCACGCTCTTCACGAACGAGGACCGCCTTCCACGCGAGGCTGTGGACGAGTTCCTCTGGCGCGGTCGTGACCTCGTACCGCGGCTCGCGTCGATCGTCTCCGACTCTTTTTATTGGAACGAATACCGGCCCCGCTGGTGGGCCGTGGTCCATGCCGTGTACATCCTCGGCGCTATCGGTACGCCCGATACGGTTTTACCTCTTCTTAAATCCCTTCGGTACGCCGACGCATGCGAGAACAACTGGGTCACCGAGGAGCTGCCGTCGATCTTCGGCAAGATTGGATCGCCGGCAATCGAAGGGCTCAGGAAAATCGCCGGCGATGTTACGTCCGGATGGCTTGGCCGCAGCGTGGCCTTTGAAAGTCTCGCCGCCATCACCATCCCGCATCCCGATTTCGGAGGGGAAATCTTTCGTTTCATTCACGCGTGCTTTTGCAGCGAGAGCGAAGACCGGCGGCTCCGCCAGTCGGCGGGCCACATTCTCCTCGACTTCCTGCGCACTGAGTGCCAAGAAGACCTCGTCGCCTTCGGGAAGGATGAGAAACGGCGACGTGATGAAGACCCGTCGTACCGATTCGCCTTCACCGACGATGAGGTTGAAAAAGAGTTCAGGGGCAAAACCATGTCCCTCGATCCCTACACACGGGACTGGCTGTGCTTCTATGATCGCGAGGAGATCGAAGATCGCCAGAAGCAGTGGGAGGAGGAAATTAAACGCACCCGTGAGGAGAGCGATGAGTTATGTCCCTTCGCGGCCGACAGGCATCAAAAGAAGTGCTGCCTCGGCAGGCTCGGCGCAGACTGACCAGCGCCTGCATAATGAACATGAAAACGACGTCACCTCTCAAAAAACTGCTCTTGCAGTGAGGGCAATATCAATGCATAAGAGATTCACATTTTACGCAACAGTGATCAGGAAATTTATTGGTCGCGACACGTACTGGAGAAGGATCACCGCTCCAGAATCTGCAACTTTTCACTTTCTTGCATTTGTGGCATGTGTGGCAGGCAACATAAAAACGTTGCTTCGCATGCGCTGCCGGTTTCAGCCGATATTTTTCGATTCTCTTACGTGCCGGTATTTTGCAGATCATCACGGGGTATTTGCAAGGCCTGCGCTCATGAGAATATGTCAACAAAACAATGAAGACGGATATCCTGCCAAACATTACCACTCAGTTTTGAAGACAGTAACTTGGGTTGGGTTCCCCGATGGGCTTTTTTAATGCTTCGTTTCTGGAATGAACAGCACATCGACACTCGCGACTTTCAACTTGAAGCAACGTATTCACCCGATTTCCGAACGTTGCACTCTGCACCTACAATCAGGTACCGGGTTGGTGAATACTACATGAAATCTGCGTCAACGCGCAGGTGAGGCTTGAGTCGCTAAAAGTCCCTCTTTTTTGCTACAATATAAGCAGTTGAAATATCATGCAAACTCACACGGCTGCTAAAGAGACGTGAGAACACGGCGCCGGGACAGACAAGAACTGTCAGGGTGCGGTAGAACCTAATTTCTGGCAGGATGAAACCATGATAACAAAAATGTCAAAGGTTGAGATTGTCGGGCCGAAGGAGTCTATTCAAGATGTCATCGTTCTCCTGAAAAAACTCAACGTTCTGCAGATCGAACCGGAGAGCGATTTGTCCACTGTAAGAGAAGTGAAAAAGGATAAAGTCCGCCCCTTTCTGCACGATACCCGGGAACGCGCCCTCTTTGAGCGTCTCTTTCTGATCGACTTGCGCCGAAAAATCGACGAGCTTTTCATCTATTTCCCCAAAATAACGGCGCGAACGAGTTATATTCAGCCGGAAACGATCGCCGGGACTGTTCTCCATATCGTCGAGAATCATCTCAAGGTGGCCAAGACGCTCCATGAACAAGAGACCGAGTTAAAACAGGACGTAGCGGAGCTTGGACACTTTGCAGAATTCCTGAATACGCTTGACTCGCTTTTCAAGGATGCCCGCACTCCGCCGTCTTTTGACATAATCGGCCTTACCATCAAGGATCAGAGCTCCGTGGACCACATACGCGCAATGGTTTCGAAGATGACGGGAGGAAACTTCAAGTTTTATACCGTTCCGGCCGGTGACGGCACGCTCGCCGGCATGATCACCATAGAAAAAGACGTTGCAGAAGCAGTGAGCAAAGGATTGACTCGCGAACATGTCCCGGAGATGAGCTTTCCCCCGGAGTTCGACAACCTCTCCCTTCCTGACAAGATTACCTATCTTGAAGCGCAATCGCTGAAGCTGACGATGGAGATCGAATCGATCGAGAGGGAGCTGGCGGAAATGGGCCACCGCTGGATGCCGCTCTATCAACGGATAAGGATATGGATTGACGAGCGCATTTCACTGCTCGAAGCTACGGCATCGATATATCAGACTCAGATGTGCTTCTACCTCCACGGGTGGATGCCCTCGGAGGACGTGGTGCGGCTGAAGGCTCAACTTGACGCGTCGTTCGGGATGCAGGTGGTGCTGGAAGAGATACATGTCCGCGAAAAGGATCTCGAACAAGCCCCGGTCGTGATTTCGAACCCGCCTTATTTCAAACCGTTCGAGATTTTCGGCCGGTTGCTTCCGCTTCCGGCATACACGTCCCTTGATCCGACGCCATTCATCGGCATATTCTTTCCCATCTTTTTCGGCATGATACTGGGCGATTCGGGATACGGTGTTATTCTCGCGGTCCTGGCCTTGTTTTTGCGCAAGAAGTTTGCGAAGAACAGGGATGTTGCCAATGCGTCCACAATTCTGTTGGTATCGTCGCTCTATACGATATTGTTCGGTCTGCTGTATGGTGAGCTGTTCGGCGATCTCGGCGAAAGGCTGTTCGGCCTGAAGCCATTTTTGATAGACCGGCGAACGTCAATCGTCCCCATGATGCTGTTTGCACTCTCGGCAGGGGTGGTTCATATCCTGGTGGGGCTGGTGCTGGGTGCCGTAACCGCGTCAAAAAAACATTTCCAGAAGGAGGCCATTTACAAGATTCTGAACATCGTTATTATCGTCCTTATGGTCACCGTGTTCGCCTCATTTTTCGGATATTTCCCCGCGTTACTTTCGAAGCCGATCATCATCGCGATTCTTGCCATTACTCCGTTTTTACTTTTCACCGGTGGGCTTTTGGCTCCTCTTGAGCTCCTGAAGAGTATCGGCAACATTATTTCCTATGTTAGAATTATGGCCATCGGCCTCACTTCGGTCCTGCTCGCTTATGTGGCGAACCAGCTCGCAGGCCAAATGGGTGACATTGTAATCGGCGTGACAATGGCCGTAATGCTCCATATCCTCAACATTGTCCTTGGCCTATTTTCACCAACCATTCATTCACTCAGACTTCACTACGTCGAGTTTTTCAGCAAGTTCGTCGAAAGCGGCGGAAAAAAATTCGAGCCGCTCGGAAAATAGACAGCAGAGGGTATATTGTGCGTCCAAGTTGGAAAACTTTTTGCTTCAAAGAATGGAAACTACAACCAGATCCGGAAGATAGGCCGCACCACTGCTTCAATCAGTGATTCGACACGTTATATATAGCTAGAGCATGAGGTCTTCTAAAATAAAAGGGGCGATGATAGCTCATCGCCCATGAAGTTTCTGTGCGTAATGCTGCGAAGTTTTTGTTGGTGTCTCTTTGAGCGGTTACGACTTTACTGAAACTTCCTGTTTCTCCCGGATTGCGGCGGGTGCGGACACCGCGAGTCCGGCCACCGTCCCGAGAAGCCCACCGACCACGATACAGACTGCAGCAGCGCAGGATATTCCGATCACGATCCCTATCACCACCGCTGCCCGGACAAAGAGTGTGGGCTCTACTGCGCCGCCCATGAGTTTCTGGATGAGAATCAGGGTTCCGTAACTCCCGAAATAGAATCCCGGCATGATACCGAACACCAGGAACACCAAACCGCCCACCGTCGCGCCTATCTTCATCCCCGCCTTTACCGATTCGTTCTTCATGGTTCGTTCTCCTTGTCTTTGAATTTTTGTATGGTTGTTTTTTCAGCCTGTCGTTATTTGCCGCCGGCAATCGCTGTCTTTTCCG
>DATJAP010000034.1:0-35411 GCA_035516155.1 Nitrospirota bacterium
AGTCGGTGGTCGTATCGTGACTCTTCCGAGCGACGGATTTCATCCTGTAATCCAAGAACAATGGTTGATGCATCGGTAATGGTCAATGGTTTCATGAATACAGGATATCATATTTTTCATTAATGCGCAATTACTTATTGCTCTATGTATAGCACAAAATTAGCACATTTTTAGCACAGCAACTATTGTGTACTTTAATCGCCTACTTCTTCACTAGGATCGCATCTATTGCTGCCTTCGCAACGCGGGATTTCATCTTTACTGGCCGATAATGTGTACTCGCTCAACTCGTATTGCAGCGTTTTGAGCTAAACCAGAAACTTCACCAGCTTTCACCAGCAACTTCATTACTTGTCCTGCGCGTATAGTCCCAAACGCAGTAAAAGGAACTTCTGCCTACGCCTTTTTAGATGATTTTAAGCACATTTTTAACGCACCTTGTGTGGAGCAAGTTACGCGGCTACCTCTAGGTTCGCTTCCGCTACGAACCGTGGACTTGCTCGCCCGCGAAAAGGTCCTTGTCAGGAACTCTATGTTAAAGGGGTAAGTCTGTCCTCATGTTCTGCCCAAATATAAATTAGCGCTCTGGATTACTCCTCACGCCTCCCTCGTGCTGCGTGGGTGAACCGCCGAACTCCCACGGTCGGACTCAAGCGGACTAGTCATATAATATACACGTCATGCTACTCGTCTGCACTGCCATACTTGTGACAAGAACAAAGAATGATTGTACTATACACTGAACAATAAGGTGATCCAACGAGCGAAGCGAGGATTGCTCGACTGCATTGTTATCGATTGGTGTTTATCACAAACAATGATAAATGGGATAGACGACTTGCTACACAACAAAAAATGAAGAGTAAGCGGCAACGGCCCAGCAAACGATGCTTGAGTTCACTAAAGCTACTATTAATTTATTACGCATAATTAGGTCTAACCCATTCACACAAGCTATAGCATAACACGGTATAATGCCGATAGTGTACGTCGCTTTTGCAGTGGAATAGATAGGAAGCGTTAAATATATGAATAAAAGAGCAGAAAAATACATTCCTATGCAAATCACTGCAAATAGTTTCCCTTTGCTTACATATTTTTCAACGAGTAATGTCCTAAGGATACCAAGAATAATCCCCACGCTGGGTAATATGCTAAGGAGAGCGCCTAATACCATGAGACTATAATTCCAGGGTGGGCAAATTGCGAACGATGTTATTGAACTCAGATAGCCGTCAATCCAGAATGTAGAGTAGATTGAATCCCAAAAACCATTGATGCCGGAGTATATAGGATAGTGCAATGACGCTCCGAACCTGAAAAAATCATAGATTGTTCTATAACCGGGGTCCTGCCACCATGCGAGATCCCCCGTCAAATCCCATCCGCCAAGAAACGGCTTACCAAACACCAACCAATTTCTGAAGTAATACCATCCACACACAGCAAAAGCGATGCCGAAGACAAGGAGAAGATTGACGGCAATCTTGCGGTTTCTGAGCTGACGCTGTCGCATACTGTAAAAAAGAAATAATGCTAGTGGCGGGCAAAGCAAAACAGGCGTTGCCTTTGCAAGCATGGCAAGTCCCAACACCAGACCCAATACGTATAAATACCATTTCGGCATCAGGGAAGAATCTTTCTGTAATAATTTTAAGCTCATAAATACAGTCACTGCAGAGAGAATCCCTGCCAAAGGCTCATTTCCGACGTACTGAGAGATGTAGATATTCATCGGAAGTAATCCTCCCACAATTGTTCCAAGTATCTGGAGATCGTTTCTGTCAGAAAAGAGACTTTTCATCGTGCGGTAAACGACCTCAACCTGAAGCAGACAGCACAAGAGTGGTATAATTCGCATCAGGGTGTTCAAAGTGCTTTCGTTGTTCGTAAAACATGAAAGCACAGAATAAAAGCCAGCCGATATCAAATAGTACAGCGGAGGCTGAAATGTCTGCCACCCTTCTGAGGCGAGAGGGATTCTATGATTTTTCACTATGTATGATATATACTTATAATGATCAGGCGCATCATATCCTAAATCCAAGCGAAGCTTATATATATTGTTAAGGGAGAGAACTACCCAGAGCCCTAGAAGAACCCATCTAACCCTAGATGGTATAAGCATTTCATCCTTTATCCAAACGACAATCGGTGAGTTAGAGCGAGAAGCCAGTGTCAATAGAAACACAACAACAAATATTGGAAAGATAAATACAATTTCGGAACGGAGTGCCTCGACAGTGTTCGGGAACTTTCGGGAGAGCTCTGGAAATTCTATTTTGGCGGCAGAAACCGTCGGCTTCCAGTTGTTTCCATCATAACTAGCCTCCCAGTCCTTCCCGGTGTTGAAGTCAAGGGTATCGCTGTGAACAAGCAAAAGAGGCGGGCCATACATATTGGTAACAGCAACTTGAATTTCGTGTTCGCCAGCCGTGAGGAACGGCCCCAAATTGATAACTCGCTCTTTCTTCCATTCGTCAAGATTATCACTGAACGATGCAATCAATTGACCGTCAAGATAGACCTTAGCAAGTTTCATCGCACGAATGGTCATTATTGCTTCAGAAGGTCTTGTCCTGGAAATACTAAAAGATCTTCTGAAAATTACTTGTACGTATTTGTCTTTCCAGGTGACTAGGTTTATCGGCTCGTTATATTTGATCCATTTTGCCTTGAAATCATTGGCTAAGAGAGGGATTCTCGGATTGGTAGAAATCATTTTTATTACTGCAAATAGTAAAAAGACAGCAAATAAAACGATAATAGTAAAAAGAATGATTTTCCCTAATCGATATTTTTTTTGTGTGATCATGAGCAAATATATTGTTGAAGCGGGATCAAGTCACTTCTTTAGAATAGTAGACGTAGTGGCTGGCGTGATGTTTCCTCCAAGCGCATCTCCAGCGCCTTGTCGTCAGTAGGGTCGTGGATAGGCGCGCCGTTCTCTGTTGTCTTGCTTTTCGTTTGCACGTGCTACATTATCTCAACCATACCATGTTTCCAGTCCCCTTCATATGAAACACTGAACCCCCAATAGCTGCTTCATCAGATATCCCTTGGACCATCGACTATTACCTTATCTGAATGTTTTTTTGCTTGCGTTTGAATGTTATCTCCTCGGTGTCAGACTCAAAGATTGACATTCTCTAATTGGCTCGATTGCACAGTTATCGACCAGTGTTTATCACGAACAATGAAAAATGGAATAGGTGACTTGCTATACAACAAAAACGGCAACGGCCCAGCAAACGATGCTTGAGTTCACGAAAGCAGCTATTAATTTATTACGCATAATTAGATCTCTCCCATTTACACAGGCTATAGCATAACACGGTATGATGCCGATGGCGAATCATAGGGGCTTGAAAAAACATTATCAAGTAGTTTACCTGCCACTTTTTGCATTGTCAATTGTATTTTCCCCACAGATTAGCTGGCCTATAGTAAAGTACAAATTAAAATACTTATGGTTGAACGTTGGCTCTCCTTTGAAGAGCAAGAAAATTTTAGCCGTCTCGCCTCTTTGATTACAGGAAATTATCATCTTTGGAGTGAACACAGGCTATCGATGATCTGAAATTCTGTCTCTTAAATGGGATGTGGTTGATCTCTTTAAGAAAATGCTTACCATCTTTGGACAAAAGAATAAGGGTAAGGAAACACAATGGTTTAATGTGCAGGTATTGGAAGTCTTAGAGGCAAGGTAGAGGATTAAGTTAATCTCATCAAATCTTGTCTTTTATAACCGCAAAGGTAAAAAAGCTTGATGGCAGGAATGTTTTAAAGGTCTTTACGCATGCTGTAAAACTGGTAAAGGTTGCACATTGCAGGTTTCACGATCTTCGCAATACTATCGCAACAAGGCTCGTTCAGTCCGATGTTGATCTTAAAAAGCGCAGAAACTGTTAAGACCCAAATCTCCTATCATGACATAGCGTTATTCGCACCATTAATCTGAGCATTTGCGGGATGGGATTGATACCTTGGACAGGATTAGCACATTGGTAGCACAGTCCAATGTAAATGAAGTGAAACAAGCCTAACAAGCTTTTGAATAGTTGGTGGACGAGAAGGGGATCGAACCCTCGGCCCCCGCATTGCGAACGCGGTGCTCTCCCAGCTGAGCTACTCGCCCCCGGTCTGGAGACTGGAAAACCGTTTTGAAACGGCTATAATCTAATCCATCAGCCTGAAGAAAGCAAGAGAAAAATTGCAAAACGGGATTCAGCAGCATGAGTGCCGGAGAAGCATCCTCAAGCTCACTTCCCTGCTTCAGGATTGAGCTTCCACCGCCCTGCTTATTGACAAATCGATCCATCTCCGCTATAGTGTGCAGGCTCGGAACACAGACTTCCGGCGAAAGGAGAATGAACGATGCGTGAGAGACAGAAAGAACTGCGCCGGAGGCGCAAACGGAGGGTAGAAACCCTTCGGAGCAAACGCCATGCGGCGAAAGCCGAAGCAGCTGCCAAAAAAGGAAAATAACCGGATGCCCGCCCGGCATACAGGCTTAAGAACACCGATCGTTTTGCTCGTGCTGTTTCTTTTCAATGTGCTGCTGCAGCCGGGCTGCGCCCCTAAACTGGTCCCTGTTCCGGAACAGGCGTGGGAAAAAGACGCGCGTGCGCTCCTTGACCAGGCTGACAGCCAGTTCGGAAAGAAACAGTACGACCTGTCCGCGAGCACCATCGAGTCCTTTCTGTACCGGTATCCGACAAGCAGGTACCGGGACCGGGCTCTCTATCGTATAGGTGAAATTCGTTTTACCCTGCGCGACTATACCAATGCCGCCAATTACTACAAGGAAATCATCCAGGAATATCCTGCATCATCCTCCATCCTTGCCGCAAAGTTCCGGCTCGGCCAGTGTTACTTCGAACTGAAGGAATACGACCTCGCCATAGCAAACCTCGCGGACCGCAGCAAGATATCTGATCCCGCCCAGTTGAGACGCATCGCCGAAATGCTGTCTGTTGCCTATTCGGCGAAAAAGGACTATCTCCACGCTTCTCGGGAATACGTCTACCTCGCGGAGAATGCGCGGACAGAACAGCAGAGGGCTGGCTACCGGGATCGAATCCGTGAGATAGTCTCTCAAGATCTTACGGAGGATCAGCTCAAGGCGCTGGCAACCGAAAAGGCCTACCCGGCGGATCTAGCCCAATTACGCTTGGCGGAACTCCTGATTGAAAAACAGCAGTACCAGGAGGCCATACAGATTGCCCGGCGGTTCCTTGAAAATAATCCCGACCATCCGGAGAAGACACACGCCGAGATGCTCCTTAACGAGGCGATGACAAAGCTCTCGGCGCCACGGTACTACCTCGGAGCGCTCCTTCCGCGAACAGGACAGCTCGCCTTCTTCGGAGACCGAGTATTGAAGGGAATACAGCTCGCCGTCCATGAGTATAACATACAGAAGCCCAATGACCGCGTAGATCTTCTCATCATTGATACGGAGGGCTCGCCGGAAAAAGCCGTAAGCGGCTTGAACGAACTAGCCTCCAAGGGTGTCATTGCGGCAGTTGGCCCGCTGCTGACGAAAGAAACAGAGGCCCTTGTTCCGGTGCTGGACAAGCTTAAAATCCCGCTTATCACTCCCGCAGCATCGGGAGAAGACATCGGCAAGCTGAGCCCCTGGCTTTTCCGGAATGCGCTTACTAATTCGAGTCAGGCGGAAGCGGCAGCCCGGTTCGCGCAGGAGCAGAATCTGAAAAAATTCGTAGTCCTTTACCCCGATGATGCTTACGGCAGGGACCTGGCCCGTCTCTTCACGCAGGATATGGAACGCCGGGCCGAGATCCTGGCAACCATCGCCTACCCTCCCGATGCAAGGGATTTCGGACCGTATATCCGGAGAGTTATGGAAATCGACTTACGCTCCCGGAAAATCCAGATTCCCGATGATGATGCTGAGCGCAAAAAACTGTTTCAGGAATATCTCCCCGGTTTTGACGCGCTCTACCTGCCGGGCTACGCCGATCGGGTCGGATTGTTGATACCTCAGCTCGCTTTTTACAATATATCCGGCATTGCGTATATTGGCTCGAATAACTGGGACGCCCCGGACCTTTTGGAACGCGCCCAGCGTTATGCCGAAGGAGCGGTGTTCGTCGATGGTTTTTTCCCGGAGAGCACGGACCCTGCGATCAGGACTATTATTGACGCCTACCGTTCAGCATATCAGCAGGAACCGGACATCCTGGCGGCCCAGGCCTACGATGCGGCCGCCATGGTGCTTTCCCTGCTCAGTGAGCATAAGGACACGCCGCTCGCGATCAGGGATGGCCTGATGTCACTTAAGGATTTCCCTGGCATCTCGGGCACAACAACCTTTGGGGGTACCGGCGAAGCACAGAAAAAACTCTTCTTGATCAAAGTCCAGGATGGGAAATTTACCCTTTATCCAGGTGGGAAATAACGTCCTCTCCTGATTTTTTCTTGACAAGACCGCTTCGTTACTTTTAATATTCACGGTTTTCTGTTCTATTACCGGCACAAGCGATGGACAAACTAAACATTATACAAAAAATCGTCATCATGGCCCCGCCTCTTGTATTTGCCATCGTGCTCCATGAGGTGGCTCACGGTTGGATCGCTAACAAGCTCGGCGATCATACGGCTCGAGACCGCGGCCGACTCACGTTGAATCCCATTTCCCATATCGATCTTTTTGGCACCATCATCATGCCGGTCCTCCTCTACGTGTCTACCCATGGCAGGTTTATGTTCGGATACGCAAAGCCAGTTCCTATCAACCCCTATAATTTCAAAGATCCGAAAAAGGGCATGGCATTCTCGTCTCTCGCAGGCCCGGGGGTCAATATCGTCATGGCGATAACATTCTCCTTTTTCCTGCGCGTCGTCTTACCGAGCGTTGATGGCTTCATTCCAAGATCGGTGTGGGAATCGATTGGACTTCCCCTAATCCTCATGCTCAGTTACGGAGTCCTCATCAATGTCGGATTAGCCCTCCTCAACTTGATACCAATCCCCCCGCTAGACGGAAGCAGAATCGTCTATTGGCTCCTTCCCGATACGTTGGCGTCTGCATACTATCGCCTTGAACGATACGGCATGCTTATCATCTTAGCGCTCTTAGCATTCAACATTCTTGGTTACCTGATCTGGCCGATCATGCAACCGGCCCTCGACATCCTTCTTGGACAGGATATACTTACAATACTCAGTCACTTTCTCTTTTAGATATCGAAAAGGAGTTTGAGAAAACACGCTATGTCCAAACAACGCGTCTTAAGCGGCATGCAGCCCAGCGGACTGCTTCATCTCGGGAACCTCATGGGCGCTCTCGAAAACTGGAGAAAGCTCCAAGACCGATACGAGTGCTATTACTTTATCGCCGACTGGCATGCCCTCACCACGAACTACGCTGACACGTCCCGGATCCGTGCATACGTCAAGGAAATGGTTATCGACTGGATCGCGGCCGGCCTCGATCCTGAAAAGGCGGTGCTCTTCCAGCAATCGCATGTGCCTGAACATGCGGTCCTCCATGTGCTCCTGTCAATGTCCACACCCCTTCCTTGGCTGGAGCGCGTCCCCACGTATAAGGAAAAGATCGACCAGCTCCAGGACAAGGACATGAATACTTATGGCTTCCTCGGCTACCCTGTTCTACAGGCTGCAGACATCCTGATCTATAAGGCCCACTTTGTTCCCGTCGGGATCGACCAGCTCCCGCACCTTGAACTTACCCGCGAGATCGGCAGGCGCTTCGACCAGCTCTATGGAGAGGTATTCCCCGAACCGCAACCGCTCATGACCGAATATCCCAAGGTCCCGGGTACCGATGGCCGCAAAATGAGCAAGAGCTACAATAACTGTCTTTACCTTTCCGACAGCCCCGACGAAATCACCAAAAAGGTAATGCAGATGGTCACCGACCCCGCCCGCATCCGAAGGCAGGACCCGGGGAATCCGGATGTCTGCCCCCTCTTCACCCTCGACAGGATATTCGCGCCCAAAGAATGGTGCGATTACGTTAATGTGGAATGCCGCCGCGCGGGCATCGGTTGTGTGGACGACAAAAAAGAACTGTTGAAGCATCTCCTCGCTTATCTCAAGCCCCTCCAGGAACGGCGCAAGGAACTGGCCACAAAGCCAGGACAGGTGAGCGAGATCATCCAGGAAGGCTCACGCCGCGCCCGTATCATTGCCGCTCAGACCCTAGCTGAGGTGACCGAGGCAATGAAGCTTTGATGCCCGAACAGATCAGGAACCGCAGCCGGCGTCATCGCGCAAGGTCTGACTTGAGAACCGCTCCGGTCTCGTTTCCCTCGCGTTACGGAACGTTCACTATGGCTCCGTTAGTCTTTATTCACCTCGTACCCTTTCAGAAAAAACCTTGACAATACAGTGCGTCTCACCTATTATTTCCCTAGATACCTAGAGAATATCGTGATGATCACTACCCTTCAGGACATCTTAAAAGAATACAAATCCGATATGGAGCGCATGGAGCACAGGATCCATAATAGCCTGGGCACCGATGTTCCCCTCATTCAGCAGGTCAGCAAATATATCCTTGGCGCGGGCGGCAAGCGCTTCCGCCCCATGCTTCACCTGCTCTCGGCCCGCCTCTGCGGCTACCGCGAGCACAATGCCGAATATTTGCTCGGGAGCGTAGTTGAATACATTCATACCGCTTCGCTCCTCCACGACGACGTGGTTGACGAGGCAAAGCTGCGCCGTGGCAGGTCTTCGGCCAACTCGCTGTGGGGCAACCAGGCAAGCATTCTGGTCGGGGATTACCTCTATTCCAAGGCCCTCTACCACGCTGTACGTCTCCAAATCCAGCGCGTCATGGACGTCCTCTCGGAAACCACCACGACGATGTCCGAGGGTGAAGTCCTACAGCTCATGCAGATCCAGAATTCCGACATTACGGAAGCCGACTATTTCAAACTTGTGGAATGCAAAACCGGTGTTCTTATCTCCGCTTCTTGCCGCCTCGGCGCCATTATCAGCAAAGCGCCACTCTCTCAGGAGGACGCCCTCACTGCATACGGGAAAAAGCTCGGCCTCGCGTTTCAGATCACCGATGACACTCTCGATTATGCGGCGGACCAGAAGCAGCTCGGTAAAATGCTCGGCAAGGACCTTGCCGAGGGCAAGGTGACGCTCCCTCTCATATACCTCATGCAGCAGGTAAATGATGCGGAGCGTGAGCACCTCAGAAGTCTTCTCCGGACAGATACCATGACCGATGCTGATTTGATCTATACGCTGGAGCTCATGGAAAAATACGGGTCCGTCAATGAGGCACTTTCCATTGCCCAAACCTTCTCGAACGAGGCCAAGACATCCCTAAACATATTCCCTGATTCCGCGCCGCGCCAGGCCCTCATGGCCCTCGCGGACTATGTGGTGCAGCGGGAGATGTGATGCATCCCCTCGTCAAGCTGGCAAAAGATACTGTCGAACTTTATGTTAGAGAAGGAAAAATCCTCGAAGTAAACGAGGAAAAACTGCCTTCCGAACTCAGGCAACGCGCCGGCGTGTTCGTCTGCCTCAAGATAAAGGGAAATCTCCGCGGCTGTATCGGTACGTTTCATCCGATGGAACCGACAATCGCCCATGAAACCGTGCGGAACGCAATCAGCGCAGCATCTTGCGACCCGCGGTTCGAATGTGTTCACGCAGATGAGCTGGACTCGATCGGATATACCGTGGACGTATTGACTCCTCCGGAAAAGGTAGCAAGCAAAAATGCGCTTGATCCGCGGCGGTACGGGGTCATTGTTCAGGCCGGCGGGAGAAGGGGTCTGCTCCTGCCCGATCTCGAAGGTGTGGATACGGTGGATTATCAGGTCAGCATCGCGATGCAGAAGGCGGGCATAACGCCCGGCACAGCTGTTGAGCTGTTCCGGTTCGAAGTAAAACGATATGAGCAATAGCATTTGGGGTGCATCATCGGCGCAGACGAAAAAAAGTAATCCTTTGCTTTGTTGCCCTCCCTGCTCCGGCATGTCCGAAGCTGGCCGGGGAAACCAGAGAGCTTCATAATGCCGAACAAGAGGGTGTCCGGACAAGCCGAAATGACATCAAACGTGCATTCCGCAGATTGACGACACGTAATCATTAACCTAAGGAGGAAGGAAGAATAGATGGAGAGACCGGACAAAGTTGAGAAAGATGATACCCAGAAGTTGAAGCTCATTTTCCTCTCACTTGCCGTGTTGGTGACGATCCTACTCGTCTGGAGTTTATACGCCGCAAACAAGGCCAGAATGGAGCGGGACGCTGCCAAACAGGATTTGGAGCTTTTGAAACAGGACAATGCAAAACTCGAGCAGATGGTGAAGGACTCGAGCCAGGAAATAGACGCGCTCAAGAAGCAAGTGCAGCAGTGTGAAGCCAAAGCAAAGGCCGCAGTCAAGAAAAAGGCTCCGGCTAAAAGCAAGAAGTCGACAAAGTCCAAAAAACATAGATAAGCTTCGTTCGGCAAGACAGACATATCATCAGGATAACGGAAAAGAGTACTTTTTTTATCCAGTATGCTTTCCGGTGATGTTATCGCATGTTCAACCATTTTCCACAAGAAGGAGTACACCTTGAATAAACAGACAGTGCGTTCCTACGAGTTCAAGAATGATTATCTGTACGTCGTTATCAGGCAGATGCCAGAACGGGGCAACCGGACTTATTTGTATTGCTGTGGAATCAACACGACGCGGTTCGATCCGATATGCTGGGGCAAAGCCGGTATTTGTTCTAATCCCGCCTTCAAGGGACTGCAGCAGATGCGAGCCGACGTCTCGGGCTTTGCAATGAAAAAAAGCTTCCAGACCAGGGCGGCTGAAGGTGTCGATTGCAACCCGATCACACCCCCTGGCGACGGATGGTACCGAGAGAACATGCTCGTCATCGACGCATCCCCGAAAAACATCGGCGAAATCCTTGAATACAGTGTCCTGGATCTGGTCAAAACGGTCCTCTATGTCTGTGCGCCGGAAGCAAAGATTCCCGCCAAACTGCCGACTCCCTCTAATCTGCAGAAATGGCTGGACATGTTCAATGTAAAAAATTACGTTGCAGCGGCTCCACCTCCGATTGCGCGGGCGAGTGACCAAAAATAAGAGCTCTTCATCATCCTTTTCATGGCAGATATTTCCGGCTTGAACAACCGGGAATATCTGCCGCATGTTCAGGGTTTTTCTGTGGACCGAGGTCATGTCATATCTTGCGCTCATCAAGGACGACCGTTATCTCGAGCACCACGCCGGTGAAGGCCATCCCGAGAGTCCCAACCGGCTCCGCGTGCTCCATGACCTGATTAATGCGGAATTCAGCGGTCTCCCCCTTATCCCGCCCCGCCTCGCGACGGAAAACGAACTGGCCCTCGTCCATGACCCTCTCTACATTCAGATGGTGGCAAACACGGAGGGCAAGGCATTCTCGCGGCTCGATCCCGACACCGGCCTCTCGGCCCGGTCTTACGAAATCGCGCGGCTCGCGGCAGGCGGTCTTCTCCAGGCCATAGACTCCCTCCTGACCCATGAACCCCGGACCCCGAAAGCTGTTTTCGCCTTTGTTCGGCCGCCGGGGCACCACGCCGAGCCTTCACGAGGCATGGGGTTTTGTATCTTTAACAACGTTGCGATCGCTGCCGAATATGCCCGAGAAAAGTTTGGTTTGAAGCGCATACTCATTGTGGACTGGGATCTGCATCACGGGAACGGCACTCAGCACGCATTTTACGATAGTCCTGCCGTACTCTACTTCTCTTCGCACCAGTATCCCTACTACCCTGGTTCCGGCAGCTTCGAGGAGGTCGGCAGCGGCGCAGGTGAAGGCTTTACCATAAATGCTCCCCTGCCTGCAGGATTCGGTGATGCCGAGTACGTGCGTATTTATTCCACCGTTTTGTTGCCAGTCGCGCTGGAATACAAGCCGGAGCTGGTCCTTGTCTCGGCTGGTTTCGATCCTTTTGTCCGGGATCCCCTCGGAAGCATGAAGATGAGCGGGGAAGGTTTCGGAGCGCTGACCGGCATCGTCCATGACATCGCGCAGACGACCTGCGACGGCAAGATATTGATAACGCTCGAAGGCGGCTACAATCCCGACGGCTTGCGGAGCGGGGTAAGGTCGGTTCTTCGGACCCTCCTGGGTCGTCCGGCAGAAATCGTAGTAAAAGAGCCCGCAGATGCGGCGTACCAGGTAATCGAACGCATCATCAGTACACAGAGAAAATACTGGAAAAGTCTCCGGTAAGGGCCCTCTTCGACCCTGCCTGCGCCAGGATGATATGGCAAATACACCGTTTGTTGACTTGGTCGGTGTGGTTCTGGTATTATCAACACATGCCGTATTTTACTTATAAAGCTGTGCGGGAAGATGGCACATCCGTCAGCAGTGAAACCATGGCGGCATCAGCCGAGGAACTGCGCCAAGAGCTGGAAAGCAAGGGTTATCTCGTCCTGAGCCTCGCCGCGAAAAAAATACAGTTCGGAAGACGAGGCGGCAGCGAGAAGAGCTTCCTCCTTTTCAATCAGGAATTCGTTACACTCATAAAAGCGGGACTGCCCATCCTCCAAGCACTCGACATCCTGCACAAACGCACCGCAAATTCGCGGTTCCGGAGCATCCTCGAGAATATCATCAATGACATCAAGGGTGGAACAGCTCTTTCCGATGCCATGGCCCAGCATCCTGCGTATTTCCCTCTTCTCTATACGTCCACGGTGCGCGCCGGTGAGAAGAGCGGCGCACTCGTGGATGTGCTCAAACGGTTTATCCTGTATCAGAAAAAGATGATTTCCATAGCGGGCAAACTGAAAATGGCGCTCGCTTACCCCATTTTTCTCGTCGTGGCCCTGCTCGGCGTTCTCACGCTTTTTTTCCTTTATATCATTCCGAACTTCACAAAAATGTACAGTGATCAAGCCGGATCCCTCCCGCACCTGACCATGATGCTGATTTCATTCACCACCATCGTCACCCGTTTCTCACCTTTCATCCTGGCGGGGATGATCATGGCGGGTTTCGGCATCGTGATGTGGAGAAGGACCGATGCGGGGCGGACCGCTCTGGACACCATGCAGCTCAGGATACCGCTCCTCCGGTCCTTCATCACACAGTATTTTCTCGCGCAGATCACCCGAACACTCGCGACCGTCCTTCGGGGAGGTATCCCGCTGGTCCATGCACTGGACACGGCCGCGGGGGTAATCAACAATAAGGTCCTGGCGCACAGACTTTCGAGGGCCCGATCGCTCGTTACGGAAGGGGTAAGCTTCGCGGACGCATGCGAGCGGACACGGCTGGCATCGGACATGACCGTGCGGATGATCGAGGTTGGAGAATCCTCGGGGGACCTTCCTCAGATGCTTGATGATGTTGCTGATTTCTACGACCAGGAGATCGAGAACAGGCTGACGACGCTGACGACGCTGATCGAACCCGTGCTCATGCTCTGCATGGGGCTGGTGATGGCGGTAATTGTCGCTGCTCTCTACCTGCCAATATTCGAAATGGGGGCGCATTTTAAATGACGGCATACCGGAGAAGACGGTTAGGGGATATCCTCACAGCGAAGGGCATCGTGAGTCAGGAGCAGATCAACGACCTCTTGTTGAAAACTGTCGACCGCCAGCTGCGGATCGGCGAAATGCTCATTGCTGAGGGACTGGTGACGGAAGAGGCTCTCTTTCAGTCGCTGGCGGAACAGCGTGGCTTGCGCTATGCCGACCTGAACGATTTCCACATACCCACTCCTCTCTTTGATACCATCCCAATCGAATTGATGCAGCGGTATCAGTTCGTTCCGATGGAAGACACCGGCGAAATGCTGATCGTCGCCATGACGGACCCCAACAATCTGCCCGCCATCGATGAATTGGAAATGATCCTGAACAGACAGGTCGAGATCGCCGTGAGCACGCCCTCGGCCATCCAAGCGGTATTGCAACGAAGTGGATCGTCGGAGCAGGTGATGCATGCCGTTTCCGAAGATTTCAAGTTTCACCTCGTCAAGGAGCAGGAAGACGGGGAAAGCGAGGAAGTCCTCTCCTTCGAAACGATCGACAAGGATGAGAGCCCCATCATCAAGCTCATGCATACCACCATATTTGACGCCATCCAGCGTCGCGCCAGCGACATCCACATCGAGTCCACCGACAAAAACGTGCTGATCAAATACCGCATCGACGGCGTGCTGTACCCCGCCACAGACCCGATTGATGTCAAGTTCCACAACGCAATCGTATCGCGCATCAAGGTCATGAGCGAACTGGATATTGCCGAGCGCCGTGTGCCGCAGGACGGCCGCTTCAAGCTCCGTACCGCCGGCAAGACCATCGACTTCCGCGTATCGATTCTGCCCTCCTCCTTTGGCGAAGACGTAGTCATCCGCATCCTCGACAAGGAATCGATCACCGCGGGCATCAATTCTCTCCGTCTCGATAACCTCGGGTTCGACGAACGCGACCTTGCCCGGTTCCGTAAGAGCATCCGGGAACCCTACGGCATGGTTCTTGTGACGGGGCCGACGGGAAGCGGGAAAACAACATCGCTCTACGCGGCCATTACCGAGATCAACACCGGCGAAGACAAGATGATCACCATCGAGGACCCGGTGGAGTATCAGCTCCAGGGAGTGGTGCAGATCCCGGTGAACGAAAAGAAAGGTCTGACGTTCGCGCGGGGCCTGCGTTCGATTCTCCGGCACGATCCCGACAAGATCATGGTCGGTGAAATCCGCGACGCTGAAACAGGACAGATAGCGGTCCAGTCCGCGCTCACTGGCCATCTGGTTTTTACCACCGTGCATGCCAACAATGCCTTCGACGTGCTCGGCAGGTTTCTGAACATGGGTATCGAGCCCTACAATTTCGTTTCATCGCTCAACTGCATTCTCGCCCAGAGGCTTGTCAGGATCCTTTGCGTCCGGTGCAAAAAACCAGTGACGTTGTCCCGACAGGAGATCGAGGAGTCCGCAGGTGATTATGAGAAGTATAAAGATCATCCTTTCTACGACGCCGACGGTTGCAAGGAATGCAACTTTACCGGCTTCAGGGGCAGGAAAGCCATCACCGAGTTTCTCGACCTCTCAGACCACATCAGGGAGATGATCCTTGAAAAAAGACCGTCATCGGAAATTCGAAAAACCGCCATCGCGGAAGGCATGACAACACTCCGCCAGTCCGCTCTTGCCAAGGTCATCTCAGGCGATACCACCTTCAAGGAAATCAACCGGGTTACCTTTATTGAATGATGGGGAGTCACGAGGGCGGCCGCATGGGCAGTTCGGCGTACAGGATTCAGGGCGCACATTCCTTCACTTTCCACAGGTTTCACACTTGCTCCGGGAAGTCAGCGGGCTTCGCCTACATCGCGCTCCTGGCAGTCATCGTGATCATCGGCATCAGTCTCGGCGTCGCTGGAAAGTACTGGCAGAACGTCATGCTCCGCGATAAGGAGGAGGAACTTCTCTTCCGGGGCGATCAGTACCGAAGGGCCATTGAGCGTTATTATTTTGCTTTTCCCGGAAGGCCGCAATATCCCCAGAGTATCGATGATCTTTTGACGGACAGCCGGACAGCGGTGGGGAAACACTATCTTCGCCGGAAATATAAAGATCCGATAACGGGAGGGGATTTTATTGTCATACATGATCCACTCACGAACCGCATTGCCGGCGTACACAGCGGAAGCGACAAGACCCCGTTGAAGAAGGCCAATTTCCCGAAAGCTGACGCGGATTTTGAGGGGAAAACGAAGTATAGTGACTGGCAATTCGTTCCAAACATACAGGGTGCTCCTACAGGGACTGCCGCTCCCGTTGCCCAGGGGAAAATTCCTTAACTAACGTCCCAGCGGTGCGGCCGGCCCCATGGTGAACATCACAAATCCCCGGTTATCGTATACCATGCAATGCTGATGTATTCGGAACACGCCATATGAGACGAGGACAGGCTTTCGGCACGGGGGATCAACGAGAAGAATGAAAGCTTTCTCCTCTCACTCCGGTACCCACAGGGCGCGGGAATGACGTCGAATCCCTGTTTTCTGAACATGCCGGCTGCTCGCATCATATGGAAAGCAGACGTAACGAGGATGATATGGTTTCCCTTGAGCGCCTCCTTCACTGCCCGGACGCTCTCTTTGGTATTCCTGGCCTTGCCGACAACCCTCATGTCCCGTTCAGCCACGCCGAGGCTGGATGCAACACGAGCCATAGCCTCTGCTTCGTTCACCCCATTCTTCGCAGGATCGCCATTGTCGCCTACAAACATCAGGGGAAGATGGAGTGCATGCCAAAGACGCACTCCCTCCACGACTCTTTCAAGAGAAGCATCCGCAGGCGCGGGAGCCAGCCCCAGCCGGGAGCGATCGATAACCCCTCCGCCGAGCACGATGATGGCATCCGCATGGAGCTTCGTTGTTGTGTCCTGCAGGGGCATGTGGCCTCGTTCCAGTGACTCAAGCAGTCGGTCGCTCACAGGATTGATGCAGGCCAGATAAAGCAGCACGAAGCCTGCACCGATCAACAGACGTCCCGGGATGCGGCACTCTTTACGAATGACAAAGCCCATCGCCATCATAAGGAGAAGGATTCCCGGTGGTGTAATGAGCGATTGCGCTACGCGAAAAATGCTGTACATCGTGGTTTACCTCGTGTCGGTCATTCCGCAGAACAGTCGGAAAGAACCGGATCCAGCCGTCGGGCATTGTCAATGACCGTTTTTCCTGTTCACCAGTTTCAGCAACTCCAACAAGAGGATGCTGAAGGCTCCCGCGGCCAGACATATGAGCAGATCGACGGGATTGAGAATCGTAACACGGAATAGGTTTCGCAGGAAGGGCAAAGAGAGCACCAGCCCAAGGACTGCAAGCGCTCCCCCCGTTACCCACCAGAGCGCGGCATTCTTCGTGTGCAGCGTGTCGATGATAAGCCTCGACCATGAGCGATTCGTGAAGATCAGGCCGATGTTTGCAATAATGAGCGTCGTGAAGGTCAGTGCCCTTGCCTCCGCCTCTCCCAGGCCCCGCATCAGGGACGCGGCATAGACCGCGAGAATGATCAGCATAACACTCACGCCCTGAAGCAGGCTGATCGCAACCATTCTTCTTTCGAACAGTGGAACGTCAACCCGGCGCGGCGACCGCGTCATGACGTCTGCTTCCTCGGGCTCGGCTTCGAATACCACGGAACAGGCCGGGTCGATGATGAGCTCAAGAAACACGATGTGCATCGGCAGAAGAACCAGCGGCCATTTGAGCAGCACGGGAATAAGGGATATGCCCGCAATCGGAACGTGGACGGCAAGAATGAATACGACGGCCTTCTTCAAGTTGTCGAAGATTCTGCGGCCCATGCGGATAGCCCGCACGATGGACGAAAAATCGTCATCGAGCAGGACAAGGGCCGATGCCTCGCGCGCCACATCCGTGCCGCGTCCACCCATGGCGATGCCGATGTGGGCCGCCTTGAGCGCGGGTGCGTCGTTCACTCCGTCGCCGGTCATGGCCACGACATCCCCGTTTCTCTTGAGCGCCTGCACGATCCTGAGCTTTTGTTCAGGCACAACGCGAGCGAAGATATTCACTTTTCCGATGCGCTTCTGAAGCTCCCCTTCCTGCATGCTGTCGAGATCCGAACCGGTGATGATGCCGTCATCATGCCGCAGCCCGATCTGATCGGCAATGTTCGCGGCCGTTCCCGGATAATCCCCGGTGATCATCACCACGCGTATGCCTGCAGTGGAACACTCCCGGACCGCTTCCCATACGCCTGGCCGAACAGGATCGGCAAGGCCGGCAAAACCCAGGAACTCGAAGGCGAAATCATGTTGTTCTCCCGGCAGGTCCGTGATTTTGAATTTTGCCCGTGCAACGCCGATGATGCGGAGCCCATCTCGTGCCATGCTTTCTATTATCCCCGTCAGGGATCCGCGCTCCTGCTCGCTGAGATGGCACAGGTCCGCTATCGCTTCGGGCGAGCCTTTAGCGGCAATCACGTATTCAGCGCCCGTTGGAGACTTCCAGACATGGGAAAGCGCCATAAGGGTGTTCGAGAGCGGATATTCCTGTACCAGCGTCCAGTCGTCATGCAGGTGTTCGGTCCGCGTTAACGAGTTTTCACCCAACTCTCGAAAGGCCTTTTCCATGGGGTCATAAGGATCTTTTTGACTTGCCAGAATGCTGAATTCTATAACTTCGTGAAATGCTTCGGGGATACTCTCCGGGATGCTGTAATCGACCTTATAAAATGCACCTTGCGCATAGATTCTGCTTACGGACATACGGTTCTGCGTGATCGTGCCGGTTTTGTCCACGCAGAGCACCGTGGCGGAACCGAGGGTCTCGACCGCAGGCACTCGCCGGGTGAGCACCCGTTTCTGCGAAATGCGCCATGCGCCAAGAGCAAGGAAAATCGTAAGCACCACGGGAAATTCCTCGGGAAGAAGCGCCATCTCAAGCGTAATGCCCGCTAGAAACCCATTGAGCCAGTTTCCCCGGGTCAACCCGTATACAACAATGACAAGGAGGCAGAGAACCGCGCCGAGAACGGCAAGCTTGCGTACGATGGTTCCCGTCTCCCTCTGGAGGGGTGTTTCCTCGATCTCCACGCTTTGGATTGCTTTCCCGATTTTGCCGATCTCGGTATTGGCACCGATCGCCTCCACCGTTGCAATCCCCTGTCCTTTCACCACAAGTGTTCCGGAATAAACGCACGGCAGGTCTTCCCCGCCGGGCCTGGTCATAGAGGGAGTTTGAGAACAGGCGGTTTTGCGGACCGGCGCCGATTCCCCGGTCAGCAGTGACTCATCGATCGAGAGGTTGATGCAGGAAAGGAGCACGGCGTCGGCCGGTACGCGATCGCCTTCATTCAGGGCAATAATATCACCGCGGACCACCTCACGCCCGGCAATCCGCTTCTGATTCCCGTCCCGTATGACCAAGGCGCGCGGGCTCGAAAGGTCGCGGAGCGCTTCAAGAGCCCGTTCGGTTTTGCGCTCCTGGTAGAGCGTAATACCTACGACCACCAAGACGAAGCCGAGCAGCATGAGCGCTTCCCGGAGATCGCCGAGAAAAAGGTAGATCGTGCCGCATGCCACAAGCAGCAGGAACATGGGCTCTCGGGCGATATCAAAGGCAATGGCAAAGATGCTTCGCTGTTTCGTTGAGGGGAGTTCGTTATATCCTTCGTTCGCAAGGCGCGCAGCAGCGTCTTTTTCTGAAAGCCCGGGTATGGAGGCAATATCGAGAGGGGTGAGCAAACAGCACCTCGGGAGCAGCTAACTGGCTCGTTCAACAAGTATACTCAAAGAAGTCCGACTTGAAAAGAGCTTTCTCGGACAATCGGGCGGGCTTAACGCTGATCCCAAAAATGATACCGACTGCTCATGCATTATGCTATATTTGTTCACAGAGGGAAGTCACCGACATTTCCCCTAAGACGACGTTTGGTTCATCCTTAGGCAGGTAAAGGAAACGGGAATTTTTTTATGGAATTCATGCCAAAACTGCCCTGGGGACTGCTCATAATCGCCTGTTTGACGTTGGGGCTGGCCCCTTTTGCACCGCCCCATATCTGGGAGAAGCTCCAGATGCTTGTTAAAGGCCAGTTGGTCAGGCCCATCGACTGGTTCGACCTTGTTTTACATGGCACACCGTGGGTCCTACTCATTGTCAAGGTAGTGGGGACGCTGATTCAGAAATGATTGTTTGTAGAAGGAAGCCGAACATTTCAGCTCGCGCTTCTGTGGTTCATTGTCAATCCTTCAACATCTCGTCCAGTATTTCCGCGGCATCCTGTACGAATTTCGGGCAACGTTTATTGAAGTGTTTTTCCTTCCGCGCCTGCCGTTGTCCTTCCTCCGTGGACAAATCGCAGCCGAGCAACTCGCGACAGAGAGTCGTCTTGTTTCGGGCCTGAAATTTCCGCATGAACTCGGCAGCAAGTTCATATGTCCTGTCCCGGGAAAGGAAGGTAATGCCCTGCACCTTTGAGTGTTTCAGACCAATAATCATGAGTGCTCCGGTTACGGCGCCGCAGGTCTCGCCCGTACCCATGCCCGATCCAAAAGCGCCTGCCACCTTCAGTGCCTGTTCAGGATCAAGGCCAAAGTCCGGGCCATAGGTGGCTGCAATGGCCTGGGTGCAATTTAACCCACCGCTGAACCGTTCAAGCGCCTGATCAATACGGTCATGCCTTGTTTCCATATCCTGTCGTTTCCCGGAAAACACGTTGTGCAATGCTCCTTCTCCTCGTGGATTTATTTAGGTCCCCGGCGTCCCGTTTCCTGAGATTTCGGCCCTTTCGCAGAAGGGCCGCATCTTTTTCGGAAATCACCCGAGTAGCAAGCTGTTCTCCACTATACGCTTCTGGATATTTTTTTCAAGTGCAGCATTGATGCCAGCTTGCCATTTTCCTCTTGCTTTATCCCGATGCTTGCATTAAATTATAGTTCGTTTTCCGGTATTTTTATACACATTTCTGCAGGGAGGAATTGCAATGGCAGAGCAGGATTTCTCGAAAAAAGAAAAAAATTACTATTCTGACATCCCTCAAAAAAGCGAAGCTTTTTTCCTGAAGGGATCGAATGCCTATGACTGGGGCATGAAAAACAGGCTGGCACGCATTTTCAATCCCCGGTCGGGGAAAACCGTCATGCTGGCGTTCGACCATGGATATTTTCAGGGTCCCACAACTGGTCTTGAGCGGGTCGACATTACGATCCGGCCGCTTATCCCTCACGCCGACGCACTCATGCTTACCCGCGGCATTCTGCGCTCCGTCATTGAGCCGTCAGTGACCAACTCGGTGGTGATGCGCGCCAGCGGCGGTCCGAGCATCTTGAAAGAGCTCTCTGACGAGCGCATCGCCGTGGACATGGAAGACGCGTTGCGCATGAACGTATCCGCGGTGGCTGTGCAGGTCTTCATCGGAGGCCATTTCGAGACTCAGACCGTGAACAACATGACCCGCCTCGTCGACATGGGCATGCGCTACGGCATTCCAGTCCTCGGCGTCACTGCCGTGGGCACGGAACTAACCCGCGATGCCCGGTACATTGGCCTCGCCACGCGCATTCTCGCCGAACTCGGTGCTTCATTTGTGAAAACCTATTTTGTCCCCCGTTTTGAGCAGGTGGCGGCCGCCTGTCCCGTCCCGATCGTAATCGCGGGGGGCAAGAAACTACCCGAACGTGAGGCCCTTCAGATGGCCCGCGATGCCATAGACCAGGGCGCTTCGGGAGTGGACATGGGCAGGAATATTTTCCAATCCGACGCTCCGGTTGCCATGATCGGCGCAGTACGCAAGGTCGTGCATGAAGGCGCGAGCGTGAAGGATGCCTACGAATACTATCTGGATATGAAAAAGAAATGAAAGTCGGCGTCTATTACCGCAACAGCGACGTCCGTGTCGAAGAGCGGCCTGACCCGGAGATCAACGATCACGCCATCCTCGTCAAAGTCATGGCCTGCGGCCTTTGCGGCAGCGATCTTCTGGAATGGTACCGTATTAAACGCGCGCCGCTCGTGCTCGGCCATGAACCGGCAGGAATCGTCGTAGAAACCGGAAAGCTCGTCACGAACGTCAAACCTGGCGATCGCGTTTTCGTCACCCACCACGTCCCCTGCAATGCATGCTACCAATGTCTTTCCGGCCACGAAACCGCCTGTACGGCGTTCCAGAGCAAAAATAACTTCGATCCCGGCGGATTTTCAGAGTTGCTTTTGGTGAAAGGAAGAAGCGTCAAGACCGGGACCTTCCTCCTGCCGCATTCCATGAGTTTTGAACAGGCCACATTCATTGAACCGCTCGGCACCGCGGTCAGAGCCCTGAGGACCGCAGCGCTGAAGCTGGCTCAAAGCATCCTGGTGCTGGGTAGCGGTGTTGCTGGCCTTTTGATCATCAAACTAGCCCGGGCGCTCGGAGCCGGTACCATTATCGCGACAGACGTCAGTCCCTACCGTCTTGAGAAGGCGAAGCAGTTCGGGGCAAACCACACCATTGCGGCCGGAGGTGATATTCCAGCATTCGTGAAATCGGTGAATGACGGACGTCTTGCCGATGTGGTAGTCCTGTCGGCCGGCGCGCTCCCTGCGGCCCGCACCGCGCTTCAATCAGCCGAGCGAGGCGGTACAATACTCTTCTTCGCAGTACCCAAACCGGGCGAAACCGTCGACGTGGACTTCAATCCCTTCTGGCGCGACGACATAACAATCAAGACGTGTTACGGCGCCGCTCCCCTCGACAATCAACAGGCAATCGATCTCATCAAGCACGGAACAGTGACAGTGACCGACATGATCACGCACCGTTTCGGCATTGACTTGATCGGAAAGGCTTTCGCAACAGGAACCCAGCCTGACGGCTGCATGAAGGTCATCGTCGAACCGAATACCTGATTCAGCAAGGAGTTCAATGTCATGGCGGTGCGTCTCAAAAAAACTTTCTGAGGGTTTTCTCCGTGATCAACAAATTAGACCACATTAACATCGTCGTCAGTAATCTCCAGAAAGCAAAAGATTTTTTCCTGAATCTCGGCTTCAAGGAAGAAATCTCTTCTCGTATTTCAGGCGAACGGTTCTCCATCATTGCCGGCCTTCCCGATTTCGACGCAGAATTCGTAGGCCTGACTTTGCCGGGTTCTGCGACGAATGTTGAACTAATCCAGTATTACTCCCCTCCTGGAGGCAAAGATCCGGATCTGAACAAGCCAAATCAGCTCGGATTCCGTCATATGGCGTTTGCGGTTGACGACATAGAAGCAGAAGTTGCACGCCTGAAGGCCAAAGGAGTTAACTTCCAAAGCGATATTCAGGTCTGGGAAAAAACCGGCAAGAAACTCGTGTATTTTTATGGTCCCGATGGAATCATTCTGGAATTTGCCCAATATCGGAAGCTATAACAAGAAAAGGTTATACATTCTCTGTCATCGCTGCCTCTTATGGGTTCGATACGGGTTGTCGATATTCGCTGAAATGGCTGGAACCATACAATTCTTTTGACTCTTTCGGCGCTTCCCTTTATAATTCGCCATTATGACCGAAAAAATCGCAGTAATCGGTGGCGGGGCCTGGGGGACAGCGCTGGCCATGCTTCTTGCAGACAAGCGCCATGAAGTGACCCTTTGGATGTATGAAAAGGAACTGGCTGAGGAGACCGCTCGCACGCGTGAAAATCGCGTATACCTACCAGGGTTTATCCTGCCCCCTTCCATTATCATTACCGCCTCGCTGGAAACCGCAGTCAGAGGGAAATCCGTTCTCCTTTCCGTCGTACCGTCGCATACGGTGCGCGTGGTGGCCGGACAGTATGCCCCCTTTCTTGAAAAAGATGCGATAATCATCAGTGCGTCAAAAGGCATCGAGATCGACACGCTGATGCCGCTCTCTGAAATTTTTAAGGATGTTCTACCCAAGGAGTTCCACGGCCGCCTTTGCTTCCTCTCCGGTCCCAGCTTTGCAAGAGAAGTGGCCAGCAAGATGCCCACCGCAATCGCCCTCGCCTCCTCCGATCCCGCGCTAGGCAAGAAAGCGCAGGCTGTTCTGAGCAATGATTATTTCCGTGTGTACACCAATGATGACATCGTCGGGGTTGAACTGGCGGGCGCGCTCAAGAACATCGTGGCCATTGCCGCGGGTGTCCTCGAAGGCATGGGCTACGGTTCCAACACCCTGGCGGCCCTGCTCACGCGCGGGCTCGTCGAGATGGCGCGTCTCGGAGTGGCCATGGGCGGGAAGCCTTCCACCTTCGCGGGCCTTGCCGGTATGGGAGACCTTGTCCTGACCTGCACGGGCGGCTTGTCACGAAACCGCACCCTCGGCGCCAGGCTCGGCAGAGGCGAAAAGCTCGATGCCATCATGAAAGAAACGAGGACCGTTGCGGAGGGCGTGAAAACCGCGAGGGCTGCCAGGGATCTCGCACGCAAATACAAGATCGATATGCCGATCGTCGATGAAGTCTACCAACTGCTCTATGAAGGGAAAGCCCCAACGCTGGCCCTGAAGGACCTTATGGCCAGGGAATTAAAGGGTGAATAAACGATTCGTTCCTTCAGATTGACTCCCTATGAATAAATCAGAGATCATCAAACTGCTGCAAAGCGTCCAAACCGGCAAAACTGACGTGGAGACCGCGCTTCAGCGGCTCAAGCACATGCCCTTCGAGGACATGGCCTACGCCCACATCGATCACCACCGCCATTTGCGCCACGGAATGCCCGAGGTAATCTACTGCGAAGGGAAAACCCTTGAACAGGTCGTGGGTATCTCGAAACGCATGCTTAAGGCCGGAAGCGATGTCCTTGCCACGCGGGCGAACGAGACGATCTATAAAGCCGTTAAAAAGCTCGATCGCCGCGCCATGTATCATAAAGCGTCGCGCGCCATTGTCATCAAGCATGGCGGGAATAAGTCCACGAAAGGCATCGTTCTTGTCCTGACCGCGGGTACGTCGGATATTCCCGTTGCCGAAGAAGCATCGGTCACCGCCGGTATGCTCGGCAGCACGGTACAAACGGTGTTTGACGTTGGAGTGGCCGGTATCCACCGCGTTCTGAGTAAGCGGGATTACCTCGACGCCGCGCGGGTGATCATTGTCGTTGCCGGCATGGATGGCGCGCTCCCGTCGGTCGTGGGCGGCCTCGTGGACAAACCCGTGATCGCCGTGCCCACGAGCGTCGGATATGGAGCGGGCTTTCACGGCCTGGCTCCGCTCCTCACCATGCTCAATTCCTGCGCTTCGGGTATTGCCGTCATGAACATCGACAACGGCTTCGGCGCCGGGGTGCTGGCGCATAAAATAAACCTGCTCGGAGAGTCGTAAGTTATCGGTTATCGTATCCGTTCGGGTTTTTGCTCCAATGGACGAAAAGGGAGAAGACATATCATAGCCTATGACCATCGCCTACTTCGACTGCTTTTCAGGCATTTCTGGTGACATGACGCTCGGAGCGCTCGTTGATGCGGGTGTTCCCATCGAATCCCTGCGCGCGGAGCTTGAGAAACTCAACGTGTCCGGATACGAAATCACCGCACTGAAAGTGATGCGTGCAGGCGTCTCAGCCACAAAGGTGCATGTGTGCCTTGATGAGAAGGAGCAGCCGGTGCGATATCTGGCTGAAATCCGCAGGATCATCGGGGACTCCTTGTTGTCTTCGGCCATACAAGAAAAAAGCATAAAAATCTTCGAACAGTTGGCACGGGCGGAGGCCAGGGTCCACGGTACAACACCGGACCGCATCCATTTCCATGAAGTCGGGGCCATCGATGCGATTATCGATATCGTCGGCTCGGTCATCGGTCTTGATATGCTCGGCATCGATTCAATAGCCGGCTCTCCGGTCAACGTCGGCTCGGGATTGATTACGACCGCTCATGGCACGCTGCCCATACCTGCACCCGCCACTGCGGAGTTGCTTAAGGGCATTCCGACCTACGGGTCATCAGTTTCCTTTGAGCTTACAACGCCCACAGGAGCCGTCATATTGAGCACGCTCTGCGCTTCCTTCGGGCTGATGCCGCGCATGAAGGTGGACCGCATAGCATACGGCGCGGGGGGAAAAGACATTGCAGGCCAACCGAACGTGCTCAGGCTCATGATCGGTGAACAGACAGTCGGCTATGATGAAGATGCCTCGGTGGTAATCGAGACCAACATTGATGACATGAACCCGCAAGTTTATGATTACCTGATCGAAAAGCTCATGCAGCAGGGAGCACATGATGTCTATCTCACGCCTATTATCATGAAAAAAGGACGCCCGGCGATTCTCGTTTCGGTGCTTACCGATGCCGCACAGACTGAAGCTATGTTAGATACCGTTTTCCGGGAAACCTCGAGCATCGGGGTCCGCATCCAGGAAGTCGGACGGAAAAAACTGACCCGCGAGATGCGGGAAGTCGATACGCCTTACGGAAAAGTCAGGTTAAAATTGAGCAGACGGGGAAATGAGATTCTTACGGTCACACCGGAATATGAGGATTGCCGGAAAATAGCAGCGGAGAAACAAGTGGCGCTTAAAACGGTAATTGACGAGGCAAGAGCTTCGTATTCCCGCAAAGACGCGAAAAAGGAAAGCTGAAGCTTGAAGCCGAAGAGGCACAAATTCGCGCTTGCTGTTTTTGGCGTGTGAATCATTTAATTTTTTCGATTCTTATATCTACGTGAGATACGCATGAGAACAATCCGCATATCCCTGGCCCAGATGAACCCGACTGTAGGCGATCTCAAGGGGAACAGGGACAAAATCATCGACTGCATCAAACGCGCACGGAACCTCGGTTCCGATATCGTCGCTTTTCCCGAACTTGCACTGACCGGCTATCCTCCCGAAGACCTGGTGCTGAAGCCCCAGTTTGTAAAGGACAATCTTCGGATACTAAAAGAGATTATCAAAGCGGCACGCGGAATCACTGCCGTAGTCGGATTCGTCGATTCCCGGGAGCACATTCATAACAGCGCGGCGGTCATCCATAACGGCAAACTCGCTCATGTTTATCACAAGATGCTGCTCCCGAATTATGGTGTTTTCGATGAGTACCGGTACTTTAAGCCGGGCAAACGCTATCCCATTATCGCGATCAAGGGCGTGAACATCGGCGTAAACATTTGTGAGGACATTTGGTACGCCGACGGCCCAGCCCGGACCCAGTCACTGGCCGGCGCGGAAGTCATCCTCAATATAAACGGTTCCCCCTATCATAAGGGTAAAGGCTGGGAACGCCAGCAGATGCTCGCCTTGCGAGCGCAGGAAAACAATGTTTACGTGGTCTATGCCAATATGGTAGGTGGTCAGGACGAACTCGTCTTCGACGGTCACAGCATGGTCCTGAACCCCCGGGGGAGGCTGATCGCATCGGGAAAACAGTTCGAGGAAGATCTGCTCACATGCGACCTCAAGCTACCGGGACCGTATGAGCCTGTGGACCTGTCTTCGGAGCAGATTCTTGACGAGCACCGGGATTTCATCGATGCCATCGAGCTGTCGAACCGTCCCGCTAAGGACAGGAAGCCTCTTCCCCCTACCCGGAGTGTGAAGCCTTATCCCATGTGCGAAGAAGTCTACCATGCCCTCGTGCTCGGGACCAGGGATTATGTGAAAAAAACGGGATTCAAGTCCGTGGTCATCGGACTTTCAGGCGGAATCGACTCGTCGCTTGTAGCAGCTATTGCTGTTTCCGCCATCGGGAGGAACAACGTCAACGGCGTGTTCATGCCGTCGCAATACAGCTCAGATCAGAGCCGTGAAGACGCTGCTCAACTTGCTGATTCCCTCGGGATCAAGATGCTCACCATCCCAATCCACCAGCCCTATCATGCTTACCTGAATACGCTGCGCCAGGCTTTTGCGCACACGAAGCAGGATGTGACCGAAGAAAACCTCCAGGCCCGCACCCGGGGCAATATCCTCATGGCGCTTTCGAATAAATTCGGATGGCTCGTACTCACCACCGGGAATAAGAGCGAAATGTCCACCGGCTATGCTACGCTTTACGGAGATATGGCTGGAGGCTTTGCCGTCATCAAGGATGTTCCCAAGACCATGGTCTACGATATCTGCAAATGCATCAACCGCCTCGCGCGCAAAACAATCATCCCGAAGCGCGTACTGACCAAGGCGCCGACCGCCGAACTCCGTCCGAACCAGAAGGACAGCGACTCCCTCCCTGTCTATCCCCTCCTTGACCCGATCTTAAAGGCCTATGTGGAGGATGACAAAGAATTCGAAGAAATGCTCAAGATGGGTTTCGACCGTAGGACCGTGGAGCGCGTGATCCGACTCGTAGACACCAGCGAGTACAAACGACGCCAGGCACCTCCCGGCGTCAAGATAACGCCCCGCAGCCTCGGCAAAGACAGACGTTTCCCCATAACGAACCGATATCGGAGCTTTTGACACTGCGGCAGCAAGGGTTACGATATGTTATCTGCTTTCTCTTTGTTCTATGTTGCGTGCTGCCAACTCGGTGATTCATGCCCACAGGCACTCTCTACATAGTCGCCACTCCCATCGGGAACCTCGAGGACATCACCCTCCGGGCGATCCGCATCTTGAAGGAAGTCGATCTTATCGCAGCCGAGGATACCCGCCATACCAGGCACCTTCTTGACCGCTATCAAATTGAGACACACCTCACGAGTTATCATGATCACAACAAGGAAGAAAAAGCTCCCGTGCTCATAGAGCGAATGCTTGCCGGAAGCAGCGTGGCGCTCGTATCCGACGCGGGAACGCCCGGCATCTCCGACCCCGGCTTTTTTCTCATCAACCTCGCCATAGACCGGCAATTACCGGTTGTCCCGATCCCAGGCGCAACCGCCGCCATAGCAGCGCTTTCGGTTTCCGGAATGCCAACGGATAGCTTCCTATTTGAGGGATTCCCCCCGCCCAAGCATCAAGCCCGGCTCAAGCGGCTCAAGGAACTCTCCAAAGAAGAGCGCACTATCATTTTTTACGAGGCGCCGCATAAGATAATCAGGACCATTGAAGACATGATCGAAGTCTTCGGTGACCGCCGAGCAGTCATCACCCGTGAACTGACCAAGATTCATGAGGAAACCATTCGGGGAACGTTGCGGGAAATCCTGAAACATCTGCAGACCGGTTCGATCAGGGGCGAGTTTACGATCATCCTGCACGGCGCTTCAGAGAAGCCGCTGGAACAGGATATCGATACTGCCGAATATCTAAAAAACCTCATACTCCATCGTGGCCTGAGCAAGAAAGAAGCCATTTCCGCCGCAGCGGAGGAGCTAGGAATGCCCAAGAAGGACGTTTATAAAGAAAGTTTGAAGCTATAGCAGGAACGGTTGTTTTCCTCGTCTTTGCAAAGAGAGCGGTGCCGTTTCGTGGTGAATCAACCATCGATGCAAACGCTTCTTCAGTGAAGTTTCCTCTGTCGGCATGAGACAGAACGCATTGTGAGACGGGAACCAGAGGAGAAACATTAAGTACCGTCCCCTCTATTCACTTTTCTGCTTATTTCCCAAAATGTGTTATAATTGGAACTGCTTTTCACGGTCTACTACTTGCTGTTTACTTTTGGAGGGGGGATCATGCCCAAACGCACAAAGATCATCACTACCATCGGCCCGGCATCCAGCTCTCCAACGATCATCGCAGAACTCATCCATGCCGGCATGGATGCGGCCAGGTTGAACTTTTCCCATGGTAACTGGGATGACCATACCAAGCGCATCGGACTCATCCGGGGTGAAGCGGAAAAGGCGGGAAAGCAAATCGCCATCATCCAGGACCTGCAGGGTCCAAAGCTTCGGGTAGGCATGATAAAAAACGATGCAGTCACGCTCAGGCGCGGAGAAGAGGTTACTCTGACCACGCGCAGAGTTCTTGGCACCAACCGAATCATCTCCATTAGCTACCCCCGGCTCACGAAAGATCTGAAACCCGGCGATCGTGTGCTCCTGGATGACGGCAGGCTCGAGCTCAAAGTGACCGGCAAGATCGCAGACGGCCTGCATTGCAAGGTCGTCAACGGCGGCTTGCTCAGGAGCCGTAAGGGAGTGAACCTGCCGGGCACCGCGCTTTTGCTTCCCTCACTCTCCCGGAAAGACAAGGAAGACCTCCGTTTCGGCATCGCGCGGGGCGTAGACTATATCGCCCTCTCCTTCGTGCGCAAAGCCGCCGACATCGGAGCCGTCCGTCTTTTCCTCAAAGCACACGGAGCGGACATCCCGATCATCGCGAAGATCGAAAAACCCGAGGCCATTCAGAATCTTGATGAGATCATCGAAGCAGCAGACGGGATTATGGTAGCGCGCGGCGACCTGGGTGTGGAAATGTCCCCGGAGCAGGTTCCCCTGCTCCAGAAAAGAATCATCGAGGCCTGCAACCGCGCCGAAAAGCCGGTGATTACGGCGACACAGATGCTCGAAAGCATGATCGAGAATCCCCAACCCACGCGAGCCGAGGCATCGGACGTGGCGAACGCGATTCTCGACGGCACGGATTGCGTCATGCTTTCCGGCGAGACCGCCATGGGAAAATACCCGGTCCAGTCCGTTGAAGTCATGTCGAGAATCGCAATACAAGCCGAGACCTCCGTTCGACCCCGCCAGCCCAATTCCGATCTCTCCGGCACCGACGAAAGCGTGGCCCACGCGGCCTGCAGGGCGGCCGAGGAGCAGAAGGCCCGGGCGATCGTGACCTTCACTCAATCCGGATCAACCGCGCTCCTGGTCTCGAAGCACCGACCCCCTGTAGACATCATCGCACCGACACCCTTTGACATGGTCGCGCGCAAGATCTCCCTCTACTGGGGAGTGACCCCGATGATCCTGAAAACCAAACGCACCACGGACAACATGATTGCGAGTGTCGAACGCGCCATGCTCTACCGCAGGCTTGTGAACCTGAGGGATCTGATTGTGATCACTGCAGGAGTGCCGATCGGTGTTGCGGGCAGCACAAACATGATGAAGATCCATCGCGTCGGTGAAGACAAGTGCCTGGAATAGCGGTTACGGACATTCCCTCTTCCCGGGCTTCCTGTGCCGTTCGATACCCGCCACAACTTTCCCCTCATCAATAGTTGCAATCTTACGAAACAACTTTGAGGACATTCGCGCCATCCAAATCTAAAGAGATCCTCTTTTTTTTGCATTTTCCCGGAACGGAGTGTTATAATAATCGCCGTATGGAAAAAATTTCCACAACGTGTCCTTGGTGTGGCTGCGGTTGCGGTCTATACCTCCACGTCGAAAAAAACCTCATCATTGGCGTTTCGCCGAGTCGCAACCACCCGGTCAACCACGGTACGCTGTGCGTCAAGGGATGGAACTGCCATGAGTTTGTCCATCATCCGGACCGGTTGACCACACCCCTCCTGAAGGATGGCAAAGCAGTCTACCGGCGGGCTTCGTGGGAGGAAGCGCTCGGAGTGACCGCCGCCCGTTTCTTGGAAATCAAAAAAAAGTACAGCCCCGATGCAATTGGCATCCTTGGTTCCGCCAAATGCACGAATGAAGAGAACTTCGTGCTCATGAAGTTCGCCCGCGCGGTCATTGGCACAAACAACGTGGACCACTGCGCCCGCCTCTGCCACTCCTCTACCGTCGGCGGTCTGGCCGCGGCGTTCGGATCCGGTGCCATGACCAACTCCATCGATGAGATCCGGGACGCCCAGGTCATTTTCGTAATCGGATCGAACACCACGGAACAGCATCCCATGATCGGCATGCACATGCTCGAAGCCAGGGACCGCGGCGCGATCATCATCGTGGCCGATCCCCGCCGCACGCAGATCGCCGCGTTCAGCCACCTCCATCTGCGTCATAAAAGCGGCACTGATGTAGCGCTGTTGAACGCCATGATGCACGTGATCATGACCGAGGGGCTGGTTGATCTTTCCTTCATCCGTCAGCGTACCGAGAATTTCGATGACTTTGAGAAGCGTGTCCTGACTTACACCCCCGATGTCGCCGAGCGGCTTACTACCGTGCCAGCCGAGGACATACGCAAGGCGGCACGGCTTTATGCTTCGGAAAAACGCTCCATGCTTTTTTATTCCATGGGCATCACCCAGCATATCACGGGCGTGGACAATGTGCGTTCCTGCGCCAACCTCGTTATGCTCACCGCCCATATTGGCCAGCCCATGACGGGACTGAACCCGCTGCGCGGCCAGAACAATGTGCAGGGGGCCTGCGATGTAGGCGCACTGCCCGACGTCTATTCCGGTTACCAGAAGGTTGCTGATCCCGCGGCGCGAAAGAAGTTCGAGCTCGCCTGGTCGAGGCCCCTGCCTGAGACGCGCGGACTTACGCTCACGGAAATGATCGACAGCATTCATGAGGGCCGTATCCGCGGGCTCTATATCATGGGTGAAAACCCCGTGGTGTCCGACCCCGATGCGGCGCACGTGAGAGCAGCATTCTCCAAACTCGAGTTCCTCGCGGTCCAGGACATTTTTCCCTCCGACACGGCGGAATACGCCCACGTGATCCTGCCTGCGGCTTCTTTCGCGGAAAAGGACGGCACCTTCACCAATACCGAGCGGCGGGTGCAGAAAATCAGAAAGGCTGTGCCTCCGGCTGGAGAGTCGAAGCCCGACTACGAGATCATCTGCAGCCTTGCAAAACTCATGGGCTATCCCATGGACTACCGTGCCGCCCATGAGATCATGGAAGAAATAGCGATCCTGACACCATCGTACGGCGGCATTCTTCATCACCGGCTCGACACGGGTTTCGGGCTCCAATGGCCCTGTTTCGGCATGGACCATCCCGGCACACCCTACCTGCACAGAAAAAAGTTTGCCCGCGGCATGGGCGCTTTTATCCCTGTGGAGTTTATTCCGCCTGCCGAGCCCACGGACAGCGACTATCCATTCATCCTGACCACGGGAAGAAGCTACTTTCACTACCACACAGGCACCATGTGCAGGCGGACCGTCACCCTTGAGCGGGAGGAACCCGAGTGCACCGTTGAGCTCAATCCCGCGGATGCCGAGCGGCTCGAGATCCGGGCGAGTGATCCAGTGCGTATTAAATCGCGCCGCGGCAGCATTGAAGTCAAAGCCCGTGTTACCGGGACGGTTCCGGAAGGGATCATTTTCATCCCCTTCCATTTCCGGGAATCGGCGGCTAACCTGCTGACGATCAACGCCGTGGATCCGAACGCCAAGATACCCGAGTTCAAGGTCTGTGCCGTTGCCGTGGAACCCCTGCGGCGAAATCCCGGCACACGCCAAGCTCCGCGGATCGGCTACTACGAAGGGATGAGAATAGGTCTCGATCTGTACATTCCACCGGAGGAAATGGTTCCGAAAAAATAGGTTCGCTAATGCCTGAAATGTACATTCTCAATAAAAACCACCTCTCCTTTTGGCTCCGAAAGCTAAAGACGTCCCATGACCTTATCGCGCCGGTGCGGGACATATCGGGAGATATCGTGCTTACCGAACTGTTGCGCATGCACGAGACCGCTCTTGACGGTCCCGCGCTCATGCCTTCGCCCAAGGAATACCTGCTGCCGCAAATGGAACAGCTCTTCTGCTACTCCGAGGAGGGCGTTGAAGAGGCGTTCGACAAACGGCCGCGGGTCCTCTTCGGAATCAGGTCCTGCGACCTGTCGGCCATCAAGGTTCTTGACCTGTTTTACCTCGGGAAAACCGGGGATGCCTACTACGCATCGAGACGCAGCAGGACCGCCTTGATCTCGATCGCCTGCAACCAGCCTGATCCTACCTGTTTCTGCCTCGGACTTGGGACCGGACCATTCCTGAAATCCGGATTTGATCTGCAGCTTACCGACCTCGGAGAACGCTTCTTGGTCGAAACCGGATCGGAAGCAGGACAGGCTATGGTCAGGGACTTTCCGCATATCTTTACCCAGCTTGCTCAAACCGATACCGAGGATTTATATGAAACCCGCCTTGCTTCGCAGAGTCGCTTCGAAAAGCGCGTCAACCTCGAGCACGTGCGCAGGAAAATTCAGGCAGGTGCGGTGAGCGACGCCTTCTGGGAAACAGTGTCCGTACGCTGCTTCGAGTGCGGCGGCTGCGTCTATAACTGTCCGGTGTGCACCTGCTTCAACGTCATCGACAGGCCCATGGCGCCCGATTCGGGTAAGCGTGTCAGGATCTGGGACACTTGCATGTTCAAGGGGTTTTCGCGCATGGCGGGCGGGGTGGTGCCCGCGGAAGTAAAAATAAACCGCACCAAGCGCTGGTTCCATCACAAGCTTCTTCACTGGCCTGAGCAGTTCGGGACGTTCGGGTGTGTGGGCTGCGGACGCTGCGCAATATCCTGCCCCGGGAAGATCGATATGGCCACGGTGGCGCTCAGGATCAAAGGCGCGGACCAAGCGGAGGAAAGTTAGACTTCTCAGGGTGCGGGAAGCATGTCAGTTGCTCGGTGGAGCGGTTCCGCTGTTTGTTCCCCGTTGCACTATGCCCTATGCTTTATTGGCATTTCCCTTACGATAACTATGAGAACAACAAACATCTACCTGCCGTTCAAAACATCGATCCGTGACGTGAAGGAAATCGCAAAGGACGTGAAACTCTTTTCCATCATCGTTCCTGGCGACTTCGCCTATCAGGCCGGCCAATTCGTCATGGTATCGCTTTTCGGCATCGGTGAAGTTCCGATTTCGATCACGTCCACCCCCGGCGCCGGCGGGGATCTCGAACTCTGTGTACGGACCGTGGGGCATGTCTCGTCAGCCCTGAACAGTCTTCAGACGAACAGCAACATATGGATCCGTGGACCCTACGGCAAGCCGTTCCCCGTCAACGGGCATCAGGATGCGCTGTTCATCTGCGGCGGCATCGGCATCGTCCCGCTCCGGCCGCTTATAAATCAGATGGTCAATAAGCGCGCAGCTTCGGGCGGAAAAGGAATGGTGACCATCATGTATGGGTCGCGAAACCCCTCCGAAGTCCTGTTCATGGATGAAATCTCCTCTTGGACGGATCGGGGGGCCAACGTCGTATTGACGGTGGATGCCTGCCAGATCGAGAGCTGGAAAGGCTGCACGGGGCTTGTAACGGAGCACTTCGGCAAGGCAAAAATGGATTTCAAGAACAGCACCGCCTACATCTGCGGTCCCCATGTAATGATCCAAGCCGCGATGCGCGATTTGTCGCTCATGGGCATGCCCGATGATCACATCATAACGACGCTCGAAGCTCACATGAAATGCGGCGTGGGGAAATGCGGTCACTGCTACTGCGGGGGAAAGCTTATCTGCGAGGAAGGTCCGATTTTCTCACTCGAGGAAATTAAAAAATACAATATCAGACCGGGCAGGGACAGCCTCGTATAACGAAAAGGCATCCCCCCTGGTTTATTCTTCTTCCGGATAGGGGTTGCCGGGCTTGCCGTACCTCTCCAGGTAATCATGGCTGAATGCCGGGATCACACCACTCTGGCCGTTCTGCGGATGAATCATAAACCGGTAGGAAACCAGCTGGCCGTATCCTTCCATCATGTGGTCCCAGCCCTTTTTGAACAGCGTGCAATCGTTATTGTAACACACCCAGAGATAGGGTGAGTCCCAGTCCAGATGGCGCGAGTCCATCTGCTCCATTTCCGTTTTGCAGTACGGACAGGTCGGAGCCGTGGTGACCTTCCAGTCTGTTGTATCCATCTTAAAAGCCTCCAAACTCTTGATCGACAGCATGTCATTATACGGGGCCGCACTGCTTATTGCAACAGGAAAAGGGAATCATGTCAAGCCAAAGTTAAAATGTCCTATTTTTACCAAAGTTAAAATGTCCGGTTTTGTGATACTGCCTGACGTTGACTTCGTGCTTTAGCGATTGCCCTCGCGGGAGACTTCCACGGATGCGTCACTGGCTGCTGACGCACCCTTATGATTCTCGATTTCCTTGATGGTATCTCTTCCTTCATCGGCCGATCATCGATTTTCTTGTATTTTAGTCGCTGTCCGTCATGGAGG
>DATJAP010000035.1:0-164049 GCA_035516155.1 Nitrospirota bacterium
TGTCAAGGCAAAGTGAAAATGTCCTATTGTTAGCAAAGTGAAAATGTCCGCTTTTTAGGAAGCAACGGGAAGTTGTTCCGATGCTCTTCTGAGTCTCTTCCAAGGATGGTTCGGAGATTGATACCGTCCTTGCTTTTCCTGAATGACTACCGGCTTTTTCGGGTTTTCTTTAGCTGGCCGTGTTTTGATCTCCCGATAGCTTAAATCCAACCCGCTGTGAGTTATGTGCAAAGATCCATCCATTCGTTCTTCCACCGTGACCTTCCGGGTTTTTACGGCGTCTTTGATCTGATAGAGTTTGCCGTTGTAAGCGATGGTGAAATCATTCTGCAGCGTACGCTCCTCTCGAATGCAAAAGATCTTGTTGAGCTCTCTCATAGACAGCGCGGGTCGGTGTAAATCGACTTCCGAAACAGCCTTTACTTTGAATTTTGTGTTGTGTGTTGGAAGATATTTTATCAAGAATTCATTTGCCTGATCGACGCTTTTAATCCCGACAAGCCTCATCTCTTTGACCAGCCGATCCTGGAGCGTTCGAAACTGTCTCTCAATTCTGCCTTTGGCTTGAGGTGAATTAGCATGGATGACCGTCACCTCGAGTTCGGCAAGACTCCTTTCGAACTGGCTCATAGGTTTTATATCTTCCAACTCATCCTCTATGGTCTGCTTGGCCGGGGATTTATACGTTGTGTGCTTGTCCAAATAGACGCTCTGTGGCATGCCGTAGCGCTTGATATACCGCTTGAAGCTGTCCATGGCTGGCATGGTCCCCTCATAGTCGTAAAAACGCCCATACACCGTTCCTGTGGCATCATCGATATATCCCATTAACACGCATTTAGGGCCCCGCCCTTCGAACCAGTCATGATGGGAACCATCCATCTGAACCATTTCACCGAAATGATGCTTCCGCTCGCGCCATTGCCGATGCTTTCTATCCTTGCGCTTCTGGTAAGGGATGTTTTCTTTATTTAGCCATAAGCGAAGCGTTTCTTTGCTTACTTTGATCGCATGAACATCAAGAAGCTTCTCGCTGGCAAACGTAGGGCCGAAATCATTGTATTTTTCGCGATAGAGCTTAAGTGCTTTCTCTTTAATTTTCTTGGGGACACAATGACTCGAGTCCTTGCCGCGGGATCGGTGGCTGATGCCCTCGTCTCCTTCCGCCCGTACTCGTTTAATCATCCGCCGAAGCTGCCTACTGCTCAAACCTACCAACTCCGCAGCCTTTTTCTGGGTAATCCTCTTATCCAATGCTTGGTGGATAATGTGCAGCCTTTTCGTTTCTCTCCTGCTCATGGTGATCATGTCCATTTCCGTCACAATATCCTCCAATTACGTCAGGGTATTGTAACTTGAAATAGGACATTTTCACTTTGCCAGAATAGGACACTATCATTTTGCCAGATTACACTTGCCAGATTACCCTCTCTTTTAGGAGTTCATGTATGAATTCGTTCTGTTCTCCGACAGGCTTGCAACGGACGATGGAGAAAATCATTCAAATACGACTAAGGTAGTATATCTCTAACAGCGGTAATTCTATCTTGTCTGACAATTTCCGCGCAGCGATTATTTGCACATGACGCGCCGAATCTATATTTCCGTGCTCGATACATCACTGATACTTGTAAAAAAGCCTGTGGTATACTTAGTTCAAGGAGCAATCATGTTAGAAATAATTTTGGGCATAGGTGTTGCTGCATTCATTGTTTATGCGTCATTCTCCATCGTTTCCCTGATAAGCTTGAGGCGTACGAGCGTGACTCTGGACGGATTCATCAAGCGCACAGAAGGTAATATAAACGCCACGCTGGTCGAACTCAAAGGGACTCTCGAAAAGGTCCGGAAGATAACTGGTGACGTAGGGGCTGTGACGGAAGAGGTCAGGCAGATCTCGGGTGCCGTTGCCAGCCTGGACAAAGGCTTACGGGATCTGTACGGTTCTCTGTGGGAGAACATCGGCCCCGCAGCTGAAGCGAATATCGCCGGATTAAAAGCCGGCATCAAGACGGGGGTTTTAACCCTGGTTAAAAATCTGCAAACAGTAAAGGAGGGATCGCCATGAAAGAAGACATTGTCAAAGATAAAAAAGAAATTTCCCTGTTTGTTCCGTTTTTAGTGGGCGGATTGGTGGGGGCTGGTGTGGCGCTCTTGCTCGCGCCGAAATCTGGCAAGGAATTGCGAAAAGATATTAAGGGTCTGGCCGCAGATACCCGTGAAGTGATCGCATCCTCCATCGCCAAGGGCAAAGACCTGTATGAAGGAAGCAAAACGGCAGTCAAGACCGCCATCGATGCAGGGAAAACAGCGTACGTCGAAGAGCGGGACAGGATCCGCCATGCAGCAGCATGAATTCCATGATCAAGCGCGTTCAGCATTCAGGAACGCGCTTGACTATTGTCCGAGGAATCGCAGCTGTTCAATTATCCCGCCTTCAGGATTTCCGGATCTGTGTGGGGTATGAATACCGACCCCAGGAACTCCTTCATGAATTCAGGATCATCGTGCATGTGCTTATAGGTGATTTTATCGACAATGGCATCAATCGTCTTCACCAGGTCGACGTCGGCAAGAAGCATTCTTGCGCCGAGGAGCGACGAGTTTCCCAATGGTTTAATGATTTCAGGTGGCCACGCCGGCAGCATGCCGATGCCTACTGCCTTCACCGGGTCGATGCCGGTACCCAGTGCACCTGAAACAAAGACCTGCTTGATATCGCCGAATGAAATGCCGACGGAACGCGTCAGGACCAGCAACAGGGTGAACATGGCGGCCTTGGATTTCATAAAATTCTGAATCTCTGCCTGGGTTATTATAAGCCCGTCGTCGCACCCGCAGGCGATGGAGAACACCCGTTGTCCGTCAATCTCCCCCACCAGCGATCCCGGCATCAGGGTGCCGCTTTGGTCGACAATTCCGGCGTGGTACATCTCATAGAGAAGGCTCACCATGCCGGAGCCGCAAATCCCTTCAGGTTTCCGTTTGTCGAAGGTCTTGCAACCGACTTTCCCATTTTTGATCTCGACATCATAGACGATTCCCGTGCGCGCCCGTCTTCCGATTCGCGAGATTCCTTCTTCAAGAGCCGGGCCTGCAGCCCCCGCGCCGACGATCATCCATTCCCGGTTTCCGATAACAATTTCCGCGTTGGTGCCAACGTCAATGAGAATCGACAGCCTGTCGGATACGTGCATGCCCGAAGCCGCGATGCCGGCGGTAATATCGCCGCCCACGTAGCTTCCGGCATTCGGAAATACATACACCATGGCTTCCGGATTAGTGACGAGAGACAGTTCTGCCGCCCTGAAAAAACCTGGTGTCCGCACCACGGGAACAAAGGGCTCGACAGGAATAGTGCTGATATCGAGGCCGAGGAAGAAATGGGTCATGACTGTGTTTCCCGCTACAGACAGGGCATGAATGTCGGTGCTCGAGATGCCCGCGTCGTCGCAAAGAGTTTTTATCAGGTTGTTGATGCTTTCCATGAGAGCTCGGTACACTTCCCCACCGCGATTGTACATGGCCTGGTGCATCCGCGTCAGGATGTCGCTTCCGAAGGCAATCTGTGAATTTTCGAGAGTCCGGGTAAAGATATCACGTTCGGTGATGTTGTCGTAGAGCAGGGCGGCAAGATTGGTCGTGCCCAAGTCCAGGGCAATTGCATAAGAGCGCTCACTGCCGACATCAATAATGCGATACCCCGTTCCGGTGTGGCCCACAATGCACGAAAACGGCACGTTGCTCCGTACCAGTGCGGGCAGATGCTTGAGGACTTTCAGAGGAATTTCCAGACCCGCAAGACCGAGGACGTCTCTTAATCTCTGATCGTGCGCCCGGCGGTCGTTATCCGATGGCCCTGGCAAAAGAACGCTTATTTTTCTGATCAATGTCGTCATGGTCCCTTGAAAACGCAACACGGCAAGCACTTATGAATAACACAATCAAGAGAATCCTGTCAATTGAATGTTTCCCCGTGCTTCTCTCCTGCCCCGGCATGCTGGAAACATGCTTGAAGCCGCTCTTTTAAAGAGAGTTCCCAGCTTAAACGTCTCTCCGGATAAACGCCGATCCCCGACTTTTTCCCCAAGAAAGCCGCAGAATTTGTTAAAATTAAGGTATAAGCATCGCGCCTCAATTCATTCCGCCGTACGATCGGCAGTCAAATCGAATTCCAGGAGGATCTCACAGTATGTACCAGACTGCCAACATTTCCCGGAATACCATCGCCATGGTCCTTGCCGGCGGAAAGGGGGAGCGGCTCAGCCCGATCACCGTCGGCAGACCCAAACCCGCGGTCCCCTTTGGCGGTAAATATAAGATCGTCGACTTTGTGCTGAGCAACCTTTTCAATTCGGGTATCCGGAGGGCCTATATACTGACCCAGTACCATGCCTATTCGCTCAATAAGCATATCAAAGAATCCTGGGGTCGGTGGGTGGGGCTCGGCGAGTTTTACGACACCGTATCGCCAGAAACGAACAATATCGGCGAGCAATGGTACACCGGTACCGCAGACGCTATTTACCACAACCTGCGGTTCATTGAATCGTCCGACGCGGATTTCGTTGTTATCTTCGGCGGCGACCACATATATAAGATGGATATATCCCAGATGATGGAATACCACCGGATGAACAGGGCCGACATTACCATCGCCGCGCTCGAGGTCTCCCCGGACGATGCTACGCGTTTTGGCATCCTGAACGTGGACGAAGACCTGAGGGTCACATCATTCGTGGAAAAGCCCAAGGATCCCTCCCGCATTCCCGGCAGGAACACCTGCTTTGCATCCATGGGCAATTACATCTTCTCGGCGAAGAAACTGATCGATATTCTGAAAAAAGGCAAACGCAAGCACGAGGACCTCGATTTCGGCAAGCACGTAATACCCATGATGCTGGAAGAGAAGGACAAAATTTTCGCCTACAGTTTTTTAGACAATTGCGTGGTCGGTATGGAATCCCATGAACGGGGCTACTGGAGAGATGTAGGAACCATCGACTCCTACTATGAGGCAAACATGGACCTCATCAGTGTCAGTCCGCAGCTGAACCTCTACAATTACAGCTGGCCGATTTTGACGGATCAAGGCAACCTCCCCCCGGCAAAAACGGTTTTCGATGACGAGGGCCGGCGCGGGCAGAACATCGATTCCCTGGTTTGTGGTGGATGCATCACGAGCGGCGCGACTGTGCGGCGGTCGATCTTGGGTCCGTCGTGCAAGGTGCACAGCTATGCCCAGGTCGAGGATTCGATCCTGTTCGAAAGTGTGCAGATCGGGAGACATGCGAAAATCAGGAAAGCCATTATCGATGAAAATATCTATATCCCCGACCGTATGGAAATCGGTTACGATCCCGAGGAAGATCGTTTGAGGGGCTGCATCGTCACCGACTCAGGGATCGTGGTCGTGACAAAGTAAGCCCTCTACTGCACCGCACGATTTTATGTGAAGAATGCCGCCGTACTAATCTTCCTACACCCCCGCGAAACCTGGCCGCAACGTCCATTCTTTCTAATCGATCTTGCATGAAAGGGCTATTCAATGAACGTCATGACGTGGTGTCTCTTGCCGCAGTAGTGTTCGATATTTCAGGTCTGAAGCGGTCCGACGACGCACGCCGCGCCAATGCATGTTCGCTTTTTTAAGCTTGAGATGAATGATTCGTTCATAAATAGTTGTCATCTGTTCGCCAGAAACACAGTGCAGATCAGTGCTCCGAAACCGCCGAATCGGGATAGGCCGGAATGACATCAACTAAGCAACAACGATTTTTTTAAGAGACCGTCATAAATGCGATCACCTCAAAGAGGACTAACCAAGCTCACCTCTTAAACACAACCACTCCCAGCGGTGGGAGAGTGATCATGAGAGAATGATTCCGGTGATGGCACGGTTCGTTGGTAGCTTCAAGACCGCCAAAGTTCCCGAATCCCTCGCCTCCGTACTCCCGAGCATCGCTGTTAAGCAGCTCTCTCCAGAAGCCGCCCTCCGGGACCCCCACGCGGTAGTTCATGCGCGCAACGGGTGTGAAGTTGAAGACCACGAGCACCGGATCGCGGCCCGAGCGGCCCTTCCTGAGATAGCTTATGATACTCTCTTCCTGGTCGCTGAAATCCACCCACTCGAAACCCGCATTCTCGAAGTCGAGCTCGTACAGCGCCGGCTCGCTGCGATAAAGCTTGTTCAGGTCACGCACCCATTGCCAGAGGCCGTAATGCGATTGGTATTGCAGTAGGTGCCATTCTACGCTCTGCTCATGGCTCCACTCAGCCCATTGGCCGATCTCGTCGCCCATGAAGAGAAGCTTTTTCCCGGGATGGGTATACTGGTAGCCGAACAGGAGCCGGAGGTTCGCCATTTTCTGAAGGCCGCTGCCCGGCATCTTGCCGGCGAGCGCGCCTTTGCCGTAGACTACCTCATCGTGGGACAAGGGCAGCATAAAATTCTCAAAAAATGCGTACCAGATACTGAAGGTGATATCGTTGTGATGATATTTGCGGAAGATCGGGTCCTTGGTGAAATAATCGAGAGTATCGTGCATCCATCCCATATTCCACTTCATGCCGAAACCGAGCCCGCCCACGTGGGTGGGCCGCGAAACCATTGGCCAGGCCGTGGACTCCTCGGCGATGGTCTGAACGTCGGGAAACGCACGATACACCTCGCGGTTCAGGCTCCTGAGAAATGCAATGGCATCGAGATTCTCCCTACCGCCATACTGGTTCGGTATCCACTCCCCCTCCTTCCGCGCGTAGTCAAGGTAGAGCATGGACGCTACTGCATCGATCCGAAGCCCGTCGGCGTGGTAACAATCGAGCCAGAATAGTGCACTGCTAATCAGGAAGTTTCGCACCTCGTATCGTCCGTAATTGAAAATATGGCTCGTCCACTCGGGATGAAAACCCTTTTTCGGGTCTTCATGTTCATAGAGATGCGTGCCATCGAAATACACCAGTCCATGTGCATCGCTCGGGAAGTGAGATGGCACCCAGTCGAGGATTACGCCGATCCCCTCCTGGTGCAGACGTTCGATGAGGTGCATGAAGTCCTGTGGTTTCCCGTACCTGCTCGTGGGCGCGAAAAATCCGGTAATCTGGTAGCCCCAGGAACCGTAAAAGGGATGCTCCATGACTGGCATAAACTCCACATGGGTGAAACCCGAATCCTTGATATACTCAGGAAGATAGGCCGCCATTTCGCGATAGGAGAGCGATCGGTTGTCCTGTTCGGGGAACCTTCGCCAGGAGCCAAAATGAAGCTCGTACACCGAATAGGGGGACTGCAGCGAATTGCAGACGTGACGGCCCTTCATCCACCCTCCGTCGCTCCACTCATAAGACAGGTCCCATACGACGGATGCGGTCCTCGGCGGCGCCTCCCAGGAGAATGCAAATGGATCGCCTTTCTCTCCCTGGTGGTGTCGATGCCGCGAAAGGATAAAATATTTGTAGATCGCCCCCTGCCCGACCCCTGGGATGAACCCCTCCCAGATTCCCGAACCGTCACGACGCGGTCTCAGAGGATGATCATCTTTGTTCCATCCGTTGAAATCTCCAATGACCGAGACTTTAGCCGCATTAGGCGCCCAGACCGCGAAGAGCGCGCCCTCGACTCCGTCAACGGTCAGTAAGTGTGAACCGAGCTTCTCGTAAAGCTTGAAATGGTTCCCTTCCTTAAATAAGTAGATGTCGTGGTCCGTCAGCAAGCTCACGCCATAGAGCACGCTGTCGTTCTTTCCTTTAGGCCTGGCTTTCATGGAGTGCCCCTCCGAATAATAAAAAGAGTATAACACATCAGAGGGACAGAGAGAATGGAAATGTGGCTGTTGTGAAGTGCGAACGGAGACAGGACAGGCGAAGGTCCGGCAGGGGACTCGAAGCTTTCACCCCGGACGGGATTGTGGAATTTACCGGTACTTCCTCCGCTTCATCATCATCTGCAGCACCCGCCCACCGTCCCGCTTCAGCCAAAAAAGACAGACGATGGCGGATAGGATCACAAGTGATGCAAAGGCTTTGTCGCCGTGTCTGAGCATCATGATGGAACCGGTGATCATGATGATAAGGAACCCCAGGGGGCTCAAAAGGCGTGCCACATCATCACGCTGCAGCGATATTTTCCGGAAGCATTTCCGCGCTTCCTCGAGCTGGCCTAACCGTTCGTGAATATTGCCCATACCATACCAGACCATGTTGTTCCCAGTGTCCACGGCACTAGCTTTTTCAAAATATTTAAGTGCACGTTCGGGATCAGCCTCCTGGAGCTGAAGAGCAAGACGGTACCACAAGGGATACAGGGGACCGCACTTCTCGTAGTACTTTTCTGCCTCACCCTTTCGTCCCGTCTCCTCAAGAATCACCGCCTTTAAAAAAATGGATCGGTTAAAATCCGGATAGGCTTCAAGCAGGGCGTCCGTGCCCCTCTCAGCTTCGGCGTACTCCCTTTTTTCATAATGAGATAATGCTTTATCAAGCGCTTTGGTTATAGATACCACGGATATGCCTCTTGCCTCATGATTTGCAAACCAAATATTTGTTTTATTGTACACTACGGGAGGAGAATTGACAACATCATTCATGGTCGTTGTCAATCAGGGCAGGGTCATTGATTGCTGAAAAACGTACCACTCACTACTCTAATGCAGGTCATCAATCGTTGCCAACGCTGCAGACAGCGTTAAACGTAAAGACTTCAGTCCTTTTCAAAATGGCAAGAAGGAATTTGAGCAGAGAAAATGCAGAGGACACGGAGAGAAAAAAAACCGGAAAAGATAGGGGAACCTGTTTTAAAAACTGCGACGATATTTTCTCTATGAATTCGGTGATCGGTACAGCGAAATTCTATTCCGGTTTATCCGGGTTTGGATAGAAAGGACCAGACCCGTGGGAGTGAAAACGGAAGTTACCGCCTTGCGCCATCCTGCGACTGCGGACTATTCCGCATCGCCAAGCGTCTGGAATTGTTTTCACCCGGCTATGCCAGTGTGTTATAATCCGCATCATTATGCTCATCTACACGATAACGATTTTTCTTAGTGCTTTTCTTCTTTTCCAAATCCAGCCCATGATTACGAAGATGATACTGCCCTGGTTCGGCGGCTCTGCATCGGTCTGGATCACCGCACTGCTCTTTTTCCAGATCGAGCTGCTCGGCGGATATCTCTATGCGCACTGGTCTGTCCGCTCGCTCAAACCAAAAGCGCAGTCCCTGGTGCACATCGTTTTGCTCGCGGTCAGCCTCCTGTTCCTGCCGATAGCACCGTCATTGGCATGGAGACCGTCAGGCTCTGAGGCCCCGATCCCGCGCATCCTAGGCCTTCTGGCTGTTTCGATAGGGTTACCTTATTTCCTGCTTTCGACAACGAGCCCGCTTATCCAGGCATGGTACGCGCGGAAATTCAAAGCAGCACTGCCTTATAAACTGTTCGCATTGTCGAACCTGGCTTCACTCCTCGGCCTTCTTGCCTACCCGATCCTGGTCGAACCCAATATTACCCTTCGGCAGCAATCACTGGGATGGTCCTCGGCTTTTGCGGTATTTGTTGCGCTCGGAATCGCCGTTGCAAAAGCAAATAAGCGGAACATAGCCGTTGATGTCTGCGATGGAACCACGGTCCCCGAAACCCCTGTTGATGACTCCACCCCTCCGACCTTGCGGGAAAAAATATTCTGGCTTGTCCTCGCCGCATGCGCCTCCATGCTTCTGCTCTCTGTCACAAACCATCTCACCCAGAACATCGCTTCCATTCCATTCCTCTGGGTGCTGCCACTCTCCCTCTATCTCCTGACTTTCATCCTGACCTTCGACTATGAACAGCTCTACCGCCGCAGAATTTTTCTCTGGCTTTTGGTTCCCGCTTTGGGCGGTATGGCGTATGGTCTTGTGAACTGGAATTCACAAACCAACCTCAGGCTGGTCATCGCGACATATGCAACAGGACTCTTTATCGCCTGCATATTTTTTCACGGCGAGCTGGTGAAACGCAAGCCCGACCCTCGGCATCTGACGTCCTTCTACCTTATGCTGTCCCTGGGCGGTGCGCTGGGAGGTATACTCGTCGGCATCGCTGCCCCCACTCTTCTGCCGGCCTATTTCGAACTTCCCATAACGCTCGCCTTTTGCGCAGTGCTCCTGCTACTGCTCCTGGATTACCATAAGCATCGCATCCTCCTGGCCATCGGCTGGACAACGGCCACCATGGTCATTCTTGCATCGGGATATTATGTGTCCTCCTACATCCACGAGGTGCGACTGATGGCGAGAAACTTTTATGGTGGTCTCCGAGTGAATGAATATCATCAGGGAACGCCAAACGAAATCAGGGTGCTTGTAAGCGGGACCGTGACGCACGGCATACAATACATGCCCTCATCTCGTCGACGGGAGCTTATTTCGTACTATGGACCTGAATCGGGTGTTGCGCTTGCGGTGACGTACCTCCGTCGATCACCGCTGCGCATCGGGGTCATCGGACTCGGTGCAGGAACCCTTGCAGCCTACGCCCGGCCCGGGGACACGATCCGGTTTTACGAGATCAACCCACTCGTTGAGCAGCTGGCCCGGTCTGAGTTCACCTTTCTCAAGGACTGCCGTGGAAAAGTCGATGTAATTCTGGGCGACGGCCGCCTTTCTCTGGAACGCGAGCCAGACCAGCAGTTTGATCTGCTTGTCGTCGATGCTTTCACCGGTGATGCCATTCCTGTTCACCTTCTGACCAGGCAGGCGCTCGATATCTACTTCAGCCATTTGAAACCCGGCGGCATTCTGGCGCTGCACATTACAAATACTTACCTAGATCTTGAACCAGTCGTGGAAAAACTCAGCACAGACCTGGGGAAACATTCCCTGCTTGTTACGAACGATTCCGACAGCCGGCATAACGTTTTTCGAGCCATCTGGGCGCTTCTCTCGTCGCAGCCGCTCGAATCTCCGCTCTTCGCTACTGCATCGAAAAAGCTCATTGCACGACCGGACCTTCGCGTCTGGACCGATGATTACAATAATCTGTTTCAGATATTGAAGTAGGATTTTTACTGTCCGTTTTTAAAATAAAATGAGACAATCCAGAATATAATGAGACCAATACAAAAATAAAATGCGACAATTATGAATTAGTTCTCGTCCTTTTGACATGCTCGCCACCTAGAACAGCTGAACTTTCCTGGAATGAAGTGTTCGACCAAAAGAACATCCCCCGCAAGTTCAAATTTTAGCAACTCCAAACATTACATTAAGAAAGAATGATCACAGATCGTCATTGATGTGATAGAGAAAATTCATTGTGTGATATCAGTATAATATCATAATAAGGCAGAGAGTCATTTGTGAGCCTATATGAACCTAAAAAAACCATCACTGGCCGTGTGGTACGGCCCGTGACGGTAAAGTATCATGCGTTTTAACAACTCAAGAAAGTTAAGCATCTTAGGACAGAGGGTTCTGGAGTTTCCCTCTTAAGGACAATGGTTTGACCCTCCAGTTCCCCACACGACAGTGCCGGTCCCAGTCGTGATTATTTGACTCCCACATATAGGGGGCGTGGTCGGCCAAGTATTACCGACCGCATAGATCGTGGTCGATGCACCGTGGAATATAACCGTACCTGTTACACTGCTGAAGATATTGTTGCCAGGGGAAAGTGCTGTACCCAGATCGGGTGTAGCGGAATCAGCTGTCCACACTGCAGGACCAGCGCTTAAATTAAAAGTATTGTTTCGTACGATCGGAGATGAGGTGATTCCTAACGCTCCATAGCCATAACCTGATGAGGAGAACGTGTTGTTTTGGATGTTCGGCGAGCCGTTTTCAACCTGTATCCCCATCCAACCTTGAGTTGTAATCGTATTGCCTAGGATTATGGCGTTTCCCACGGCGTTCGTAATGGCGTAGGAGCTAATAGCGAACGTATTTCCTTGAATCGTGACTGTTCCCGTGCACCCGCTGTAGACCCCATAGGAGCTGCTCTGAAATGTATTGTTCATAATCACTGGATTGCCGCCGTTTTGCAGGAGGACGCCGCCGTATAAGTTGGTAAGGAACGTGTTGTCGGTAGCCACGGTGCTGAAATTATCGCCGGATATTGCAAAACTATTAAGGGTGTAAACTGTGTCATCTATCTCAAAACCTGAAATGGTTGTGGTTGATCCGCTAATAAGGGCCGCATAATAGTTGCCAAAGATGCCTGATGAACTACCGCTACCATGCCCTTTGATCAATGTCGGCGTGATTCCATTGCCCATGTTTGTAACATCGCCGATGAGACTGACACCGGTTGGGATTTTTATCGGGAAAACCTCTCCATTTGAGAGATCGTAGGTCCCAGGGGCCACCCATACTACATCTCCTGACGATGCGGCGGTAAGTGCCGCAGTTATTGTTTTATAGGCTAAACATGTCCCCGAGGCTGTCGCGTCGTTACCCACTGATGCTGAAACGATCTTCGTTGCCGACACGGTGACAGGCGGGGTCGGCGCCGTACAGTTCACATTTATTGGACTTGAACCACCGCCTCCTCCTCCGCTACAGGTAGTAAGCAGAGCCGCCATCAAAAAAAATAGAACCATGATGAGGACTAACCTCTTCATATTGACCTCCTATCTTTTTTCACCGCACTTCTACTATATATATGACCCTTTTGATTGCAGGCGATGACTTTTGTCAATAAAAAAAGCCGAGCGAACCAAAGGCATTATCCTTCGGCAGCTCGGCTGTCTTTGTCTCCTGAGACCCGTTGCTTTCCGTCCCCGTCTCTCGGCGGGTTTGGCTTTATCGGGGAATCCCATTTATAAGAGCCATAATACTATATATTAACGGATTCTAAAAATGTGATATTTAAAAAAACTAAGGAAGTTATTCGATGAACTTAATCTTAATTTAGCATAAAATATTGGCTAATGGCGGAGTAATTTATTGGTAGATTGTAGTGGTTACGGAATGCAATGTTAATTGCTTACAAAATTGGCAACTCGTGAACTTCAGGAAGGATGTATTGATAAATGACAATGGCGTGAACGCATTTTCAAGTTGAAGCACGCAGAAACTGATACAGGCAATCCTTGCAAGTACAGGAAGCAACTTTAGTAAACATAAATCATCTAGCCCAATCCTCCAGCTGCTCCCTTTAGCGTTTCTATGTCAATTTTTTTCATTTGAAGTATTGCTTTCATAACCCTTCGCGTTTTTTCAGGATCAGGGTCGGTTAAAAGCCTGGCCATAATCGTGGGAACTATCTGCCAAGAAATACCATATTTGTCTTTCAACCAACCGCATTGTTGCGCTTTTGCATCTCGGCCTTCGGATAGTTTTCCCCAGTAATAGTCTATTTCATCCTGCGACTCACAGTTAACGACAAATGAAATTGCCTCATTGAATTTGAAATGAGGACCGCCGTTTAAGGCTACAAACTCTTGTCCTGCAATCTGGAACGCGATGGTCATTACTGTTCCCTTTGGTCTTCCGGAGGAGTTCGCCGCCTCTTCTCCATAGTGTGTAACGCTCTCAATCATAGAATTTTTGAAAATTGAGGTATAATAGCGAACAGCCTCTTCGGCTTGATTGTCAAACCATAAAAAGGGAGTGATTTTTTGAATTCTAGTTTTCATAGTGTTTCTCCCTCTTGTTTGCCATAAATTAATTAACTTCCAGTTTTGAGATTCTTATCCAAAACATCTCTCACTCTCTGAAGAAATTCTCCCGGTGCCACCGGTTTGAGGACAAAATCCAATCCTAGATCAAAGACTCCTTTTTTATGGATAATATCCGCCGTGTAGCCACTTGTGAATATTACTTTAATTTCAGGTCGAAATTTCTTAATTTCCTGATACATTTCTTTGCCGTTTATTTTCGGCATGATGATGTCGCTGACAACCAGGTCTATGTTATTATTCTCTCTAAATTTTTGAATCGCATCCTCACCATCGACAGCCTCTATGACCTGATAGCCAGCTTCCTTGAGCACAGTACGCATGAGCATGCGAACTTCGCCATCGTCCTCTGCGAGCAGAACAGTTTCCGTACCTCGGCTTATGAATTCCTGATGGTGTTTTTTATCTGATGGGTTTGCCTGAAAAATAAGAGGAAGGTAAATCTTGAACGTTGTTCCCCTATCAGGCTCGCTATAAACATTAATATAACCGTTGTGTTGCTTCACAATCCCATACACCATGGCCAGACCCAGCCCGGTACCTTTTCCAACTTCCTTTGTCGTAAAGAATGGCTCGAATATTTTTGTTCGGATATCTTCATCCATGCCGATGCCGGTGTCCGTTACCATGATGAGGGCATATGTTCCGGGTTTACCATAGGCATGGGTCAGCAGGAAGTCCTCGCCCATATCGAATGGACTGGTTTCAATCAACAAAAGCCCACCATTCGGCATGGCATCGCGTGAATTCGTTGCCAGATTCATTATGATCTGCTCAATTTGCACGCTGTCCGCCAAGACCGGTAAATTTTGTTTAAAGAATCGCGTTTTAATCTCGATGTCTTCTCCGATAACCCTATGCAATAGCTTCTCAACCTGACTGATAATCGCGTTGACATCTACAGGCTTTAAGTCGATGACCTGTTTTCTGCTGAAAGCAAGGAGACCTCGAGTGAGATGCGATGCTCGTTCTGCAGACGCAAGAATATGCTGGACGTGGACTTTTAACGTATCTCCTTCAGAAAGTTTCATCAAGAGCAGGTTGCCGTAGCCGATAATAGCAGTGAGAATATTATTGAAGTCGTGAGCAACTCCTCCAGCCAACTGACCCACGGCCTCCATTTTCTGAGCATGACGAAGCTGCACCTCGAGCTCCTTCAACGGCGTAATGTCAGTGATAAGGCCGTCATAATCAATCAGATGCTCACTTTTGTCAGAGCGTAATACCACTGTATTCCTTACCCATCGGATAGTGCCATCTTTGTGGATAATTCGATATTCCAAAGGGTTTATCAAGCGGTTTGCGAGCACCTTCTTCTCATATTCTGTAACGGCAAATAGATCCCCGGGATGGATGATTCGACGCCATAGATTTGGATCTGCATCGAATTCTTCATGGCTATAGCCGGTAACAGCCATGCATCCTGGCCCATGCATGATTGTCACAAGGCGCCCGTTTTCGACCTTGGCATTATATATATAATCCGTTACCGACTCAACGAGCCGCTTGAAGCGCTTTTCGCTCTCAGCGAGAGCTTTCTCTCCAGATATTTGCTCCGAAACATCCTGTGCCGTTGAAATCATCAAATCCTGCTCGAATAGTGGGATATTCACCGCAGTGACGAATTTTGTTTCTCCTCGTTGATTGGTGACTGCTATATTCTCCCAGCGCATCCTTGCCAAATTGCCACTAGCAATATCGCACATTATAGCCTCTTTCATTTCTTCTCGTCGAGCAGGATCCGGATACACAAGGAGAAAGAATTTATCTACGTCCACGAAGGCATTCTTTGGCCATCCATATATCTCTGCAAATTTATCATTCAGATAAATAGTTTTCCCGTTTGTGATTTTATTTACTGCTAAGCCGATCGGCAAATTTTTCAAGATCGTTTCTATAAAGGCATTTCGGTGGCTCAGGTTCTCCTCGGCCTGCTTTCGCTCTGCGACTTCCTGCTCCAATTTTATATTCTGCTTCCGTAATAGGGCGTCCATTTCAGACATTGAACGGATTATAAAGAAAAATATTATCGCAAGAGGCGGTGTTACTAAAAGAGGGGTGAGGGCTGGCAGAAGCAATGAAATGATGTTATGAAAAAAACTTGGTTCCCAAACTGCAAACACGATATAACAAAAGACAATGGAGAGTATTGTAAGAAGCGTCGTGCTAGCAAGAATGGTAGTAGTTAATGTAAATTTGCGTGCTAATTGAGCCACTCTTAGAATCTGAGAAGTTTTCATGGTTTAATCCGGAGTTTGTTTTCACCTTGAAACTACGTTTCTTTTGATTGTACACCTCTGCATAAATTATGCGCATTTACCGATTACTAAGCTTCCAGAATACTCATTCTCATATAATTCCAAAAGATTCTTGCGATTATACTCAAAATTGTGACCACTTGAAAGAAAATAATTATGGGTTTCAATGCACAGACGATCGCTCGATGACGAGGGGCAATGGAGCTTGCAGGAAGGTATGGTGCTATGTGATGAAGATGAAATGCATGGCGGCGCTTGGTGTCGGATATGCTGCTTATAACGAGTATAAGGAATCCAGATGCGCTATTAAGATAACGTCAACAATTTGAAACATTGATGTTGCAATGACTGGCAACCACGCCAGTTGCAGGAAGTTTTTAACAATCTTTTGAAGAAGCGCTTCACCAATATTTCATCTAGAGATCCGCATTCATTTCAGTTACACGGCGTGCAGATTAGTAACACTGCAGGTTTCATACTGTTTTTTTTGACTCACGATCACCCCAAAAGGGGACATCCGAGTCAACTATATTTCAATGCAAAAACTAGTTGAAAAGTGATAATCATATGGAAAACATATAAATTGTGAGTTCACACTGTGAATGATCTGCGTGGAACGACTCGTTATCACTTTTTCTATCGAAGCATCATACCGATTCTGTTCCGCCGCACTGTACTGTTCGGTTTATCCCAAGACCAGTAGATACTTCGTGCCGTTCCCTTTATCTTATCATGTGTTACGAATACAAAATGTCGGCTGTCTTGACTATTATCTCGATTATCTCCAAGTACGAAATACGAGTTATCAGGAACAATTGCAGGACAGTAGTCGTCGAGCACTTGTATAGATCAACCTCATTAGCCGAATTTTAAACATAACGTAGAGTTTATATTGTTTGCAACTTCAACCACTTAATCCGCATACACTTCTAAAATTAAAGGGTGCGCAATATTGTATCATTATTTTTGAATCATTTTGGAATGTTATAGCAATATATGTTAGTATTTCTCGCTACATTCTAGTACTTTTATTTTTTTATTTCGAAAGAAGTTCTGAAGAAATATGACTGAATATCAATGTGATAATTGTTCATCGAGATGTTCATTGTCGCACTATATTTTGTGACGGACACATCCGGTCTCAGGCACTATTTAAACGCCAGTGCAGATTCTGTTCGCCGACGCGGCACAAATATTTGCCGCCCCTCCGGGTTATGGACTGACATTGAGAACCTGGTATTCTCCATGCAAACCGGTCTTCACACTCTGCAGCAATCTTCCACTAAAGTCTATACTTCGAGTATTTCTGTTTTTAAACTGTTAACTGCTTCCTGAAACACTGCGATCTTTTTAATATTGTGAGCTTTGGCAAAGAGCCGCAAAGAGGCGTCTTAATCGTAACACTATTTCGTCCGGAAGGGTCGCGGTACATAAAAGGTTTTTCCCTCACTCTTCCGTTCATCCAATCTGAAAACACCGCATCGAAATCGACCCATACTGAAACCCCTCATGAATAAACGTGAGAGTCTCTTTTTTTTCCTGGAGGGCGACAGCATAAATCATGGGCAGGTAATGGTCAAGCGTTGGCACGGCAAAAGCGGACGACCGTCCGAACTCATGGTAGCGTAGCAGGGCGTCGTGGTTTCCTTTGATGAGGCTGTCTTTTATCAACTCGTCAAACTCGGCGGCCCAGTCAAAGGTCGTTGCGTCGATGTTTTCGAAATCAAGCTCGCCGAGGTTATGAACGATGTTTCCGCTGCCGATAATCAGGACTCCGCGATGCCGCAGTTCGGCAAGCTCTCTCGCCAGGTCATAATGGTACTGAAGCGGCTTCGGATGCCATTCATTGTACGAGCAGTCAAGACTCATCTCGAATACGGGGATATCGGCATTAGGGTAGATGTGCTTGAGCACAGCCCAGGCCGCGTGGTCCAGTCCCCACTCGCTGCTGCAGGTGATCTTGACCGTTTTCACGAGATTCATGATCGCTCGCGCATCATTCGGTGCGCCGGGACTCGGATAGCGCTGCGTGTAGAGCTCTTCGGGAAAACCGTAAAAATCATGGATAGTCTTCGGCATTTCCATGCAGGTTACGGACGTCCCCTCCGTGAGCCAGTGGGCGGAGATTACCATGATCGCCTTTGGCTTCGGTAGAACCGCTGCTAGCCCGGAAAGACTTCTCGTGTAGCTGTTATCCAGAATGATGTTCATCGGTGAACCGTGCCCGATAAAAAGTACCGGCATTTTATTGGACATTCCCTCTCCTCCTAGCCCCCGGATCCCATAATATGTTCCCTAAAGTCGTTTTCAATGTTCCTGATAAACTGCTCCTTGCTCTTTTGATATCGCGACATCTTGACTTCAACGTACAGGCGGTAATTGAGGTAAAAGTAAAGTTCGTAACAGGTTGCACAAGCAGCAAGCAGGACAACATATTCCTTATACCGTGTGATCACTGGGCAGAATCGGCCATCCGCTTTTAGGATAACGATGACGATGCCGACAAGAACAGCGAGGATCATGATGAATACTGAATAAAATTTTCGTTCCAATATCGTCAGTTCGATCGATTCCAGATAATCGAACAGCATGCCCGCTTTTTTTTCAAATGTCTCCCATTCCCGGGCTTTTGCGAAATGAACAAGAGTACGCCGGTACTGTTCAACCTCTGTGTTAATGCTCTCATGGATGCTCTGCCTCATGGCCTCCTCCCATGTCTGCAGAATCTGTTAAAATTATAGCACGCGTTCGTCAATGCGGTTCAGTGCGGCCGCGGCAAGAGTATCATCAAATCGGATACCGAGGCTGGATGTCCGGAGCTTGACAGCGCCTTGGCTGCATGATGCTGTACCGGGCATTCCGATTCGCCGCTTTTTAAAAAAATTATGGCCCCTATTATCGAGATAAGAAATTTGATTAAAACATACCCCGGCATCAGAGCGGTGAACGACGTCAGCCTTTCTATAGAACAGGGTGTCTGCTTCGGTCTTCTTGGGCCGAACGGTGCGGGTAAAACCACGCTGATCGAAATCATAGAGGGCATCCAGCGGTCCGACTCCGGCAATACCCTTTACAAGGGCGCGCCGGTAGGAGCCCGGTTCCGCAAAGAAGCCGGTATCCAGTTCCAAGCCACGTCGCTTCAGGAATTTCTGACCGTGCGCGAGACGCTCCGGCTCTTCATGAACCTCTATCCCCGAAACATCGATCTTGACGAGATCATCCGGCTTTGCAGCATCGAGGAGTTTCTTGACCGCGATACGCGCAAGCTTTCTGGCGGCCAGCGCCAACGGCTTCTTATGGCGCTGGCGCTTGTGAACGATCCGGAGGTTCTCTTTCTCGACGAGCCGACGACGGGGCTGGATCCCCAGGCCCGCCGCAATTTCTGGGACCTGATCTCCCTGATCAAGTCACGAAACAAAACCGTGGTGCTGACAACGCACTACATGGACGAAGCCTATGCGTTATGCGACATCATCGCCATCATGGACCACGGCAAGATTATCGCACAGGGCACGCCCGAACGCCTAATGAAGGAGCACTTCGGGGATGTCGTGCTACAGTTTCCTGATGAGGAAGTAAAGGGAAAGATCGAGGGGCTAAACCTCTGCATGTCGCAACAACCGGGCTGGTGTGAGATACAGACGCATGACATCGACGGCACAATAAGACTCCTTCTGGAGCGGGGCGTTTCGCTTTCCCGAATGAATATGCGCTCCTGGAGCCTTGAGGACCTTTTCATCGCGCTTACGGGAAAAGCTCTACGGAGCTGAATATTGTACCGAGGATTCAGAGGTATTGGATATGAAAAAATTTCTCGCCATACTGCATGCCCGGAACATGGAATTCATCCGCGATAAGTCATCCCTGGGATGGAATATCCTGTTCCCGCTCCTGCTTGTTCTCGCCTTTGCGTTCGTATTTTCGGGTCCGCCCAAACCCTTGTTCAAGGTTGGCGTGCTTGGAGAACACACGCTCCAAAGTCCTAATAATGATTTCTTCTCAACAAAATACATTCAGTTCATTCCGGTTGATGATCGGGGAAGAGCCCTTGATAAGGTGGAACATTTTCAACTCGACATGGTGGTGGACGTGGGGGCAAACAAGCAATACTGGATCAACGAGAACTCTCCTAACGGTTATATTCTCGAACGAATTTTGAAGGGAACGGGGGAAACAGCATACCGGCGGTCTACTGTGTTGGGACGGCAGATCCGCTATGTAGACTGGGTTGTTCCGGGCATTCTCGCCATGAACATGATGTTCAGCTGCCTTTTCGGCGTCGGCTATGTGATCGTACGATACCGGAAAAACGGATTCCTTAAGCGCCTCAAAGCAACGCCTCTGAATCCTTTCGAGTTTCTTCTGGCCCAGATGGTGTCGCGCCTCCTCCTGATCCAGACTATCACGGTGGTCGTCTATGCCGGCTGCAACTACTTCATTCATTTTCAGATGCGCGGCTCCTATACCAACCTCTTTCTCATATCGCTCTTCGGAGCCATTTGTCTCATTTCGCTTGGTCTCCTCGTATCGTCGAGACTTTCCAGCGAGGAACTCGCAGGAGGCATATTGAATCTGCTGACCTGGCCTATGATGCTGCTCTCGGGCGTATGGTTCTCGCTGGAAGGCACCAATCCCGTTGTTCAGAAAATAGCCCGGTTCCTGCCGCTCACTTATCTCGTCAACGGCGCTCGCGCCATCATGACGGAAGGAGCCAGTCTCGCGGACATCGCGCCGAACCTGCTGATGCTCGGCATCATGAGCGCGCTCTTTCTCGCGATCGGCTCCAGGATCTTCAAATGGGAATAATTCCCCCCCTCGACTCCCTCCTGCACCATGTTTTCTTCAAAGCCTATCGGATACAGTCACCCCCGCTCCAAACGATGTGAGGCTTTGAAAGACACCTCTTTCCCTCCCTCAGGCGTGTCCCGCTCCGGGAGCTTATTCCTCTTTGGCGTACGTTTCCTCCAGAAGTCGTTTATTGATATCAATGGCCGCCACCGCCCCTTCACCTGCCGCTATAATGACCTGGTCCTGGCCGGTATTGAGCGGTCCCACGATGTAGAGCCCGCGCAAGGAAGACTCATAGGAGGTGTTGACTACATATTTAAAACCCTCAGCATCCTTTTTCAACGCGACCCCGCCGAGGAATTCGTCATTCAGCCTAATGCCGAAGGAAGCCATTATCGCTTCACAGGCAACCTGCTCTCCACCCCTCAGTTCGAGGGCCTCCATGTTCACGGCACCGATAATCCGCACGGGTTCGGCCGTAACCAATCTGATTCCTTCTTCTTCCAGCACTTCCTCCGCCAAGTCAGGCAGGCTCAGTCGGTAAGGAATGTAGGTAATGTCCCTCGTAAACATCCGCTTCATGGCAAGCGCGATGTTCACAGACTGTAGATGGTCCCCCAGGACCACGACCTTCTTATTCGTGGTTTTATAGCCATCACAGTCAATGCAGGTAAAATAACTAACGCCGAGGAAGGGATAGATATTTTCGAGAGGGGGCATGATGTCATACACGCCCGATGATGCAATAATGTAGCGTGAGCGATACGATTCGTCGTCCGTTCTAACAGTGAACAGGACATCCTTTCGCACCGATAGTACGCGTTTTCGCTCGATCCGAACGTTGAATCTCCGAGCCTGCTCCATGCCCCGTTCGATTATTTCACTCCCTGATATTTCCCGGTGTGTGAGGACATTTTCGATATGCCGCGCATGCCATGTCCGTCCGCCGCTGCGGTCAAGAAGCATCACATCGCGGTTGTACCGGCCCAAATAAATTGCAGCCTGTAATCCGCCCGGCCCCGCTCCGATGATAATACAATCATACACACGGTCCATTATCTGCCGCAACCTTCCCTTGCCATGACTCCGGTCAGACCGCCAAGGACAATGGCACCATTAAGGGCGCCCTGCACAAGAAACCTTTTTTGCCCGATCGTGAAATGTGCACTTGTTTTCCGCGAACAAGCTTCGACCGCGTAAAGTAAGTGGCATTGCGCGTTGCATACACCTTCGTCACCCCTGCATATTCCGTCAAGTGCTTTACGATCGGAGAAGCAATGCCCTTGCGCCTGCTGTCTTCGAAGAGGGATACACAGCCTCCTTCGCGTTCTTTTTTCAGAATGCCGAACCCGATGATACGCTCATTTTCCAGAGCAACTGCGATTTCGGAGCCGTCGGTTCCGGCATCGGGATTATTGTTCCTGAGATACTCCTCAATAATGATCCGGTCCCGTTCCGTTGCATGCCTGATCACAACTATTTTGCCGGTAATGCTCGATATTCCCGTTATTCTCGCATCTCTCATAGTAATCGCCTCGTAATCGCCTCATTTTTCCCTGTTTTCTAGCCGCGCCTAAAAGCCCCCTCACTCCCTGGCACCCTACCTCTGATAAAAAAATAATCCAGGAGAAGAACCGCGTGCGTCTTTATTATATATGAGGCCGGCTTCGGAAACAGGAACGAAAGCTGTCATGGGACCATTCCTCGGCATCCTCTTTCTTCGGCCGGCTTTTTCCTGGAGCCTTATGCTCGGACCTCTGCGGTCTTGGCAATTTGTATTCCGCAATCTCAGCTCAAACAACATCCGTCGGGGTACGTTGCGCTTTTTACTCATAACCCCTTCCCCTCCAGGCCAAGCACACAAAAATGCCGAACTGCCGTGATTTCTCATAATCCTTCGGCAGTTCGGCTGTCTTCCAATTCGCTATGAAGACCCGTAACTTTCCGCCCTCGCCTTGCGGAGAGGTTGGCATTATCGGGATGATTTATGTCTCGTATCAACTATAGCACCGGCGTTTCAACCTGTCAAGAAAGGGGGGTTCCTCCTCTCCGTTCTCTTCATCAATGCGGGATGCATCAGTACACCAAGTAACTTGTTCATGCGGATAAATACGGGAGTGGAGGGGGATTTGAGTTGCTTAGCGAAACTTCTGAGACTTCTTTTGAATAAAAGATTCAATGGCGTTCCTGGTCTCGATATTCATTTTTTCAAACCTGACGCCGTAGCGTTTCGCGCCGGACTTGTCGTCCTGGACTATTTTCCTGACTACTTCACCGGGAACGTTGATCTGCTGAGATTCGGGAAGAAAGAACGAGCATGTCAACCGGTCGCCTTCCTGTATGGCCCGATCCGTTTCAAGAAGAAGCCCCGTCGTGCTGATGTTCTCGGAGCGGCAGAAAAAAGCCTGGTCCTTGCTGCGACCGTTGATGTTCACGCTCAGAAGAACGCGATACGATTCCCGTGCGGGGATATTCAGAAGGTTCCGTGATTTTTCGAGCAGCAGCCGGACATCCACCGGGAAAGTCAGCAACACGTTAGGACTGCACCGCTCCGCGCGCGCCTTATCAGCCGGTTTATCATGAGAGATCATTATCAGGGAGACCCTTCGGAGCTCTTCCACCTTCCTGATCTCTAGAAAAAGATCCTCCGGCCTCACCCCCGGCGCATCAAGCGAGGCGATGATGAGATTCACTTTTTCAGTCCGGTGGACCGACAGAAGCTCATCGTTACTCGCTGCAGTGTACAATTTCACGTCAGACCGCATCATAAAATTTTTTTCTTTTTCAAAAAGCGATTTAAACGTATCGGAAATGAGAATCTTTTTCATTCATCAACCTCTTCCTCATCGCTGCATTCTCGCCGCGGGAACCGACGATTGTAGAATTATAGCATATCGGGAAGCATCACGAAAGTCCACGCCGATCGTGTGTCACGCCGATCGTGAAAAGCCTCCCGGTTCTTATTCCCGCTTCAGAACTCTGGTCAGAAAAATCCTCGTCCGTTCCTGACGAGGATTGGTGAAGAGACTTTCGGGCGCGCCCGATTCGATGATAGTTCCCTCTGCAAGAACAATGACCCGATCCGCGACTTCGCGGGCGAACCCCATCTCATGGGTTGAAATGATTGCGGTCATTTCTTTCTGCGATACCAGTTCCCGTATGACCGACAACACCTCTCCAACCGTCTCCGGATCAAGCGAAGCCGTGGGTTCATCAAAGAGCATGATCCGTGGCTTCATAGCAAGGGCGCGAGCGATAGCAGTACGCTGCTGCTCTCCACCGGAAAGCGTCGCGGGATAACAATCCGCCTTGTTCCCGAGATGGATCCTCGCCAGGAACATGCGGGCTTCTTCCTCGGCCTGCCGGTGAGCCATGCCTAGAACCCGTATCGGCGCTTCAATGACATTTTCCAGTACGGTCATGTGCGGAAAAAGATTGAACTGCTGAAATACCATCCCCACTCTGAGATGAACCTGCCTCACGGCTTCCCGACCTTGCCGGGACGGCTTCGCGCGGTTGATCGAATGGAGGACGATGTCCCCCACCTCGATTTCTCCCTGTTCAAAGCTCTCGAGTCCGTTGATGCAGCGAAGAAAGGTGCTCTTCCCGCTGCCTGACGGGCCGATGAGTACGACGACCTCCCCCCGGTCAACATCAACGTCGATGCCCTGGAACACTTTGTGGTCGTTGAAGGATTTATGGAGATTCCGAATTCGGATCATACCGTATTCTCAGGATAACGACACACTTGAAAAATTAAACGTCAACGCCAAAACTGCTTTTCTTTCTTCCAGCCTTTAATGTTCCCTGGAGCTGCATCATTCTCATTTCCTCCCCTTCAAGTTCCTTTCCAATCTGCCGGCTGCCAGCGACAAGGGATAGCTCATCCCGAAATACAGCAAGGCGACGACCAGGCCCAATTGGAAGTACCGCAACGTCGTGGCAGCCAGGATCCCGTAGGTTTTCGTCAGCTCCACCATGGCGATCACCGACACGATGGACGAATCTTTAAATAATGCGATAAAGTCATTCGTGACTGCCGGCAGGCTGATGCGGAAAGCCTGCGGGAAGACAACACGGCGAAACACAAGGCCATTCGACATACCGAGGGATAATGCCGCTTCCCATTGTCCCAGCGGCACGGCTTCCAGTCCTGCCCGGTAGACCTCCGACTCATACGCCGCATAATTCATGCCGAGGCCGAGGATCGCGGCGGTGAGGGGCGACAGGGTGATACCCACATTGGGCAGGCCGTAGTAAAGAATGAAGAGCTGGATCAGGAGCGGCGTTCCCCGGTAGATTTCGACATACGTGGACGCTACGACCGCCAGTGCGGGAGGGCCATACTGCCTCACGAGCGCGAGAGACAGACCGAGCAGGATCGCGAGGGCCATGGAAACAACGGACAGGAGCACGGTGATTCCCGCGCCTTTAAGCAGAAGCGGGAAGAACGTATAGAGCGGCGCGTCCGCGCTTTCGGTCCTGAGCTTAAAAGCCGGGTCATTTTGCATACCGACATTGAAAAGGGTGGACTGTGCTTTATCCCAAAGCCCCCACTTGTCATAGATCCGCTTCAGCTCGCCGGTACGCAGCAATTTGTCGATAGACGCATCAATCAGCCTTTTGAGATCCTGGTCCTCCTTCCTGATCGCTATACCGTAATATCCCTCTCCTACGGGAGTTCCCGCGAATCGTAGCCGTCTATCCGGCTTCGCATAATAGATGGCTATCGGAGTGTCCAGGAACGCAGCATCGAGCCTGCCTAATGCAACATCCTCGAACGGCCAGGCTTCGGAGTAGGACCTGATGTCCTCAACGCCGATATTTTTCAACAGCCCATCGGCCGTCGTTCCAGCCAGAGTGCCAACCGTTTTCCCTCTCAAGTCAGCCAGGCCTTTGGTCCGCTCTTCGTCTTTTCGAACAACAACTTGGAGCGTGTATGCATAATAAGGACGAGACATCAGGATGCGCTTCAGGCGTTCCGGAATGATTTCGATCCCGTTCATGGCTATATCGTAATCGCCACGCTCCAGCGCCGGTATGAGGCTGCCCCACTCCGTCTGGACGACCCGGGCCCTGACGCCCAGATCCCTCGCGATGGCCTCTGCGATGTCGGCCTCAAAACCAACAAGTTTTGAAGGGTCCTTCGGGTCGGGAAATGCCAGCGGCGCGCCGCCTGCAATATCGCAGCCCCAGAGAAGCACGCCACGCTTCTTGATCTTGTCCACAGTCGATGGGCGTGCGATAGCCTGCCCCGACAAGAGGCACAGGGAAAGCAGAAGTATCGCCGGGAGTGCGGGAACACGAAACTTTCGGCAAAACATGCCGAACAGTAACATCGAAACACCGATCTGTCAATATGCTTTACTTCACCCAGTTCAGTGATTATAATTAAACCATCCTCAGAACAAGGAGCGAATATGAAGGCCATGGTACTGATATCGTGCATCGCCCTGCTTGTGAGCTGTGCAAGCGCAAAACCGGGCGGATGGCAGGCTGTGCCGTCTTTTACGGATCGTCACATGAAGAACGTGACCCAGCTCACCTTTGACGGTGACAATGGAGAAGCTTACTTCTCTTGGGACGGGAAGAAGCTCATTTTCCAGTCGAGCCGTAATGGATATGCCTGCGATAAAATCTGGACCATGAACATCGACGGTTCAGACAAGCGAATGGTCAGCCCAGACCATGGTGCGCACACCTGCTCGTTCTTCTTTCCGGACAACAGAATCATCTTTGCCTCAACTGCCCACCTGCCCGGCGCCTGTCCGCCGAAGCCGGATATGCCGAAGGGTGCACGCTACATCTGGCCTCTTTATTCCTATGACATATTCACCGCGAATATCGATGGGAATGGCCTGGTTAAAATAACTGATAATCCGGGATATGATGCCGAACCCGTCGTATCATCGGACGGGAAACAGATCGTGTTCGGCTCCCAGCGCGAAGGGAACTTCGACGTCTACCTCATGAACGCCGACGGCACGAATGTCCAGCGGCTTACGAACCGTTTGGGGTATAACGGCGGTCCCTGGTTCTCACCGGACAACAAAAAAATCGTCTGGCGCGCCTGGTATCCGGAAACAGACGCCGAAAAAGCGCAGTGGCGCGACTGCATGGAGAAGAACTATATTCTCCCCTTCCCGCTGGACCTCTGGGTCATGGACGCCGATGGATCGAACAAGCGGATGATTCTTCACAACGGAGCGACGAACTTTGCCCCCTCCTGGCATCCTGACGGAAAGCGAATTATTTTTGCGAGTAACATGGACGACTGGCACGAGGACATCAAGCAGTACGGTCATAACTTCGAGCTCTACCTGATCAACATCGACGGCACCGGACTGGAGCGCATCACCTATAACAATGTCTTCGACAGTTTCCCCATGTTTTCGCCGGACGGCAAAAAACTGGTTTGGGCTTCCAACCGCAATCCGCGGAAGCCCCATGAAACTGATATTTTTATCGCGGACTGGGAGGAATAGGCAGGGGAACGAATCTCCCCGCGGCAAGCTGCGCGGCATCGTGGGAAAGATTGTTCTATGGGAAACCGGTGGTTTCTCATGCTCTTCCCTCTGGAAGGCGACTCTGCAGCACGCTGCGGGAAATTGCATGTTCAATGGCGCGGGCGCTTGTGATTTAAATTTTGTCCTTCAACGAATTACGATGTTTTAATCGCATTTTTTAGGTTGAATTGTTCCAGGATAGGCGGCTGTCCTTACAACAGAATGCTGAATCCGGGGCAGCACAGGAGGAGGATATATTTAGTCATGATGATGAAGTATATAATACTTCCCCTGTTTTTTCTCCTTTCACTTTCGCCGCTTTCTCTAGGCGCATCTGAATTGATTCACCACGATCTGAGCATCACCCTTGCCCCCACGGAACACTGGATCACGGCTGTGGATTCCATTACTCTTCCCGCAGATTCTCCCCGGGAGGTCGCCTTCCTTCTGCACAGCGGTTTGAATCCGACATCCTCTTCACCCCTCGTTCGCATCGTGAAGGAGGGAAACAGAGATGAAGCTGTGCCGCTGGAGTCCTATCGTGTCACCCTGCCTCCCGGACTTCATTCCTTTATGATATCCTATGCAGGGGCCATTCACCATCCCTTAGAGCAACAAAGCAGGATACAAGCGCGAGGCTTTCAGGATACACCCGGTACGATATCCGATGCGGGTGTTTACCTGTCAGGCACCTCAGGCTGGTACCCTGACTTCGGATCAACGCTGATAAAATTCGATCTTGAAGTCAAGCTGCCGATGTCGTGGGATGCCGTCAGCCAGGGCGAGCGCACCCGCCATGAACGGGGCGCGCTCACCACCCTCGTGCACTGGAAATCGCCGGAGCCGCAAGAATCCATCTACCTCGTTGCCGCTGCATTTACGCAATATACCAGATCATCCGGCCCGGTTCAGGCCATGGTTTTCCTGCGCTCACCCGATAAAGCGCTGGCGGACAAGTACCTCGACGCAACGGGGCGCTATATCTCGATGTACAGCGGACTCATCGGCCCTTACCCTTATAAGAAATTTGCTCTTGTCGAAAACTTTTGGGAAACCGGCTTCGGCATGCCCTCATTCACGCTTTTGGGTCCCACGGTCATCCGCCTCCCTTTTATCATCAATACTTCCTATCCGCATGAGATCCTGCACAACTGGTGGGGCAACAGCGTGTATCCTGTCTACGAAAAAGGCAACTGGTCTGAGGGGATCACGGCCTACCTTGCTGATCATCTTATGCGTGAGCAGCAGGGCGGCGGAGCCGAATACCGCATTGCCACGCTCCAGAAATATGCCGATTATGTGCGCGGCGGCAAGGACTTCCCCCTTACGCAATTTCGCTCCCGGCACGACCCGTCCACTGAAGCCGTCGGCTATGGCAAGTCGCTCATGTTCTTCCACATGCTACGCAGTGAACTCGGCGACCCTGTGTTCAAGAAAGGGCTCCGGGAATTTTACAGGAAGTACAAATTTCATTACGCCACTTTCGAGGACATCAGGTCGATCTTTGAGGCCGTTTCCGGAAAAGACCTAAAGCCGGAATTCAACCAGTGGGTGACCTGGACAGGAGCGCCGCAGCTAAAACTGGACAAGGCCTCCGTAGCTGGGGAGGCGGGCAGATTTTCTCTTTCCACCACCATCGAACAGGTCCAGCCCGGCGATGCATATCGCCTGCGGATTCCCATTGCCGTGACGCTCAAGGGACAGGAGCAGGCTTTCCAGACGACGATCAATATGGACGGCAAGAAAGCGGAGCTAGAACTCTCTCTGTCGGCACAGCCGCTGAGACTCGACATTGACCCCGAATTCGATGTTTTCAGAAGGCTCGACCGTGAAGAGATCCCCCCTGCCGTCTCGCAGGTTCTGGGCTCAAAAAAGATGTTGATCATTCTTCCCTCGGAAGCTGATCGGGACCTCTTCAATGCATACCGGACGTTCGCGCAATCACTAGCTCAATCGGGACCCGACGAGGCAGCGGTGAAACTCGACACGGATGTCATTCAACTGCCAACGGACCGTGCAATAACGGTTATCGGATGGGAGAACCGCTTTGCAGCATATGCCATCCTGGCAGTATCGGAGTATGATGTCACCATAAGCGCGAATCAGGTACGAATCGGCAAAATATCGGTGCCGCACAGGAACCACTCTTTTGTGTTCACGGCGCGGTCCCCGGAAAATCGTAATATGCCGGTGAGCCTGATCGCCACAGACAATTCCCTATCGCTGATCGGCCTGGCGAACAAACTCCCTCATTATCACAAGTACAGTTACCTTGCCTTTGAAGGATCGGAGCCGACAAACATGGCAAAAGGCCGCTGGCCCGTGGAAGCGTCTCCCCTCACCGTATTTCTTTCAAGTGAAAAGGGTGTGCCGCGGAAAGTCGAGATGGGCAAACTCTCCCCGCGTGAACCGCTCGCCAGCTTCGATCCGCCCTTTTCCCGGGCAAGGATGATGGAAACAGTCAGATATCTTGCGAGTGATGAATTAGCGGGCCGCGGTTTCGGCTCGCCGGGGCTGGATAAAGCCGCTGAATACATTGCGAAGCAATTCAAGGATGCAGGCCTCGCACCTGCCGGGGACGAAAAGGGCGGGTACTTTCAGGCCTGGAATGACATCGGTGGCGACACCGCGCATACTGCGACTCTGAGGAATGTAATCGGCATCATTCCGGGCGGGAAAGAGGAGATGAAGTCGCAGAGCGTGGTTATCGGCGCTCATTATGACCACCTTGGGCTTGGCTGGCCCGAAACAAGGGACCCGGTTCCGGGAAAGATCCATCACGGCGCCGATGATAATGCGAGCGGAGTGGCCGTTTTGATAGAGTTGGCGCGTGCGCTTGCAAAAGGTTCGCGGCCTGACCGGACCATTGTGTTCGCCGCGTTCGCTGGCGAGGAAGCCGGTAAGCGAGGCTCGAAATATTACACTGCGAACGAAAAGCTCTTTCCCCTGCGCGATTGCATCGGCATGGTAAACCTCGATACGGTGGGCAGACTCGGGAAGGGCAAGCTCCTCGTGCTCGGAGCGGCTTCGGCAAAGGAATGGGAACCTATATTCAGAGGAGTGGGTTTTGTAACGGGTGTGAACATCGAAACCGTTTCGGCGGAACTGGATTCCAGCGATCAGATAAGCTTTCAGGACGCCGGTGTGCCTGCAGTCCAGCTCTTCTCCGGTCCGAATCTGGATTACCATCGATCGACCGATACCGCGGACAGGATTGATGCCGACGGCCTTGTCAAGGTTGCCTCTGTTACAAGGGAAGCCATCGATTACCTGGCAGAGCGTGAGCGACCGCTGACTGCGGCAAGGCGGAAGCCACCACCTTCCGTGGGACCTTCTCTAAAAACCGAACGCAAGGTGGGTCTGGGATCCATCCCCGATTTTTCCTATGGCGGCAAAGGGTTCAGGCTTTCTGGCGTCGTCGTGGGCTCTCCAGCGGAAGCAGCGGGATTGAAGGAGGGCGATATTATCGTGAAGATGAACGGGAGAGTTGTGGACGGGCTGAAGGATTTTTCAGACATACTAAAAACCCTGAACCCCGGAGACAAGGTTACCATTATTTATTTGCGCGAGGGTAAAGAAACGGGGATCGAGACAGTGGTCAGGGGGCGGTAGGGAAAGGCGGGGGCTCCGTCCGGATGACGCTCTGTTTTTATTCACTGATCCCTTGTTCAAGTGTCCTCATAGCGTTCAGTCAATGGATGTTTTTGAGGAATAGTAAAAATGATGCCTTCAAAACAGGATGCATTTTATCCCTATAAGATTCTTTTTACATTTTCCCAACGCGTCAAGCTGAATTTCACTACTTAAGTATTAATTTATCCATTTGTTTCTTGACATGACTGGTAATTTATATTAATCTATACACAAAGTTACAGAATATAAGGCAACATTCCCACTTCATCCTCACAAACAATTTAATATTGCAAACTGGTCGTTCTGGATGGTCGACCTGCATCTATAAAAGCAATCCATATTTCTCTAGTCAGTTCAGCGATTTGGAAATATTTATATTCGAAAAAGGATAATCCCGAATCAATTTTGACAAATAGGTATGATTTCTTGCCTTGTTTTGGCAGTAACTCAGTTCTGTTTGTCCATACCTGTTTTAGTGCCAGGAGGAGACAATGGTCGATCCATGGAGTTTCGGAAACGAAGATATCAAAGAAAACACTTTGCATGTCGGGGAGGAAAGCGAAAAACATATCGCTTATCTGGAAGCGACGACCGATCAATATATGGTTGCGCTCAGCGACATCGAACGGAGATGCAATAAGCCGGGAGAAAACCCTGACCGTATCATGCAGGATCTTACGACGCTCAACGAGTCAATGATGCAGATTTGTGAACAATTCGAGAAGATCGTCAGGAATAAAGCTGAACTCAGCGCTGCACGGGTTGCGTTCCGCGATAAAACGGATTCAATAGTGTCAAAAGGCTATGGTGCAAAGCGGGTTCGAACGTGGCCGCAGGGATACCAGGGCGACTACAAAACAATAGAATTCATTTACAGAAATACGCCCCTGTCCGAAGGCATAGGCTACTACCTCGACAAATATTTCCTTTCCTCGACCCTCGCCGTCGGAGTCAGAGAGAGAATGCAAATGCTAGCTGAGTTTTTAAAAACGGAGCTTGCGAAGAAACATTCTCCGAGCATTCTCGATATCGCTTGCGGTTCATGTCGTGAATTACATGAAATCGTTCCAGAAATCATCAAATCCGATGCCCATTTCACGTGCATCGACTTGGACTCCGAAGCACTGGATTTCGCGCTCAATCGACTGTCCTATGCTGGTTTATCGTCCGACCGCGTCGAATTCATGCAATACAATGCTCTGAGATTGTTCGACTTCGAAACCGCTTTGTCTGCCTTCGGCATGAGAGACATCATCTACAGCGTAGGCTATTTTGATTATCTCGCCGATGATTTTCTTACGAAAATGCTTCATGCACTCTACCTCTTACTCAAGCCGGGCGGAAAGCTGATCGCCGCATTCAAGGATGCGAACCGCTACCGGTCCCAGGCGTATCATTGGTTCGCTGACTGGGATGGTTTTCTTCAGCGTACGCCCGATGATTTTGAAAAGATATTGCGTCAGGCTGAAATTGCCAGCGACGCAGTGTCGATGACCCGTGTGAAGTCCGGGTCAATCATCTTTTATGTGGCGACGAAACCATAGTTCCCTATTCACTGGTGGAAATAAATATTAGCATGTCATGTCCCGGAAGCGACAAAAGTTCACTCCCCGGTGCGAAAAACCTGGTTAGGCACATCATGCATACGTTATAAGTCAATACTCCGGTTTTTCTTGTTCCTAATGCCCAATAAAGGTCTCAAAAAAGATTAATTCCGGGCAAGCTGGAACGTCGCCAAAAACATACAACTCGATTTTTTACGGGACCGGCGCACATCTGGCGCATATGAATTTACTTCTTGATAAAGTTGCGATTGTCACAGGAGGAACACGCGGTTTAGGCAAATCGATCGTCTTGGCTCTTTGCCGAGAGGGCGCCGACTGTGCTTTTACCTTCAAGAAGAGCTCCTCGTCTGCGGAATCTCTAGCATATGAACTCAGAAGTATGGGCAGAAAAGTTCTTCCGATGCAATTGGACGCGAAGGATTATAGCGAGGCGTTTCGTTTCGTTGAAGAGGTTAAGAAGACCTTTAGCAAGATTGATATCCTTGTAAATAACGCGGGAATCACACGGGACAAGTCGCTCATGATGATGAGTCAAGAGGACTGGTCCGATGTCATTGATACGGACCTTACGGGCGTCTTCAATATGACCCGTGCCTGTATTATAACGTTCTTAAAACAAAAAAGTGGATGCATCGTGAACATGTCGTCGGTAAGCGGCATTCATCCCCTTGCCGGTCAAGTCAATTACGCGGCAGCTAAAGCGGGGGTAATCGGTTTTACGAAGTCGCTTGCTCAGGAAGTAGCACCGTACAATATCAGGGTCAATGCCGTGGCGCCCGGCTTTGTGGAAACCGATATGACGTCGGCGTTTAGCGAAGCATACAGGGCGAAGGTCATGAAAATGATCCCCCTCGGACGTTTCGGCGCGCCTGAGGAAGTAGCGCAGGTTGTCGTTTTTCTGGCGAGCAGCGCATCTAGGTATATGACCGGCCAGGTCATGCAACTGGACGGCGGATTGGGGATGTGAATTTCTGACATGGATAGAAATGTCGTCATTACCGGCATAGGAGTTCTTTCACCTATCGGGATCGGCAGGGATGATTACTGGAAAGGGCTGTTTCAGGGCAAGACAGGGTTTAAGGAAATCACATTATTTGCTGCAGCTCCGTTTCATCTCAGTCTGGGCGGAGAAATTCCGGACTTTGACCCGCTTGCGTTTCTCGGGAAAAAAGGGTTGAGAGAACTCGACAGAAGTACGAGGTTACTCTGCTCCGCCGCGAGGCTGGCCCTCGATGACGGCAGGCTTGAACTGACAGATAGCGTGGCTTATTCCACCGGTGTCTCCATCGGAGCGACATTCGGCAGTCTTCATAGCATCGTACAATTCGACCGGTCAAGGATCCTAGAAGGTCCAAAAGCCGTCAATCCTTCCCTCTTTCCGAACACGGTCATCAATTCGCCCGCTAGTCACGTATCGATACGATTCGGCATCAAAGGCTTTAACACTACCATATCCACGGGGTTTTGCGCCAGCCTTGATGCCGTCATTTATGCGGCTGACTTCATACGCCTGAACAGGGCTGAAGCTGTGCTCGCGGGAGGAGTTGAAGAGCTCTGTGAAGAGACGTTTTTCGGATTTCATAAACTTGGCTGTTTGTCCGGATTAGACGGTTCAGAAGCGGTATCCCGCCCGTTCGACGCGAAAAGAAACGGCGTCATTCTTTCCGAGGGCGCGGCGATCCTGATACTTGAAAACGAGCGTCACGCCATAAAAAGAAACGCGGTGGTCTATGCACATGTCATGGGATATGGCAATGCTTTCGATCCAGCGGCAGACTGGAACTTTAAACACCCGGGAGAAGGCCTGAAGAATGCCATCGCCCATGCCTTGAAAGAGGCAGAGCTTGTTCCGGAAGAAATTGACTATATCTGTTCCTGCTCAAATTCGACCATCGGCCTCGACAGAATGGAGTCGAAGGTAATTAAGGATATTTTTGGCCGACGGGCGTACACAATTCCGGCCAGTTCTATAAAATCCATGGTTGGAGAGTCCTTGTCGGCGTCCGGCGCGCTTGCCCTGGTCGCCGCCGTCGGCGCGATGCAAAATGGCAGGATCCCGCCAACCATGAATTACCGGAATGCGGACCCTGACTGTGATCTCGATTACGTGCCCAATCAGTCGAGACCAGGCGACATCCGCACCGTGCTCGTCACCTCGACCGACCCGTTCGGACAGAATACTGCCGTCATTATCGGCAGATGAGGTCCGAGGAAAGAGGGATATGCAGCTTGACTTCGAGGAGATAAAGAAGATTGTGCCGCAGCGCTTTCCCTTCCTCATGATCGACCGGGTAATCGATGTGGAGCCGGGAAAACATGCAGTAGCCGTGAAAAATATTTCGGGCAATGATATGGTATTCCTCGGTCATTTTCCCGATAAGGCCATCATGCCCGGAGCGCTTATTATCGAGGCGATGGCGCAGGCGTCCATCATCCTATTTGCCGTGGGTAGAGAGAAACTGGCTGGCGACAAAAAACCGCTGTACTATTTCGGATCTGTGAAAGCGCGATTTCTCCACCCGGCAGTACCGGGAGACCAACTCAAGATACAGGTTGAAAATGTCAAATTCCTGCCAACCGCCGCCTATGTGGCGGGCGTTGCCTCTGTTGGCGAGAAGAAGATCGCTGAGGCGGAACTGGTGTTCAGCGTAAAATATGAATAAGAGAATTGTCATAACAGGACTGGGCGTTATCTCCTCCATCGGGATCGGCTGGCGGGACTTCTGGGATAATCTCTTGAAAGGCAAATCAGGGATCAGCCCCATTACTTCCTTTGATACTACGAACCAGTTTACGCACAACGGCGGCGAGGTCAAGAATTTCAGACCGGAAGACTACCTCTCCGCTGATCAACTGAAATCTTTCAGCAGGGCAACGCAATTGGCTTTTGCAAGCGCCCATCTTGCCATGAAGGATGCAACGCTGTCTCCGGCCGATCTCTCGACGAGAACTGCCGGCGTTTGTGTTGGTACCACCATGGGGTCGATTCAGACAGTGGAAATAATAAATGAACTGCTGGTAACCGGCAGACAAAAGACCGTCGGAGCCGATCTTATTCGTCAAACATCAACCCATTCAACTTCTGCTGCGATTGCCCGTGAATTCTCGATGCAGGGAGCGAATTTCATGTTTTCGACCGCCTGTGCCGCGGGAAACTACGCAATCGGCTACGGTTTGGATCTGATACGTCTCGGCAGAGCCGATGTGCTCCTTGCTGGAGGCGCCGAACCTCTCTCGAAGGTGGCTTTTACGGGGTTTAATCAGTTCTCAGCTGTTGCGCCTGAACGATGCCAGCCCTTTGACTCGAACCGGAAAGGAATGATGGTTGCCGAAGGGTCAGCATTCGTTGTGCTAGAATCCCTCGAGAGCGCGTTGAGCAGGAATGTCGGAATTTATGCTGAGGTGTTGGGGTACGGCCTGAGTTGCGATGCCTATCACATGACCACCTCTTCCACGGAAGGGATCGTTGCGTGCATGAGCAAGGCCATGGAAGAGACTGGCATTGCACCAGAGCAGGTAGATTACATCAGCGCCCACGGGACGGGAACGCTGACCAATGACAGAAACGAGTCCGCGGCCATCAAGGAGGTCTTCGGGCATCACTATAAGAGGATACCCGTCAGTTCCATCAAATCCATGCTCGGCCACACCATGGGCGCAGCTTCAGCAATTGAAGCGATCGCTTGCGCACTTTCTGTTAAAACTGATACGATTCCACCAACCATCAATTATGAAACACCCGACATAGAGTGTGATATTGATTGTGTGCCTAATCAATCAAGAAAACATACTGTCACAATAGCGCTAAACAACTCGTATGCATTTGGTGGCAATAATGCCTGCCTGGTCTTAAAAAAATTTACCGGTTAAGGATGACGAGGAGATAACAATGGCTGTAAATGTGGAAAAAGAAATAGTCTCAATAATCTCTGAGGTCTCAGGATTCGATGAGGATGAGATTACCTCAGAGAAAAATTTTTTTAAAGATCTGGAAGTAGACTCTATTAAAGCTATTGAGATCACGGTAGCTATTGAAAAAAAATTTAAAGTATCGGTACGAGATGAGGATGTTCCTAAAATTACCACGGTGAAAGAGGCTGTTGAGCTTGTAAATAATTTGTTGAATCAAAAATCCAGTAAATGATACAAACTCATAAAGATAGTTATGATGCTGTAATAATAGGGGCAGGCATGGGAGGCCTTGTTTGCGGGTGCTACCTTGCAAAAGCCGGGATAAAAGTGCTGATTGCAGAACAACATTTCAAGCCGGGAGGCTACTGCACCTCATTCAAGCGACAAGGGTTCACATTCGATGCCGCCGCTCACTCCTTTGGAGGATATAGAAAAGATGGAATTGTTCGAAAAGTATTTAATGATCTTGGAATTGATAAAAAAGTAAATATCACTAGATATGATCCTTCAGACATAATAATCACTCCTGATTATAACGTTACGTTTTATGCCGATTTAGACAAAACGATAAATGACTTCCAAAGTGTTTTCCCAGATGAAAGGGATGGCATCAGGGATTTTTTTAATTTCATAATTAATCCGGACCAGAAGTTTTTTATGCGCGTTAGAAACTGGACTTTTCAAAATTTATTGGACAACTATTTCAAAAATGACAAGCTAAAAAGCATCATTTCTTTTCCACTATTGGGGAACGGCGCATTGCCTCCATCACTTATGTCCGCACTCATAGGCGCTAAAATATTCCAAGAGTTTCTTGTCGATGGGGGATATTATCCTGAGGGCGGTATGCAAGCACTACCCGATGCGCTGGCAGAAAAATTTAAAGAATTCGGCGGTGACCTGCGGTTATCATGTTCTGTTAAAAAAATTAGAATTAAAGACAATATGGTTACGGGTACGGTTATGGAGAAAAACGGCTTTATACCCTCAAAATATGTCATTTCTAACTGCGATTCTCGGCAAACTTTCTTGAGTCTCATAGGAAGAAGTAAAATTAGCAACAAGGATTTTTTAGACACCATGAATAATATGATCCCTTCACGTTCCATATTTATTTTATATTTAGGTTTAAATAACTTGTGTACAGAGGAGGTAAAATCAGGTACTAACATTTGGTTGCTTTCCAATTACAATTTAGACAATACATACCTTTTACAACATGAATTAAATCTCGACAATGCATGCACTATGGTCCGTTTCATGCCAAATCAAAAAGCTCTGTTAGCCTTCGTGAATGTACCATTCAGGAACAAGAAGTATTGGGACGTCAACAAGGAAAAGGTTTTAGAGTCATTTATTAAAAGAATCGAAGAAAAAGTGTTCCCCGAACTAACACAACATATTAAATATAAGGGAGCGGCGACGCCATTTACATTATACAAATATACCCTCAACTATAAGGGAGCTGCTTACGGCTGGGCATGTATGCCTTCACAGTTGGGTCTCCCTGATTTAAGAAAGCCTTCATTTATCCAAGGCCTTTATTTGACAGGTCACTGGACAACCCAGGGGATAGGAATTCCTGGTGTTATTTATAGCGGCCATGATACAGCTAAATTAATTTTAAGAAAAGAACAGCGTCACACACAAAGTGTGTTAAACTAAACCTTATGGAAAATAAAGAAAAGTACATACAACAAAAAATACAGGACATAACGCCGTCTGTAGGAAGCCAACTTCTCTTTTATGGCGCACTTACATTCTTGTTATTAAGTATTTTAGATTATTTTGTTACGCCGGAGAACTTTGGAAAATTTTTAGTCTATCGGGCAGTGGCATCTTCGTTACTGCTTTTTTTAAGATATATTCTCAAGCTAAACCATAATAGACTATATCAAACAACAGTTATTATTACCGGTGTTTTAGTAACTGCGTCGGCAATTGAATTAATGATCCTCTCGTTTGGTGGGCATCAATCTACTTACTATGCAGGAATGATTATTGCTCTTATTTTCATTTTTGGTTTTGTCCCTATTTCTACTAAAGCAACTTTGCTACTAGCTTTTACGACATATGCAATTTACGTACTGCCCATCATATTCTTAGACAAGATAACAAATATTCGCACATTTATCAACAATAACACCTTTTTATTATCAGCCATCATCATTGGACTGGCATGGAGATATATCAATTACAATCTTCTCGTGAAAAATCTCTCCCTTGAATTTGACCTGTCCCAGGACAAGGAACAGCTTGCGTTGTATTCGCAGAAACTTGAGAATCTGGTCGCCGAGCGAACAAAAGAACTAAACAAGTCCGAGCAATGGCATCGATCGCTCTATGAAAACGCCACAGACGGCATTCTCGTTCTCGATAAAAACGGCATTATTTTAAATGCAAACGAGAAAGTATGCGAAATGCACGGATTCTCGCGTGACGCATTGATCGGAGCCCACATAAAGCTCCTCGAGGCGGAAACCGAGAAGGAGAAGATGACGGACAGGATGCGCCGCATCTTGTCCGGTGAAGCCATGGTGTATGAAACAAAGCACAATAGGAAGGACGGCTCGCCGATTTTCGTCGAGGCGAGTTCAAAAGCGATCACCATCGATAAGGAGCAATTCGTTCAAACATTTTACCGCGACATTACGGAAAGGAAGAAACTCCAGGAACACTTGTTTCAATCGCAAAAGATGGAGTCTATCGGCGTTTTAGCCGGAGGAATCGCCCATGATTTCAATAATATTTTAACGGCCATCCTGGGGCATATCGAGATTATTCGTAAGAATCCCGTACTGGATGTCAAAGCGACAAACAGTCTGAGCGTAATCGAGGATGCTTCTCGGCGTGCGGGGCGAATGATCTCCAAACTGCTCGGTTTTGCGCGCAAGAGCAAGTATGAGCTTGTTCCGCTTAATCTGAATGACGTCGTTTATGATACGATCAAGCTCCTGGAAAGAGTTATCGATAAGCAAATCGAGATGAGGGTGGAACTCGACAATCATCTTCCCGTCATCCAGGGCGATACGAACCATATCGAACAGATCGTCATGAATCTTATCATCAACGCTCGTGATGCGATGCCAAAAGGCGGGAAAATCGTCATCAACACTTCCGTGCTCGACGTGAAACCCGATATGTGGGACGTGCCGCAGTATATCGTTCCCGGACAATATGTCGTGCTCACGATATCCGATACGGGCATAGGGATACCTGAAAGTGTAAGGAATAAGATATTCGAACCTTTCTTTACGACAAAAGAACGGGGAAAAGGCACCGGCCTAGGCCTGTCTATGGTGTACGGAGCGGTTAAAGAGCATAAGGGATATATCACCGTCGCAAGCGAAGTCGGCGTTGGATCAAGTTTCACTATTTACCTGCCCGCTTTTACACAGGCGCCTGCTGCCTTGCCGGTCCCTGAAGCGACTACCGCTCTGCGAGGTGATGAGACTCTGCTTGTGGTCGATGATGAGGTCGCTCTTTTAAAGTCCATCCAGGACGCCCTTGAAAACCATGGCTATAAGACATTCGCCATGAATGATTCCATTGATGCGCTCGCCATTTTCGGGAAAATTCCCCAGGAAATAGCCCTGGTCATTACGGACATCGCCATGCCGAACATGGACGGCAAGGAGCTTATAAAAAAGATCAAGGAAATAAAGCCCGAGATAAAGATTCTTGCCATGTCTGGTCACACGAAGTATATCGCGGACAAGGACGGTATACGGGAAATCGACGGCTTTCTGAAGAAGCCTTTTGAATCCCACTATATGCTCTCAGTGGTACGTCGAATTCTTGATACGAAAACAAGAACCTCCCTCACTATTTGACAGTACGGTAGTTAGATCCATCCTCTCCTTTTTTAGAAAACAAGAGGGAGAAATTTGCAAAGAAAATCAGGAGTATGCCTGGAGAACGGCATTCCTCCTGGACGGTGAACCATTATATTAACCATCATTGGACGATTTTCCTGCTTTTCCCGAGTTTTCATCAATCATTTTTGGAAAAAATCGGCACGGAGATATTTCCCGTCGAACCTGTCCGCATTCTGGGCATTCATTAAGCTCCCCATATCTCAGCTGTTAATACTGCCCAGTCAGGGCAGCAGAGCCAGTCAATCAAATCAGAAGCACAACCGCAGGTTTTTTGCAAGTTCCTCAGGCGGATTGATAATCAATTCGGTCTGGAGCATTTTTTGTAGAAAGTAATCATCATTGCGGTAATTGGGATAGAGATTTTGGCGGTTGACCAGTTTCAGCACGCACCGGTTTCCCTCTCCACCGGCAGCATGGCTCACTGAAAACAGGGAATAGTTGAAGCTCAGATAGCCCAGGCGTTCATAGAACTCGAGCGATTTCGATATGCCACGGGCAAGTGCTCCGAGGTCCGCTTCGGTCATCATTGCAAAATCGCGTACCGATTCATGGACAGCGACAATCTCGTTGTTTCCCATCGGCGAAAAGGCAGTGAGCCAGTGCCAATTCCCGAGCTGCGCAATATACCGCGCTCCTGTTTTCTTTTCCTCCCTAATCAAATCGACGTGGTACGGAGATCCGTTTTTCAGATAATATGCTCGACATGCTTCGATCATCCGCCCGTGAAATGTATAGGCTACCGGCGTAATCAGGATTTGCAGGTGCGGATGGACCAGGCTTGCACCTGCGGGAAAAAGGTAATTTGCATTGACCGTCACAAACCGGGCTTCTGAATCGCGCCGGGACACCGCCTTCAGAAATTCCAGCGCTGCTTTGAGTCCATGTTCCACCAAGACGGGGCTGTATTCCGAAAGATTCAGAAAATGGGCGCTACTCAGAGATACGACGGCATGGTATGCCCCGATTGCAAATAGGTTTGGGAACAACAGCGCTTCTCCCGACCGGATCCTGCCTTGCGGCACCAAATCGGCGGGATAGCGCGGTGTGCTTTCCTCGACACGTGTCCCGCAAAAAATACAGGTTTTGGCACTTTCCGCGACAAGTTCCCTGATGAGAGCAGGATCATTGCCTCCGAAAAAAACCTTGACCTTGTCCCGGAGAAAGGGATTGTAAACACTTCTGTCCCCCAGGAGCGGATCCTTTCTCACTTCCACCTGGTAGGCCTCTTCGGCAAAGTTGTTTTGTGGATTCAAGATTGTGCAGGTCGACTGTACGGTCTCGAACGTTATTTTCGCCATAGCCTCTCCCTCCGGACACGATTCGTGATCAGGCTTTAATAACTGTGGGCACTGTCGACTTCGTAGTAGTTCAGGCTAACCGATCAACACTTTCAGCGTTCCTCTGCGGCATCCGTGTTTCCCGCGTTTTCTATCATGTTTCCAGTAGCCTAAGTGATTTTTCCCTTCAGTCACCTTCCCCAGGCAAGTCGCTCCGCGAGCCGGGGGGGCAGGCCCGCATTGATGATTTTGTCCTGGCAGCGTCGCAAGTCGTATTCGATACGGTAAAAGGTGACCTTCCGGTCGCGATCGTCATAAACAAGGAACGCCGCGCGGGGATCGCCGTCGCGTGGCTGCCCCACACTTCCCGGATTGATCAAATACCGCTTACCTTGGTGCAGGAACAGGTCCGCGTGAGAAAGCGACGTCGAGATGATGCCGTCTTGCTCGATGAGAACGGTCATGATGTGTGAATGACCGAAAAAACCGAGGTCCGGAGAATGGCGCTGCCGCGCAAGTTCGCGGAAGTTATCAACAGCATCATCCCGGAAGAGAATATAGCGATTGGTATCATGAATTGATCCATGAAAGAGGTAAAAATCGCGGACAGATCGCTCACGCTGCAGATCAATCAGATATTGCCTGTTCTCGCTAGTCAGCTGCTCCCGGGTCCAGAGAATGGCTGCTCGAGCCTGCGGATTGAAGCTGTCGGGCTCTTCCAGTCCCGATGCCGCGGCATCGTGATTGCCCAGCACGCACAGGATCTTTTCGCTTCGCAGAATGTCGATGCACTCATTTGGATTGGCGTTATACCCTACCACGTCTCCAAGACAGACGATCTCATCCACCTGCAGGGTACTGATCCGATTGAGCACTGCGGTCAGTGCTTCAAGATTTGCATGAATATCAGAAATTACCACTGTTCGCATATGATTCCTGTCCAGGCTCGTTTTGGAGCCAATATTCTTAATTGTAGCAGATGTAGCAGGGTGAGGAACGTACGGTGGGGCAAGTTAGCTGTTCTTTTTTGTCGCTTTGTCCTTACAGGGCAGGTTCTTGTGAACGAGCTTCTTTTTCCTCGTGCAGTGAAGTGCAACGAAGGTCCTGCAGCTCCTGGAGCCGTCAACGGCATCTGATTTCGGAAACCTGGCGTATTTGCAGTCAAGATCGCAGAATTCCATTCAATACTCGTGGGACTTAGTGTTTCACCCGGTTAAAATATATGTAATTCCGCCGCACCGTCAAGGACAAGAACAGCCCTCAAGGCGGCATCGGTCAAGCCGACGGCAACAGGGCGAATCGTATCAATCGTACCGCTGATTGCAACATGCTGCGTTAGCTTGCGGTTCAGCGCTTTCGTCAGAAGGCCGCTTAGTCCGTCAATTCTGTTTCCGATATCCCATTTTGCTGCATCTTCCAAGCTTTTCCGAAGCCGGGTGTGAAACATCCAGTCTTCCGCTTTGACGAGAACCTGCCTCGTCTCTACCGTGTAATCCAGGTCCCGGATATACAGGCGTCTGGACAACGCATCATATGCCGGCGTGCCTTTCAGGTAAATCGTGCCGTTTATGGTTCCGGTGACTCGTAATTGCAGGATAACTGATTCACCCGATCCAAAAACCTTCACATTTCCGATTCTAATCCTGTTATCGCCCCTCGTAAAGACCTGGCCTTCCAGTCTTTTGGCAAGTTCGCTTCCAACGAACTGATAGGAAAGCTCACTCTCCAGTGCAATGTGAAAACTGCTCTCCGAAGGAGCAGTTGACAAATGGGGAACCGGTGGAGCTGACGGATGCGGCGTATTATTGGTAATAATTCTCGGCCTGGCAACAAGACCGATGACTACGGTAAACTCATCTCCCTGCTCATTTTGCGCGGATGAAGGCGAAACATGCACCGCTTGCGGATTCAGCAAGAGCGCCAGGTTGTCGGTAAGCGGAATCGGATATTGCAGTGCTTCCCAGGCTGCGGATGCCCGCTCCCGGATAAAATCGCTGTTCACAACAGTGTCGTCAAGTTTCGTAATTTGTCTATTCAGAAATCTTCGAATTCTGCCAACAGAAGCGTCTTCATCATTACTCCTATTGCTTCCTTTGCCCATCTGCAGCAAGCCCTTAGCAACGTCTTCAAGAGAATTCAGTGGCAGACTGACCGGTACATTGATTATGGAGTCCTCAACGATAATCTCTGCGACTGGTTTTACTGGCGCTGAGGGAGCGGACACAGTAAAATGAGCACATCCGAAGATGACGAGAGCATAAGCAGCAAAAAAGAACGTAGCAACCCTGCGAGCAATAAACATGAAAATACTTCCCCCGTGCCCTTTACGACGCATATCGGGCCGTTAAATTATAACAGTTGATAAACGGTGTTCCTTGACAGGTTGCAAAGCGCTATCTATACTTAAACCATAAGCGATATTCCATGAACGTTGGGGAATTCGGATACCACTACGAGGGGAAATACGGCAAAATAATTTTCATTTTGCACCAGACGCAGTGACCAGATTCTCCCAGCTGACACGGGAGCAAGTCATGAGAAGAAGACGAGCCGTGATCTTTGAAGAGGATGTAGTCATAACGGGTCTCCTAAAGATGTTTCTCAGTCTGCGCGGTTATGACTGCTACACCTACAGAGAACCCTTGATCTGCCCCGTATACCAGGACAATACAGAGTGCAAGATCAAATATCCTTGCGCCGACATCATGCTCATCGACTTCAGCATGCCCAAAATGTCCGGCACCGAACTTCTCAAAGCACAGACAGCCCGTCAATGCAAACTCACCCTGATGAACAAAGCGCTCATTGCCGGCTATTTCAACGGACACAACCGGGCAGAAATGGAACAGCTGGGCTGCACGGTCTTCGAGAAGCCCATTGACTTCTCACGGCTCGCAGAGTGGTTCGACCAGTGCGAACATCGCATGGATCTTACGACGCCGCTGGGCTTTGTCAGAACGGAAAAACGCCGACCCTGCAATCTCAAGATTTCATTCCAAACCGCTTCCGCCTCCAAAATTCAGACAGGTGTTACGACGAACTGCAGCCCCTCCGGTCTCTGTTTAAAAGTCGCTACGTCCTTGTGGCTGCATCAGACCCTGACCATACTCCGCTCCGATAAAACCCATTCTTCACGTTCTGCATCAGTGCGTTGGGTCAAATCACTCGGTAACAACTCTTTCGAAACAGGACTACATCTCGAAGGGACCACGCAGCAAGCAGCGGTCATGGCGCAACCAGCATGCCATCCCTGATCTTCAGCGACTTTTCCCGTCCGACCAGTTTCTCAACGATGGCTAACCCAAAGTCAAGCGCTGTACCCGCCCCTCTGCTGGTCAATACATTTCCGTCGATGACCACGGCTTTCTCCTCATAGACGGCACCGCCCAGCTGGCCCTTGTACGTCGGGTAGGACGTTACACGCCTTCCCGCAAGAACACCCGCGTTCGCGAGTACATAAGGTGCCGCGCATATTGCGGCGGTGATTTTGCCCTTCATTGAAAACTGCCTGATCAGCTCCCTCACGCGTGCGTCTGCATTCAGGTTATCCGAACCCGGTTGACCACCGGGCAAAACGATCACATCGAAGTCTTCAGCCCGCACCGTGTCGATCACCGTATCCGGTATGACCCTCACCTTCCGCGCGCTCGTAACGGTACCGCCATGCAGGCCTGCGATTACCGTATCGATGTCGCCTCGACGCAGTACATCAATGACGGCCATGGCTTCCACTTCCTCAAATCCATCAGCGAGAATAACTGCCACTCTCGGCATTGGTACCTCCTCTTCCCAGGCTACGGGCATGTTAAACCCAGGTGCATTGTAGCGCTTTTTGTGATTTTCATCAACTGCATGCGGATCCCCTCTCCCTTTGCTCTTTTATACCCCCTCAGAATGAGCCTCTTTCATACTCAACCATCGGACAATTTTCTCAGATAATGAGCCCTCTGCCGATGTCCTGACGGCGACACAATCCGTTTTTATCTGCTCTGAAGCCGGAACATCTCCCGGGAATAAATCGGCTGCATTATCCTTGCACTATGCAAAAAGACGACGGGAGAAGCCACACTCTTCCTTCTCCCGTCGTCCACAACGCAGAAGCTCACTCTCATACAATTATTAAATTATTTAGTGTTCTTCAGTAGCTATTCTTCATTGACTCGCCTTCGCCGGGTCGGCTTTTCTCTTGTCAGTGGGACATGTATTTTTCAATGTGAGAAACAAGCTTCTCTCGCTGTTCCGGGGTGAGCATGTCGTGAATCTCCACGAATTTTGCGGAGATAAACCGGATCATATCATCGGCTTGGGCAATGTTTTTATCAGTCAGAGCGTCCAGCTTTGCTTTGTCTATTTCAGGACTTCTCATTAGTTCGTTCGCTTCTTTCACCGTCTCTTTGCGCATTCCTACCATTTCAGGCCGCCTTGCCAGAAACTCGTCTTTGATCTTCTCCAACTGTGCCGTCTGCGCATCGTTCAGCTTCAACTCCGAGGCCATGTGTTTCACAAAGTGTTCCGCCCGTTCTTCAGGCGTGTGGGAACACCCTGCTATCACCAGCGCTGAAAGGGCCATCAGCATAGTCAACTGTGCAAATCTATGTTTTAACATATCGGCACTTCTCCTTTCCGAATGACTGCGCACTCGCGAGACTCACTTTGAGTTTGCCTGTGCTGTATAATATTATTTTAGCACTTTTTGGACAGCGTATTCCGGAGATACCAATGACAGTCATATCCCCATTTTTCCGGTTGCATTTAAACATTGAGCCATGCCCGGACAAGCCGGAAAAGATTTTTCCACAGGGGTCATAGAGAATATCCTAATAAAGTTTTAAAACGTAATTCTGTCTTGTCCTTCCCTTTCTGTGTGCCTTCCGTGGGTTTTATGGGAATTTTCCTCCTGTCATTTTGAGAAGAACTTGATAATTAACTCACTGAGTATGAGTTGCACGGGATATCTTTACATCCGCTACCAGTTGTGGTATGAAACGGAGGGGAACGAAGGTGAGTCATACTTCAGAAGAAATACGGCTGCGATATCTCTACCGGGACCTGATACTCAGGGGGAAGGCCCGGGTGTCTCTTGAATCCGCGCGTAATCTCGTTGGTCCTGATTGCGCCTTTCACCTCTACGGGCGCATCTATCCGGGGAGAACGAAAACAAAAACAAAATCCAAGCGTCCGGTTCGATGAGCGTCTTTGGAAACTCGGTCAGCCCGCAGCCGGCGGTCATTCAAAACATGCATTTCATGACCTCTCCGGGAACTGGCAGACATCGAGTGGCTCCGTGAGGGAACCGTTTGCTCCAGCGTCTAATCCGGTTTGCAAATCTCGCGATTAGCCCGTTGTCGCGATGATGATTGCTGTTTCCCTCTTCAGATCCCCGCGGACCGCATTAATAAGGCCGACACCGTCCAATTGGGGCATATTCATTTCTGTAAGAATCATATTTCCCTGCTGCAGTTCCAACCGTTCCCGAGGGCATGCGCCGTTCACCGCCTCGATAATCTTCACTCCCTGCGGCAACTTGATGAGATGAAAAATGACGGGCATCCGCACTGTCCGGGAATCATCGGCTACAAGCAGCCTTTTTGTCGCTCCACGGAGTCATACTATTTTACGATCCTTCACTCGAATACTTTTTTCAGCGATCCCAGCTTATCCACGGGAATAGCGAGCCGCCCCCCGGACAGGCTCGATTTCCCGTTCAACAGCCCCCCTAAGATAGTTTCTCTCATCGTGCGGAAATCGAGCTAGATATCGATCGTCATTTCGCAATGGAAAGTGATCCGTTTCATTTTAAAGTTTGATGATCGATCCTTGGCGTTGGACATTTCATCGTTACCAGTAAATTGATGAGTTATAATATATTAAAGTTTCAATGTTCGGTAAAAACAACTCCGTTTCGGTAAAGAGGTGAATGAGCATGAGGAAAATCCGTCTTTTTCTCCCCTGTCTGGTCGTTCTTCTTGCGACAACCGTGGTTGCCTGTGTGCCCAGTATGCACTTGATGCCCAGCGCAGCTGAACCCGCTGAAATTGCTGGAACCTATACTCTCCTCCTCTACGGCTGCCGCTATCCTTCTGATGTTAAAAATGCAGCCTTTTTTGTGAAGGAGGGAAGCAAGTACCCGCTTGAAATATTCGATCTTGATACATCCTATAAGACAATAAAAGGCCTTACAGCCCAGCAGGCGCTCGCCAAAGCCGAAGCCTTCCTGAGATGCAGCACCTACCTTGTCTGGCAGACCCAGCTTAGCAGGATTCCCGATGACAGCGGCGGGATCATCGGCTACGAAATGCGGCCGCTGTACCTTGCCTATCAACTCGGCCAAGCTGATGTACTATACATCTCCTACTTCCTGAAGAGAGGGAAGGTAATAACGTATATAAGTCTGGACAGAAACATTGAGCTCGACCTGGAATCCTCGGGCGGTTCGAATAGGTCGGACCATGGCAAATAGGTCTACCGGCCTTGCACAGTGCTTGTTATTATGTGCCGGTGTTCTCGGTATGGAAAGAGCAGGGCGCAGAAATTACGCTTGCCTGCGCATTCGGTACTATGGGAAGGAGTTCTTTAACGTCATGTCGCAGGTTAGCGCAGGACTTCTGATGTACCGGATAAAGGAGAGCGTCATTGAGGTATTTCTTGTTCACCCTGGCGGACCGTTCTGGGTGAAGAAAGACCTGGGGACGTGGTCAATCCCCAAGGGGCTTGTTGACAAGGACGAGGATGCCCTTGTTGCAGCCCGCCGGGAGTTTCACGAAGAAACGAGCTTTATAATGTCGGGACCATTTATCCCCCTTCGATCGGTTAGGCTTCCAAGCGGTAAGATCGTCCATGCGTGGGCAGTTGAAGGCGATTGTGATGCACGGGAAATGAGGAGCAATAACTTTAACATGGAGTGGCCGCCGCATTCAGGGAGACAAGGGACATTCCCCGAAGTCGATCGGGGCGCATGGTTCGGGCTCGAAGAAGCAGGCAGAAAAATATCAAAAGGACAGAAAGGCTTGCTTACGGAACTGCAACAGCTGCTTTCCCGGCGGTCGCCGCCGACCATCACGCCGCATTCCTGAAACTTTTCTGTTGAACAGATTCACGATCATTATTGTCCAGCTTGCTCTGGTGCATCCATTCCGTGATCAAATCGGCGATCTTTTCCGGGTTCTCCTCCTGAAGGTAGTGGAGGCCGGGGCCGAAGTCCTTGATGATAATCTGGGGAAGCTGGCTCCGGAGAAGATAAAGATGGTATTCCGTGTCGTTTGAAAGCACAGCTCCAGGAACGGCCTTGATCCAGAGCGCGGGAACCTTGATGTTCTGAATTCTTTGGTGAATATCCTCGAGGAATGCATCGCTTTCCAGCGGTTTCCCTTCAATGGGGAGAAGTTTCAGAAAAGCCCTGATAGCTCTGCGCGACCCGATGGTCGGGTAGGGTTCTTGGTAATGGCGCATGACTTCTTCCGTCATACTCCCCCTTCTCAGGACTGCCCTGGGCATGACGTAATTCACGAAGACATTCATATTCTGAATCAGCAGGTGCCCCAGCGGCGAGCGAAACAACCTGAACGCCACTGCATAGTTGCCGAAGTCTTTCCAGACAAGAGGCCAGAGGAAAGTCTCCATGAACGCAATCCCCCGAACATTATCGGGATGGTTTATCGCGTAAGCGGCACCCAGTGGACCGCCCCAATCATGAAGCACGAGAACAAGATTCTTGAGATCCAGTTGTTCGATGAAGCCCTTTATGATATCGGCGTGCAGGCGAATACTATAGTCCACTGCCCGGGGCTTGTCCGATTCGCCGAACCCCAGCAGGTCGAGGGCAATCCCCCGGCTACCAGTGTTTCCGGCCACCTGCGGCAGGATATTTCTCCACAGATAGGATGAGGTGGGGTTTCCATGAATAAAAAGGACGGGACCTCCTTCCCCCGATTCCACATAACCGATCCGATAGCCACCGATGACAGCGTATTTTTTTTCAAAGGGGAAGTCAGGGGATGGTTTCGCAATTTTCTTTTTTCCATCGCCAATGTCCATTGTTTTCTCTTTTAAACGGCGCAGACACGCAATATGATATAGCATCTGCCCGTCTGACTGCAATTGCGGACCGGGAAAGAGTGTGACCCCGCTGCTTTCCCGCCTTTTCGTGCAAAAGGTTAAGACTATCACCTAATTTTCCTTAAAGCCTATCACTGCATCGGCAACATGTCAAGGAAGGGCCCTCCGGATCCTGCCGCCACCTGTGTGATCGAAACAAAAAAGTCCGGATGACTAAAAAATCTCATCCGGACAAAAACTCCTGTCGCTTCAATAGGGTCGCTGTGATCTGCCTTCCAGCGGTTTTTGAATGCAGCGATTTGATCACTTCATGAGTGAAAATGTCCGCCTCGTCCGATCCCTCACACGCTAAACATCATCCTTTTGACCTAATTGCCACCATGACATTTAAAACGGGAGTAGGAAGGCCGCGCCGCGTACGCTTCTATTTCACTTCTTCGATCTTCACAATATTCTCATAGCGGGATAAAAAAGGTATCCTCCACCCATATTTTTTTATTTTTACCAGCTTCCCCCTCAGCCTGATCGCATCGTTCTGAACGCTTCCTGAATCAAACTTGAAACGGTACCAGACATCCTCATTTATGAAGGGACGATATTCGGTTGCGATCATAAACCGGTTGTCTACCTTCGTCATCTGGGCATCGGTTATCCTGGTCGTAATGGTGTCCGCTGCAAAATAGCTGTACAACATTGCCAGGATGCATACCAGGATCCCGATCAGAATTGCTTTGACTTTCATTCGTCTCATAAATTCCGCCATACGTTCTCCTTGTCGTCTACGAATATTCGCCAGAATTGATCCGGCTTGCCAATTACTTCAGCAGAAGCATCGAAAACAATGCCAAGACGATGCCGATACCCTGCTTTATCGTGATTGTTTCATTCAGGAGAAGGAAGGAAAGAATGATCGACACGGCGGGATATAGGGCGGTGAACGTAATGACAATCGCCGCCTCACCCCTGCTCATCGCCTGTAGAAAAAGCAGTCCACCGAGCGAACTGCAAACGCCGGCAATCAGGGCAAAGAATGCTCCCTCGAAATTCAGGGAAATCTGAAATCGGCTCGTTGACAGGATGGCGAGAACAACCAAGAGAGCTCCGAGCGCGGAAATGAAATAAACATTCCGAGGAGCCATCTGGTTCGTAGCAATTTTTTGAAACACTCCCCAGGTGCCCCACAAAATCAAGGCTAACGCTGCGGGAATGAGCCATGATGGCGTTCTAGTCATCGCCCTTGCCTTCCAACACTCGGGTTGGCAGTGAGGAACAGAATGGGTTCGCGCAGACCCGAAGCGTTTTTAAATCCCGGAACAGGCAGCATCTCGGCATCCGAATCCTTGTTTCACGACACGCGCGCTGCGGTGTTCCTTCCATATCGATTCCGTTATCGATCACCCCGCCATTGTCCACGATAATCCAAGTATAACACTGTCTGCCAGCGAAGGATTGGCGAAAGGTAGACAAGAGAAACGCTATACGCAAAATCGGCGTGCTGATCTCATATGCCCGCCCGCTCACGCGCCTCGTAGCCCTCCGCTTCCAGGCCCATGATTATCTGGTCTAGGTGCTGCTTCCCCCGGATCTCGACCGTCACAATCACCTTGGCCTTGCCGTACGGAAGTCCGCCCGAAAGACGGTCATGAATGATGTCCAGAACGTTTGCCCTTCGCGCCGCGAGAATGCCGGTCACCTTATGCAGACTCCCTGCGATATCATCGATCGTCACTTCAATAATGCCGATCCGCCCGCTCGTTCCCAGACCTTTGCGGATTATCCGATCCATAATGGTGAAATCAACATTTCCTCCGCTCACGACCAGCACCACTCGCTGGTTTCTGTAGCGGTCCTTCATTTCCATGAAGGCTGCGAGCGGCGCCGCACCCGCTCCTTCGACGACCAGTTTTTTCCGCTCAAGAAAGAGAAGAATCGACATGGCGATCCGTTCTTCCGACACCAGAACCATATCGTCGACGCAGCGCAGGATCAGCTCAAAGGTTTTCTCACCGGGTCTATTGACTGCTATCCCATCCGCAATCGTGAGCAGCGGGACCCGGTCCTCGATCTTTTTGTCCTTGAACGAGAGAGCGGCAGCGGGAGCGGACTCAGCCTGGACGCCGATCACGGCCGTTCTGGGAGACAGGGCTTTCAGTGCCGCGGCAAGGCCAGCGACAAGTCCCCCCCCTCCGACAGGAACGAACACCGCATTTATTTCTCGCAGGTCCTCGTAGATCTCTACGCCGATAGTCCCCTGTCCCGCGATGACGAGATCGTCATCAAAAGGATGGATAAAGGTGCTTTCCTTTTGAGAGAGCGCATACTCAAGCGCCTCGCTGAACCGCTCCCCGACGAGATTAACTTCCGCACCGTATCCCCTTGTAGCCTCCTCCTTGATGATCGGCGCCGTTAGTGGCATGATGATCTGCGCGTGTTTCCCGAGTTTCTGCGCTGCAAAGGCAACGGCTTGGGCATGATTGCCCATAGAGGCCGCGATCACCCTGTCTGCGCTAACATGGCTCATTTTGTTGAAGGCGCCGCGAACTTTGAAAGATCCGGTTTTCTGGAGATTTTCAAGCTTGAGATAAACCTCGGCACCAGACAGATTACTGAGTGAATTCGAATAAATCAACGGTGTCTTATGGATGAACGGCACCAAGTTCTTACGAGCCTCTTGTATGTCCTTCAGGGTGATCATAGTATGCCCTTTCCGGGGGTGGCAATTGAATCAAGATGGGAACAATTCCTAGAGTGAGACAATGATCGATACAACACACTTCATGCAATTCTGCCAGAAATAGTTCAAACATGCAGCAGCGACAATTGCATGGAGTTGAGGAATCACTTTCTTGCTGTAAAAAGTCTTTTCTCCCATCGGACCCTCTATGGCGCCAAAGCCTATTTTGAGTATTTCTTCTCCCGTTCTCCGCGTAGGAGCCACCGTTCGGAACGATGCAGAGAAAGGATCGCGGGATCGCGGTACTTATTTCCAGTGGTATTCGATTTTGCCATTAAAAGTCTATCTGAACATCGGCGCTGAGTCAATTTAAAAAAAACAGAAAAGCCCTTCACGCCACCATCTGAAGATGTAAAATTGATCCGAAGAACAAATGCAAGGAATGGGAAACCGGAAAATTACGGCAGGATATGGTACACAATAAGAAAGCCCTTCACCACATTCCGGCAAAGGGCTTTCCCAATCAATCTGGCAGGGCCACTCCTCACCCCTTTCCTCGAGGGGCGAGAGCATCTTTTCTACACGTTCTCCACCATCTCCCAAACTCCGCAGGGACAAATCCCGGCGCAGAAACCGCAGCCGATGCATTTACTTTCATCAACAACATACTCGAAAGACTTGCTCTGCAGTTTCTTCCGCGTTATGGCGCCGTAGTAGCAGGACTGCTCGCACATCCCGCAGTCTCGGCAGGAGCCGCAGGACATGCAGCGGTCCGCCTCCTTCTTCGGCGAAAACTTGATATCTTCAAGCCGGCAGGCCTCGTAGTATTCGGTCTTAATTCTCTCGTAAGGGATCATGCGACGCTCTTCGGGCACGTAGTCCGTATTCATGAGCAGCGAATGAATCTTGTCCGCGGCAACCTTGCCCTGGCCAATAGCATGGGTCACGAGGCCGGGGTTGGTCGCATCGCCGATGGCAAAGACCTTAACGTCCGATGTCTGGCCCAAGTCATTCACGGCGATATAGCCTCGCTCCGTGTTGATCGCGGGGAGCAGAAAATCGAGCACCGGTTTGTCTCCAACGGAGATGATCACCATGTCCGCGTCGAGATCCGTGTCATCTTTGAAAAAGATCTTTTTCGCTTTGACATCGTACTTCTCCGTTACCTTCGGGAACAGCACCCTGGTCCCCTTGGAGGCGGCCAGTTCCATTTCTTTGCCGAAAGCCGCCGGCTTCTGGATGTCAACGCAGATGACACTCTCTGCGCCGTGGTCCCAGGCTTGGCAGGCGATGTCCATGCCTACGTTGCCCGCGCCGATTACGACGACCTTTTTCCCTCTCAGGTTCTTCGGCTTTCCAAAGTTAATTTCCTTCAAGAAGTCGATTCCTTTTACCACAGCTTCGTGGCCCGGGAACGGGATCATCCGTCCTTCATGGGCGCCGACCGCGATGACCACGACATCGTGGTTCTGGTAGATGTTCTCGAACTTCTTCCTGTCCACCGGTGTCTTAGTATGGACGTTCACGCCAATCTCGGCAAACCGCTGCAGTTCCTTGTCCAGAATCTTCCTGGGCAGGCGCTCGCGGGGAATGCACATCTCGATCTTGCCGCCGATTTTGGCAGATGCTTCAAAGAGATCAACGTTATGGCCCTTGAGGCCGAGCTGCCACGCTGCAGAAAGACCCCCTGGACCACCTCCGATGATCGCGATGGAATGGCCTGTTGCTTTCGCTTTCTTAGGGGCTTTGAGATTCAACGCAGCTGAACCGTATTCCTTGATGTTGAGCGGCTCATCAACCCTTCCGCGCGTGCAATCGGTCATGCAGAGATTCGGACAGATCGTGCCGCAGACCGTGGCAGGAAGCGGGCTGTACTGGAGTACGAGGGCCAGCGCCTCAGCGGTCCTTCCCTGCCGGATCAGGCTCGCACGCTTGTGCGATGGGATGCGTGACGGGCATGCATAGGCGCAGGGAGGAAGATATTTGTCGTTCTTCCACAGCGGCTTCCACCGCCGCTCCTCACCAGTCGTAATATAGGGTAGCACGGAACGGTCATGGGCGAGGTAGGCGCCGAACATGCCGCCCTTGCCTACTTCCTTCTCCCACACGTTCATTCGGAACTCGGTGAGCCCCATCTTGAGCTTGCCCTTGGCTTTCGTCTTCTCGGCAGGCGTCAAGGCGGTAAGCTTTTTCCAGTCGCTCATATCCTTTGTAAGTTCCTGGTAATAGGACATTCGGTCAATGGCGGTCAGATAGGGCTTCATGTTCTGGGTAAGCCACTCCCAATCCTGCTGCGTCAGGTCCGAAAGCGTCACGTCTGCTTTGCTGTATTCCTTGATGGCGCCGCGGAAATAGATTGTGCCGCCGACCATGCCAACGCAGGGACGGTATCCGAGAATATTGTCGGGATCCCGGGGCTCCACGCCGCAGACCACGGCGATGCCGCCTGCCTTGAACTCGGCAAAGGAATCGCCCACATTCCGGAAGTACCAAGATTCAAGATCGGGGAAGCGCGGATTCTTCTTGGTCATCGTATCGCACCGCGCACCGCCGCCACCCTGTACATAGAGCTTGCCCTGAGCGCCCGCATTGTGCGCGCCGTTCGCCACGTCGCCGAGGACTGTAATGACCGCACCGCAGTTGAGCCACCCGGTATCATCGGACGTCGAGCCTTTGACAAGAATCTCCGTGCCATCCATTCCCATGCTGCCGACGCGCTGCCCAGAGGTGTCTTCGATGGTCACCCTGACCTTAGCGTTCCGCGGCCAGATCCTTCCGCCGATGCCGTGCTGGCCGTCCGCTACGACCGTGATGTCCCTGGCTCCGTCCTTGACTGCCATCTGGATCTGCTCTTCGAGCTCTTTAGAAGAGACCCGTTTTCCGTGTACCTTGCCCTGTATGATCATGTCATCTACCTTAAATGGTCTGTTATACACCACGTGTTTCGCGCACGTTTTGAACCGTGTTCATCTGTTATTGATTTAGCATACATACGAAATCTGCAACCGGTCGGCGATTTCCTTGTCTGCAACGCCCAGCGCATCGGACATGCCGATCGGGAGTTCGGTGCTCCGGCCGAGCGGCGCGAATATTTTCTTGAGCTCCACGTCCGCCGCCTTGAATACTTCCACTACTCGCTCGGCAACCTTGTCAGGGTCGAGCCTTCGGTAGAGCTTTGGATCCTGGGTTGTGATCCCACGCGGGCACTTGCCCAGATTGCAGACGTTGCAGCGATTGTATTCGTCACCGAAGCAACCTGCCGCGGCCTGCATCATGTACTTCCCGATATCGACCGCGGAAGCACCAAGCATGATGAGCGCTGCGGCGTTCGCGGCCAGGTTGCCGCCCTTGCCGACGCCGCCTGCGGCGATAAGCGGTAGTTCATTCTGCTTACCCTGCTTCACGAGATCAAGGTAGCAATCACGAATATTGGATGCGATAGGATGTCCCATCTTGTCCATTGATACGTTATACGCCGCGCCCGTGCCGCCGTCCTCGCCGTCGATACAGAGCGCCGCGGCATAAGGGTTCCGGGCAAGGTTGTTCAGCACGGCCCGGGCCGTCTTGGTCCCGGAGATCTTGGGATAAACCGGCACGCGGAAACCCCAGGCCATGGACATGGACTGAATCATCTTTGCGACAGCCTCTTCGATGGAGTACTTAGTCTGGTGCGTGGGCGGCGATGCCAAATCGACGAACTGCGGTACACCACGGATTTTCGCGATAAGGCCGAGCACCTTATAGGCCTGGAGCAGCCCACCGTCGCCGGGTTTGGCGCCTTGCCCGTACTTGATTTCGATGGCCGCAGGGTCTTCGATCATGTCGGGAAGGGCGTGAATGATTTCATCCCAGCCGAAATAGCCCGACGCGATCTGAAGAATAAAATACTTTATGTAGCGCGATTTCAAAATGCTCGGCGGCATGCCTCCCTCGCCTGAGCACATCACTACCGGGATGCCTTCGACCTCGTTGAGGTAGGTGACTCCCATTGCAAGACCCTCCCACATATGGGGAGAGAGAGCGCCGATGGACATGGACCCGATCCTGATCGGAAATATTTCTCGCACCGGTGGGATAAAGGTTCGGTCGCCGATGAACAGCTTATCGCCTTCCACCTTGAGCGGAAGCTGCTCCGCAGGAAGGTTTCTGCCCAGGAGCGTCCGGACGCGGAACTCGTGGCGGCCGGCATCCAACGCGGGGTCCGTTAACATCGAGATACGTGTGAATTTAAGTTTATCGAGTGTCGAGATGGACGGATCGTTCCGCCTGCCCCCACGCATAAAGGGGATGCCGCCCTTGTTCTTGTAGTGGTAGAGCTTGTGTTGTAAGTTGTATTCGGGGAAAATGGCGTCCGTAGGACAGACAAGGGAGCACGTGCCGCAGCCGATGCAGTAACGGTCGATTTCCGTGACCTGACGCACCACCTGGGTGAGCCTGCGGGTGACCCGGGGCTCAGGGCTCGCGCCCTCAGATGAAACAACGCGCTGTGTGTAGACCGTGGCCTCGATGGATTTCATGGGGCAGACGGCCGTGCAGCGGCCGCATCGCGTGCAGCGGTCCTCCCGCCACTGGATGATATAGGGAAGTTCTTTTAATGAGAGCTGATGGTTTTTGTCTAACCGTGAAGCTGATTCCATGTTTTGACCTCCCGCGCTCCGGGCGCAATCACCACCATGTCGTACTTCATGGGAAAGATGTCCTTTGATTTGTCCCGGTCCGGAATCGCGCTGTCCACTCCGCAGACTTCGGACATAAGCGCGTACTTGCCGGACTTGCCGCCGACCGCGCCGGGCCGCAGCTTTTTCGAATCATGCACCATGAAGACCGAGCCGTCGGGCGTGAACCCAATGACGCAGTTCGGGCCATCGATGCAAAGGGGCCGGAGCGATTTTTTCAGCAGCCGAAGCGCAGCGGCATCCGATCTCTGTCCGATCTCGGCGTCCTTCATCGGCGTGATAATGTCTTTATAATAGTGAAGCGGATAACCAAGGGTCCTGTTCGTATAATGCAGGATATGGGTGAACACTTCGGAGTCGGAATTGTAGCCCATGTACCCCGCGTTGCCACGGCCCATGAGGAACTCGCGGATTGGCACAAAGGCCGTGTTTTCACCATTCGTCATGGTGGCGTAGCCTTGGATAAAGAAAGGATGACAGGCGTAAAGGTAGATGGCGTAGTTTGTGTTCTGCCGACCTTGGGCCAGCACGATCCTTGACCGGATCCCCGACTTCTCGATACCGAAAAACTCGCTGAGCTGCAGGGGATCGCCCACTTCCTTGAGCGTCAGCACGTCGGGATAAAAGGAGAAGACGAAGAGTGATCCGTCGGGTTCGCCCATTATCCTGAGAGCGAGCCTGGTCTGCAGCAGAAGGTCTTCCTTCTCGCGCTGTGTCCTGTCCTTGTACAACGCAGGATAATCATAGACCTTGGCGAGGTAATGTTCGCGGCGCGCAACACCGACCACATTCTTTATTGGCGGCTCCCAGGAAAACTTCTCCACGAACCCTTGAGCCCTCATGTAGTCGTCGAGAAGTTGGAGCCCCTTGTGCGAGCAGATGGCGGACAACGTTGGATACTGCTTGAAGTCGGCGAAAGGCCCGCCCATGTCCTTCAACATAAGGCCGAGGCCTGACCCATCGTGGCCTTCTTTCATGGTCTCGAGCGCATAGATGTTCTCCATGGGAGAGATATAATCGCCCGAGGTGATTGCACTCAAACGGCACATAGTGACTCCTCAAAAAAGCCGCATCGCGCAGAGAGCATGAAATGCGGCGGTATACAGCCCAATCGACGCTAGGGACGCCATGCTCCGTACACTTTGCTGTATTTGATGTATCGATCTTTGTTCCGGCGGGAAACCCAGGGAACGCTGCTACAAACGACCTTGCATACTTTTGCAGCAGTGGTAAAAAAAGCCCCTCATCAGGGGCTTTTTCGCTCGGGAATCAGTAGCCGAGACCTGATACAATACACCTGATTACGCACTGCTGTCAAGCCGAAATTTCTCTATTCTGCGGGAAAGAAAGAGAAAAAACAAAGAGCACCATGGCGGCTTCCCTGGAGGGAAACACAGATCATCAGCCAGAGCATTTCTTTGCGTTCCTGCGCGAGGCGGAATCATAGAAAGCGTCTTCTTCGAGACTCTGTGCGATATGGTAGGGATTAAGCGCGCAACGTGCAGCAAACCATATTCATACGGTGAAGTAACGAGAAACCCGAGCGAAAATGCAAATCTGTAAGAATGAAATCGCTCATCACGAAACAAATTAATTATGCACCGTGACGATGTTCGTGACGCTCGTCAGAGGTGAGGCTTGTTCACATCCCGATACGAAAAAAGACTTAAAAATACTTGAAATGCTTATGAATCGGATGACGAGCCAGCGAATCCTTGATGATCGTAATTTGCAAAAGCTCCTGACTGCCCTGATTTGCTCCGCATTTCGTTGATTGTTTTGTCTGAGAAAATTCTGTGTCCGCCTGTGCCCAATCTACTTTTCCCGTGTAAAGGATTGGCCAGCTCTTTTTTACGGCTGTAGCAGGGTAATCGAATTCCGGGACAGCCTAAGTTGCCGTTTCCGTTCGAAATCCTTGAGCAGCCTGCTAACCACTTCGCGGGACGTGCCGAGGTCGTTGGCGATTTTCTGGTGCGTTGTTTCGAGTGATTTTTTATTCGACTTCTCAATAAGGTACTGCATCAACCGCTCGTCCATTCTGCCGAAAGCCACTTCCTCGACCAGCTCCATTACCTTGGCAAGCCGCTGACTGAGGAGGGTGAAAACAAAATCCCGCATTTCTTCATGTTTCATTGCAATCCTCCGGAAATCATCAGAAGGCAGAAGCAGTACCTCTACGTCAGAGGCGGCGACCGCATTAGCGGGATAGGAAGTATGGGCAAGTATACAAGAAGCGTTCAAAATGCAGGTTTCTCCGGGGCCTATCTCATAAAGCGTGATTTCCCGTCCCGTCGCGCCAATCTTATATACTCGTACCTCGCCGAACAGGATGAAGGCTATTGCAGAACAGGCGTCGCCTTCCGTATAAATGCGGCTGTCCCGGGGAATCGAACGCTGCTGTCCCGCGGAAAGCACTTCCGGGACCAAGTTCCTGAGTCCGCCCCGGAACATCGGAAATGTCTTGATAAAGTCTTCCTTGCTCATCATATTCCGTATCCTCCCCATCCCCCTGATGCTTGTCCTTTCCGGCAAGAATCAGCGAAAAAAACTCCATCTTTCGACCCCGTCGTTCGAAACTCGGTTTGAACTTGGTTTTCAGATACTGCTCTTATGGTCTCGGAAGCTTTACTTGCAGTTGACGCAAAACATTCGGTTCATTGATTGGTTCCAGGCAAGTGTCTCGAGCGCAGGGGATCACCCGTCCCCGGTCTTCACCGTATACGATCGCAGCATACTGTTTCCCGGCAACTGCACGGCCAGCTCGGGCAAGTTCACTGTCCGGATGAGCTTCAATCGTCAGTTTGAGCATGCGGAACGAGGCATCAAGAGCACAGAAGAAGGCTCCGGCATGAACACCCATTTCGCGCGCCAGCGCTGAAAATATTTTGAGCGATTGTACCGCCACTGTGCGATAATCATCCCTCCCGGTCATGTGCGCAAGCTTCAGAAGAAGCATAATAGCTAAAGCATTGGCTGATGGGTGAGGAACGTCCTCCATGCGTTTAAGCCTCGCGCCGAGAACCTCCTGTTCTGTATCAAAGAATCCTCCTTCCCTCCTGTCGATAAACTTATCGATGCACAACGACATAAGATCATCAGCCTGTGAGAGGTACCGTTTCTCGGCCGTCGCCTCATAGGCTGCGATCAGCGCGTCAATAAGATTGATGTAATCGTCGAGCAGGGCAGGGATATTGTCCGCATGCATCAAAGCACCGTCGACGATACAATTCCGAAGAATACGATCAAGGCCCTTCATGCCGAAAGACTTTACCTCCTCATCGCCCAACACGAGGAAGGCATGGAAGTATGATGCAATCAGCATCCCGTTCAATGACGGGTAAAGTGACCGGTCGATAAATGGTCTTTCCCGATGCATACGCATAGAAAGCAGTTTTGACCTTCCACGCCCGAGAATTCCCTCCGTTTCATTCGGGGTTTTCCCGAGCTGTCGGGCAATCTCCCGCAGCGGCTGTGTAACATAAAGCACCTGCTTCCCAGGATCATGATGCATGCTTCCCCGTTCATGCAGATAGAAGGATGACAGCACGGCATATTCATCGGGATCGAGGCCCTTCCTGAAATCTTCGTCGGTCCAGGTGAAGTAGCCGCCCTCGTCATCAGGCGTCACATCTGCGTCCTGACTCGCGTAGAACCCTCCTTCGGGGTCGGACAGTACGCTGCGGGTGAAGCCAAGAATCCCCCTTGCAACAATGCGGAACTGCTCATCACCGAATACCGCATATGCATCTATGTAGTTTCTGAGGAGCCCCGCATTGTCATCAGCCATTTTCTCGAAGTGCGGCACAATCCACGCTTCGTCGACGGAATAACGGTGGAATCCGCCACCGAGCTGATCATGGAAACCGCCGGCCGACATCGCTTCCAGCATCCTGTAGGCAGCCTTGCCCACCGAGGGATTTGCGCTCACGGGAGAGCGGCGGATCAGAAATTCCAAGGCGCCGGGCATGGGAAACTTGGGTGCCGCGCCGAATCCCCCGTTTTGCAGGTCAACAACGCCAAGCATGGCTTCCTCACCTTCCGTGACCAGGGATTCGTTGAGTTCCTCAGCGGACAGCGGCTCCGTCTTGAGCACGTCCATGACGCGCTGGGCATAAACGAGAGCATCGTCCCGCTTTGTTTTGTAATAGTCGGCTACCGTTCTGAGAACTTTTTTGAAACCCGGCCTCCCCTGCCGGTCTTCTGGCGGGAAATAGGTGCCGCCGTAAAATGCCCGTTTATCCGGCGTCAGGAAGACCGAGAGGGGCCACCCGCCGCCTCCGCCCAGGGCCGCTACAGCTTGCTGATACCTGCGATCGATTTCAGGCCGTTCATCACGATCGAGCTTGACATTGATAAAGAGCCTGTTCATCAGCCGGGCCGTTTCTTCGTCTTCAAAGGTTTCTTGTGCCATAACATGGCACCAGTGGCACCACACTGCTCCGGTACTCAGAAAAACAGGCTTGTCTTCCCGCCTTGCCGCATCGAAAGCTTCCTCGGACCACGGATACCACTCGATCTTCTGATGTGCTGCGTGATTGAGGTAAGCTGACCGTTCATTCGCCAATCTATTCATACATCAGCACCCATCCTTGAGGCGCAGGCACCGGGAAAAACCTGGGATGGCGGTCGTTTCTTCCATTCATCCTGCCTTCGTCACTTTTCCTTTTTGCTATCATCAAAACGTCTTCGGGTCTTCCGGCGGGAGGGCGCTCTCATCAAACGGCATGACGCCAAGCTGTTGCATGACGGATTCCAGGCCTGAGAGGAGTTCACGATAATCGTAGCCCGGCATCTCCTGGTGCAGAGCCCGTTCTGTCAGGCGGTCGAAGCCGTCAAAATCAAAAACCCCATCGAGTACCTGTGAGCGGACGAGCACTGCGAACAGTGTCCTGCCGTCATTCAAATCCTCGCCCGCATTGATCTTCAGACGCTTCTTATGAGCCTCATCGGCGACGTAAGCCTGCATCGCGGCATCGAACGCGTCGTAGAGTGTCACGATGCCCGCGGCGATTTTGCCCTGTCGGAGCCTGCGCTTCCCTCCGCGCATATGGAGCCTTGCGCGCAGGAACGGGCCCTCAACAGGCCCCATGTTTCGTTCATTCATCAAGCCGAAATGCGGCATTTGATTCCTCTTTATTCCACGCCATGAAACAGCAGGCTCGTCTGCTGCTGAATAAAATAAGAGGTAATTTTCTCCACCCTCTCAGAGGGCACCGGGAGAGATGAAGTAGCTTATTGAAAATCTCATTTACTAGTTACTTCGTGCTGCCCCGTGGTCACTGTGTTCTCGGTGAAAATGGTTTTTCCCGTTTCTCGCTGCTCGTGCTCGGCAGAAGAAAATATAGTTCTCTCTTAAAAGTATAGCATACAGGCTCTTGCGGGGTTGTGTGGCTGAAGAGGCAGAATGAGCGAGGAAAGCGCACACGCGGTGCGTAATCTGGCGGATGCAGAATCCTGGTCAAAAACCGGGATAAAAGTTGGCTCCCGGTAGCCTGGCGGGGTTCCTTTTCTTCGCCGCTGCCGCGGCTTGTGAGATACCGTCAGGACATCCCCGCCCTGCTGTTTATGGCGACCAAGCCGGCGAAGTATAATTCGCATCGTTCGGCGTGATTCGCTCGAGATCCGTCCCGTTGGCGTTCATGATGTAGATATTGAATTTCCCCTCTCGGTTCGAACTGAAAACAATCTGCCTGCCCGAAGGAGACCACGACGGATTTTCATCGCTTCCCCGTCCGTTCGTGAGTATGCGAAAGTCCGATCCGTCGGGATTCACGGTCGCGATCTTGAATACCGCGCCGACTTGCGTTGAAAACACTATGCGATCTCCCCGAGGCGACCAGTTCGGGGAAGCGTTATAGTTCCCTTCGAAGGATATTCTGCGGACATCTGTGCCGTCGGAACTCATGATATACAGCTGCGGTGTCCCCGCCCTGCCCGAGGTGAAAGCGATTTCTCTTCCGTTCGGGGCCCAGGATGGAGAGACGTTGTCCGATACCCCGTAGGTCAGCCGCTCCAGATCATTTCCATTCCTGCTTATGGTATAAATCTCGGCGCCGCTGTCTTTGCTGAGAGCAAGCGCAATGCGCTTGCCGTCCGGCGACCAGGCGGGAGAGATATTAAGACCTTCGCTGCCTGACAGCTTCCAGCGTCTGCCGGTTTCCATGTCCAGCGCGAAGAGATCGGGATTCCCGTCGCGATAGGAAACATAGGCGAGCACCTTGCCGTCCGGGCTCCACGCTGGCGAGAGACAGATGGAGCGGTCTCCCGTGACCCGCTTGGGATCCTGTCCGTCGTAGTCCATGATGTACAGTTCCTTGAATTTCGTCTTGTCGGACACATAGGCTATACGCGTGCGTGCAATGCCTTTTTCTCCGGTGTAGCGGTAAACGATCTCATCGGCAAAGGTGTGCACCATGCGGCGGAACGTTTCCGTGTTCCCGAAGTACTCCTTGCTCGCAAGGCGCATTCCCGATGCCGCATCGTAAAGTTTTCCGGACAGCACTATATCGCCCCCGCTTTTCCCGATCTGGCCCCAGACCACGCCGGTCAGTCCGAAGGTGCCCCCCCGCTTTACGACCTCCTCTGTCGGTTCCGAATTACCCGTGACCCCCAGATCCAACTTTTTCGCGTCAACGACGTCAAATATCTGAGAACGCCGAAGGTCGTCCTGCAGAACCTCAAGCGCCATCGCGCGCAGTGCGGGAGAGCCGGTCTGGTCCCTGATATCAAGCACAGTGATCGGGATCTTCTTGGTTTCTCCGCGGATCACACCAAGATAGTATTGGGAATGAACTGCAGCGGGCATCACGGCGAGGATGCACACTACTATGACTGCTTTGAAAATGCGTTTCATGGCATGAGAACCCCAATACGCCAGCCGGGGGATACGAGTGCGTGTGGATCAAAATCGGACTTCCCTGCAGCCCTGCCCCGTGGCCCTCGGCCCTACTCGTTTTCCTGCAAATCGACGGTGAACACGGCGTAGTCCTTGTAGAACCCCTCCGGCATGGGCGGGAAGGGGCTCGACATCAGGATGGCGCGAACCGCCGCCTGATCGAAATAGAAATTGCTACTCGACGCCAAGAGTTTCGCGTCACCCACCCTGCCTGACCGCAGAACGGTAAATTCGACTTTTGCCTTAGCCGCCGCCACTCCCGGAGGCGGATTCCAGTTCTGCTGTATTTTGTCGCGGACAAGAGCGATGTAGGGAGATACCTCGAGCTCCTCCGACGAGGAACTCACCGCGACATTCTCGGTCTTGCCGCCCGGTTTTCCCGTAGACGCAGAGGGTGCGGCAGAGGGCGCAGTCACCGGTGCCGCCCGTGCTGCAGGTTCTGCCGGTCTCGCTTCCGTTTTTACAGGCGCCTGCCGGAGGGCTTTCGCTTTCTCCGACGAGAAGGCCGGCAATGCTTCCTTATTCGGCAAAACCTTTTCATGCTGCGCAAGCTCTTTTTTCACCAGCTCTTTGGGCTTCTCCCTGGGCGGTGCAGCTTCAGGCTTTGGCGGAGCCGGCGTTGCCGGTGCCGCAGATGAAGGCTCCGATGATGCAGGGGCGTTCAGCCTCACCAGCTTGACTTCGTAAAAAGGCGGAACATATATTTTCGGATGCACGGCAAATATGATGAAAAGCGCGAGCGCAACAAGAGCGGCATGCAGGAAAGAAGAAAAAAGGACGGCAAGCACCAGCTCGTTCCCGGATTGGCCGATCTTCCTGCCGAGGGAATGCCTCATTTGCCAGTCTCGACACCCGACGCAGCTTCCGTCACCATGCCGAGCCGGTCAATACCGGCGCGCTTTACCACGTCCATTACCTGCACTACGGCGCCGTAGGGTGCATCCTTGTCTGCGCGAAGATAGACGTTGACCATCGGTTTGGATTTGCGTATTGAATCAAGCACGCCTTTAAGATGGGAAATATCAACCCGTTCTTTTTCGACGAAAAGCTCCTGACTGCGCGTTACCGTGAGCACAATGCGGTCTTCGGGTTTGATGCTGTTGGCAGCGGATTTCGGCAGGTTGACATCCAGCCCCCTGCTCATCATGGGCGAGACGATCATGTAAAAGAAAAGGATCGTGAGCAGAACGTCGATGAGCGGGACCAGGTTCAGCTCGCGGATAATATGCCGTTCCCGTCGCTCAAAGCTCATGACTTCCTCCGGAGCATGTTTCGCTCGAGATAGCTCAGAAATTCCATGGAGAACGAATCACACCGGATGGCAATGTCCCGGATCTTGTCGGCAAAATAGTTATAGGCGATCACGGCGGGAATTGCCACAAAGAGGCCTGAGATGGTGTTGATGAGCGCCGCGGCAAGACCCGGCGCTAGCGATCCGATGTCGCCCGCACCCTTCAGACCGATGCCGTAAAAGGCGTCCATGATGCCCCATACCGTGCCGAAGAGCCCCAGGAGCGGACCGACCGTTCCCGTCGTCCCGAGAAAAGCGAGGTAGCGCTCCATGTAGACGATCTCGTCCTGCGTCGTGATCCTGAGAGAACGCTCGATCTCCTGGGAAATGAGCGGCCGTTCCTCTTCCGTCACATTTCCGTTAGGCAGGGTTTTGATGATGGACTCGGCTTCGCGATAGCCCTCGAGGAACAGCGTCGAGAGAGGGCTGAATTTCTTTGCTTCCGCGCGCCGCATCAGTTCATCGATGTTCTTTGTCCTCCTGAAATCATGGAGAAAGTCGTGGGACTCCTTCTCCGCTCTCCGTAGGAACTGGTATTTAAGCAGAATCATGGCCCAGGACACGATTGAAAATCCCATGAGGATTGCCACAATCCCCTTGCCGACCCATCCGGTCTCGCCGAAGAGACCGAGCACTCCCGTGCCCAGTCCGGGCACCGCGCTGATTGCGAACATTGAAACCTCCGATTGTTTTTTTTCACCGCAGAAGACACAGAGAAATATGATTTTACCAAATAAATGCCATGGGGTTTTTGTAATGTGAGAACATTGATTTTTTGGCCGGGATCAGGTTCTGACGTACGTCTGTTGCCAGATATATCTTTTTTCCCCTCAGCGTCCGCCGCGGCAAAAAAACTTTCAGGCTAAATCATAGCCATTATGTTCCCCATATCTGAAACATCATACCCGCCCATGCTCACGATTTGATCGCGAAATGCCTTGTCGTCCCGGATAATTGAGAGTAAAGCCTGCAACATGGGTGTATCGTAGAACCGCTTCGGGACCGCGAGATCATACCGCTCCTGCGCCACCGGAATAAAGTCCAGCCCCAATGCATGGGCTGCCGAGAGCACGCCGAGCCCGATGTCGGCCGCACCCGAAAGAACTGCTGCAGCCACCGCCATATGGGTGAATTCCTCGTGATCATACCCTTTTACATTTCTCGGGTCAATCTTTAATCTCCTCAGGTGGAGATCCGTCAAGAGTCGCGTGCCCGCGCCCGTCTGTCGGTTCACAAACGTCACGTCCCCTCGTGTAAGGTCCTCGAACCCTTGCACGTTTTTCGGGTTATCTTTGGCCACGATGAAACCCTGGGTGCGGTAAACCAGGTTCACGAGAACGGTACCGGCATCAGGAAGCATTTTTGTAATATAACCGACGTTGTATTCACCAGTTTCTTCGTCGAGCAAATGCATTCCTGCCAGATGGGCTTCTCCGCGTTTGAGCGCCAGGAGCCCCCCCATGCTCCCCACATGCGCCGATGAGAGTGTAAACTCCGCATGTTTCTTCTTGAGAAAATTGCCGAGCACGTCCAGGGCGTTGTCATGGGAACCGATGCAGACAATGGTGTTCTCAATATCACGACTCGGCCGGAGAAGCTCCACCTTTATTTCATGCCCCGCCGCGATCCCTTCGTTTGCCGCGGGAACACGGATGATGCCGTCGGCGCGGACAAGTGACATAAGTGCGCCCGCTCCCCGACTCACGGGCGTCACGACCAGGTTGTCCCCAACGCGTCCGAGTTTCACTCGGATGAACTCCTCCTGGCCGAGTGAGGAAGCCACCTGCCTGCTGAGTTTTGCCGTGACCGTCCCCAGTTCAGGCGGTGTGACCCCAAGAAGTGAGTATATGAGGGGTTTCACGAAAAGGTTGAAGGTGAGCGCTGCCGACACGGGATAGCCGGGGATCCCGATAACCGGCTTGCCCCGCACGATTCCAAGGATCACGGGCTTGCCCGGTTTGATGTTGACGCCATGCACAACGACGTCGCCGAGTTCGGCGATCACATCGGCGGTAAAGTCCTCCCTGCCTGCCGATGATCCAGCGTTGATTACGACAATTTCCGATTCGGCGTGGGCTTCCAGAATTGTATTCCCGAGCGATGCTGCGTCATCCTTGACAATGTTTTTTCGCATCCCATGGGCTCCGCACTCCGCAGCCATGGCGAAAAGCATTATCGAATTAAAGTCGATAATGTCACCCTTTTTCAGTTCGCTGCCGGGCTCAACGAGTTCCGTTCCCGTGGGGATGATCGAGACAACGGGCCGGCGACGGACCAGGACAGACGTATGGCCGGACGCAATCATCGCCGCCATATCGACGGGACGGACAACAGTGTTCTCCGGGATGATGAGCTCCGTGGCAACGATATCCTCGCCAACCAGGCGCACATGCTGCCAGGGGGTCGCGGGCTTCAAGATCTCGATCTCCGATTCAGAGATTTTCTCCACGTCCTCGATCATGATCACGGCATCATACCCGTCAGGTAGGGGGTCGCCGGTATCCACGAACACGGCATTGTCAGGCATAGTGAGGCGCTTCGGCCTGGTTTCGGCTGCACCAAAGGTGTCGCTAAAGCGGACGGCGACGCCGTCCATGGCGGCAGAGTGATAGAAGGGAGACGATATATTCGCGATAACGGCTTCCGAGGTGACCCGTCCGAGCGAATCGCCGACGAGTATGCGTTCCCCGCCAAGCGGTCCTCCGATGCCCGCTGCATTCAATGCTTCGTGAAATCTCCGGATCGCATCGGCAAGCGGCTGATTATCGAGATATTTTTTTTTTTTGTACATAGAGTAATGCTCTCTTACAGAATGCGGCTTTGGGCTGTTAACGTCATTCTCATTTGCCGGGAATCGTCCTTCTTCAAGCGGGTTCTCTGATCGTTCCCGGGGAAACTGCTGCTGTCAGAACAACCTTACTTCCACTTCCTCCCCCGTCTCGATTCCGATCTTGTTGACGGGTATCACGACGGTGCCCACGGCCTTTACGAGAGTGCTGATGAGCCCTGAGGCTCCGAAAACAGGCCGCGCCCAGAGTCCGTCAGCCCGCTTCTCGAGAGTAACCCGAACGTGGTCTTCCCGACCCGGGCTCGATGCAATGCTTCGCGCAAGGTGTGCCTTGACCGTGCGAAAGGCTGGTACACTCTCCAGTACGGGATTTGGAATTTCTCCGGCCATACGGAAGAGAAGGGGCTTGACGAAAACTTCGAAGCAGGTGTTGACTGCGGCAGGATGCCCGGGGAGCCCGAATACCGGCACGTGCCCATGCGAGGAGCCGACGAGACCGACAACGAGCGGCTTGCCCGGTTTGAGGGACACACCGTGAACAAGGACTCCGGGTTGTCCCGCATCATTGATCACTCTGGCCGTCAAATCAGCGGTGCCGACCGAACTGCCGCCGGTCACCAGAACCAGGTCGCTATCGCTGATTGCCGCGTCCAATGTCTCCCGAAGCCGGGCATACTCATCACGGATGATGCCTTTCTTGACGGGCAAGCCCCCTGCCTGGGAGATCAAACCCTCAAGATTATAGGAATTGCTGTCGCGTATCTGACCGGGACCGGGAACGCTGTCCGCGGGAACGATCTCGTTTCCAGTCGAAATGATCGATACGCGCGGCTGCCTCAGGACGCTGATGCGCGTGATCCCCACTGAAGCGAAGGCTGACATGTCCTGCGGCCGCATCCGGTGCCCGCGACTCAGGATGGCTTCGCCCTTTTTGATATCATCGCCCGTCCGCACCACATTCTCAAAGGGGGCAACGGGCCTGACCACTTCGATGCTTGTTTCATTTACCTGCTGGGTTTGTTCGAACATTACCACTGCGTCCGCACCCTCCGGAAGAGCCCCGCCGGTGGCGATTTTCATTGTTTCACCTTTTGCAACTACCCGATCAGGCAGGGTTCCCATGAGAATGTCGCCAACCACAGCCAGGAGCGCGGGCCTTGACTCCGCGGCGCCGAAGGTATCGGCACTCCTGACAGCATAACCATCCATGGTCGAACGGTCGAACTCGGGGAGATCAACGGGGGATGAAATGTTTTCCGCCAGGATCCGTCCCAGCGCCACACTGATTGGAATATTTTCCTGAGGAGGATCCGGAAGAACGAGATGCCCATACAGGATTTTGAGTGCATCTTCCCTTGACACAATACCACTCCTGCCGAGCATATCTTTCACGGTCATGAATACTCCATGACAACTATCGAATCCCGCGGTCCATAAGTAGAAACACCATAGCGGGATTCCCGGTCTTTAATCATCGGCTGCGGAGTGCCGGTGACGGCACCCTGCGGTGCCGGCGGCATTGAGACGTTGAAGTCCGCGATATTTCTATTTACCCGCCGCCTTGGCTTTAATCTTGCGCACATAGGACGCTGCCCGCATGCCCGCGACCGATCCCTCTCCCGCAGCAGCCACGATCTGCATTCCGCCGCATGTGCAGTCGCCTGCGGCGAATACACCGTCGAGGTTCATGCGCTGGTGTTTGTCCACGATGAGACAGCCGCGGTCGTCCGTCAGCCCTCCGGCACGTAGAATCAGCTGCGAGATCGGCGTGGAGCCCATGGCGATAAACACGCCTTCCAGGGGGAGAATTTCCTCTACGCCGTTGCGGGATATTTTGATCCCCGTCACGAGCTCGTCGCCGATGACGGAATGGATTTTCGATTGGGGAAGAATTTCCACGTTCGGCTTTGATTTGAGACGGTTCATGACCGCAGTCACGATATCGAGTTCCTTATGCGGGATCATTGTCACTTTCTCAGCCAAGTCGGCCAGATGCAGTGCCTCTTCGGCGGCCTCGTCGTCCGATCCGACCACAGCCACTTTCCTGCCTTTGAAAAAATTGCCGTCGCAGGTGGCGCAGTAGGATACTCCTTTCCCGAGGAATTCTTTTGCACCAGGAACTTCCAGTTTCTTTCTTGCAACGCCGATTGCAATGAGCACGACAGGAGCTTCATACACCTCTTCGCGCGTACGCACGCGTTTGAGCTCTCCCTGCAGTTCCATGTCCACTACTTCCACTGGATAGATGATCGTCGCGCCGAACTTCTCAGCCTGTTTGGCCATAATCTGCGTAAGGTCCATGCCGTTAATGCTTTCATAGCCGGGGTAGTTCTCGATATGGGCGATCTTGGCGGTATAGCCACCGACAAAATCCTTTTCGAGCACAACGCACTTCTGGCCCGCTCTGCCAAGATACAGTGCGGCCGTAAGTCCTGCCGGACCTGAACCGATGATAATTGCATCGAACAATTGTGCCATACTGCTCTCCTCCTCGATGAGAAACTAGTCCATTTTATCCAAGCGGCGGGTACAAGTCAACAAAGGAAACAATAACGAACCACTCTCGCCGCAGTGACAATAGTGCGGCGATCCTCCGTTCTTACATCGTATGCACTCACGAAGCCCAGGCTGCGCCATGGTCGTATTCCCCTTGCGCGGCCCGTTAGATATCGTGTAGTATAAATGACCGGGAAGTAAATAACGTTAACTCTCCGATAGTTCCCCCTCCCTGATGCTTCCACTTCGAGAGGGGGGCCATGGCAGGGAGCAAGTCCGGTATAAATATGAGTATGTTTATCGTTATTCTGAAGATCGAGGAGGGAGTATGGATCGGGATAAGATTATCGACGCGATACGAAGGGCCTCAGAAAACAACCGGCTCTCCTGTGAAAAAGCCCATGAGTTGTCCCGGCTACTGGAAGTCCCCCTGCAGGAAATCGGGGCAATCTGCAATGATGTCAATATCAGGATTGCGTCGTGCCAACTGGGCTGTTTTTGACAAAAAGGCCGCTCTCTGCGCACCGAATCACGGCTTCCCTTTGAAGATCAACTCGCTCCCGTCTCGCCATCACGCTTCATGCCCGGCATGCTGAATGACGAGCTGAAGCAGGTCACCTTGTTTTTTCCCACGGCTTTCGATCGGTAGAGCGCAACGTCGGCTTCATGGATCAGTTCCGATGTGGTCTTCATGCCGCTTTCTTTCATCGTAGCGATGCCGAGGCTGACAGTCACTTTTTCATAGGGATGAGCCACCTTTAGAGTGAAGGGATAATCCTCAACGGATTTCCGGACACGCTCGGCGACAGCAATCGCTTCATCAATATTGGTTTCTGCCAGGAGAATGGAAAACTCCTCTCCACCGTAACGAAAGCAGGTATCGGTGCTGCCGGTTCTGCACGCCGCTTTTAGCAACGGCCCTATCTGGGCAATTAGCCTGCTCCCTTCAAGGTGGCCGTAGCGGTCATTGACCCGCTTAAAGTCGTCAATATCGATCATGATAAAGGAGAACTCCCTGCCGGTGCGCAGCTTTCTGCGGATCTCCTCTTCAATCTTTTCGATGAGCACACGGTAATTGAGGAGTCCCGTCAGTTCGTCAATACGGGAAAGTTCCAGCGTCTTTTTGAACAACTCGGCTTTTTCCAGACCCGCGGAGATCAGGTGGGACAGCGTCCGGAGGAGATCAAAATCCTCGACCCGGAACGCGGAGGTCTTGCCGTGACTGAACCCCATCACGCCGACGATGCGGTTTTCATTCTTGAGCGGGATCCCGATATAGCTGCCCTGTTCCTTGCGCTCGTCGGGGTGGTGAAGAAAGCTTTCGAACAACGCAGTGTCATCAAGGAAAATCGGCTCGCCGCCCGCAGCGATCGCTCCGGGCGCTCCGTTGTCGAAAAATATGGCCTCCGCCATACGCGACTGCAGAAGAGGATTGTGAAGATAGAGCGGTTCCAGACCGGTCAGATCTTTTCTAACCATATAGACGGATGCATCCTCAAAATTGACCGTCTTTCCAATCGTGGTGATAATTTTCTGGATCAGTTCGGTGGGTTCCAGTTCCGAAGCAATGATCCTTCCAACTTCATAGAAGAGATGAGTTTCGGTGAGTTTGCGATAGAAAAGAGTTTTAAAGTCCCGATCGTGAACAGCCTTGCCGCTTTTTTTTCTCGTTGGCCTTATCGATTTAGGCATACCACACCCGCCGAGGATATTTGTGTTACCTATCTCGTTTCAACTATATCACATATTTCTTTTTTAAACCACGAATATTATTCACTTTGTCTGTATTGCAGAGGTCGATGCCGAACCCCCGGCCGCCGCGCAATGCGATCCCTGAGAAGCGAACGCTTTATGCGGCCATTCACATGGCCCCACTCCTCGGGGATAGGGTAAAGCATGTGTTTCTGCTTACGGGAAGAGAACTCCATTAACAAAGTAGGGGCGGTGAAAGAGAGAACATCCGTTTCACCGCCCTTTTGTTTGTTTCTTTACTACTTGCCATCTTCCATTGCCTCTATTGCTTTCTTCGCTTTATTCGCCGCGGACCTGGGTCCGTACAGCCTGGCGCAGAAAGACGTCAGTACTTCTCTCCTGTCTTCTACCAGGTCATCCTTGGGCTCTGACTGGTCTACAATCACAAGCTGTCTGCCCTGAGCCCGAAGAGCTGATCCGACATACTCTGACCCAAAACGCATAAGTCTCTCTCTGCTCAACAACAATAACAGAAACACCAGAAACGGGGAGAAGCTTCCCAAGCTTTGGCCTCTGCCCGTTCAGTCTGGAAGCAATCTCGGTGACCGTTTTAGATACCGACCACCCGTTCGCCCCCGCAAACGCCGATAACCGCCCGCGTTGCGCTTCAAGATCCTTCTTCTGATCATTACTCGATACCCGCGCATAAAGAGCAACTGAACCGGGGACAGTCTTCTGCTCCTTGACAATAAGTGCCCCGGTTGGCATCTGCTCTACCTCGACAGGCAGTTTACCTGCCTTTCACCTTGATAAGTTATCCCTTGCTGTTTCGCCCACACACTTAGCTTGCTCTAAATGATATATCATAAAATATAGCATTATACAAGAAATACGTGAGCAGTTAGTAACCCGAGCCGATGTTACCGGGCTTCGACGATCTGGCCGATGGGCCGGAACGTCAGATGCCGATCGACTCGGTCGACCATGACCCGGGAGCCTTCCTTTACCTCGCCGGCAAGGATTTTCCCGGCAAGCGGGTTCAGCACATCCCGCTGGATGACCCGCTTCAGCGGCCGTGCGCCGTAGACAAGATCGAAACCCTCCTCCGCAAGCAGCTCTTTCGCGCCATCCGTCAACTCGATTTCAATCTTCCTGTCGGACAGCCGCTTCTGCACGAGGCCGACCTGGATGTCAATGATCCGTTTGAGGTCCTCGGCATCGAGCGGATGGAAAATGATCGTGTCGTCGACGCGGTTCAAAAACTCCGGCCGGAAGTGCTGACGCATGCTTTCAGTCACCCTCCGCCGCATCTCCTCTTCATCATTCTGAAGGTCCTGAATGAACTGGCTTCCGATATTCGACGTCATGATGACCACGGTATTTTTGAAATCCACGGTCCGTCCCTGGCCGTCGGTCAGTCTGCCATCATCAAGCAGCTGGAGCAGCACGTTGAACACTTCGGGGTGGGCTTTCTCGATCTCGTCGAGGAGAATCACCGAATAGGGCCGCCTCCGCACTGCCTCGGTGAGCTGACCGCCCTCCTCATACCCGACGTAGCCCGGCGGCGCGCCGATGAGCCTTGACACAGTGTGGCGTTCCTGGTACTCCGACATGTCTATGCGGATCATGGCCTGCTCATCATCGAAAAGGAACTCAGCAAGAGCCCGGGCAAGCTCCGTCTTGCCGACGCCCGTGGGCCCCATGAAGATAAAACTGCCGATCGGCCGGTTCGGGTCCTGGATGCCTGCCCGCGCCCTGCGCACGGCATCGGAAATCGCAGTGATGGCCTCATCCTGGCCCACGACGCGCATCCTGAGTCGGTCTTCCATATGCAGCAGCTTCTGCATCTCGCCCTCCAGCATCCTGTTCACGGGTATTCCGGTCCATTTGGACACGATCTCGGCAACGTCCTCTTCGTCAACTTCTTCCTTCAATATCTTCGACTGGGACTGCACCGAACGAAGGAGGGCCGACTCAGCATCAAGCTGCTTTTGCAGTTCGAGAAGCCTGCCGTAGCGAAGCTCTGCGGCCCGTCCCAGATTCCCTTCGCGCTCGGCCTTGTCGGCGTCGATCCTAGCCTGCTCGATCTGTTCCTTGATGGCTCTGATCTTCTGGATGCCCTCCTTCTCGGACTGCCATTGGGTGCGCAGACCACCCCTCTTTTCCGAAAGATCGGCGATCTCTTTTTCAATCCTGGCGAGACGCTCGCGCGACGAAGGGTCCTGTTCCTTTTTCACCGCCTCTCGCTCGATCTCGAGCTGCCTTATTCGTCGTTCGACCTCATCCAGCTCCGTCGGCATGCTGTCAATCTCCATGCGCAGTCTCGACGCGGCTTCATCAATCAGGTCAATGGCCTTGTCCGGAAGGAAGCGGTCCGCAATGTAACGGTGAGAAAGAATCGCCGCGCTCACCAGCGCCGCGTCCTTGATTTTGACGCCGTGATGGACCTCGTAGCGTTCTTTAAGGCCGCGAAGAATCGATATGGTATCTTCTACGGACGGTTCTTGCACAAGCACTGGCTGGAACCTTCGCTCCAGGGCCGGATCCTTCTCCACGTGTTTATGATATTCATTCAGCGTCGTGGCGCCGACGCACCGGAGTTCGCCGCGCGCAAGCGCCGGCTTCAGCATGTTCGACGCGTCCATTGCGCCTTCGGCCGCACCTGCGCCGACGACCGTATGAAGTTCGTCAATGAACAGGATCACCTCGCCGCTCGCTTCCGTTACTTCTTTCAGCACTGCCTTCAGCCGGTCCTCGAACTCACCCCGGTATTTGGCGCCGGCTATGAGCGCGCCCATATCGAGTGCAATGACCCGTTTATTCTTGAGTCCCTCGGGAACATCTCCGCTCACGATGCGCTGCGCAAGCCCTTCGGCTATCGCGGTCTTGCCAACGCCCGGCTCGCCGATGAGCACGGGGTTATTTTTGGTGCGTCGTGACAAGACCTGTACGACGCGTCTGATTTCCTCGTCCCTTCCGATCACTGGGTCCAGCTTCCCCTTGCGGGCCATTTCAGTCAGGTCCCTGCCGTACTTCGTCAGGGCTTGATACTTATCCTCGGGGTTCTGGTCCGTCACGCGCTGGGAACCTCGAATATCAACAAGGACCGTGAATATCCCATCCCGTGTAACGCCATGACGGGACAGGATATCCCGCGCTTCGCCGTCTCCGTCCGCGGCGGCAATGAGAAGATGCTCAGTGCTGACGTACTCATCTTTCAAACGCTCAGCTTCCTGCTCCGCCCGTTCGAAAAGCTTGCCGAGCCTCGGGGAAAGATACGTTTGCACAAGCCCCTCGACTTTCGGCAGCCGACCCAGACTCTGCTCGAGGTCGGTTATGATTCCACCGGGGTCGGCGCCGAGTTTTTTTATCACAGGCATCACAACGCCGTCCGTCTGCTCCAGTAATGCGAGCAGGAGATGCTCCACTTCAATGTACTGATGATGACGCTTTGCTGCCATGTCCTGGGCAGCCTGCACCGCCTCCGATGCCTTCAGGGTAAGTTTGTCGAACCGTGCCATGATAACCTCCCGTTGCATGGTGCATGAGACATGAGGGGTTTTGCATCATCAATTCTGTCTCCTGCATCTCTCCTCCGTTATTCCCCCCTCGTGATCCGGATCCTTCTCACGGGCACGAGGGCGTTTCTCATCTCTTCCCTGCGCCTGATCTCCCGTTCCAGTTCATCACGGAGCTGTTGAATGGTTTCATTCATTTCATGCTGCATCTGCTCCATTTTTTCGCGCATCGAGAGGATGACCTCTACGCCGGCGAGATTGACGCCGAGTTCCCTCGTAAGCCGCAGAATCATTTCAAGCTTCTCGACGTCTTCTTCCGAATAGAGTCGCGTGTTTCCGACGCTCCGCTTTGGTTTGATGAATCCTTCACGCTCATAAAGCCTGAGTGTTTGCGGATGGATTCCGAGCATTTCAGAAACGACACTGATCATGAAAAGTCTGTGTTCGCGTGCTGTCATGTTGAGACCTCGATGAACATGAAACAGGCTTCGTAATGCCCGTTACAATGGAAACCGGGACGTATTGTGGATCATGAACCTTGCGTCCTTCCTTTATCTTTTACTGAATCCCCTGAATGTTACGCCGCGTCGAGGATTAAATGGACTCAGCCGGTCGAGTTCCCGCAACAACTCTTTCCCCCGTTCGGGAAGATTGATCGGCGTTACGACTTTGATCGTCACATAGTGGTCGCCTACACCGCCGCCGCCGAAATGGGGCACCCCTTTGCCTTTAAGTTTGAGTTGCTGTCCTGTTTGCACGCCTTCCGGCAGAGAAAGCGACACCATGCCGTCAACGGTAGCAATCTCGATTTTTTCACCCAGTGCAGCTTCTTTTACGCTAACATTGGCTTCTGAATAGAGATTGTCGCCTTTTCGCTCAAAGTAAGGATGGGGCCTCACTTTTGTTATGATGTATACATCGCCAGGTGGCCCGCCTCTTTCTCCGGGTCCCCCCAGCCCCGCCATACGCACCTTGGAACCGTTATCCACTCCCGGCGGAATTTTTACGTTAAGGCGTTCCGACTTTTCAACAACACCACTGCCACGGCAATTGCTGCAGGGATTCGGGTTGATCATACCGGTTCCATGACAGGTCGGGCAAGGCTGCGCGATCTGCATGAAACCCCTGCCTTGTGTAACGCTGCCGGATCCCCCGCACGTCGAACAGGTGCGTAGCGAAGTTCCCGGCTCAGCCCCTGAGCCATTACAATGGGAACAAGTCACTTGACGTTTCAGATCGACTTGCATCGTCTTGCCAAAAATTGCATCCTCCAGATCCACCTCGACAGTATAGGTGATGTCCTCACCTTTCTCCGGACCTTGCGGCCGGACGCGGCCTCCGAACATGTTGCTGAAAATATCCTCAAATCCATGCATGCTGGAATAACCGGCATTGCGGGCAAAACCCTCAAATCCCTGTCCCGGACCTGTCCCTTGACCAAATGTCTGATCGAAAGCAGCGTGACCGAACTGGTCATACTGCTGCCGCTTCTTGGTATCAGAAAGAATCTCGTAGGCCTCATTTATTTCCTTGAATTTTTGTTCCGAGGTCTTATCTCCGGGATTGACATCAGGGTGAAACTTTCTCGCAAGCTTTCTGAAAGCTTTTTTGATATCAGTCTCCGATGCGTTCTTGCTTACCCCAAGAACATCGTAATAATCTCTTTTTGTCGTGGCACTCATACATTTCCTCAAATATTATAATAGAACTATTATAAAATATGAGTGTTATATTGTCAAGTTATAGGTCAATAAAAAAATGGCGTGAGATAAAGCCATTTAATTTCAAATGAATACTTTAGTTTGCTTTAGAGTAAATTATTTAAACAAAACTATTTCTCAATTCCTCCGTTATTGATCAATTTATCCCATTAATTTATCAGATAAAAACTATTTTTTCAGAGAAATGATACCTGTATCCCACATAATGCAGAAATTTCGGGAAATTTTTTAGTATATATACCACTTGCAACATATTTTAAGGGTTTTAATAACATTCATACGCTTTATGGGCTAATTCACCAACTTCGACTTCTAAAAATCCTCCATCTTTGTAAATCCATGCCCTTGCTCGATCCGAAAGGAGATTTCTAATATGAGCCAATAATCCTTCCCGGCGATTCGGATAGATCCCCTCCTTAAGCAGCATTGACAATTCAAGTGAATAAATTCTAGCCAATGGGTCGTTTTCTGCTAAACCGCTTATGACCAATTCCTGAAAAGGAAGGACAGCCTCGGGTTGGATCTGGGCGATCCTCTTGAGAGCATAGAGAACGCCAGGCCTGAAGACCCTCTCTTCGATCATATACGTTTCTGCGATAAGGGGTACCACATCGGCCATTTTTTTCGGATCAGCACTCACAATTTCTCCGAGCATTTCGGGGGCGGACCAGCCGATGCCCCCCGATTCGTCGGACAAAGACCACAGGAGTTTCCGGACGGTCTCGCGCAGGAACTCATAATTGTTTTTCATATAGAGAGTTGCCACGTGTCCAATGGCGCTGATCGCCCGCCACCCCGTGAGAGTTTCTTTGTCATAGGCAAGGCGCACGAGAACACTGAGCAGCTTTCTGTTCTGGCGCGCGAGTGTCATGATCGTCTCCATATCGTTGACTTCGAGAGCGGCGACAGCGGCCTTTTTCATATCGGCTTGACTTAATAATTTGTCATTCATGTTTTAAGCACCAAACGCTTTTTTTATGTCCCTGCTCGAATGCACGAGAGGGAACAGGTAAGACAGTTCTCTGCTGTTTCGGTTTATTATATCACTGTCCGCGCGTCATTCCACAGGAGCACAGACTATTGCTCTATCGACTGATTTTATACGATTGCGTCAAGGATAATAAAGAGGATATTTTCGCAGACAAGAACAGATATAGATAGGACAAAAAATATTTTAGATAGCTTGGCGGGGGAAACGTTGATAACCGAGAAAAGTCCGAACGTTCCAACGAACCACAGGAACGACACCCACATGAGGTTCCAGGGCGCGACCCAGAGAATCAGTGCAGATATAAAAGCACCGTATGCAAGGTACGGCATCCATACGCTGAGAAACATTTTTTTCCCCCCGCCTGACGACCGGCGGGCCCGGAGCGAGGTAATGAGAAATACCTGCCACCAGGATCCGAGAAAGAAAAACATGACGCCATACCGGTCGATGCGGTGAAGAAGCTGAACAAGTTGCGTTAAATAATGATTCTCGAGACTGATGATCGTAAAGAAGAACAATGCGGGTATCAGACCGACAAATACATATCCCAAGGCATCCATGAGAACGGACAAGGCGCATTCTTTCTTCGATTTATTACGTTCGCACTTGGCGGTAAGAAACAGTTCCACACCCGCTGCAAACGGGACGACGAGATATGCAAATTGCTGATACCGGTAGCCTTCCATGGCGAATTCCTCCCTCAAGCATTAAGAAACACACATCGGTTCATTTTGGCTCTTCCGGAATACTAATAGGTCGTGCCCCTCTTGTCAATGAAAAATCGTAAGAAAATTAGCATGTTATGGAAAGTTACGATTTGCAGATTAAGTAATGCTACAATTTTACTTTACAATACGGATAGGGGAAAAACGCTTTCGAAATATGAGGGGGATGACCTCAGGTCGAGAACAACGGCTATGTTCGCGCCACAAGCCGATTGCATAAAAACTTTTTTCATCAGGCCGAGCAACGCGGGGGACCGACAACCATCGCGAACAGCCGAATGCATCGTTGCGCTCAGAACTACGAAGGGCTCGAGAGCGGCATTCCGCCGGCATGCGCCTCTCCCTGTGTTACTTGTACCGGTGACAGATGAGACATTGCTCCTTGGGTGGATGATTCGCCTTTAACGGGGCTTTTTTCCCCGGTCCGTGACATTCCGCGCAGCCTGCATTGCCTGCGATATTCTGGTGCAGTGCATCGGCCGGAATCAGTGGGGCTCTTTGCCGTGACGAAATAAAATAAAGAACGGCAACGATGGTAAAGATAAGAAGAATGGGCACCAGGTTTTTCTTCATGAAATTGCTCCCTAAACTTTTCTGATCACGCCCACGGCTTTTCCCAGGATGCGAAACTCGCCGCGTTCTACGTAGATTGGCTTCATCTCGTTGTTCTCCGGTTGCAGTCGTATGCGGTTTTTTTCTGCATAAAACCGTTTGACCGTGGCCTCACCATCCGTAAGAGCAACGACAATATCTCCATTTTGCGCAACAGACTGGACCCGGACCAACAGGATATCGCCGTCCATAATATGGGCGTTCACCATGCTCTCTCCTCTGACCTTCAGAGCAAAAATATTATGGCTGCTCCGGAGCGAAAAAAGCGACAAATCAACCATGACCTCGCCTTCCCGGTTCTCCGAAGACATCACCGGCATGCCTGCCGCGACTTTTCCGAGGATAGGGATAGCCGAAGCTGGCCGTTTGCGGGACTGAAGGGAAATGCTCCGCGATTTCCCCCGCTCCCGGTTAATAAGACCGTGCCGTTCGAGCGCCGCGAGGTGCCCTTCCACACCATTCGTCGAGCGGATGCCGAATTTTTCCCCGATTTCCCGCATACTCGGCGGGATTCCCCGCGATGCGAGAGTCGTCCTGATAAACTCAAAGACATCCTGCTGACGTTCCGTTATTTTGTTTTTCATATCATCCACCTCATCGTCAATCGGATAGGCGTTCCCCCGGAGGATGCTAATGCTCGATATTTTACTGCACAGCTGAAATGATCCTTAATGCAGCTAGCTCCTGGAATTCCAGTTTCAAAAGCGTAACGAACTCCCTCTGCCTCCCTCAGCGACACTTGTGGTCTCAGTACTGGCGGTCCCCTCTCGGCCGCCATGCTGGCGAAATGACCCGTTCATGCCAGTACCTCTCGGCAAGGCTCCCCCTGGTGACCGTATAGTCCCCGTACCGGTCGTTGATTTCGTCCATGGCCCCCGCAACGACCGTCCGCTTTCGCTCGTCATCGAAGAGCGGCATTTGAGAAACACCTCTTTCAAGATTCGATACGCTCACGCCGACAAGCCTTATCGGCTGGGTCAGGCTGCGCTCACGAAGCATTTCCCGCGCGGCCGCGTAAATATCAAGGCCATGATTCACGGCATGGAAAAGCTTTTTCTGACGGGAAAAGGTTTGGAAGTCGGCATAGCGGAGCGTGAGGCTCACCGTGCGGCCGTTATACGAACCGCGCCGAAGCCTGCGTCCCACCTTCTCCGCAAGCTGCAGAATATGGCGTTCGATCAGGGCGATATCGGCGCAATCCTCCGTTAGGGTCATGCTGTGTCCGATCGACTTGGCAGGCTCTTCATATGCTGCTTCCAGTGCTGCAATCGGGTCGTCGTCAATCCCCCGTCCCATATTTTGAAGCCGCTCGCCGATAACCCCGAATCGCGCCGTCAGCTTCTCAAGGGGGGTGCGGCCAAGTTCGCCGCAGGTCCTTATCCCTATGCTTGCGAGACTGCGCTCCAGGCTCGGACCAATACCGCACAGTTCTCTAACCGGCAGATTTTCGAGAACTCCATCAACATCATCGGGGGTAATAAGGACGAGTCCGTCCGGTTTCTGCATATCACTGCCGAGTTTGGCCAGAAGCTTGTTCGGCGCGATGCCGATGGAACAGGTGAGGTTCTCTTCACTCCACACCCGCTCTTTTATCCTGATAGCTATCCGCAGGGGATCGCCGAACAGCCGTTCACAGCCCGTCACGTCGAGAAAGGCTTCATCAATGGAAAAAAGCTCGACCAAGGGGGAGAAATCACTCCAAATGCCGATAAGTTTTTCACAGGTATAAGAATACTTTGCGGGGTCGGCGGCCACCAGCCGCAGGCCCGGGCACGCTTTCCTCGCCTCTCCGTAAGTCATGCCCGTCTTCACGCCAAAAGCGCGCGCCTCGTAGGATGGGGAGAGGACCACACCACGGTGCTCCGATCCGATAACAGCCATGGCCTTCCCGCGAAGAGCGGGATTGGCACGCTGCTCCACCGATGCGAAAAAAGCGTTCATGTCAATGTGAAGAACGCTACGCACAGGCCGCCAACCTCCATGAAAAAGTCCCTGTGTTGTATTGGATTTCATACAATCCCTCGCCGTCGGTAACGGAGAAATGGAGGATGGGTGTACTCCCCTTTCGCGTCTTCCAGATAAGTGTGATCTCGCCCACCCGGATCCGCCTCCCGTTCAGGGAGAACCAGACGGGTTTAACGGCTCCTCCGGAAAATTCGGCGAAAACGGAAATGGGTTCATTTCTCTCGGTCAGCATAAGTGCCATTATAGTGTCCATTTGTTCACTTGTCAAGTGGAGAAAGGGATTCCCCCGGCCGGGATGTAATGATCGCGAAAACCATTCTTTCGATCTTTATCTGGACACGATTAAGGGGGAAAAGAGGCTGGCATTCGGATTGAACGGGGTCTCATGAACCTGGCAATAATGCGCGAGATGCGATGGCTAATGGCGCGGCCCTGCCGGCCGAAACCGATACCGTCGAACTGGGGGGGGAGCCTTCGTCAGGCGACATTCCGGCAGCAAGCCGGGCCGCTACGCGATCGATAACGTCAGGGACAACGGCATTGGCATGTGACGAGCGGATATACGGCAGATATTATTCATCACAAGGGAATCATTGAGCCGGGCTGGATTTCATTTTCAAACCCGGTAGCCGATCGCCTTGCTGAAGAAGATGCGTGGTACCCTGAACAAGAAATGGTTCCGAGTTCGAATGCAGAGTTCAAAGAAACGGCTCTGCGACAGAGGCGCTGCTAAGCCACGCGTTAATCTTAAACCTTTCTATCCCTTGACCCACTGGCATCCGTACTCCCGATCCTTTCGCCCTTCTGTTTTAAATACGCACCAAATTTCATGTCTAGACGCATGATGTGGGCCACGATCCAGTCAACGACAACCTGGTTGATTGTCGCCGACAGATCATAGGAACTTCCCTGGATGCGCGGCAACGCCGCCTGATTCTTCAGCTCGGCGAGCGCGGCCAGGTATTGCTGATGGCTTTCAAGTTGTTCCTCGATTCCCGGGTAGCTGGTTTCGCGCATATATTTTTCCTCCTCGGAAAAATGGACCCGCGCGTAGTCATCCAGAAACTTGATCATCCCGTCTATCTCCGACCTGCATCGCTGCTCTTTGATGGCAACCACCAGATTGTTGATCCGCTTAAACAGTTCCTTATGCTGACTGTCTATCGTGGAAATGCCCGTAGCTAATTTTTCCGTCCATTCCATGTCTATGCCTCTCTTCTCTGAAACCGTCCTTGCAATGCATAGAAAACAATAACAATCGGCGGCGCTGTTGTCAAGTACTGCCGGCACGGGGCTGCTCCGGAGCAAGAGCCATAGCAATTTGACAGCCGCCTGGAAAAGCGTTAAGTTTAAATCAATGAAAACCGCCGTTGAAATCTATAAGTACCTCCCCAGGACAAACTGCGGCCAGTGCGGGACGACAAGTTGTTTCGGCTTCGCTGCAAAACTGGCCACGAGCCAGGCGAAATTGGACGATTGCCCGAACATGACCGCAGCATCGCGGGAGGCACTGCGCGAGGTGGAGCGAGAGCAAACCGCCCCCCGGGGCACGGTATTCGAGCAGACGCTCGCTGCGCTCCAGCCAAAGGTGGCCGCGCTCGACTTCGCCCGTGTGGCCGAGTCCGTGGGCGCGGTCCTCCGGGGGAAGGATTGCTTGGAAATCTTGTTCCTGAACGGGAACTACACCGTCACAAAAGAGAGCATTTTCGGTCCAACGGGCGCGAAGCCAGAGCCCTTTTTGTCGATCCTGATTTATAACCATCTCTGCATGCCCGACCCTCCGGCGCCTTCCGGCGATTGGATAACGTTCGCTTCGGTACCGGCGTCGCATGCGAAAGACAAGGCATGGGCTGGCCATGTAGAGGACGTGATCGCAAAACATTTTGCGGGGGACGTGGCAGGCCTCAAGGCGGCCTGCAAGAGACTCGGTGGCGTCGAAACGGAAATGAAGGGCAATCACGACGCGGCGTTCAGTTTCCGTTTGTTCCCGCGTTATCCCGTCCTTTTGCTGTTCTATGACGCGGCGCCGCAAGAGGATTTTCCGGCGCAGGTCAAACTGCTCCTGGACCGCCATGTGGACAAGTTCCTGGATATTGAATCGATCGTCGTGCTGGGCGAGGAGTTTGCCGGGAAATTAACCGCTTCTTAAACCGCAGATGAACAGGGAACGACGTCTTTATCGTCTGAAATCTCACCCCTCGGTGGAGACTGAAAGGTCAGGCACTGTCATGTCTAGAATATTTTGAGATTCTCCCGCTGTTCAGTCCGGACGCAAAGCCCTTGAACGCCGCAGATATTTATCCCTTGCGGCTTGCATAGAGCAGAAATTCCACATTCCCGTCTTGCCCTGTGATCGGCGATGAGCTAATACCTCGCACGTCAAAGCCGAGCCCCCGCACGAATTCGGCTATTTTGTCTACTGCCGCTGTTCTTGCCGCTTTATCCCGGACAATGCCCCCCTTCCCCACCTGCTCTTTTCCCACTTCGAACTGCGGCTTGATGAGGGCGACAATATCCGAAACCGGCCTGAGAAATCTGAGGATCGAGGGGACTACTTTCTCCAGGGAAATGAATGATACATCGAGAACAGCAAGATCGATCATTTCAGGAATAAGAGATGGATCCATATCCCGGATATTCGTCCTCTCGATCACGACAACACGTGGGTCCTGCCTCAGTTTCCAGGCCAGCTGGCCGTAGCCGACATCGACAGCGTACACTTTTCTGCATCCCTGTTGCAGCAAGCAGTCCGTGAAGCCGCCGGTCGACGCGCCGATGTCGATAGCGGTTTTGCCTTCAACAGCAATATGAAATTCCGAAAGCGCATGCGCCAGTTTGAGCCCGCCCCTGCTGACAAACCGCAGCGTTTCGCCCAGAATCCGGATATCGGCATCGCCCGGAACGAGCACGCCTGCCTTGTCGATTTTCCGGCCATTCACAAGAACCTGTCCGGCAAAGATCATGGCTTGCGCGCGTTCCCTGCTCCCAGCCAGCGCCCGTTCCAAGAGGAGCTGGTCGATACGGATCTTTTTCATTCTGTTTGTTTCTTTTTCGGTCATGACGAAGTCGAACGAATACTTCCTGTCCGAGCCTATCAGAAGCAAAACAGGCTGTCAACGGACAATCGATGCTCATTGACGTTTCTTCCAGGCTCGGGGACACTTTGGATAGGATGGAGTATCGTGCGTATCGGCGGTAGGAGCATGGGAAAACCAGGCATGGCCATACCTTTTGTCATACTGCTATCCCCGACTACGCTAGACGGCGCAGGCGGCGCCATCTCCACCAGAGACAGACGGGTGGACCTGCTCGCAATATGCGTCGAGCCTCGTTCAAGACCAAGCCCGATCAGCGCGAATGCGGCTAATAGATTGTCGGCCGCGGCGATTCAACGAGCGGCATTCTTGCAAGACGTGGAGACTCGCATTGGAAGGATGATCACGAGAAACCGTACGGCGAAGAACGAGAAGCCGAAGTAAAGCGCAAGTAGTTTGTAGCAGTGGAGGAAATAGGCTTATAATCTTGACCCGAACCGCTTTGTCCACGTACATGCCTTCAGAAACGGCGGGCCGGTTGATATCAATATCAGCGGGTATGGGTATGATAGAAAACAAAAATGAACAATCGCTATTCCAAAACCATCGGTCTAAATCAATCAGGAGCGCTCCATCCGTTCTTTCCCTGGGCTACAACCCTTTTTGCTGGCATTCCCCTATGCGTCTTTCATCTTGAACGTTGCAACCGGAGCTACCACCTTCAATCGGGATTGCTCGATGAAGTCCTTCACCGAACGGTAAATGCCGTCGGTATCCAGACCGTACTTCTGCCTCAGGATCTTCTGCGTGCCGTGTTCGATATAGGAATCAGGAAGGCCGATGCGATGCGTTTTGATGCCTGAAATGCCCTTTGCATCGAGGCATTCCAGTACCGCGCTCCCGAAGCCGCCGAAGAGTACGTGCTCTTCAACCGTCACGATCCTGCTGGTCCTGCGTGCGAAAGCAAGGATCATTTTCTCATCAATCGGTTTTACGAACCGCGCGTTTATGACGGCCACGGAAATCCCTTCGTCTGCGAGCCGCTTTGACGCTTCAATCGACGGGCAGACCATGTTGCCGATGGCGATAATCGTGGCCTCACTCCCGTCCTTTATGAGCTCGGACTTGCCGATGGTCAGCGTTTTAAGCTCCTGGTCCATGGGCACGCCGCAGCCAATACCGCGAGGATAACGCACCGCCGATGGGCCAGGATGTTCGATGGCGGTTTTGATCATGTGCTGCAGCTCGTTCTCGTCCTTGGGCGCCATGACCACCATGTTCGGCACATGACGGAGATAAGCGATATCGAATACACCGTGATGCGTGGGGCCGTCCTCGCCCACGATCCCGGCACGGTCCAGGGCAAGCGTCACCGGCAGATTCTGGAGACAGAGGTCGTGAACGATCTGGTCGTAGGCCCGCTGGGTGAAGGTGGAATAGATCGCCGCAACCGGATGGAGCCCTTGAGCGGCGAGACCGCAGGCAAAGGTAACTCCGTGGGACTCCGCGATGCCGACATCGAAAAATCTTCCAGGGAAGCGCTCGGCGAACTTATCCAGTCCGGTCCCCTCCGACATGGCCGCGGAGATGGCGACGACCCGGTCATTTTCCTCGGCAAGCCTGATCATCGTTTTTCCGAAAACCTCGGTATAACTCATGATAGACTGCTTCTTTCCGCTCGTTTTGCCCGTTTTAGGATCGAAGGGCGGCGTGCCATGGTATTGCGACGGGCTGCACTCGGCGAACTCGCACCCTTTCCCTTTTTTCGTAATCACATGAATCAGGACAGGCCAGGTGTAATCCTTGATGTTCTTGAAGGTTGAGAGTAAATGCTCGATATTGTGGCCGTCTATCGGACCGATATACTGGAATCCCAGATCCTCGAACAACATGCCCGGAACCATAAGGCCCTTGATTGAATCCTCGGCTTTTTTTGCCAGGTTGAACATGGACTCGCCGACTTTCGGGATGCCCTGCAGAAAATTTTTTGCATCCCGGCGCAGTTTGGTGTAGAAGTGCCCGGTCATCATCCTGCTCAGATAGGAAGAGAGCGCACCTACGTTCGGGGAGATGGACATCTCGTTGTCATTCAGGATGACGATAAGGTTCTTCTTCAGATGTCCCGCCTGGTTCATGCCCTCGAAAGCAAGTCCCGCGGATATCGAACCGTCGCCGATCACGGCAATCACCTTGAAATCCTCTCCCTTGATGTCCCGTGCGGCGATCATGCCGAGCGCCGCGGAGATAGACGTACTGGCATGGCCCACATCAAAACAGTCGAAGGAGCTTTCTTCCCGCTTCGGAAAACCGCTGATCCCGCCGTACTGGCGTATCGTGGGAAACTGCGCGCGCCTGCCCGTAAGGATTTTATGAGCATAGGCCTGATGCCCCACATCCCACACGATGCGGTCTTGCGGAGTGTTGAAGGCGCAGTGCAGCGCAATGGTCAGATCGACAACGCCGAGACTCGGCGCGAGGTGTCCGCCGGTTTTGGACACCACCTCGATGATCTCCTGCCGAAGCTCCTCGGCGAGCTGCGGCAGCTCCGCATGGGGTAGATCACGAAGATCCTGAATGGTATTTATCTTGTCAAGTATCATATAAACCTCTTAATAATCGGGTACGGACAGGAGCCATGAAATATCATCTTCGCTTTATCCCTGCCCTTGCTGTTTGCCCCTTGGCCCTTTCTGTTCCTAACTCACCCTGTTCACGATATAATTTGCCAGCGCCCTGAGCGGATCGGCTTTGCGGCTGAAATCCTTGAGTGCCAGAACGGCCCTGTCGGATACTTCAACTGCTCTGCGCCGCGACTCGTCAAGACCGTAGAAGCTCGGATAGGTTTGTTTGCCTTTCTTGAGATCGCTCCCCTCGTCTTTGCCCGTTTCCTCCCTGCTGCCCGTGATGTCCAGGATGTCGTCAGCAATCTGGAACGCCAGGCCCACCATTTCACCATAACGGGTCAAGGCGGCGAACTGCTTCTTGCCTGCTTTGGCATAGAGGGCGCCGGTCCGGACAGAGGCGCGAATCAGCGCGCCGGTCTTATGTGTATGGATATATTCGAGCGTCGGGAAATCGACTTCCTTGCCTTCGGATTCTATGTCCACGACTTGACCGCCCACCATTCCATAAACGCCTGAAGCAGTCGAGATTTCCTTGATGATGGCAACGAGCCTTTGTGCTGGAACAGCTTTGAGCCTTCGGGAATCGGACAGCACTTCGAAAGCCATATTCAAAAGCCCGTCACCCGCAAGAATCGCGGTTGCCTCTCCATATGCTTTGTGGCAGGTGGCCCTTCCACGCCGGAAATCGTCGTCATCCATGGCCGGGAGGTCATCATGGATCAACGAATAGGTATGAATGAGCTCGAGTGATCCGGCAATGGGCAGAAGATCAGCCGTACTTGCGCCCAAAGCTTCGGCAGCGGCAATTGCTAATATGGGACGCACCCGCTTGCCGCCGGCAAAGAGACTGTAACGAATAGCCTCATGCACGGACGGCGGAAAGGCTGTTGAAGGCGGAACAAGCTTCTCAAGCGCTTTGTCTACGATGTCCTTTTTCTTTGCGAGATAGGTCTTGATGTCCATGGTATTTAGAGTTACGCTTCTTCCTCTTCCTCAAAAGGTCCGGCCTTGACCGCGCCGTCCTTGTCTCTTATCAGGATTTCCACCTTCCGCTCAGCTTCTTCAAGTCTCTTGTTGCAGATGCGTGAGAGTTTAATCCCTTCCTCGAAGAGTTTCAGCGACTGATCGAGCGGAATATCGCCTTTTTCGAGTTCCCGAACGATTTCTTCAAGCCGGGTCAGCGCTGCTTCAAATTTTTTTTCCGCCATGCCCCTGTGCTCCCCTCATGAGGCTTCATGAAATAATCAGGAACTGGGTTAGATTATATCCGGTGCATGACGACAAATCAAGTGAAATGCAGGGCAACCCGAACTGGGCTCAAGCAGTTGAAACGGTTTAAACGGACCAAGATCAGTTCAACTGCTTAAACAATGTCGATGGATTAATCAGGTTCAGCGTCAGTATTCCCTCCACAGCTCCATCGAATTCCGGGTGGACCGGAATCCAAGCCGCTTCAACGCTTCGGCATATGGGCTTCGGTGCGCCGGTTCCCCATTAATTCTCTCCACGCTGATTTTTTGCATCGGATTGAACTCTCGGCCGAGGAGGTCTTTAAACAGAGAGAAATAATCGGCCAACCGAGCATCGCCGGGTTCCGTAAACAGGTCGAGACTCCTGCCCGTGCGCCGGGAAATCATTACAAGCCTGCTGCCGATATAGACCAGATGTGTTGATGCAAGGCGAGAGGGAAGTCCCAGCAGGGGGCCGAAAGACAGTCCGCACAGCGAAGCCGGGTCCGCTGCGTTGACCCAGAATAGGGCGTCCCGGGGCAGAGGCTCCTGCAACATGCGGAACGCTTCGTGTGAGATGAATTGCGGACCGGAAAGACCCTCGAAAAAGTAGCCCGACAGTACTTCGCCCGAGAGTTCCATCAGCCGCAACGATCGAAAGATCCCGCGCCATTGTAATGCCGGCAGTTCGTCCGCAACAAGTTCACGGAAAATCAGGCCGTAGCGCTTTAAAAGCTGCCGAATCCGGTCCTTTGTCAGTTCCTCTTCGTCCAGCATATCCCGGCCTTTTACCGGCGCATCGATCCTCGACCAGTGCCCTTCGAGGGGCCGGGAAACCTTCCACCGATTGAAGCCGGATCGCCGTGAAGCAAGCCTTGCCTCATCGCTGAAAGTCTGCGCGGAGAAGCCGGTCATGACGCCCTTTCTGATCGTCCTAAACGTATCACTCGTAATGTTCCCCTTCCATGCTTCTTTCCACAAGAGTTCCGTTGCATGGACCGTATCCATGTGGGAAAACTCGGTTATCTCGAGGAAGCTGTACCTGCCACGGCGGTCGGGGATCAAGTGCGCAAGTTCCTCCTCATCCTCCGACGCGGCCTCGGGACGGAGGAGTTCAAGATCCTGGGTGAACGCAAGGCTAATGCGCCGGGGACCGCAGCCGAACCAGATCAAATCGGTTGTCGACATGAGATTGTCCAGCCATTCGCTCCGGTAGAACTGCATGCGCGCAGGAAGGATATATTCCTCCCAGGCCCCGACCGGCGCAGGCCAGCCGAAGAGCTGCTCCAGTTTTTGCCGGAGGTTGTCGAGCGAATCCCCCCGCGGAACGATGCCTTGCCACACCGCCAAAAACAGGGGGAGCTGCTCAAGGGGCAACGGCTGAAACGACGGCTGTCTATAGCGCCGGGTCATGCGAAGCAGAGTTTCGAGATTCCCACTGTCGCAGATTTCGAGGACCCTGCTCTCTTCTCCAAAACGGTCCATGACCAGGTCCTGCGATTCGATCAACGGCTCTACCGCCTCATCAATCCGTTCCGTGGTTATGCCGAGCAGCTGAGCCAGTCCCTCTTTCTCCACGGGTCCGTAAAAGGCCAGCCACTCCGACAGAAAGCTTGTGAGGTCATATTCTTCAGTTGTACGGGCAAACTCGGGAACCTCGCGAAGGAATGACAGGACCCGCCGCCTGGCGGTTCCCGTTTTTTCTCCATCGGTTACGGGCTGAGCCGAAATGACGTCAGGATGAAGACGGAAGGCCACAAATGCCTTCGGCAGCGTTTCCATGGCGCACAACAATGCGTGTCTGACGCCGGGCCAGCTGATCCAGAACAGCTTTCTTGCCAGGGATGCGAGCCATGCTCCCGCGTCCTGTTCATGATCCCTCCTGATCGCGGCAGCCAGTTCCTTCCACTCCGGCTCCGGGATCAACAAACGCTCCCTGATCCAGTCCAGAAGCTCCACGGCTGTGCCCGGCGTATAGCCCGGGGCCGTTCGCTTGAGCTTGTTGTCCAGCACACGGATCAATTCACCGGGGATCTTCGGCCTAAGGTGGGAGGAAAACAGAAGCTCCCTGATCAGATCGGGGCGGACCGCCGATTCCCGGGCTAGAAGCGGCGTATCATCCTCGTACAGGTACTTGTTCGTCTGCTTCCAGACGAGATTGCCCGCAAAGGGAGACGCGGCTCTGGTCACCGTTTCGCTCACATGGATCGAGCCCGTCTGGAGCTCCTCAAGAACCGTTTTCACGTGATCGAGATCGAATTCATCCTCAAGGCAGGTGCGCCATGTCTCGAGCAGAATCGGGAAGTCTTCGTAGGATTGCACCGCAGCAAGGAGCTCCTTGGATCGGAGACGGATGAGCCAGAGCGGCATTCTCCGCTTGAAGCCGGATTTTGGAAGCAAGAGCGCGCGCTCTGCGTTCTCCCGGAACCGGGCCCCGAAAAATCCCGTCTGTTCCAGCTTTTTTCGAAGAAAGAATTCGACGTTTTCCGGCGTCAGGAAAGAAAAAAGGTCATCGGTCCGGAACTCTCTCGGCAGCATGAGCAGGACGGCATCATCATTTTCGATAAACTGCAGCGGCCTGCGCTCCTTTTCCTCCCAAGCCTGGGCCAGGGCGAGGGCAAAAGGCCTGTTGACCCGCCCGCCCCAGTTGGTGTGCAGGATGACCTGCTTGAAATCGCCTCGGCCCCCAGGCTCTTCCACGTTCTCGATCAGGAGATGGTGACGGTGCGGCAGGCTGCTGCCCGTCGCCTCCTTCTGGAGTTTCAAAAATCCGATGAGTTCCTCGACAGCAGGCGCTTCCATGACATGCCGCTCCAGGAGCTCCTGACGGAAACCGGGAGTGTCGAGCCTCTTGTCTGCCTGTTCAAGAAAGAGGCCGATCTTTTCGGAGAAGTGAAAATCGCGGTCCTGTTCCTCGGCTCTCCAGAACGGAAAGATGCCAGCGGCCGAACGGACCGGAACCACCTCGACGTCATTATGAGTGATCTTCTCGATGCGCCACAGCTGCGTGCCCAGCGTAAACGTCTCACCGAGGGAACGCTCCCACACGAATTCCTCGTCAAGTTCTCCGATCTTCGCGTGCGTGTCCTTGAGCCGCAGGTCGAAATAGCCGCGTTCGGGAATGGTGCCGCCCGACGTGTATATAAGGTAAGGCACCCCGCTGTGGGCTTGAACCGTGTTATCGATGCGATCGAGCGAGACGCGGGCCTTCAATTCCCGCAAGCGGCTGTCCGCATAGCGGCCACCGAGCATTTCGAGCAGGATGTCAAAATGCCTGCGCGGCAGTTCGCGATAAGGGTAAGAGGTTTTCAAAAAAGCATACAGTTCGTCGATGTCCCACTGCTCCATGGCGGTCATCGAGAGAATGACCTGCGCCAAGACATCGAGCGGCGCTTCAACGGGACAGACCTCTTCGATGTCCTGGTCCAGCGCGGCGCGGGCCATGACTGCCGAATCTATAAAATCTCGCCCATGGGTCGGGAAGAGAAGACCGCGGCTTTTCTCCCCCACTGAATGGCCCGATCGGCCGATGCGCTGCAGTGCAGAGGAGACCGACCGGGGAGTCTGAATGAGCACGACGCTGTCCAGACTGCCTATGTCGATACCCAGCTCGAGGGAATTCGTGGCAACGATGGCCTTCAATTCGCCATTCTTTAATTTCTGCTCCACGGCGAGCCGGATCTCTCGGCTCAGGGACCCGTGATGGGCATAAGCAAGCTCCATCTCTTCAGCTTCATTGATCAACCGTGTCACCTTTTCTGTCATTCTCCTGCTGTTCGCGAACAGCAGTGTTGAGCGATGTTGCTTGATAATATCCCTAAAGGAATCGATAAGCGCCGGCCACCAGGAATCAGCAACTATCTTCTCCCGTGCATCAGGCGGAAACAAGACAACGATCTCATAGGTCTTGGCCAGCCGCGATCGAATGATGGAAACGGGGCGTTTCTCGAAATGACTGTCACGGCCTTGTCCGATTTTTCGGAAGCCTCCCACAAACTCGGCGATCTTCTCCGCGGGATTGACCGTGGCGGAAAGCGCAATACGCTGGAAATCGCCGCACAGGGGAACAAGTCGATCGACGGCCGTAATAAGATGGGTTCCCCGCTTCGTGCCCGCGACTGCATGGATCTCATCGAGAATAACCGTAGTGATCCCGGTCAGCAAGGAGCGGCCGCTCCTGGACGTCATAAGTAGATTCAACGATTCTGGAGTGGTAATCAGAATTTCCGGCGGTCTGCGGACCATTCTACGCCGCTCCTCGCCGGGGGTATCGCCGCTCCGGGTAAGGGCGTTGATTTCCGGGAATACGGCTCCCGTTCGAGTGAAATATTCCCGCAATTCTCCGAGTGGCTTGATCAGGTTGCGCTGGACATCGTTGTTCAGGGCTTTGAGCGGCGAAATATAGAGAACACGGACTTTGCCGCCAGTCCAGACGCCCGAGACAAGCTGGTTGATGCCCCATAAAAAGGCAGCCAGCGTCTTGCCGCAACCCGTGGGCGCGGTAACCAGCACGTTGTGGTCTGCCGCGATTTCGGGCCAGGCTTTCTCCTGGATGTCGGTCGGCGTTCCGAGTGTTTCCCAGAACCATTGTTTGATGAGAGGATGGAATAACGAGAGGCTGGCTGATGTCATTGCTCTTGTTCCTTTAAAATAAACATAGACCAGGAAATGGGAAAAATCAAGTGAGTATTGTTCATGGAAAAAGCGACGGTACCGGATTGACAATCCACAAGAGCGAATGCAAGCAAAGGGAATAAATTATGGTTATAATTATTATGGAAGCGGAGGATTGAGATGCCATGCGTAATAGGCGTGCCCAAGGAAACAGGGAGGGGGGAAAAACGCGTAGCCGTCGTGCCCGATGTGGTCAAGAAGTTCAAGTCCCTCGGAGCCGCTATCTGCGTGGAACGGGGGGCCGGTGAAGGCTGTTATTTCCGTGACGATGACTTCGGTGCAGACGCCATAGTCGAAAGCGGCGCCGCTGTCTTTGCCCGAGCCCAGGTTGTCTTCAAGGTGCAGCCGCCGACGCTCGAGGAGGTCCGGCTGCTAGAAGACGGGATTGTGCTCGTCGGTTTTCTTCATCCTTATGAGTCCCGGGAGCGGGCAAACCTCCTGTGCGGAAAAAACATCACAAGCTTCGCCGTGGAACTGCTCCCGCGTATCTCACGAGCCCAGAGCATGGACGCGCTCTCCTCCCAGGCAACGGTCGCCGGCTATCAGTGCGCCTTGATTGCCGGCGTGTTGAGTCCGAAATTTTTCCCCATGATTACCTATGCAGCCGGGACCCTTCGCCCTGCACGGGTTCTCGTGATCGGCGCCGGGGTTGCGGGACTGCAGGCCATCGCAACCGTGCACCGGCTCGGCGCCGTTGTCGAGGCCTATGACGTACGGCCCGAGACGAAGGAGCAGATCGAGTCCCTGGGGGCGCGGTTTATCGACACCGGCGTAGCCGCGGCAGGTGCAGGCGGTTACGCGCGGGAACTGACCTACGATGAAAAGACAGCCCAGCAGGAACGGCTGACGAAGGCGGTCTCCCAGGTCGACATCCTGATAACCACCGCCGCAATCCCCGGCAAGAAGAGTCCTCTTATCGTCACTGAAGACATGATTGGCCGTATGAAAAAAGGTGCGATCATCGTGGACATGGCCGCGGACACAGGCGGTAACGTTGCCGGCACACGCCCGGGCGAGACCGTAATAACGAACGGTGTCTCCATCGTCGGCACCATTAACCTTGCATCACGCATGCCGGTCCACGCTTCGGAAATGTACGCTAGAAACCTGTACAACTTCCTTTCGCCCTTCATCAAAGACGGCCGACTTGTCCTTGATTGGAATGATGAGATTCTGTCGGGAAGCTGCTTCACCCATGAGGGGAAGATACGGAATGAAGGGGTAAGAAATGCTTTGGAAGGAGACGTCTGATGGAAGGCTTTGCAGCGCTCTATATATTCATGCTCGCAGCTTTCACTGGCTACGAAGTAATCTCGAGGGTGCCGGTGATCCTGCATACGCCGCTGATGTCGGGCTCCAATTTCGTGCACGGCGTCGTTTTGGTGGGGGCCATGGTAGCCCTCGGCGAGGCTACAACCCCCTTCGAACAGGTCATCGGCTTCATTGCCGTTCTCCTCGGGGCGGCCAACGCGGCCGGCGGCTACGTGGTAACGGAACGAATGCTGGCGATGTTTAAGAGCGAAAAAAAAGGCACAAAGAGCGTCAACTCCAAACTCTGAACGTTGAACAATGAACATAGAACTCTGAATTATTGTTATGCCTACAAGGATCCTCATTCATACGTGTTACTTCATCGCCGCGTTCCTGTTCATTATGGGACTCAAGGGCATGTCGTCACCGGTGACGGCCCGGCGCGGCATCACCTGGGCGGGCGCCGGGATGGTGCTTGCCACGCTCGTCACCTTCGGATGGCCGGGCATGAGCAACTACCTCCTTATGACAATCGCCCTTGTCGTCGGTGGAGGTGTTTCCGCTTGGTCTGGGAAGGTCGTCAAGATGACCGACATTCCGCAAATGGTCGCCCTGTATAACGGCATGGGTGGCGGCGGGGCCGCGGCAATCGCCGCCATCGAACTCAGCCGCGGTGAAACGCACGGAACGGCAGTAAAAGCCCTCGCGGTTCTGGGGGGAGTCATCGGGACCGTGTCGTTCTCCGGGTCGCTGGTGGCATTTTCGAAATTGCAGGGAATCACGCGGAAGACCTTTCACCTCCCATTCCAGAACGGGGTCAATATGACTCTGGCAGCGTTCACGCTCATGGCCGGCATCGGGATCGTGTCCGCCATCCAGGCTTCCACGTTTCACATCATCGTTTTCTTCGCGCTCGCACTTGCACTCGGCGCGATCGTCACCATGCCCATCGGCGGCGCGGACATGCCCGTGGTGATCTCGCTGTTTAACGCTTGTACGGGCCTGGCAGTCGGATTCGAAGGATATGTGCTGAACAACCCGGCGCTCATCATAGCAGGTATTGTCGTGGGATCAGCGGGTACGCTCCTTACGCAACTGATGGCGCGGGCCATGAACCGTCCGCTGACCAACATCCTGTTCAGGCCGATCACGGGCGAAGCGCAGGCTGGCGCGACTTCTGTTTCAGGAACAATGAAGGAAATCTCGGCGCTCGACGCCGCGGCCATGCTGCGCTATGCGCAAAAAGTAATCATCATTCCCGGCTACGGCATGGCCGTGGGCCAGGCGCAGCACAAAGTCAGGGAGATGAGCCAACTTTTGGATGAAGCCGGCGTGGAGGTTAAGTTCGCGATCCATCCGGTGGCCGGGCGCATGCCCGGCCACATGAACGTGCTCCTCGCAGAGGCCGGCGTACCTTATGAGAGGATCTTCGATCTCGAGGAAATAAACGAGGAGTTCGGTCAGGCCGATGTGACGCTTGTGATCGGCGCCAATGATGTTGTGAACCCCGCTGCGCGAACAGATAAGTCAAGCCCTCTCTACGGGATGCCGATTTTAAACGCTGACCAGTCGCACAACGTCATCGTGATCAAGCGCGGCAAAGGCACCGGTTATTCCGGCACCGTAAACACCCTTTTCTTTGCCGATAACACACGCATGCTCTATGGAAACGCGCAGGAGGTCGTGGCCGATGTGATCAGGCATATCAAGGAACTGCTGGTATAAGTGTTCCTTCTGCCCCTGCCCGTTCTTCGGCGCTGATCAGCGCTACGACCCAAAAGGATGCTACACCGTCCAGTTCGGCGAAGGTCCAGCCCGAGCTGGCCGAACGGAGTGATTGGTTCATCCACTGACAGCCCTTGAGTGGGAGCAAAGCCGCCGTGTTGGCTGCTATGGTATAAAATATCCTGCGCTGTACTGTTCGGTACGCATCGAAGCTCCGCTCGTGTTATACTTTTATTATCGGATGAACGTCGTGCCTCCCTGCGGGCAAAGAGCAGGAGGAGCCGGGGAAATGAAGCAAGCGACAGGAACCCCCGGTCCGGCGTAAGTAAGGAGGTATCAATGGCAAACGTAAAAAACATAAAAATTAACGGCTATTGTGATGAAGTCAGTGAGAAACTCATGAGCATAAAAGAGAGTATTCACCTGCTCCAGGAAGATGCGAAAAAAGTATACAGCGCAGACAGCAAGCGTTTGGAAATCTATGAGCGGCATCTCTGTGAGCTGGCTGATATGGTCGAGTGGAAGCTCCAGTTGCTGATGAAGTCCTGCCCCTTCGAATGGAAAGGAACGGACCGGGAGTTTGATCGCGTAGCATCGGTGGCGTCGACCGACGAGATCGCAAAAAGCGAGTTTTCCGGCGGCTATATAGGCGGATAACCGATTACCGCAGCTCTTTAAGATCGATGACCGGCGAATGCAGCAGTCGCCGGTTTTTTTCATGGCCTATCCGCGTTTTCTATCTCAGAAATTTCCTCATCGCTCAAATGGAGCTCCGCGGCACGCATCACACCCTGAGCCTGCACGGCGCTCCGTGCACCGACGATTGCGCCTGTTACCGCGGGATGCCTAAGCGTCCACGCAATTGCCGCCTCCCCCGGTGAACGGCCATGACGCTTTGCTACGGCGCGGAGCCGCTCAACAAGGGCGAGGTTCCGTGAAAGATTCGGCTCATTAAACTCTGGACTTCGACGACGCCAGTCATCGGCGGGGAGGCCGGCAGCCCTCTCCCGCGTCATGGCGCCGGTGAGCAAGCCTGAGGCCATGGGTGCGTAAACGATCACGCCGATCCCCTCCTTGCTGCAGAAGGGAAGAATATCACGTTCAATATCTCGCCTGACGAGCGAATAAGGCGGCTGCAGAGACGTAACGCGCTCGGCTGCCCGGGCACGGTTCATCTGCTCCACATTGAAGTTCGAAAGACCGATCCAGCGAACTTTTCCTTCACGCTTGAGTGCCGTGAGAGCGGCCCACCCCTCTTCAAGCTCTGGCCCGTTATCTTCCGGAGGCCAGTGGATCTGATACAGATCAATCACCTCAACGCGGAGCCGCCGCAGGCTCTCTTCGCATTCCCGGCGAACCGAATGGCCCCTGAGCGACCGATATATCTTCCCCTGCCCGTTCCAGCATAAACCGCACTTCGTAAACACGTAAGGCCGCGTGCCGGTCCAGCCGGCGAGCGCACGCGCAACAACCTCCTCGGAATGTCCGAGACCGTATACCGCCGCGGTATCGATCCAGTTGACACCCAGTTCAAGGGCCTTCCTGATCGCGGCGATTGAATCTTCATCGTTCTGGGGCCCCCAGGCATATTCCCATCCCGGCCCCCCTATGGCCCAGGCCCCACAGCCGATGGGCGTAATTGCGATATCTGAATTTCCCAGTCTGCGTGTCTGCATGTCTATGCTCCTCTCCGATCGAAGCAGCTTGAACAGACGTTCACCTCACCGGACCTCCACCATAAATTCAAAAAGATGTACCTTTCCTTCGTGGCTCACCTGGCCGAAGAGTGCATAGATACCTTTGGACGGAAAGAAGACCGTCGATGCAATATCAGGCCCGAACTTCCCAGGGAGTGCAGCATGTTCATGGCCTGGACTCGTACGCGTTTCTCCGGGAAGCATGCCGTGGATGTGCATGAAATGCTGCAGGTTGGCCGATACCGCGGATATGTGCATTGCAGCTCCCAAGTAAGGCTGAAGGTCGGTCACAGGCTTGCCATCCTGCTCGATATGCCAGGTTAATGTCGTTTCTTCACCGGTTTTGGCCTGCCCGGGGGAAGAAGCAAGCGATACCCTGTACGTTCCGAACTTTTTCGATCTCGATAAATCGATATCCGGCCCGGTCATGGACGGGCTGCCCATTGCATTGATCAGGATGGTATCGCCGTACAGTTTGTTTGCCGTTGCGAAGTCAAGTCCTACAAGATAATTTCCCGACTTCGGGAAAGTATAACGCAGGGGGAAAACTGCCTGTTCGATCATGACCTTCGTGACCGGCCCGAGATCCTCCGGGTGGATATGGGCAAAGGTCCTCAAATCCTGCCCCACGATCACGGCATGGAGAATACGCTGCTGGTGACTCACCAGGCCAGTGAGTGGTTTGCCGTCCTTGTCTTCGATGCGGACAATCATTTTTACCGGTATCCCTGCACTGATCTCAGCAGGCACAGTCTCAAGGCTTACGATTGGTCCAATCACCGGCGGCGGGATGGAGGCAAAAGTTCCGGGCATGTGGCCGGCTCCTGAATGATCATGATGCAGATAATGGCTGGCCGGGATCTCCTGGCGGAGCAGTGCGACGCACATCAGCACGGCCAGCATCAGAACAACCTCAGTTCTTATGCTCCGCAGAAGCCATGAAACAGTCATGCGGCTCTTGAACCTCCTGGTAAGGGGCGAAGTGACCAGGATGAAAAGACGCCTTAAGAAACCATGTCCGTGAGACGGTAAACCTGCTTGCGACTGTAACAATGGCATAAAGAGATAGCGATTGAATGCAGCGAGAATCACCAGCAGGAGAAAAAGAACGATTTTAGCCATGACAAGGTTGCCATAAGGCGTTTCTTCAAGGGCTTCTAAACTTCCCACGTATACCCACGCGTGGTGCAGCGACGTAAGCGCAATCATTCCGGCCGCCCAGCCGGCAATTCTTGAAAAACCAGAGACAAGTCCGGCAATCGCAGGCAATGCTTCAGTGCCGTGCTTTTTCAGATGCGGAAGAATAATCAGAGAAAGCACGAAAAGGCCGCCACCCCATACAGTCGCGCCAAGGAGATGTAGCCAATCCGTTAATTCGGACACCGTAAAATCGCCCTTGTCCGATGCATGACCCGAGGCACTCTCGGTCCAGGCGATCAGCGTCGTAAGGCCGAGCAAGATATACAACAGGGCAGGAGAGTCTCGATGGCGTGCGCCGGCCATTGTCAGGAGCGCGGCCAGGATTAATCCCGCGATACGGATAATCCATATCCATCCGAAATGAGTCTTCTGAATAACGGCGGGAATAAGAGGTAATGCGGCCTCAACCGGCCTGCCGCTCATTTGCGCTGTACGCGAAATAAGATCGGCTGCACTGCACGCGATAATGATGGCAATTGCGATGCCGAAAAGGCCCCACATCCGTCTCAACAACCTGCGGCGGTCGGGAACGGAAAGCAAGAGGGCGGGCGAAAAAACCCAAGAGCGGCACATGAGCGTGCCGATACAGAAAGCCAGAGAGATGATTTCAAACCATACTGGTATGCTGTGGAGGATGATATTCATGCAGGGGAACCGAAAATTTTATTTTATGGTGAACGAAAAGTTGCCCATGGTCCGGTGACCGTCCCGTGCCACGACATCCCAGAGAACCCGGTACGTTCCGGGGGGCAGCAATGGGACACTTACTTCAAGGAGCGTCGGATCGGAGACGCTTACGCGGCTGTCGCCCTTGTCCACATTTTTCCCGCTCTGGTCCTGGACATGGATCGATGAAAAAAGGGGTTCCAGATCGTTGTCGAACCAGATGCGGACAACAGAGGGGGGTGCTGTAATCGAGGCCCCCACTTTCGGGTCGGCGTGGTCAGGGTATGCATGGGCCAGCGAATCCTTCGGCGCCATGCACAAGCACATCACGGAGAGAACCATGGCCATGAACCCGCGCTCGGCATACCGACTCATCGTGTTCACGGGAATATTGGCCTCCCTATGCTCTTGGGAAAAAGGTCATCGATAAAGAGATGGAACAGTGCGAAGACGCCGGTACCAGCTCCCGAACGGGGGTTCATGGGGATTTCCGCCGCAAGGCCGAGTTCCGTATACCGACCGATCCAGGCGATCCCCGGGTTTACCGTTCCGGTTGTCTGATTTTTACAGTCCGCGTTCAGACAGGTCTCCATGGGAAATTCGACGACAGCAACCATGCGGTTGAAAGGGACTCCAAGCCCTACGTCCTTCACTACCGACTGGAGATACATCAAACTGTACTGGACTGTGAACGCCCACGTAAGCGAAGTGGGGTTCTCGACGCCGTCCGTCCACTTCTGCGTGGGGAAATTCGGACCGATAACGCCGGTGACGGCGAGTGGTCTTAGAAAACTTGAAGAGTCAAACAGGTCGCCGAACCCTTTTCCAAAATAGAAAGCTGGCGAAAGGGTTGAGAACCGGTCGGATACGCTGTGATTGCCGGTGTTCCCGATATCATCCGACACGCCGACGGACAGAATGGTTTCATGCTCGGCACTCTTGTAAAACTGATATTTTAAGTTCACCGCGAGATTTCCGAATCCGCTAACCGATCCATCGCCCTCAGTGTGGAGGCGCTGATATGATTCATCGGCTTCTACCCCGAAATTAGGCACGATGCGTTTGGAGTAGCCGACATCCAGTGACGAAGTCTGGATCCGGGGCCCCCCTGTTAAATCGTTCATCTTTATCGAATTATACAGGACGGAAAACTCGTCAGAAATAAAGGGATCATCCACAGCGAACGTGGTCGGAAAAAAACGCGGCCCAGCAACCCCGTGAGCGAAGGAGGTCGAAGGGATTACCGTAATGATCATCAGCAGGACCGAAGCCAGGATTGACCACATCCATATCTCTGCTGAATTTCTCGTTTTGCGATTCATGGCTTCTCCTTTTTTAATTAGTCTGATACTACGCATTCGTAGAGAGATACGTAGTGGTTCAGAGGCAATAATAAAGGAATGTCCTGCAGAAGAGGGTTTGGAAAAATCAATACGCCATCCCTTCTCATTCGTGTGGCGAAAAGGCCGTTGACATCAAGAGCGCCTCCCTCTCCTGCCTGTTCCGCCGGCAATAGCATTGGATTTGCGCAAAGGGAATTCCCCGAAAAAGCACGGTTTTCACAATATAGTTGCAGGTACGCGACAAGCATGCAATGCGCGAAAAGGAGCAACCGGAATCTTCTCTGACAGCGCCATATCTGAACAGCGTCTCGCGATTCCCTACTCGGATGCACGCTGCCTGTTTGCTTTTCCGGAATTTTTCGTCGTCGCCCGAAGGATCAGGCCAATATACTTATTGACCGGGTTGGACCGGTCGAGAAAGGGGACGGGAGGCGTTTTTCTTATCCCCAAACGCCGCAATTCTCTCCGAAGCTCGCTGTTGCTGTTGTCGTACTTCAGCCCTCTTGTAAATGCCTCGATGGCGTCAGGCTTCTTTCCTGCGGACAGATAGGCCCTGCCGAGATTGAGATAAAACACGGGATAGAGCAGCTCCTCCTCAAAAACCCCTTTTTGCCTGAGCATGGTAATGGCTTTTTTGCAGGTTTCCACGCCGCTCCGGTACTTCTTGTCTACCAGGGCCTGAAAGCAGCCATAATAGGAAAGAATAAGAGGCTCATTGGGGAACCGTACCGCGGCTTGCTGCAACAGAACGAAGGCTTCCTTCTGCTTGCCACTCCTCAGGTTGGCTTTCACCGCCCTCAGGTAATCAGAGGGCTTTACCTCCCCGACATCCGGCTTGGCCGGACTTCCTGCGTCATCATGTTTATAGCTCGAGTCACCGTTTTGCATGTATTTATTGTAACATAAATGCAAGCCAGAAGAAGGAGCGATTCACAGGAGCCCAATACAACGAAATAATCTTGGCTGAATCGGTTTTATTTTTGTACATCGGCCATGGCCGATATAGTAAAACCAAATTTCCTTCGTTCTCGCCTTTTTCGTTATCTTCCCGAGAACTCTTTACCGTCAGCGGGCTCTATCACCAGAACCCGGCCCTCGGTCCTCGGCCGTCTGCGCGTCGAACTCTGAATGTGAGCTCGATTCTCGACCTCCATCTGTTAATTTTACATTGATTCTTTACGGGGCAGTATGCTATAGTTCCCGATGCCCGGAGCGCCCAAGGGAGACGAAGAACGTACGGCAGGGAATCATCGCACCCAAGCTCAAGCGGCCGTTTCCGTGGATTTGAACGAAGAGGATGAACCCTATGTCATATCGAGCATGGTTTCAATGCATCAATGAACAGTGCAAAGCGCAATATCCGCTGAATAGGATTATTTATCGCTGCGAAACCTGCGGATCTCTTCTGGGCGTGCAGCACGACGTGCAGGCTCTCGCGCACCGGAGCGCCAAGGCGTGGATGAAGCTGTTCGAGGACCGCTACAAGTCCACCCAGTGGCCCTACGGTTCCGGTGTGTGGGGCAAGAAGGAATGGATCCTGCCGAACATCCATGACGACAATGTCGTGTCTGTGTATGAAGGGGCGACGAACTTGTTCTGGGCCGAGCGGTTCGGCAAGCTTATCGGCATCGACAACCTCTGGATCAAACTCTGCGGCAATTCTCACAGCGGTTCCTTCAAGGACTTGGGCATGACGGTGCTCGTGTCCCAGGTCAAGCAGATGATCAGCGAAGGAGTTCCGATCCAGGCCGTTGCCTGCGCGTCCACTGGCGACACCTCGGCCGCTCTGGCGACCTATTGCGCGGCAGCCGGCATCCAGTCCATCGTACTTCTGCCCAAGGGGAAAATATCGGTAGCCCAGCTCGTCCAGCCAATCGCCAACGGTGCTTTGGTTCTTTCGCTCGACACGGACTTTGACGGGTGCATGCACGTTGTGCAGGAGATCACAAAGGACAACACCATTTATCTGGCAAACTCGATGAATTCGCTCCGGATCGAAGGCCAGAAAACAGTGGGCATCGAGATCGTGCAGCAGTTCGACTGGGAAGTGCCTGACGTAATCATCATCCCCGGAGGAAACCTTGGAAATGTCTCGGCCCTTGGCTCGGGACTGCTTCTGATGAGCGACTTGGGGCTCATCGACAGACTGCCCAGGATCGTCGTGGCCCAGGCTGAGCGTGCCAATCCCCTCTACCGTTCGTACCTCAAGAATTTCGCAAGCTTTGAGCCCATGCATGCGCAGAAGACCCTGGCCAGTGCAATCCAGATCGGTAACCCCGTGAGCATCGAGAAGGCGATCAGGACATTGAAGCAGTTCGACGGCATCGTGATGGACGCCACAGAGCAGGAACTGGCGGATGCCGCCGCACTGGGCGACACCACGGGCATGTTCAATTGCCCCCACACGGGTGTGGCTCTTGCCGTGCTGTTCAAACTCTTGAAGAGCGGGAAGATTGACAAGAGCGAGAAGGTCGTGGTCATTTCAACGGCCCATGGTCTCAAGTTCACCGATTTCAAGGTAAAATATCATGAGAAAAAGCTCGATTTCCCCTGCACTTATGCCAACAAACCGGTCGAGCTGCCGCCGACGGTGGATGCCGTCAAGAAAGCCCTGGAGCAGGCCTTAAAGAATAGGAGAATCTCGAATGTCTGACAACAAGCCGTCCAATTCCCAAAAATGGAACCCCGCCACGCTCGGCATCCATGGTTTGGACCGTGTGCACCACGCGCATTTCGCGGTTTCCACGCCGATCGCGCACACGTCGAATTACTACTTCAACAACACGCAGGAAGTCTACGACTTCATGAAAGCCAAGAGCGAGGGCAGAACGATCCGCGAGCACGAGTATGGCCGCTATGGCAATCCGACGCAACAGGAGTGCGAGCGCAAGCTCGCGGCTGTCGAGAGCGCCGAGCGCGCGGTGCTTTTCTCCACGGGCATGTCTGCCGTGATCTTGACGCTCATGACCTTCATGCGCCGCGACGGCCACATCATCTTCACGAGCGACTGCTACCGCCAGACGCGCGATTTCGCCGCGAACCTCCTGGCTGAGTTCGGCATCCAGGTTTCGCTGGTGGACCCTACGGCCGAGGCTATCGAGAAGGCGATCCGGCCGAACACCAACATCATCTTCACGGAATCGCCGACCAATCCCTACCTCCGGTGCCTGGACCTTGTATCGGTGGTGAAGGTCGCCAAGCAGCACAAGGTCATGACCGTTATCGACGCAACGCTGGCAACACCGTATAACATTAAGCCCCTGAAAATGGGTGTAGACGTGGTTGTCCACTCGGCTACCAAATATCTGGGCGGACACAACGACCTGCTCGCCGGCGTTGCGCTCGGCTCCGACAAGCTCATGAACGAAATTTACCGCATGCAGCGCATGATCGGCGCCACGCCCGGTCCCCTCACCTGCTTCCTGCTCGAGCGCGGCCTCAAGACCTTCGGCCTCCGGATGAAACACCACAACGAGGCAGGTCTGGCCATCGCGCGCATGCTCGAAGCTCATCCGAAGATTGAAAGAGTATGGTACCCCGGTCTCGATTCGCACCCAGACCGAAAAATTGCGAAGGAGCAGATGAAGGGGTATGGCAGCGTGATCACCTTCCTGCTGAAGGGTGACGACGCCAGGACACGGAAGTTCATCGACTCCCTCGAGCTTTTCCTGATTACGCCCAGTCTCGGCGGCAGCGAAAGCCTCGTGACCCAGATGTGGATGATGTCGTTCTTCGACTATCCCGAGGACTACCGGAAGAAAATCGGTATGGTAGACAACCTGGTAAGACTCGCGCTTGGCCTCGAAGACGTGGACGATTTGATCGCCGACTTGAAGCAGGCCCTGGAGAAGGTATAACCTCCGCAGTTGATCCCCGATTGACAACGCCGTTTATTTCCCAAGCCCTCCATCCTCCGACGGGGGCTTTTTTGTTTCCCATGGAAGTCAATCGATTCCCATTTCATGGGAACGATGGATGTTGAGGAACAGTATCTGTGGCCGGGAGTCGGGTCGTACTGGCAGAGCACACATACCGCCTCAATGCCATATCCGATGATAATGTTCTGAGCAAGGCGGAAGTGCGGGTGGACGGAGGGTGGTATTTAATCAGTCAGAGTGTCATGAATCCGGTGCCGGGGAGGACAGTCACCAAGCCCGACGTTTCCTGCTTTCAGTCTTTTCAGATTTACCGCCCTATTCCCCCTCATTGCAGCCTCCCCCCGCACTTTTTGCATGTCGTCTTGCCGATGTCTCCACCCAAGGATTTCCCACAGGAAGGGCATCTCCAGTTAAGAGCCGAAAAGCCCATAAATGCCGCGATAGCAGCGATCTGTGCTCCGAAAAGCGCTCCTTTGGAAAAATTTGCATAGCGTATGGGCCACTTGTGGAGTATGGCGCAGAGCAAGATGAAAAACAACGTTAGTGCAATCGCAATAATCTGCCTCCCCTTGCGCACTTCAAATTCCTTCATAATCTCTTGAGCGTCTTTTTTTCTCATTGTTCTGTTATCCCTGGGCCAATACATTGTATGCGAACATTGATGGTCATCCGCAATTATCGCCCTCTGCCGATTGACTCTTTTCTTATCATTTTTTACAATTTATTTATTTACAACGCCACTTTCACGACGATCTTCATCACCGAGGCGGGAACTCCTGCCGAAAGCTTTGGCGCATGACCGTCTTCAGGCCAAAGCACTGCTACCTGGCCTGATTGCAGATGCATCGGCGACCATTTTCCTGCCGCAACCGTGCCGAAGCAGATATCCCTGCCTGCGTCATAGGGTTCAGTGATAGTCATTCGTTCCACGGGTGTCCATCCGATGATCTCCTCGCCGGACAGGATGAATTGCAAATCGAGATATTTGCGATGGCATTCGAATTTCGGTACTTCGGTCCTGATCGTTTCATACCGCTGGACCATGGCAAACACCCGGTCTCCGTCGATTTCTATTTTCCCTTCCGCCAGGCCCTGAATATCCTGTCGCCGCAAAAAGGACAGAGCCTTTTGCATGTCCGCCGTCATCGTAATTTGGCGATCAATGTGTCTTATTTCTGTAACGACCATGGCATTCTCCTCGTGTGATTTGATATTTTTTTTCTCCGCTCCACCTGGGAAAGCATGACGATACGGAAGGCGGGAGAATAATTCAAACAATGCTGGCAAAAATCGATTCAGCCGCCATTGCCTGGAGCCCTCTCGCCTCGATTGAACCGGCACTGACGAGATTGCCGCGGCGCAACATATGTTCCTTGCAATTACCTCTCGGGAGTTATTTCGGCAACAAGCTGCCGTTACCGCCGCGTGGGGCGGCGGTGTTACTGAAAATTGCCCTTATCACATCGTCAATTTCCACTTCGTTAATCAGGATGTCGTCCACCGGAAGGTTCGACGAAAGGACCGCCGAAGCGGTTTCTTTCACGCGGTCCCGGGAAATTCTCAAGACGGCCTTCTCCGTTTCAATGGCGGCTACTTCACCATACCGCTCAATGTCCTGTATCTTGACATTCCCGGCACTGAAGTAAATAATCAGCAGCTTGTGCTGGGCGTATCGCCTGACCAACTCTTCGAGAGGTCCGTCGTAGATGATCTTCCCGAGGTCGATGATAATTACTCGTCTGCATAAACGGCTGATATCCTCCATGTAATGGGATGTGAGAATAATGGTTGTTTTCTTCTCGTCGTTGTATTTTTTTATAAAGTCGCGGATATTTTTCTGAGCCACTACATCCAGCCCGATCGTCGGCTCATCCAGGAACAAAACTTTCGGCCGGTGGATGAGCGCCGTTACGAGTTCGCACTTCATCCTCTGCCCGAGCGAAAGCTTCCTCACCGGGACGTCCAAAATGCCCCCGATGTCGAGAAGCTCGCAGAACTCATCGAGGCTCCGCTTGAAATCGGAGTCGGAAATTTCGTAGATTTCCTTGTTCAGGACAAAGCTCTCGCGGGGCGGAAGGTCCCACCAGAGCTGATTCTTCTGGCCCATTACGAGGGCGAACTGCTTCTGATAAGTGGCCTGTCTCCTGAACGGAATATGGCCCAGCACGCGTACATCCCCGGCGGAGGGGAAGAGGATCCCGGACAGGATTTTCAAGGTCGTCGTTTTGCCTGCGCCGTTCGGCCCCAGAAAACCGACAAGCTCCCCCTCTTCAATTGAAAAGCTGACGTCCTTAACCGCTTCCGCGATCAGCTTTTCGCGCCTGAAGAGCCCCCGCAGCGACCCTTCGATGCCCGGGCGTTTACGGTAATATTCGTAGTTTCTCGAAAGGTTTCTGACTTCGATGATCGGCATAGACATCACTCCCCCGCGCATTTCGGCATACTGTCTAACTGGATGCACTGCTGTAAACTTTCAAACTGGCCTTCCACACGATCAGGCTGAATCCGAAAAATGCAACGGCATACAACATCGTAAACATCATCCATCTCCAGTCCAGGGCATACAGCAGGATCTTGACCGGAAAGGCAACAGCAATAAGTATCGGGACTGCGAAGGTAAAGAACAAACGGACGGTTGGCGAATAAACTTCCGGCGGAAATCGCCCTATGGTCATAGCTTCACGGTACAGCCAGATGAAGTTTTCGCTCTCTATTTTCCAGATCGCGACGCCCGCGGAAATAATATGAATCCCCAGTATGATGATCATGCCGGCCACAATGAGCACAGAGTAAAGAAAAACATGGACCGTGTCGGGCGGTTTTGGCAGTTTCCCCATGACAAAGACAATAAGGACAATGATCGGCGCAAGGAAGATGATGTCAAGAATGTCGGTCATTCGGCTGAGCGAATAGAAAAGCGGATTGACGGGTTTGCTCAGGACAAAGTCGAAATTCCCCCTCTGGATGTCCGCCCGAAATGCGTAGATCCCTCTAAAAAGGGCCTGGGCCGAAACGTCGATGAGGTTGAAAGTCAGAAAAAATAGGATGACTTCGTACTGCGAGTAACCGGCAAGATTGTCGGTAAAGGAAAAAAGAGAGATGATTAAGAGAAGAAAAAAACCGAAGCGGATCAGTTTGCCGGCAAGATAGGCGGCGGAATCGATCCGGTTGGACCAAGAGGACCCGATTGCCAGACTGCTCAGTTGTTTCCAGATGCGAATATATTTTTTTATCAGGGCGATCATTTCCATAGCGCCGCGGTCCTCCCTAAATTCCCTCACCTGTATACTTGTTCAACCCACGCCTCCAGACCCAGAGGACCATGGGGAAGAACACAACGATCCAGACTGACTGAAGAGCGATCCCTTGCCAGGCGCCGCGCACACCTGTTCTCCCCAGGTATATCTGCATGGGCAGGTACATGATAGAGGCAAAAGGAAGGATACCGAAAATCGAGGCGAGCGCGGGAGAAAGGATATCGATAGGGAAATACGCTCCCGATGCAAACTCCAGGAACCAGTCGAATAAAAACCGCGGGCCCATCGCTTCACGGGACCAGAACGCCAGCAGGCTCATGGCGTAACTGAAAAGAAAATAAAGCACTGATGCCAGCGCAATAGACAGGGAAAACAACGCAAGGATTGCGGCATCACGTTGAAATATCAGATTCACTTTCAGGAACGACGAAAAGAGGATGACTTCCGCAAGCGCAGTCACGAGAGAGAGGCTCCGCTGCGCAAACTCGGCCGAAAAGGTCCTGGTAAAATGATTTATCGGCATGATGAGATACGCCGAGAAACTGCCGTCATTAATATCAGAAGCGACCTGTTTCGACTGGGCGCCGAAAATAATGGCGCGTAGTATATTTATTCCGAACACGTACGTGATCAGTTCAATTTGCGAGTATCCGGCGAATTTTCCGCTTTTCTTCGTGACCGTATACCATACGTAATAAAGCAGGAGCATGACAATGATATTTCTCAAGCGTCCGAGAAAAAAATTGAACCGGTATTCGAGCTCCTTTTGCCAGCTGATCTTAAAAATGACCCAGTATTTTCTCATTCCTGACGCAATCATCATCTTTCTATTCGGCCCCCGACGTCTTGCCGATTTTAACATGAAACCGTGGCGAGCCGTTACAATTTTCATCGGGTGCAGCTCCGCCTGGAAGGAATGGACAGGCTTCGATCTCTCTCAGGAAATGCACCCCTGCTCCCTGATCGGCACTCGATCTAGCCTCGATTAAATTCCTTTACGTCGATTTTGATCCTGTTCAATTCGGCCTGGTCATATCCTGAATAGAGATAGGAAAAAACAGTATTGTTCGTAAGAAGAGGATCGAGGTCTCGGGGAATAATGTCATTCTTTACGAGATCGTCCCAGCACCCTGTGCCCCTGATCGGCGAGAATTCGGCAAGCTGAATGCGGACGTCCAGCTTTTTTAAGAACGCGATCCCCGCCTCTACTTCCCTAATCCCCTGGCCAGGCAAACCGTACAGGAGGTAGGCGCCCATATGCGCCTTGGTAAACCCCGCCCTTTGCAGGGATCTGACCGACCTCTCGAAATCATCGTTCGTTACTTTGCCGCCGGTGGCTTGCTGTCTGCCGCTCTCAATGGTCTCAAGACCCAGTCGGATCGTCGTAAATCCCGCTCTTTTCATCAATCGTGCCAGCTCATCATCAATAAAGCGTGCATGCAGGCCGTTCGGCGCATGGAGTCGCACATCGAATCTCCTGTTTATTAGCGATGCCAGCAATGGCTTGATGTGGTGATCTGCGTCATAGAGAAGCGCGTCATCGTAGAAAACAAAGTCCCTGATGCCACGCGCTCGAAGTTCCTGAATTGCCCCAGCAACATCATCGAGCGGCCTTTGCTCGTATCGCGGGGCCAGCAGTCTCGAAGCGCAGTAGGAACAGTAAAAGGGGCAACCTGTTGAGGTGAGCAGCGGTGCGAAAGAATGTTGCGCGTGGAGGTTCAAGTTGTAGTGCGGAGCCTGTTTGCGCACGGCGCTGAGCGTTATCCCGAAGGCCTGCACTAGAGACAAGAGTCGGTCGTTGAGAGGACCTACATAGAGGGAGTCCGCTCCCGAATGTCGGGATGCATGGTCAGTATAGAGCGTGGGGTAAATACCTCCGAGGATGATCGGAACATCTCCCGCAGCCTGCCTGACGAGCCTGATCGTCTCCTGCACGCCGGTATACCAGTAGCTCATGATTGAGGTCATGAGTACGATATCAAAAGGCATTACCAGTTTGAGCCTGGTTGCGAACTCCTCAGCGCTCACGCCGTATTGCTTAAAATAACGTGGTACGTTATTCAGGATCCCGGGTTTTTGAATGATCTCGTATCGGTACTTGCCGACGCCGTATTGATCGGGATGGAAGGAATCAACGCAGTCGATAAAGAGCACCTCCGCATCAAAAGCACTTATATACTCAGCAGCCTTGAGCAGGCCGAGCGGCCGCGCCCACAGGTTGAACGCGGCGAAATCGTGAATCCAGGGATTTATGAATAGGATGCGGGGCTTCATGTTGATCGGGATATTTGATGAAACAATACTCGAATCTTCAGAATTTTGCAATTGGGTTTTACGCAGGTCCCTGCCGCATAAGGGTATAATCAAAGCAGGAAAGAATGCGGAAGGAAAGGAGCAATCATGAAAACAGGATTCCGGTTTCACATTGTTGCTTTGGCACTCGCTCTCCTCTTCCATCCAGGACCGGCAGGAGCATCCCCAAGGATGGAGAACAAGGAGATTGTCCTTGCATTCTATGAAGATGCGATCAACAGGAAGGATTTCGGGAAAGCCTCGAAGTACCTCGGGTCTCGGTATATTCAGCACAATCAAGATGCAGCCGACGGCGCAGAAGGGCTGAGGAACTTCATCTCCTTTTTGAAAGATAAATACCCAAAATCGCACAGCGAGATCAAACGGGTTTTTATAGATGGCAATTTCGTGATCCTGCACGTACACGCCGTAAGGGTACCTGGAACACCGGGCTTCGCAATCGTCGACATCTTCAGACTCAAGAACGGTAAGATCGTTGAGCATTGGGACGTGCACGAAGCAATAATCGATAAACCGGCCAATCAGAACGGGATGTTTTAAGCTTCCTTTATTCAACGTCTCTTTAGAAGTGCACAGAGTATTGAGCGGGTCGAACGGCCACGTGGGGAGTTGCGGTTCCCGCTGTTTCCCCAATCTTTGCCCCCGCTGACGGCCTTGAGGTTCGCCGCGATAATCACGGAGATATCGCAGGCATCTGCGTCGCAAGCAAGGCGTTGTAGCTGTGGAGCAGAGGGATACGCTGGACGAGACCATTTTTGCAAAAATTGCGTGATTTTCGATATTTACCCTTGGTCAAATTGAGTTGATAGTTCAAAATAGCCTATTCATTTCGAATGGATTTCTCCTATTTTTCAACACGCATGATTTAAAGCATTAATTTTACAACTAGTTATTTTTGGCATTTCTCTTGCGATATAATAAGTATATTATGACAAAAATATCCTCCATCGTAAGCATGCAATCATTCTTAACAGTAGTCATGCTGGTTTTAACGGCAAGGGGGAGGGGCTATGACAACATTCTTGCGTATGCTTGTTATAACAGCATTTGGAATTGCATTACTGATAGTTGGCTTTGCCGCCGGGTTCCCCGTCGGGCAGAGCAGCGGATTTGCTACCGGAAGCGAATGGGCGATTATACAGGCGGACATCCTGGCGAGGGAAGCCGGCGTATTCATGCCCGTCTCATTCAATGACGGTCAGTTTCGCGTCATCCTCAAACAACCGGGACATATCTACCGGAAAGCATGGCGGCTTGCTGATAAATATGAAGAGCTGATGCAAAATGAGGAAAACAGCGAGAAAGAACCGATTGAAGTCGCCAAACTTACGAAGTAAGAAGATCGGCTATGGAATTCCTGTTGAGGACGTTTCTGGACAGAGCGCCATGAGAGCAGATCAATGCTAGCTCCGTGTTCCGCGCTGCTCGTGAAGTTCCTTCCCTGTCTCTCTACCTTATCACCCATCATTTTTATCCTTTTTAATCAATAAGTTATAAACTATCCGGTGATTTTGTTCGCATTCAAAACTTTTTTTTAATGTTTTTACTATTTTTACTTGACATTCGCCCTTAAAATCAGTAAAATTATGCTAAAACAATAATTAATAGTTTTCCGGCTGATGCCAGCCTGAAGAACGGGAGGGAGGCGCGATGAATAGTCTGGCGGAAATAATTGAAAAAAATGACAGGGTCAATAACAAGGTCAAAATTCAGTTGGGAACCTTGCTTCTCGCTCACATGCTGATCATGCCCCAAGATCTCGAATTTGCTCTCGAGCATCAAAAGTTTAGCAACCAACTCCTCGGGGAGATTCTGGTCCGCATCGGTGCGTTGGAACCGGACGATCTTGACAGGATCCTGCGGCTGCAGTGCAGTATCTGAGCATCCTGCAGAAAAAAACCGGGAGGTCCGTCAGATTTGGTCAGTCTTGACCGACCTTGATTAAGCGACGTTTTGTAACGCGCTGAACGCGTTGTCGCTGCTGATGTGGTCAAATGTCATGGAGATCCCCGGGAGGCGCCTAATCTCTTCCCTGTGAACCACTCCCAAATACTGCGCTTCGTCCAACAATAGCGAGGTTTGCTAACATCCACGAAAACACAAAACAGAATCCGTTCCGCCCCCTCTCCTTTTTATCGCTTTCCCTTCATCCTCCAAAAAAGCCTCTTATGCCCCTTGCGGTTTAGTTTTTCGCGTGGGAACCGCATTCCATGGATCTTCAGGCCAGGGATGCTTCGGGTAGCGTCCTTTCAGGACTTTTTTTATTTCTTGGTAGGAGATATTCCAGAAACCCTTGAGATCCTGCGTGATCTGTACAGGCCTGCGCGCGGGGGATAATAAATGCAGGAGGACTTTTACCCTGCCGCCCGCTACGGCGGGGGTGTCGGCAAGTCCGAACATCTCCTGAATCTTTACGGCAAGAACGGGCTGCTGCCCCGACGAGTAGTCCAGCGCTATCCTGCTGCCGCTCGGAACGCTAATCGTCAAGGGCGCACGCTCGTCCAAGAGACGTGCCTGTTCCCACGAAAGCCGGGACCTAAGCGCAGGCAGAATGTCCAAAACCGCTATGTCATGAGCGCTGCGCGTTTTCCCAAGCCAGGGCAGCAACCATTCCTCAAGCCCGGAAAAAAGCTTTCCCTCGGTCAGGTCGGGCCATTCCTCTTCAGGATATGCACTGCGTATCAGTCTTACGCGGGCCAGAAATTGCCTGGCTTCCCCGCTGAAAGGAAGCAGTTCGCAATTCTCCCGGATCGCATCGCACACAATGGGTGCGGCTTCCTCGTCGGTCGGGGTGAACGGTTTTCTTGACAGGATCAGGGTTTCCAGCCGCTCTTCTCGTGCGGCTGCTATCCTGTTCTCCTTCCTGTCCCATTCCACTCTTCTGGCAGTTTCAATGCGCCCCGCGCATTCGGTTCTGATGAGCTCTTCCGTAACCGGTGCAGCGATATGAACAAAACCTTCTGTTTTTTCTCCGGCGTCGACAGCCACGGCGATGATATAGGGGCTGCTGCCCAACTGGCTCTCCCGTGAGAGGCGCACACCCCGCCCCCGGCTGTGGACAAAACGGCCGCCCCCTTCCTCGCGCCGTTTGCAGATACGGTCCGGGAAGGCGCAGAGCAGAAGCCGCGATACCATGTCCTGATCCAGCCGGTCTGGAACAGCCCCATCCGACAGGTTTTCCCTCATACGCAGGAGCTGTTTTGATGTCCTTTCTATGGATCGAAGCGCTGTGGGATCAACACCTTCCCGCGGTTCCTCTCCCGCTCTCCATTTCCATAATGCTTCGACCCTTTCCGAAACATCCTGTTCGTCGTATTTGCCGTACGATGTCCGCTGCCGGAATAAGTCCCGCTCCGTAAGAATGGCGGCTAGGTCCGCTCCGAGACGAACGCAACCCAGTTCCTGAGCCCTCGTCATGAGACGGGAAAGCCTGGGATGAAGGGGAAGCCGCACCATCGCACGGCCGACGGGCGTTATCGAACCCGAAGAATCGACTGCTCCAAGGTCTTCCAGAAGCTGCAACCCGCTATCCCAGGAAGCCGCCGGCGGCACATCGATCCAGGACAGCATCCGCGTGTCTTTCACGCCCCAAGCTGCGAGTTCCAGCGCAAGCGGAGCGAGATCGGACACCAGTATTTCCGGTTTAGCAAACGCCGACATGCTGCGCAACTCCTGAGGAGCATACAGACGATAGCACACCCCCGGTCCAAGCCTTCCCGCCCTTCCTTTTCGCTGTTCCGCCGATGCCTGCGAAAGGGCCACGGTGACGAGGCGGTTCATTCCGGTGGCGGGATCATACCGGAGCATGCGCGTGAGTCCGCTGTCGACCACGGCCCGTACGCCCTGAATGGTCAGACTTGTTTCGGCGATATTCGTGGCAAGGACAATTTTTCGGTGATCCCGGGAAGGCATGATTGCTCGCTCCTGCTCCTCGAACGCAAGATCTCCGTATAGCGCGTGGACTGAAACACGGTTCTCAAGAATATCGGGAGCCTCGTCGAGCTCCTTCATGCACGCCCGTATCTCGGCCGATCCCGGAAGAAACACGAGGATGTCTCCCTCAGTCTCTTTCAATGCGGTCCTGATCGCCCACGCAATCCGCTCCGGCAGGGGTCCAGCCTTTTCTGTGAGATAGCGCTCGGCAACGGGGTACGCCTTTCCAGAGGAAGTGATGACGGGGGCGGCACCGAGCATCGCCGCGAGGGGGCCGTAGTCCAGCGTGGCCGACATGACGAGGATTTTCAGGTCAGGCCGCAATTCCCTGCGGATATCGAGACAGAGCGCCAGCGCCAGGTCGGCATGAATACTGCGTTCGTGGAATTCATCGAAGATGACCATTGCCGTATTGTTGAGCCCGGGGTCGGACTGGATCCGGCGCGTCAGAATGCCTTCGGTTACGACCTCGACCCGGGTCTTTTCGGATATTTTCGCGTCAAAGCGGATTGCATAGCCGATCGTTTCCCCTGTCTGTTCATTGAGCGTTACCGCCATCCATCGTGCCGCAGACACCGCTGCGATCCTGCGCGGCTCGAGCATGACGATGCGGCCCCGATTGCGAGGGATCACCTCGAGCAGTGCGAGTGGTACGCGGGTGGTCTTCCCCGCTCCGGGCGGCGCATGCAGAATGACCGAGGGTCTGTGCAGGACCGCCTCTTTCAGTTCGGGGAGAATGTTGTCTATGGGGTAGGAGGTCATAGCGGTACGGCGATCATGTTGTATACCTCAACCTTAAAAAACAGCGGTTGGCCGCGGATTTTTGCAGAGAGATACAGATCATTCTGTTTTCGCACTACGCACGATCGAGGGGAAGCTTTTTTTATTTTAGCATGCGGTTCAATTTTCTCTTTTTTCGCAAATATCCGGACAGGAAACAAGAGCCCTAGCTTCTCTGAGAACGCAGCTTTTCGTGGTGTCTGAATACCTTACGGAAATGGAACCCGTAGATCGAGAGGGTTATTGCAAGCGGCAACAGCCGAGGCCGCCTGAAGAGTGACCAGAAGAACAGCTTCCAGTAATGGAAACGCTCCCTTCCCACGATGCCGAGCCGAATCATGGACTTCATAAGGGCCATGACATGGGTAACCGGGAGACGGAGCTTCCGCTGCCTCGCGGGACGGTACTCCTGGAGAAACTTTTTCACGCGTGCATAATAGTGCTTCGGCGAATAGATGGTCCGCAAAATCGTGCGGTAGCCGTTCAGCAGGGTTTCGGTGCTCATCTTGGGCACGAAGTTGATTGAAAAATCCGTATTATCGCCCGTCGCTGACTTCGTGAGTCTCCCCTCCTCTTTCATCCGGTGGTACAACTTGGTGCCATGGGGAGCGTTTAGAAGCCCCACCATGGCCGTGACGATTCCACTCTCCTGGATGAACCCGATAAGACGGTTGAAGATCGTCGCGGGGTCCTTATCGAAGCCGACGATGAAGCCTGCCTGCACTTCGAGCCCCGCCTGCTGGATCTTCCGGACGCAGGCTATAAGATCGCGGTTCCGGTTCTGGAGCTTGCTGCACTCGGCGAGGCTTTCTTCGTTCGGTGATTCAATGCCCACGAACACCTGGTCAAACCCGGCCCTCGCCATGAGTCTCATCAGTTCCGCATCATCCGACAGATTGATCGATACCTCGGTGTAAAGCGTAAAAGGATGCTTTCGTTTATCCATCCATTCGATAATGGCGGGGAGGACCTCCTTTTTCAGTTTGCCCTTGTTCCCAATAAAATTGTCGTCAACGATAAACACTCCAGCCCGCCATCCCTGGGAGTAAAGCGCCTCCAACTCCGCCAGGACTTGAACCGCGTTTTTGGTTCTCGGTTTGCGGCCATAGAGTACCGTGATGTTGCAGAAGTCACATTCAAAGGGACAACCCCGGGAATATTGGATGTTCATGGAGGCATATTTTCGCTTGTCCAGAAGATCGAAGCGGGGTATAGGAGTGGTCGTGATGTCCGCCCACTGGGGAGATGCGTAGATCCGCTGGGGCTTTCCCTGTTTCAGATCTTCGAGGAACAGCGGCAGAGTTATCTCGGCCTCGTTCAGGACGAGATGATCGACCTCCGGGAACTCCTCGGGCATCGACGTAAAGAGGGGGCCGCCAGCAATGATTTTCACCCCCCGCGACTTGCACCGCCTGATGATGGACTCGGTCGACTCTCGCTGAATGGACATGGCGCTCAAAAATACGTAGTCAGCCCAGTATAAATCAGCGTCGGTGAGAGCCTTGACGTTTTTATCGATGAGCCGGAGATCCCATTCTGCCGGCAGCATGGCCGCAACAGTCAAAAGTCCAAGCGGGGGAAGGCTTGCTTTCTTAGAAATGAACTTCAGCGCATACTTAAAACTCCAGAAGGTCTCGGGATACTTGGGATAAACGAGCAGAATTTTCATAAATGCTCCTTTGCCGGTATAAGCTGTCAGGCCCCCCGGCAGGTGAGGAACTTCGCCCGAAAAGGGCTACCCCAGATATTTCTTTAAGTTGATTTTCATATCGTGGGGATTGATGGTGCCGACTATCGAACGCTTGTATTTGCCGCCCGCTGTTTCCAGAAGGCTCGTCTCTGTTCCTGTGTCCTTTTCCGATCCATCGAATTTGGTAAGCAGCAGAACGCGCGGCCTCATGAGATCGCGCGTCTGGTGTCGAACCAACCCAAACTCCCCCGTGTCCAGCTTGAGGATGGTGCCGATCGGGAAGAGACCTGTCATATTGACAAATGCCTTGACCAGGATGGGATGGAAGGCGGAGCCACGCTTCGCCAAAAGAACCCTGATCGCCTGGTCGACCGGCATCTGGGCGCTGTAGTACACGCGGGCGGCCGTTAGCGCTTCATAGGCATCGACAAGCGATACGATCTGTGAAAAGGGATGCCGTTGAACGTTGTCTCCCACCTTCGGATAGCCCTGGCTGCCGTGCTGGTGATGTTCGAAAGCGGCCACCATTGCCAGCTTGGACACTCCCGGGACATCGGCGAGAAGCAGCGCACCCTCGACAGGATGGCGTTTAACCTGCTCCCACTCTTCGAAGGTGAGTTTGCCTGGTTTGTTGATAATCTCATGGGGAACGTCCACTTTTCCGATATCATGCATAAGCGCGGCGACGCCGAGCGCGGCAATCTGCTGTTTGTCAAAGGAGAGAAAGGAGCCGAGGGCAACTGCGAGAATCGAGGTATTGACCGAATGGACGAAGGTGTATTCGTCGTACATTTTTATGCAGGACAGACCCATGAGGGCGTCCCGGTTTTCCAGAACATAATCAACCATGCTCTGGACCATCGTGTTCATCTTGCGCAGGCTGGACACCCTTCCCTGCTGCACCGCCTGCACCATTTCCTTGACGGCGTCCATGGCATCCTTGTACATTTCAGAGGCTTTTTTCTTCCCTTCCTTAATCGCATTTCCTGTATCCTTGTCAACGAGAAGAATCCGGTGAAGCTCGACATGCGTGATTCCCTGCTTCGCAATCACCTCATTACCGCCTTCCTGGCCGGAGAGAACATCGGGTTCCTTGTTCATGAGCGCAGCAAGCTGGATGAGCTCCGGGGACGTGAGCCCCGGCTTGAAAGCCAACCCGCCGACATCCCTGCTGGAGAATTGCTCCATCAGCAGCGACAGCCCCTGGTCGATCGGGATGGAAAACGTCTCAAAAAAGAGTTCTCCTCCCACAAAATAGAAGGCGACTTCCTTCCGGTTCTCCAGCAACTGCTCGATCTTGCCGCGGAACTTGTCCGCGGAAGTCAGCAGGGAGGGATGGGCCTCGGGATAGAGTGCTGCGTTCTTAATGACCGCCGAGAGGAGTTGAAACGCCGATCTGGCCGAGCCGATCAGCTGCTGCTTGGCATAGAACGACTGCTTCGCATCTCCGCGGCTCTCGTCATGGCCGTCCGCCATTGCCCTGTCTCCTCGAAATTTCTTCTATGGACCTATTTGCGGCGTCGCGAAGCTCCCGCTGTAATTTTCTTGGTTTCCACCACCGAATCCTCGTATATGATTTCAGAAATTCCACTGCGTCCCGGCCGCCGATTCTCCCCAGGGCCTTGATGGCCTCGAGCGTGAGTTCCTGGTCCTTTTTTTTCAGATCCCGGCCATCCAGATAGGCCACCAAAGGGGCTGACTCCTCCGCGCCGATACCGGGAAAGTCCGCGAAGGCGCGAATGGCCGTTATCTGAACGTCCTCGTCCCGGTCCCGCAGGAATTTGGCCAGGATGCCGGCCGATTTTTTCCCGCCGATCGAGAACAGAGCCTTGATGACCTCCTGGCGTATCTTTGCGTTTGTGTGATCCGCGGCCCTTCGGAGAAGCGCAATAGCCTGATCCGTTTTATTATCAGCCAGGATGCTCACGATGTTACGCACAAAGTACCAGCGCCCGTCCAAGAGGCGCTCCCCGAGCAGTGTTATCTGGTTTCTTCCCACATCCTTGACCAGATCAAGATAAAAGATTCTTGCCGATCGGTCTTTCTCCTCGGCCATGAGCTCTAGGAGGACTTCGGTAGTTTCCCGTTCGAGGATAGACACATACGCATATGCATTTTCATATGCGGAAGAACTCTTCGCGTTCTTCCGCAATTCACCGATCGCGGCGATAATGGTCGTTTTTGAGCCTGTCTTCTTGAGGGCCTCCGCCATTCTTGGCTTGAATGCGGGGTCAACGGGAATTTGAAAAGCACGGATGATTTTTGCCGCTTGCTCGTATTCCTTTTTGCTCAGAAGATAAGCGAGCAATTCCTCAAGCTGGTGAATAATTCCGGAAAAGAAATTGATTTCCTGTTCAGACGGTTCCGCGTGCTGCGGATTTTTCACGATCGGAATCAGGTGAATGAGCGTCCGGATGGCCCCTTCGACGACGTCCTTCTCCATGCCCGCTTCGCCCAATGCCTTGAGTTCCACCATTTCTTCCGGGCTGTACTCCGACAGTTGGCGTGCGATATCATCCAGGTCGCCTGGTATCGGCACCGCCACAAGCGAGGCTGCAGAAACTGGCGGCGTCGCCGGCTCGATTTTCTTCGACGATGATTTTTTCAGGAGCGACGCTACCTGCTGGACGGTCCAGGCATTGGAAAAACGCCCCGTCTGAATCTCCTGGAGCACGCTGGGCAGCTGATTTCCAAGCTCGGGCTCCTGCTCTGCGGCCAGATCGGTATCCATGTCCCCGTACAGCTTGCCTCCGATGAGCACCTCGCGGTAAGGCTGCTCAAGAGAGATGGCGGATTTGGCCAGGCCTTCAAAGAGAGCCTCGATATGGCTCGGCTGCTCTCGCCGGATCCTCTGCCCTGCTTCCTGATACAGGGTGAAAAGGCGATCCTCCACGCTTTCATGCTCGGCTTTGGTCTGTTTTGCGAGTTCGAGCATGTTGTCACCAAACCTTGAAGGATCGCTTAAGAGATCTCCCAATACCAGCGTCTTGCTCGGTACCTCCGCCTTTTTTCTCTCCTTGTCCAGTTGGGTGCCGGCGGCGGATGTGGCTGGGGTCGTGGCCTCCCACCTGCTGTCCGCAATGGTCGTAATGACTTCGTCAAGCCCTGATTCGGTTACCTTGATATGCGACGCCGTTTTTTCCCAGAGGATCGATGATATTCCACTCTTTATCGCGAGCTCTTCAGCAGAGAGAGCAAGGGCCCGGCAGAAATCCATCAGCTCTTGTTCCGTCAACCCGGCGCTGAACACAATTTCCCGAATCCCTTTTGCATAGAGGTCTTGGGCAATGGCCTTGTTCAGTTGAGCGTCCCTTCCGATCGGCGTGTGATGATAGGTGAAGTTTATTTTTTGCACCCCCACGTTGTATTCCGGCGCTTCGACCAGAAAACGGGAAAGTGCTTCATAGGATTTTTTTACCGATTGTGAATAAATAGGATTATTGGGAGGATAGAGTTTAACAGCCCGTATGGCGGAGATGAGGCTTCGCATAACATCCTGGATTTCGGGAGAAAGCGCTTCGGCTTGTCTGAGCTCTTCGGGCATAGGTTATAAGGTAGCACAATTATGCAAACGTGTCAAAAGACACAAACAAAAAACACCGAAGAAAAAATTCGGCTTCCCTCACGCGACACCATATCGTTTTCTGCAACGCTGGAACTCCCTGCTTGCAGAGAGGGTACGGCCTGGGTACAAGGGATCGTCAATCGTGTCCGATTTTCCTAATTGCGGATTTCAGCATCTGTCCGTTCCACTCTCGACAAGACCTCTCCCTTGTGCAATCTCGTGCTGATCATGTCTCCTGTCTGAACCATACCGGCATCTTTTATGACGGCCCCTGCGGGATGAGTTTTTGTTATGCTGTATCCTCTGGAGAGGATGCTCAGGGGGTTCAAGTGGTCCAATCCCGCGCTCACGGTGCTCAAGCGGCTGCTCTCGCGGCGCAGGCGGTGCTGAAGCTCCAGCGTGATGCGGTGCAGTAAATCGTCGACACGCTGGCTGAACTGATCCAATCTTCTGCGCGGATCACCGAGAAACCGCATTTGCTCGCGGAGCAACGCGTGCCCCCGCTCCAGTGTCTGCCTGATGCTTCTCCTCAGGCTGGATTGCAACGTGGAAAGGTTCTCCAGGAATGCCGCTTCGCTTTCCACAACCATCTCGGCCGCCGCTGAAGGAGTCGGCGCGCGCAAATCTGCCACGAAGTCTGCTATTGTATAATCGGTCTCGTGTCCGACTGCGGATATGATGGGAATGGCTGATGCATAAATGGCGCGGGCTACTGTTTCCTCGTTGAAAGCCCACAGATCTTCCAGCGATCCGCCGCCGCGCCCCACGATGATGACGTCCACGTTCCCTACGCTGTTAAAATGGCGTAATGCTTCTACTATGGCTGGCGCGGCTTCGGTTCCCTGTACAGGAACAGGATAAATGAGGATGCGCATCTTCGGGTGACGCCGCTTGATCACGCGCAGCATGTCACGGATGGCAGCGCCGGTCGGAGACGTGACGATGCCGATGCTCCGAGGAAGGATTGGCAGCGCTTTTTTGTGATCGAGATCGAAAAGCCCTTCCTTCTCAAGCCTCGCCTTGAGCTGTTCAAAGGCCAGTTGAAGCGCGCCCACGCCTTTCGGCTCGATATAATCGACGATAAGCTGGTACTCCCCACGCGGCTCGTAGATGCTTATCCTGCCGCGGCAGATGACCTGGATGCCGTGCTGGAGGGTGAATTTGAGAAACCGCTGCGCCGATCGAAACATCACCACCCGAATCTGGCTATGCTCGTCTTTCAGCGTAAAGTAGGCATGTCCGGACTGGGGAATGCTGAGATTCGAAATCTCCCCTTCGACCCAGATATCCGAGAATGTGCCCTCGAGGAGGGTCTTGATCTGGTGAGTGAGCTGCGTGACCGTTGCGATGTGAGTCATGCTTGTTCCTTGACCCATGGCTGGTGACCTTACGATTTCAGGTGGATTCTTTCGATAGAAGCTGCCCTTCCCGTTACGCCGTCAACCTCGATGACAACGGCATCCAGATGAACAGGGCCTTTCGGGATCTCGAATCGATGCGGTGTTTGGAATAAAAAACGCGCTATGGCTTGTTCCTTCTTCACCCCGATGACGGAGTCCGTCGGTCCCGTCATGCCCGCGTCGGTGATGAACGCCGTCCCCAGCGACAGAATGCGCTCGTCGGCGGTCTGAACATGGGTATGAGTTCCGATAACGGCGCTCGCCTGACCGTCGACGTGCCAGGCAAGGGCGATTTTTTCCGATGTCGCTTCCGCGTGGAAATCAATGATCACCACGGGCGTTTCCTTTTTGAGTTTCGCGATCTCGCGCTCTGCAACACGAAAGGGATCTTCTAGGTTCGACATGAATACCCTCCCCTCAAGGTTCAAAACAGCCGCCTTGCCAGAGCTCGTGGATATGACCACGCTTCCGTATCCCGTGTTCCCTGATGGATAGTTGGCGGGCCTGATGAGCCGATCCTGTTTCGTGAGATAAGGCTCGATCTCTTTTTTGTCCCACACATGGTTGCCCGAGGTGAGTACATGAATCCCCAGGGAGAACAATTCTTCTGCAATCTCTGACGTTATCCCGAACCCGCCCGCGGCATTCTCGCCGTTGGCGATCACGAGATCGGGGCGATGCGCGTCCGTGAGATCCCGCATCTTCGCCCGAACCATCTTCCTGCCCGGCTCGCCTATGATGTCGCCAATAAAGAGAACCTTCAATGAACCCCCGAGAAATCAGACAACAAAGGAGGGACGGGGGCAAACCCGCGAGTCCTTCCCCTGTCTGTCATCTGCCGCCTCATGCATGTCTTCTGTTTCTTTCTACTTCGCGTACTCCACATATCTGCTCTCCCGGACAACCGTTACCTTGATCTGGCCGGGATAGGAGAGTTCCTGCTCGATCTTTTTGGCGATGTCCCGTGAAAGCTGGGCTGAATGAGCGTCCGAAAGATCCTCGGGCTTTACAATAATCCTGATCTCACGACCCGCCTGAATGGCGTAGGACTTATCGACGCCCTTGAATGAGTTTGCCGCCGACTCGAGCTGCTCAAGCCGTTTAAGATAGCTCTCGAGCGTCTCGCGGCGCACGCCCGGCCTTCCCGCTGAAAGCGCATCTGCCGCCGCTACGAGAACGGACTCGACGCAGTTCGGTTCTCCATCGCCGTGGTGGGTCATAATGGCATTGATCACCTTGGCCGATTCACCATATTTTTTTGCAAGGTCGCCGCCAATCTGCGGATGGGTTCCCTCCACTTCGTGGTCGATGGCCTTACCCAAATCATGCAGCAGGCCCGCGCGCCGCGCCAGCTTCTGATCCACGCCGCATTCGGCTGCCATGATGCCTGCGAAATAGGCCACCTCGCGGGAATGCATGAGCACGTTCTGGCCGTAGCTCGTCCGGTATTTGAGGCGGCCAATGAGCTTGATAATCTCGGGATGCATGTTGTGAATGCCGAGATCGAAAGCTGCTTTCTCGCCTTCTTCTTTCATGGTGACATCGAGATCCTTCTTGACCTTTTCTGCGATCTCCTCGATCCGCGCCGGATGGATCCTTCCGTCCTGAATCAGCCGCTCGATGGTCAGCCGAGCGATTTCCCGGCGAAGCGGGTCGTAGCACGAGAGGATGACCGCCTCCGGCGTATCATCAATGATCAGGTCGATTCCCGTCGCCGCTTCGATGGCCCGGATGTTTCTTCCCTCCCGGCCGATGATCCTGCCCTTCATTTCGTCATTCGGGAGGTTGACAACCGATACCGTGGCCTCGGCGACATAATCGCTTGCATAGCGCTGGATCGCGAGGCTGATGATGTTCTTCGCCTTTTTGTCGGCCTCGTCCTTGGCCTCGTCCTCGATCCGCTTGATGGTCTTGGCCGCCTCGAACTTCGCTTCATCCTCCATGGACACCATGAGCTGGCGTTTTGCCTCTTCCGCGGTCATGTTCGCAATCTTCTCGAGCATTAAACGCTGCTCGCGAAGGCCCTTCTCAAAACGCTCTTCCTTCTCGGACGCAACCTTTTCCCGCGCCGTCAGCTCCCGTTCACGGCGGATAACATCGGACTCCCTTTTTTCAACGAGATCCACTTTCTTTTCAAGATTTTCTTCCTTCTGCGTGAGCCGGCGTTCCTGATTCTGGATCTCCTGCCGCTTTTCACGGTTTTCTTTTTCAAAATCCGCCCGCGACTGGTAGAGTTTATCTTTGGCTTCGAGCATCACCTCTTTGCGCTTTGTTTCGGCCTCGCGTTCGGCGTTCGCAATGATCCTCGCCGCCTCTCCCTCGGCGTCGCGGATCTTGCCCGCTGCTGCCTTTCCCTTGATCAGCAGACCTAGACCGAATCCTCCAGCCAGTCCTGCCACCAGTAGTACAATATACTCAATCATCTTACGCCCTCCTGATGTTTCCCTCTCAGCCCGGCAAGACGTTCCTTGATCCTCTTTTCCTCACCTTGCTCCGTGGGCTTGTAATACTCCCGCTTCTGCGGGAGGTAGTCCTGTGCCACATAGTGGCCCGGAAAATCATGCGGATACTTATATCCCCTGCCTCTGCCGAGCCGTCCGGCGCCCTTGTAATGGGCGTCCTTCAGATGGTCCGGAACCGGCAGGAGCGTGCCTTCTTCAATGTCCTGCATCGCCTGCTTTATGCCGAGGTACGACGCGTTGCTTTTGGGCGCCGACGCGATGTAGGTCGCGGCCTGTGCCAGCGGAAGCGCACCCTCGGGCATGCCGATGCGCTCCACAGCCTGGTACGCGGCAGTCGCGATCATGATTGCACGGGGGTCCGCGTTCCCCACATCTTCGCTCGCCGCTATCACTATCCTGCGGGCGATAAACAGGGGATCCTCACCGGCGACGATCATTTTCGCCATCCAGTAAAGTGTCGCGTCGGGATCACTTCCCCGCATGCTTTTGATAAAGGCGGAAATCGTGTCATAATGCTCATCTTCATCGTAAACCAGCGCCTTTTTCTGGATTGACTCCTCGGCAACATGAAGATCGTAGTGAACGACGCCGTCGGATGCCGGCGCGGTAGACAGCGCACCGATCTCAAGTGCATTCAGCGCGCGCCGCGCATCGCCGTTCGATCGGGCGACCAGAAAATCGAGAGCTTCGGCGGTAAGCAGCATCTGAAGATTCCCGAGTCCCCGCTCTTTGTCCGACTGCGCCCGAAGAATCAGCTTTTTGACGTCTTCGTCCCTGAGGGGCTTGAATTCGAAAATCTGGGAGCGGGATGACAGCGCGGGGATAATCGCGAAAAAGGGATTCGACGTTGATGCGCCGATGAGAGTGATGTTCCCCCGTTCCACATCGGGCAGGAGCGCATCCTGCTGCACGCGCGTAAAACGATGGATCTCATCGATAAACAGAATGGTTCTTTTGCCGCTCCTGCCACGCTCTTCAGCCGCCTCATGGGTTACCTTACGAATATCGGCAACTCCGGCGGTAACGGCGTTGAGCGACACGAAATAAGCACGGCTTTTCTCCGCAATCAGGTGCGCCAGCGCCGTCTTGCCCACCCCCGGGGGTCCATAGAGAATGAGCGACATGAAGCGGTCGGCTTCAATGGCCCTGCGCAGAAGTTTGCCTGCGCCGAGAATATGCTCCTGCCCTACGAACTCGCCCAGGTCGCGGGGACGCATTTTCCATGCAAGCGGCGGCTCTGACGGTTCCGGGAATACCGTTTCCGGAGAAACATTTTTTTTGAAGTTCTTAAGGCCCAACGGAATTACTTCGGGAAGGCTTAGGCGGGCACGCGATAGCGAACGAAAACGATTGCTTTAAACCGTATCAGGACACCATGAGTCATGGGGAAACAATCGATGCGGGGAACTTGTTGATTTTCCAGGAAATTGAACCGTACGGCTGCCTCTGCTGACATGGTCAGCACTATGGGCAATTACCCGGAATCCACACCCCGATATCCCTCTTTGTTGCCTATATGCATTTTTTGAGCATTTCCCCATGATCTTAATATGTTTCCCAGCCGGTTAAACAATTTTCGCGCGGTATTGCGGTATTGAGGACCGGAACAAAACTGATACGCCGACTCTTTTCAATACCGGAAAACCGCTGTTACTTAGCTATCACAAGCGCCGGAGCCTTCCTTACATTCGCCCCTTTCAAGCATGCGCTATTGTTCGTTATTTAATCAGGATTCCTGCATGGCCCGAAGGATTGTATCGCTTCTTGCCATAATGCAAAAAACTCTATATAAAAAATCCCCCGCTTTTGCCGTGTAGATAGACTTGATTCCTGGTCTATACCAGGTGGGCGCCATGTTGAAAAGTTCAGGCTTCCCAGTCTTGTCTGGGCATGCACACCCTTTCCAGAAGATAGCTCCCGTTAATTTTTTTTCACGAGGAACAAGTTATATCCATCACGCGCAAAGCAGGGGACTCTCTTTTATTCTTGATGTATATATACCAGAATCAACAGCAAATGGCAAGAATAAAAGTTGTGGACGAACAGGCAGGAACACCTAAAAAAAGCGTACAATCAGCAAGTTGCATACATTCTATTCTTTACAACTTCAGCACACCGCTAACCAGAGAGAGAGTGTGTTCATTGACAAGGTTCCCCGATGTGCGCTGTAATGCCCAAGAGGCGATTCACCGCATTATCAGCAGTCATCCCGAGTTCGTTGTATTGCTCTTGCAAACGATAGAGCTCGTCGGTAATTGTGAGCGCGGTTAGGATCGCAACCCGGAGGGAATCGACAGTCCCGGTCCCCTTTTCGATTTCCTTCATTTTTGCATCGACGTACGCGGCAAGCTCGCGTATGCGGGCGGGATCGTCCGTTCCTTTTATGCTGTATGTTTGGCCGTAGATCTCAACCTGAACACGTTCCATTGGTTCTCCGTTGCATGCAGCGGGTGTGGGGAGACCGTCAAGAGCCTCTTTCCACCCCCCAAACTCACAGCAGCGCGTTGACGAACTCTTTCGGATCAAAATTCTTCAGATCCTCGATCGCCTCGCCGATTCCCACAAACTTTACCGGGATCCCGAGCTCTTTGTTGATGGCAAACACGATGCCGCCTTTGGACGTGCCATCGAGCTTCGTGAGCACGACGCCGGTAATGCCGACCGCTTCATTGAACATTTTTGCCTGCACAAGCGCATTCTGGCCCGTGTTCCCATCAAGGACGAGGAGGGTCTCGTGGGGGGAGCCCGGCAACTCGCGCGACAGAATGCGATTCACTTTTTTGAGCTCCTCCATGAGGTTCGACTTCGTATGCAGTCTGCCGGCGGTATCCACAATGAGCACGTCGACAGCACGGGCTTTCGCGGCCGTAACAGCATCGAACACGACGGCGCCCGGATCGGCTCCCTCCTTGTGTTTGATCACCGGGATGCCGGAGCGCTCACCCCAGATCGAAAGCTGCTCGGACGCTGCGGCACGGAATGTGTCTCCCGCCGCGAGCATGACTTTTTTCCCGTCCGCCCGAAGCCGGAAGGCCAGCTTGCCGATCGTGGTTGTTTTTCCCGTTCCGTTTACGCCAACAACAAGCACGACAGCAGGGGTGGCATTGAGGGAAAAGGTCGAAGGTTGCGCAGACAGGATTTCGATCAGGATTTGCTTAAGCCGGTCCTTTACCTGCTGTGGAGAGAGGAGCTCATTGCGCTTGAAGCGCTCCCTCAGGTCCCTGAGCACGATCGATGAAGTCTCGATGCCGACATCGGCGGAGATCAGCGCCTCTTCAAGTTCTCCGAGGAATGTTTCATCAATTTTCTCACCGAGGACCAGCTTGCCGATTTTATCGGTCAGATTTTTTCTTGTTTTTGCAAGCCCGTCATTCAGGCTGCGAAGAACGCCGAACATGAAAACCCCTTATCTTAAAATTTCCCATCATCACTATCAACTGCAGTTAGACCCAAGATTGTATAACGTCAAGTCGGTATGTCTGGAATCGTTTTTGCTTCAGGATGATCCTCAACATCTCATCAAATATCAAGCGGCAGCTTGCCCGAAGAATCGGATCCCGTGTCGTTCTGGCCCTTCCTGGCTTTGGCGCCGGACGCTCTTTTTTCCTCGGTCTCGTCGGTGTCCCCTGCCGGCGAGGTATAGGCCAGTTGCCGGTAGAGATACCGGTCATGCATTTTATTGAACGCGGTCCACTCGCCGGCAGCCACGTTTTCTTTTTTCAATGTAGCCTGGAAGTTGTTGATTTTTGCCGACAGATCGTCCAGGTAGTTGATGATGATGGCTTCCTGAATCTTGGGCCGCTTGGGAGAACCGAATTCATACTCGCCATGATGGGACAACATGATATGCTTGAGCAGCATGGCAAGCTCCGGAGAAAATCCCGGAATGGCATTGATTTTCCCGGTGATCATCTCATAACCCAGCGAGATATGACCGAGCAGACGACCTTCTGTCGTATAGCCGATTGATTTTCTCACGGTCAGCTCGCGGACCTTGCCGATGTCGTGAAGAAAAGAGCCGACGGTCAGCAGGTCGAGATCGACCGAGGGAAAGTGTTTCGCCACATCCCGTGCAAGGCTGATGAGTTCCAGGACATGCTCCAGAAGTCCGCCGATGTAATTATGATGGAGTGTCTTTGCGGCAGGTACACGCTTGAATGCCTCCATAAATGACGAGTCATTCAGAAAGGCGCTCATGAGCTGCCGAAGGTGGACGTTGTTCACCGCGGATGCAACCGCGCGGAGTTCCTTCACCATCTCCTCGATGTTCCGCGGCGATGCTTCGATAAAGTTGGCGATCTCCACGCGGGAGTCGTCAACTTTTTCGAGCGTCTTCATCTTGATCTGCATCGATCCCTGATAGTTCGACGCCATGCCCTTGATGCGAACGAAATCCTCCCGTTCGAACTTCCCGGCCACCTCATCTGCATTGTCCCACAATCTGCCGTCGATCTCCCCCGTTTTGTCCGAGAGCTTGATCGAAAGGTACGTGACGCCGTTCTTGGCTGTCGACACTTGTTTCGACGTGACGAGATAGATTTCCTCGACCCAGTCGCCTTCTTTGAGTGACGCTATGGTCTGCATCATGCTCCTTTTGAAAAATGCTTCCCACCTTCCCTCCTCATTGGGGGAAAGTAACGACGGGGGTCACCGAAGTATTGCCGGGGAAAATCGTTGTGCATCATGCCGGCTCGCTTAGACTGCAGGGACATCGCTTTCGTGCAGTGATAATAAACTATCGTTTTCGCCTTGTCAAACGCAAAAGCGGACGAAACAGAGATACAAATAACGTGTTTGTTGTTTATTTCCGCTCTGCCAAGGTTGGCCTATTCCCCGACAAGGTGCGGGACAGGGGCTGTATTCACTCGTGTGGGATGAGTTCAAAGCAGAGAAGAGGCAAAATGAATCGTCACAGCGGACAACCAGCTACTCCTCCCGGCAGATCGTCGGCAGGCAAGAAGGATCAGTGGTGAACACCTGAAGCCGCTACAGGCAAGCGTCTTCCTCCGGAGAGCAATTCGTATGATGCACCTCCGGCCACCCGGACTCGTCTATAAATGGCTCCGTACGGAAAAATCGGCTATTTCTTTTTCACAAAGACCCGGTATTCGCCGTTCTCCTTGGTGAGACCGAGATATTCGTTGCCCGTCATCTTGCACCACGCGGGCATGTCTTTTTCAATGCCGTCGTCGTCTGACTGAATCTCAAGCACTTGCCCGGACTGCAGCTCCTTGATCTTATTCGAGGTTTTGAAAATCGGCATCGGGCACGCCAGCCCAACACAGTCAAGAACAACGTCGGGTTTGATGTCTTTGATATCCATAACCAGACCATTTCCGACTCAGGATTGCAGATTCCCTTGTGCCCTTGTCAATCTTCAATCCTAAATCCACACTCCGTAAGATTATCACTCCAGGTCATGTTCATGCCCCGGCTCTGCGGGCATTTTCACGGGAGAAGGAATTCCTTTTTTCTTGTAATAATCGTCAAGCGCCGATTTCAGCGCTTCTTCGGCCAGCACGGAGCAGTGCATTTTCACCTTCGGAAGCCCTCCGAGCGCCTCAGCCACCGCGGCATTTGAAATCTTCAACGCCTCGTCAATGGTCTTTCCCTTTACCAGATCGGTTACCATGCTGCTGGTCGCGATTGCAGCGCCGCAACCGAAAGTCTTGAACTTCGCATCAGCAATGACATTTCCTTCGACTTTGATATAGAGGCGCATCACGTCGCCGCATACGGGATTCCCTACCGTTCCCACACCGTCGGCATTCTCAATCTCGCCCACGTTGTGCGGATGGGCGAAATGGTCCATCACTTTTGAACTATACTGTTCCATAGATTCCTCCTCACCGGACTTTTTCTTTTTTAATCATGTCTTCATAGAGAGGCGACATTTCCCGCAGCCGTTTCACGATGGGAGGCAGCTTCTCTATAACGTAATCTATGTCTTCAGCCGTATTGCCCATGCCGAGTGACAGCAGAAGTGTTCCATTCGCAACCGCCGCGTCGGTTCCGATGCAGGCCAGAACATGCGACGATTTGAGGGAACGCGATGTGCATGCCGAACCGCTCGATACCGAGACACCTTCCATGTTCAGGAACAGAAGCATGGATTCTCCCTCGACATACCAGAGGGAAATGTTCAGGTTCTGCGGCAGCCTTTTCGTAGCGTGACCGTTGACGACCAGATGGTCGATCTTGTCTAAAAGGCCCTGTTGCAGTCGGTCGCGCAGCGGCGCGAGATAAGCCATCCGGTGCTCGATCTCCGCTTCCGCGAGTTCCGCAGCTCTGCCGAGCCCCACGATCCCGGGAACGTTCTCGGTTCCTGCCCTGCGTCCATCCTCCTGGATGCCGCCTTCAATCTGTGGTTTGACCCGTACGCCCTTGCGTATGTAAAGCGCCGATGCCCCCTTGGGCCCGTAGAATTGATGTCCCGAGAGCGAAAGCGAATCCACGCCGAGGGACTGAACATTCACCGGTATCCAACCGGTGGTCGCGACTGCGTCAGAATGGAAGAGGACGCCTCTCTCCTTTGTGATCCTCGATATTTCCTCGATCGGCTGAATCGTCCCGATCTCGTTATTGGCATGCATGATCGAAACAAGAATGGTGTCCTTTGTGATCGCCCTGGATACATCGTCCGGGTTCACGAGACCCTGTCTGTCGGTCGGGAGATAGGTAACGGTGAAACCCGACTTTTCAAGCGTTTTCGCAGGGTGGAGGATCGAGAAGTGCTCGATCTGTGATACGATAATATGCTTGCCCTTTTGGCTGTTTGCCTGGGCAATGCCCTTGAGCGCGAAATTATTTGACTCCGCACCGCTGGATGTAAAAAAAACTTCCTCTGGCTTCGCCCCGATGAGCGACGCGGTTTTTGCCCGCGCCTCTTCAACGGCGTTTTTCGCTTCCCTGCCGATGTCGTGCAGATTCGAAGGGTTGCCGAACTTGCCCGAAAAATAAGGCATCATCGCCTCAAGCACTTTCGGGTGAACCGGCGTCGTGGCTGCATGATCAAGATACACTCTTCTCACGTTAACATACCCCCTTCCCTGTCATTGCGATCTTCTTGCGGGGCCTCAGAAGGACGTGTGTTTTCTGCGTTTCCTGAAGCAGCAGATCGTTGAAGCTGATACTGTCAAGCGCCTCTTCAATCTTGGCCCCCACTTTTACCCATACCATCCGCGCCACGCAGTCGTCGGCCTGATTGCAGTCGCCCGGTTCTCCGGGCTCCAGGCAATGAGTCAATGCAATGGGCCCCTCAAGCGTCCGGACGATATCTCCGATCGTAAGCTCCGCAGGTTTGCGGGCCAGCAGGTAGCCGCCCGCGGGGCCGCGAACGCTCTCGATTACGCCTGCTTTCCCCAGTTTGTGCAGGATCTGTTCAAGATAGGAAAAGGAAATGCCCTGGCGACCGGCGATTTCCTTGATAGTGATCGGCCCTTTGCCGTAATGGCGGGCGATCTCGAAGACGGCCCGCACTCCGTATTTTCCCTTCGTGGACAACTTCATGATCGTCTTCCCCATCCGGCTTCCGCTTGGTCGGAGAGAAACAGGACTTCTTCTGTCCCGTCTACCGCTAACCTAACGATAACAAACTTGACCAATTCTGTCAAGTATATTCTTTTTTCACCTTGTTTTTCGCGAAACTTTGTAATAAGGTATCCTTGCCAGGACGGGGAGACCTCATGCATACCGATGAATTCGAAGTATCTCTACTGCGGGAACTCAAAGTTTGCGGGAATACTATCAGGAAAATCGTGAAATTTCTCGACATGATGGAGCGAAAACACAAGAAGAGCACGGCATCGTTCATCGAGGAATACCGGAGCGGAACCCTGGACAGGGACAGTGAATTCAAAGATGATTACACGGCGTGGGAAAGCAGCTACGAATCGCTTAAACAGTGGCAGGACCTGGAGCGGCAATACCAGGAGCGATTCCGCATTCTAAGAATATAGCGGCATTCTCCCCTCTCTTCCGGGATGGGCAATTCCGATTTTTCTGTTCGATTCTTCCCGCTTTAATGCTATACTTTCACGCATGCACAGGACAACCCCACATTCACCTATCTCCAGCAAAGACAATGCCACGATAAAAAATATTCATTTGCTCGCCGATCCGAGGCATCGGAAAAAAGAACAGGTCTTCCTAATTGAAGGCGTCAAGATGGTCGAGGAGGCGCTCCGTCTAGACACCAGAGTCAAAATGGTCGTAGCCACCCCTTCGCTCGTTCAGCACCACGGAAAAGGGGTGCTCAAACAGGCGGAGAGCAAAGGCATCGAGATTCTCTGGATATCGGAGCGTCTGATGGACACCTTATCGGACAGCAAAACCCCCCAGCCAGTCATGGCCGTAGTCACGATGAAACAATATTCTGAAGACGCGCTTCTTGCTGATAAGGCAGGTATGGTGGTACTCGCGCACCGGCTCCAGGACCCTGGAAACCTTGGCACCATTATCCGGACCGCGGAAGCAGCGGGCGCATCAGGCGTAGCCGTGACACCAAACACCGTTGACCCGTATAATGCAAAAGCGGTGCGCGCATCGATGGGCAGTATCCTGCGCCTTCCGGTCGTGCCTGTGGGGGACGTAACGATGTTCATCAGAAAAAGCAGGGAGAAAGGTTTCCAGACTGCGGCAACTGTCCTGAGCGGAGAAATGACTCATTTCGACGTCGATCTCACAAGGCCGACGGTCGTGCTTCTGGGGCAGGAGGCTACAGGTCTGCCCTGGGACCTCGTGGACGACATTGATTTTCGTGTCCGCATTCCCGTTGCCGCAACAATCGATTCACTAAACGTGGCAACGGCCGCCGCGGTAATTCTCTACGAGGCTATGAGACAAAGATTAGAAAAATGATGCCAGAGGAGGGAAGAACATGAAAAAGGTGCGTCCTGGATCGAGCAGACTGTGCCGGGAGGTATCAGTACGGAGATTTGAAACAGGGGTCGCAACCTTCCGCTTTTTGTTTTTCCTGAACTACTTTCTCCAGACGCCTGCCGTCACTCTCTAGCATGCTCGATAACGGGAATATTTGCCAATCATTGCAGACAATGTGAGCCACGCTGTTGGCAATTCCCTTTTTCGTCTCTTTTGTCACGTTAGGGCATCTTCCGCTGCGCTGACAATAGCCTGCATAACTGCACTCAGTGCTCTTACACAAGTCCCCCATTACTCACCCCGTGCCGATACATTGATTTCAATACTTTAGTATATTACGCCAAAATACAAATTTTCGGCGACCATGTCAAGAATAAACAGAAATTGAGACAGTGGCCTAACGTCCTCAATTTATCTTTTGGCCTTAAAATGGCCTGCTTCGAATCGAGATTGCTCAATGCTAGCCAAGAAAACAATTCTGAAACACTATTCTTATCCTGGATGATGACGAACTCCTCGGTGAGATTATTCAAAAGATACTCTAGGAGGCGGGCACGCAATGCTCCTCGGTGTATTAATTTATTATAGAATACTATATCTTATAATATATTTAGATAGCTATAAGGCTGGAGGCAAAACAGCAAGGGATAACTTGTCAAACGGCATGGAACCGGGGGAGGCGGGGAAATTGCCTGCCGAAGGAGAGCAGATGCCAGCCGGGACGCTTATTGCCAAGGAGCAGTCGACTGTACCAGTTCATTTGCTCTTTAAACGCGATGGTGCACGTTTTCTTCTGTCTCCCAGTGTCTTCCGCAGCTGCGTGAAGCAACTGACCCTACTTCCCAAACTTTTTTCTTAGTTTCTCCACCACTACTTTTGGCACGAGGCTGGATACATCGCCCCCATAGCTGGCAGCTTCCCTTACAATCGTCGACGTGATGAAGGAATACTCCTCGTTCGGCATGAGAAAGACCGTCTCAATATCACTATCCAGCCTCCGATTCATCAGGGCCATCTGCATCTCGTACTCGAAATCCGATACTGCACGGAGACCCCGAATGATGCCCACCGCCTTCTTCTCGCGAACGTAATCAACCAGAAGACCGTCAAAACCTTCAATTTTTACCCGTCTGTATCGCGAGATCGCCTTCCTGAAGAGGTCAATGCGTTCATCGAGTGAAAAGAGCGGCTGTTTCTTCGGGTTCGCAGCGACAGCCACGACCAGCTCGTCGAAAATCCTGAGGCTGCGTTCTACCAAATCGACATGACCGTTCGTCACGGGGTCGAAAGTTCCGGGGTAGACGGCGATGTGTTTCATGGTTCACTCCTTGAAATCCAATGTAACCACGGATAACAACGATTTTCAAACGTGAATGCGCGGCCATGAATTACCCGCGGTTAGAACTCTCACCTGGCACATTTCCATTCCGCATTTTCAACCGCGTTGATCCGCGGTTTCAATCATCTCTTGAAGATCCCTCACTCATTTTATAAAACGCCAGCACCGTATCCCCGTATCTTGCTTCGCGATGGAGCATGAGAGAGCCTGCTTGTCCCGGAGACGGCTGTTTCTTAAAGTGTTCGGCGATAACTATGCCCGTGTGTTTTACTTTTCTTGTGGCGTCAATCAGCTCAAGCAACGGCTGAATTTCTTCCGCATAGGGAGGATCGAGAAATATGATGTCGTATGGTTCTGACGGTCTTTTGAGAAAGGTTTCAGCTTTTAACAACTCGGTGCGGGCGCGGTCCCCATAACCGGTCTGTTCAATATTACCCCTGACAACGGCAAGAGATGCCCGTGATGAATCCACAAATGTTACCCGGCCTGCACCGCGGCTGAGAGCCTCGATGCCGATGCCGCCCGCGCCTGCGAAGAGATCGAGAAAATGCGCGTCAATCACCCTGTCGCCGAGGATATTGAACAGGGCTTGCTTCACCTTGTCTGACGTCGGTCTGACGCGCGACCCTGACGGAACTTTTAATCGATGTCCCCTGCCTGTGCCCCCGGTCACTCTCATGCCTTCACCGTTTTCGATGCTACAGAAAAACCCCTTTCAAGTCAAGCTATTCTTGACACTCATGGACATTGCGTATATACTTTTTACATTCGAGGGGAACATTCATGAGCGAGAAAACCGTTGTACCATGCACGATTGCTAATCTTTTTTTCATCGTTTTTTTTCTCGCCGTTGCCCTCTCAGGCTGCTCCCATACAGAGAAATCGTCCACCCCACCTTCATCCGGGGGCGCCGCGAAAGAAGTTTATCTCGCTCCTGTTGATGCCGCGATCACTCCGATCATAGCAGAGTACATAGAAAAAGTCATTGATACTGCGTCGCAGGCACGTGCCGAAGCAGTCATTATCCAGCTGGACACTCCCGGCGGACTCGTGGATTCCATGAGAGAAATCGTAAAAAAAATGATGTCCGCTGATGTCCCGGTCATTGTATACGTCGCTCCCTCGGGGGCTCGTGCGGCTTCAGCCGGAGTGTTCATCACCCTTGCCGCAAACATCGCCGCAATGGCCTCTACTACGCATATTGGGGCGGCTCATCCGGTGACCATGGAGGGGAAGATGGACAAGACCATGGAAACCAAGGTCGTGAACGACCTCGCCGCCATGGCGCGGAGCATTGCTGAAAAGCGCGGAAGAAACGGAAAATGGGCCGAAGAAGCTGTGCGGGAAAGCGTTTCGATCACCGAAACGGAGGCTCTGAAGCTGAAGGTCATTGACCTCATCGCGCCCGATATTGCAGCGCTCCTCAAGGACATTGACGGCAAAACGGTGGACCTTGTGGTTGGTAAAAGAACACTCCGGACCAGCGGAGCGGCTGTCCGGGAAATCGGCATGGGATTCAGATACAAAATCCTTAATATTATCAGCAATCCCAATGTCGCGTACATTCTCATGATTTTGGGCTTTTACGGCCTCTATTTCGAGTTGTCGAACCCCGGCGCCGTCTTCCCGGGAGTTGCCGGCGCTATCTGCCTGATTCTTGCATTCTACGCGCTTCAGACTCTTCCGATCAATTATGCCGGTCTGATGCTCATCATTCTCGGCGTTGGCCTCTTTATCGCGGAAGCGTTCATCACGAGTCACGGCGTTCTGGGTGTCGGAGGCGCTATTGCCATGACCATCGGCTCGCTTATGCTCATTGAATCGACCTCCCCCTATTTACACATCTCCTGGGCGGTGATTGTTCCGGTCGTGGCTCTTTCCGCGCTCCTGTTTATTGTCACGGTAGGCCTCGCCGTACGGGTACACCGCGAAAAAGCAGATACGGGCAAAGAGGGCATGATCGGCCTTGAAGGTCAGGCGAAAACGGACATCCGCGAGAGCGGACAGGTGTTCCTGCGCGGCGAGTTCTGGAATGCCTGGAGCGATGAGCCTATTAAAAAAGGCGACAAGGTGAAGGTGGAAGCGATTGAAGGACTCAAAGTGAAGGTGAAAAAGATCATCTGAATCCGCCAACGCGCCATGATCGCGACATCGGCTTATCGTTTGCGACTGTGCGCTTCTCAGTGAAATCATAAAGGAGGTTGAACATGCAGGCAATAGGTCTCGGTCTACTCGTAGCGTTAATCATCATAGTGTGGTTTTTCTTCAACACGGTCAAGATCCTGAGGCAGTATGAACGGGGCGTTATCTTTACGCTCGGCAAAGTCGCCCTGGAAGGTGGTGTAAAGGGACCGGGCATGATCCTCCTCATCCCCGGCATACAGAAAATGGTCCGCGTAAGCCTACGAACAGTCACCATGGATGTTCCGTCCCAGGATGTGATTACCAAGGACAACGTGACGGTCAAAGTCAATGCCGTGGTTTATTTCCGCGTCATCGACCCCCGCAAGGCCGTCGTCGAGGTGGAGGATTTCTATTACGCCACTTCGCTCATCTCCCAGACCACACTCAGGAGCATCCTTGGTCAGAACATGTTTGACGACCTGCTCTCGAACCGGGAGGCGATCAATGCGGAACTGCAAAAAGTGATCGATCAGCAAACAGAACCGTGGGGAGTGAAGGTGACCACGGTCGAGGTCAGGAACGTGGATCTGCCAGCTGAGATGCAGCGGGCCATTGCGATCCAGGCGCAGGCGGAACGGGAAAGACGGGCCAAGATCATCCATGCGGAAGGCGAGCTTCAGGCATCAGCGAAGCTGTCAGAAGCGGCAGGGGTCATCAGCAAAAATCCCATGGCGTTGCAACTGCGTTATCTCCAGACACTTACCGAAATCGGCACGGAAAAAAATACGACCATCGTATTCCCCCTTCCCATCGATCTCATTACGGCGTTCCAGACGTTTATGGCAAAGAAGGATTAGCCTGACGGAGCATCGGCTCTTCTCTCATGACTTCCCTGCCACTCAAAAAAAACAGGGGACCGTATTCAACGGTCCCCTGTTTCACGAGTCGCTGCGTTAGCTTATATTTCGGTAACGGTAATTGCTTGCTGCGGACAGTTTTCTACGCACGTTTGGCAGTTGATACATTCGGACATGTTCACCGCATCGGCTTTGCCGCCTTCAACCTTGAACACCGACTGCGGGCACACATTTGCGCAGGTGCCGTCTCCGTCGCACTTGCCTTTATCGATTGTTACCATGTACATGGGGCTTGAAACCTCCTTCAGTAAAGTAAAATTCCAAAAAGCTCCTAATAGTACCCGGCGGAAAGAATAAAATCAAGAGAGAAATGTAAAAAAAAGGGCCCACCCCGAAAGGAGAGCCCCTGCAGATGTAACCGGTGGAACTTTTAGTGTTCGATCTCGATTCCTGCCATGCGTTCACGCACGGAAACGGCGATTTTATACAACATGGACAGGACGAGGAAGCCGATGGCCCAGACGCCGAGTGTTATCAACACCTCCGGCATCGTCGGCCAGTAAGGATGCACTTCCTCGAAAGGATTCGGCACAAAACCGCCGATAATCAGGCCGAAACCCTTGTCAATCCAGAGGGAGATGAACAGCGAACCGCAGGCAAGAGCTAGCAACCCCTCGTTTTTCCGGATGGACGGGAATACGAGCAGGACAAGCGCCAGCACCGCAAGAATTGTCGACGTCCACATGAGGGGTACCAGCTCCGCATGTCCGTCAAGTCCGACATAGAGATACTTGAAGGGAAGTGCATGACCGGGGATTCCGCTGTAAAACGCCGTAAAAAACTCGAGTCCAAGCAGGAACACATTGGCGAACATGGCATAGGTAACGATCTTGCCGACCGCCTGGATCGGCTCCTTGCCGGGGTCGAACTTGGACACCTTTCTGACGATCAACGACAGGATAATGAGCAGCGCCGGACCGCCGGCAAACGCCGACGCAAGGAACCGGGCCGCCATGACGGCGCTGAGCCAGAAGTGACGCGCCGGAAGACCGGCATAAAGGAACGCGGTCACGGTGTGAATGCTCACAGCCCAGGGGATTGAAAGGTAGATGAAGAACTTTATCCATTTTGGCGGCGGAACGCCTTTGCGGTCGGCGCTCAGGGTAACCCATCCAACCAGAAGATTGATGGCAAGGTAGCCGGACAGCACCACGGAATCCCAGAACATGACCGAATTCAGCGTCGGATGCAGGACCACGTTCATGATCCTCATGGGCTGGCCCATATCCACGAAGATGAACAGGATGCACATGGTGACCGCGGAAATGGCGAGAAACTCTCCGAGGATCACAATCTTTCCAAATTTTCTAAAGTCATGGAGATAATACGGTATCACCAGCATGACGGCCGACGCCGCAACGCCGACAAGAAACGTAAACTGGCCTATGTACAGCCCCCAGGAAACATCCCGGTTCAGTCCGGTGAGTCCCAACCCGAACTGGAACTGCTGGATGTAGTAGTAGACTCCGATCAGGGCAAGGGCGCCGAGAAACACCAGCCATGCCCAATATGATTTTCCTCCCTCGAATGCCTTCTCAAGCATGGTCGCTCCCTCCTATCATATAATAGACCGCCGGGCCGGTGCCCAGTTCCGGTTTGCGCCGCATGGTCAGCTGGGTCGTCACGATTTTTCTGACCTCTGAATTCGGGTCTTCGATGTCTCCGAAGAACATGGCGCCCTTGGGAGCGGCCTCCACACAGGCCGGCATTTTCCCGAACTGCAGCCGTTCAGTACAGAAGGTGCATTTCTCCACCACGCCCTTGGTCCGGGTCGGATACGCCTTGTTTTCAGTGGCTGCGTTGATGGCCTTGCGAGGATCGGTCCAGTTAAAGCTTCGCGATCCATAGGGGCAGGCGGCCATGCAGAACCTGCATCCGATGCACCGGTGCTCGTCCTGCATCGTGACGCCGTTGGAAAGCTTAAAAGTCGCCTTCGTCGGGCAGACGCGTACGCAGGGCGGGTTGTCGCAGTGGTTGCAGAGCACCAGAAAGGGCATTTCCTTGATCTGTTCGCTCATGAACTGGTTTTCCTCGCCCGGGAAGGTCCGCTCATAGGGTTCTTGCCAGATCCATTTGATTTCAAATTTTTCGTCTACGGTGCCGTCAGGGTTCCGGAAATCCGGGACATTATGGGTCTGATGGCACGCTTTGGTGACCATCTTGATATCTTCCTCGGTCTTGAATTTGCTCATGTCGACGACCATGGCCCACCGTTTGGCAATCAGGCCATCCTTGTTCGGTTCGATCTGCGGCGGCTCCAGACCTTTTTGCCAGATCGTATGCGTTGCCGAAGCAACTGAGGCGCCGAACCCCAGAATGGAGGAGATACCGGCAATTTTCAGAAATTGTCTCCTGTCCAGGCTCATGATTTGTTCTCCTCCTTTTCCATCGGCTGAATATGGCAATCAAAACAGTAGGGTTTGACAGCCATGTAATTATGGCATTGGTCGCAGAACTGTTTTTTGTTCGAATGACAGTGCAGACAGCCGTTCTGGAGGCTCATATTAAACTGCTTGCCGCTTGACGTGCTGACATAGACACGGTACATATCGCGGACTACCGCGTCTCTCCAATTATTCAGAAGCTGCATATGCTCTCTTTGCATGAACTCCTTTGACTCAACGCACTCCTTTTTCCCGTTTATTTTCACCCATTCCTGGATTTCCGGCGTGTCCGTTTTCGGATCAGGCTTGGTATTCACTTTCCCTATGTTGTTATAGAATGGAAACAGGACGAACGCCAGGAAAACCACCAGCCCGATGAGTATTTTACCTCCATCATAGAGTTTCATTAGGCTTTTTCCTCCTTCACTTCGACTGACGGAAGGGGTTCGCCGCGCAGGTCGGTCGTCCTCTCCTTCTCGCCCTTCATGACGAGCGCGTTCGCCACGAGCTCGTGGAGTCCGCAAACACCCACGCTCGGCACCCAGTATTCCATGAGGGCCTTAAGCGTCGCCCGGTCGATGGCGCATACATTGGCAAGCATGTTCACCCCATAGTGTTCCTGCACGAACTTGACCGCATTCGCGCGGGGGAACCCTCCCTTCATGCGGAGATCCATGTCTTCCGATGCGTTCAGACCCGTGCCGCTGCCGCAACAGAACGTCCTTTCGCGGATCGTATCCTCCGGCATTTCGTAGAAGTGATTCACCACATTTTTGAGCACGTATCGCGGCTCTTCAAGCAACCCCATGCCGCGCGAGGTATTACACGAATCGTGCCACGTGACCTTGAGGTGGTCATTCCGCTTCGGGTCGAGCTTGAGCTTGTTGTTTCTTATCAGGTCGGCGGTGAACTCGGCGACGTGGACCATCTTCATGGACTTCGCCTGATCGAAGACCGTGCCCGTGATCGGCGATTTCGGTACTTCGAGGAAATCGGCCGGGCCGTTCCAGGTGTCCATATACTGGGAGAGCACCCGCCACATGTGACCGCACTCTCCGCCTAAGATCCACTTCACGCCGAGACGCTTGGCCTCAGCGTAAATTTTGGAATTGAGCCGCTTCGCCATCTCATTCGTGGTAAAGAAACCGAAATTGCCGCCTTCCGAGGCGTAGGTGCTCCAGGTATAATCGAGGCCGAGCTCTTCGAACAACATCAAGTAACCCATGCAGGTATACGTGCCCGGGTCTGCGAAAAGATCGCCGGACGGGGTTACGAAGAGAATCTCTGCGCCCTTTCTGTTGAACGTAGGCTTGATTTTCTTGCCGGTGACGGTTTCAATGTCGTCCAGCATATATTGCAGGTTCCCGACAATTGTGTGCGGCTCAAGACCGAGGTGGTTGCCTTTCATGTAACAGTTCGATACCGGACCGGCGATCCACTCGATGTTGAGCCCGAGCTCATTGAGGAGTTCCCGGCCGATGATCGTGATCTCGGCCTGGTCGATGCCGTAGGGACAGAAAACCGAGCAGCGGCGGCATTCTGTGCACTGATAGAAGTAGTACCACCACTCCTTCAGCACGTCGAGCGTCAGTTCCCGGGCGCCTGCCATCTTGCCGAGGATCTTGCCGGCCAAGGTGAACTCCTTGCGATAGACCGAACGTATCAGTTCGGCCCTGAGGACGGGCATGTTCTTCGGGTCTCCGGTGCCAATGAAGAAGTGGCACTTGTCCGCGCAGGCGCCGCAGCGCACGCAGATGTCCATGAAGAGCTGGAAAGACCGGTATTTTTTCAGACGGTCAGCAATCCCCTTGATCAGGATTTCTTTCCAGTTCTCGGGCAGCTTCCAGTCCGCATCCGCCGGCCGCCAATCGCGCGGGTTCGGGAACCCGACGATCTCAAGGCTCTTCGGCTTCGAGCCATGGCAGAACATGCCTTCTTTAAACACGACGGGCGTTTCCATCCAGCCCGTTTTCGGCAGCGTGTAATCAACTTTCGCTAATTCTTCTGGTTTCGGAAGTTTCGCCATGATTACTCCTTTTCTACCGGCAGGCCGGCGTCTTTCATCTTAGCCCTGAAGTCATTTTCGTATTCTTCATAGGTATGAACATGGACCGGGTAGTTCCAGGGGTTGATATGCCGTTTCACGCGGCTGGTGTTGGCAAGCACGCGCGTTGGGCTCATGAATACGCCGCCCATATGCACGAGCTTGCTGAACGGGAAATACGCAAACAGCGTACACAGGAGGAACAGGTGGATGTAGAAGATGGCGTCGATCCCCTGGGGAACTTCCGGATTGAACCTGACGAGGCTCATGGCAAGGATTTTTACATCAACGATGTTTGTTTTAAAGAAGTACCGCATAAGCACGCCGGAAAGCGCAATCCCGAAGATCAGGAAGAGAGGAAAATAATCATTCATAAGGGAGATGTAACGAACCTGGGGCAGGCTGATTCTTCTGATAAACAGATAGGTCACGGCGCCGAGCAGAATGGCATCGGTCATGTACAGGAGCGGCACGCCAATCTGGAGGAAGCTGTCAAGCTCCGCGACCAGCTGCACTGCCGCCGGCACCTGCTGGGTAAAGAATCGCAGGTGCCTGATCAGAATGATAAGGAAGGACCAGTGGAAAGCCAGGCCCGCAGCCCAAAGCCACTTGGCCTCGCCATAGGTAAGCTGGCCCCCGTCACGCATCTGCGTTTTCAGATTCCTGAAAAGCGAGCGGAAGAGAAACACTTCAAGCGCCATCCTGCCCATCACCCCGAGTGTTCCCGAGGGATTTTCCAGCTTGCTGTGCTTGATCCAGGGGAATGACTTCTGCTGGCCGCAAGTCGTCGGAATGCGGAAAGGCACCGGCGCGCTGCCCCACTTGAGGATGCGGAAGATCATGCCTCCGATGAAGATGGCAACAGCCGCATAGGGAAAAACAACTCCAAAGAGAAAGCGCGCATTTGCCGCCTCCACCCCCAAATAGGCAACTAGTACAAGGAACAGTACCACGATGAATGCAGAAAAGGCTTTCATTTCGTTACCTCTTTTCGTTTTAGGTTAACAGCTCGGAACGGTCTCCACCGGCCTCAGTCCTGGTTGTCAACGATAAGACGCGCCTGCTGCAATAGCCTGAAGGTCATGCTTCTAGCTTCATTTGCCTTGATGTCGTAAATTTTTTCCCTGCATTTCATGTAAAGATCGAATGCATAGAGAGCCAGATCATCGATCGTTGAATCAAAGGCCACCAGTTCCTCGGCAATTCCCTGCTGGTGGAGGATCTCGGCCCCGAGCTCCTGGCGGATAAGCTTCTTAAGGTGGAAGATGAATGAAACAGCTTCGGAGGGTACGAATTCCTGGATGGCGCGGATTCTGATAATGCTGTCGAGAAACCGCGATACGGTATCCGGAAGCATCCCCCGCAGCAGCGCATCGAAAAGATGTCCAAGCCCTTCCGAAAGCGTATAACCGACGGGATTCGTAAACTGGGCTTTCTGCTTTTTTAAGAAAGTGGACGTCTCGTTCGGGTAGGTCTCTACAACGGCGTCAAACCATTTTTTCAGAATGTCGGTTTTCTTTTCTGTTAAATGCTCTATAAGATTCATGTTCGTTTAAACCACAGGCAAACATCCCTGCAGGATTCGCTGCAGGGATGTGCATCGTTAGAAGAAAAGTAAGTGCTTGACCGATTCCATCTCTTTCTGAATCTCGGCGAAACTGACGAATTTCGTCTTCAGCTCCCCGCCGAGCTCCTCGGCATCCGCGATCATCTGGCCTTCCTTCAGGCCGAGACGTTCCATGTCCTCCTTGCATACCCAGATGGGCACGTCAACGAGCAGGCTGTTCTTAATGTGGCTTTCGGTGCTCGTCACCCCGTAGAGCTTCATGGCCTGCTGGTTCTTCACGGCGTTCAACACCCCGTCGCCGACAAACACAACGGTCGGCACCACGGAATCTCCCTCATCCATATAAATCTCGGCGGTCTGGCTTGAAATTGCATGGGTGAGTGCAAGGCGGGGGTTCTCGCTCTTGTAAGGCGGTCTTTGCACGACAAACAATAATTTTACGGCGCCCATTTACTCACCTCCGATATGAAGCAGCTTGTCAGTCTTCACGGTCTTTGCCAGATACCAGTCCATGCTGGCGCGTTTCATGCCCTCGGGCGTGTCTTCCTTATGATAGCCCCGTGCTTCCGCGCAGGCTTCGCAGACGGTAATTTCCATTCCCTTGGCGATAAGCTCCTTCATGCGTTTTTCAAGATGCGAATAATCTTTGAAAGCCTTCTGTCCCTTTTTGGCCAGCATCACCGCGTTGCCGGACAGCCACATATTTACCTTATGTCCCTTGCCGATTGCCGCCTCGGCAAGCTTAAAGGCAAAATCCAGCGACATCGAGCCGACCAGGGAAGGGAACGCACCAATTGTCAGTTCTCCCATAGTTTTCCTCCTTATAAAATTGTCGTATTGATGCGGGACGCTTCCGTCCTGCGACGGAACGGATGGCGGTCGTTTGCGGGCCCCCCCTCCGTCATCACGCGCCCCGCTTTCGGATTTCTACAACCAGGCTGACTTCTCGTAATCATTCATGATCAGATCAACGATGTCGCCATAGCCGATAACTTTCACCTTTGAATTCACATTTGCCGCGGTATATCCTCTCGTCTCCAGATCGTCAGACAGGGCGTAAAAGGTCGCGCCCGCCTTGGAAAGCACAGGGGATTCTTTTCCGTTTTCCTTCACCACGGCATGATAGATTCCGTTGCCGACGAGAATAACGCCGAGTTTGTCGGCTTTCATTCTCTCAAAACCGTCTTCTGTCCTTCTCCAGTCGCTTAAAAAAATCGCTAACTTCATCATCTCACCTCCCCAGAGCGAGTTCGATAAAAAAACAGGGGATAATTTTTCAACTATCCCCTTTCGGTATGACACAATGTTACCGCACTATATCTCGGTAACCGTAATCGCCTGCTGCGGGCAATTCTCCACGCAGGTCAGGCAATTAATACATTCGGACATGTTCGCCGGCTCGGACTTGTCTGCCTCCATTTTGAAAACGGATTGAGGGCAAACGTTTACGCAGGTACCGCAGCCGTCGCACTTGTTTTTGTCAACTGCTACCATGTACATGGCGGTTACTTCCTCCTGAATTTTGTAGATGCTGACTTCCGTACTGCATATCCTGATCGTTGTCGCGCACCCTGACCGTTGCTGCGCCTCAGCTCAGGAGAAGGCCAACAGGTACGTTTACCCCCTCAGGCCGCCACCTTGAACCCGACAGGCGTCCACGACCGGATTGATCCGGGAAACGTAGAAATACTATACGCAGCCGGTCGGTTTCGGAAGACCTGCGATTTTGCAAGCCTGCTTTGCCGGGCCGCCCGGATAAAGCTCATAAAGGTACTTGGTATTGCCTTTTTCGGGTCCCAGTTTCTTGCCGATTTCCTTTACCAGGATCTTGATCATCGGCGCGATCTGATACTGCTTGTAGTAATCGCGGAGGAAATTCACCACTTCCCAGTGCTGATCGCTCATTGCGATTCCTTCGACCTCCGCGAAATAGTTGGCGACATCCATATTCCAGTCGTCCAGATTGGCCAAAAATCCGTCCTCATCCACTTCAATCGTCTTACCTTTTACCGAGATTGTTCCCATTGTTGTTGTCCCCTTTCGTTAATATGTTCAGGCGCCTTTATGAGCTCCCTCAACTGTATTTCCCAATTCTTTGTGCACCTGTGGTCCACACGATAAAAACGGAAATGATTCATGATTGCTTGCGCTTTATATTCAGGATGTAAAGCCGGCCTTGGCCGTCCATAAATCCTTTGCTGATCCCTGTGGAACGGTGCGTCCGGAGATCATAATTCAAAACCGCGTCCTCGTAATCCTCTCCCGGAACCATGTCGGCCATGTCTTTCGAAAGTTTTTCCGCCGCCATGCCAAGCACCTGCATCATCACCTCTCCCAGGTTCTTACCCGTCGGATCGGCGATGTAGATCGCGCCGCAGGTCCCGCATCTTCCCCCCTCGACGCTTTCCATGACAGTGAGGACCATGGTTTTGGGAGGTTCTAGCTTACTGCCGCAAAACGGGCAGGTCGGCTCGATACTTCCCCTGGCTCCCGGATTCACGCTCTCCCCTGTTCTGTTTGCCCGAGTTGAGCATTGCGGTGTTTGCGGGCAATGCGAATCAAGGCTGGCGCCCACTGAGGTGTCGCCAGGGAATGGATATGGGTATACGCTGCTACCACGTTTTTATAGATGATGCCGTCACCCCTCCCATCTATGCCGGAGCCCCGATTTACATGATACGCCATTAATGGCTGGCCGTCAATATGGGAAACCCGGGAATAGTGGAACTCATGACCACGAATGCCGACACCTTTTTCAAGGAACGTGCTCGAGGCGCTTGATTTCAAGATTGAATAGCCATGCGCCTGCGGACGTTTTTCAAGCACAAAATCCACCGGAAGCACGGCGGTCATGGGATACCGTTCACCGCCGACCGTCAGACTCCTGCCTAGATAAATGAGCCCGCCGCACTCGGCGTAAACAGGCAGGCCTTTTTCCGCCGCATTGCGCACCGATGTGCAAAAACTTTCATTTGCCGCCAGTTCTGCGGCCTGTGTTTCGGGAAAACCGCCGCCGATATAGAGCGCATCGATATCTCCCGGCAGCGCCCTGTCATCAAGCGCATTGATTTCTTTCAGCGAGGCCCCCTGGCGCTCCAGCGCCTCCAGGTTATCAGGGTAGTAAAACTGAAACGCCCGGTCCCTGATCACGCCAATCACGACCCGATCCCCTTGTTCGGGAAAAGGGTCATCGGATGATGCGCTCGGCGCGGACTCGATCTCCGGTGCCGCGCAGGCAACGGACCACAGCGTCTCAAGATCAAGATAACGTTCCACGAGGGACGCTGACGAAAATAGAGCCTGCTGCACTTCAGGATGTTCGTGAAACGGCGTCAATCCCATGTGCCGTTCCGGAAAGGCGTCTCCCCGTTGCCGCGGAACAGCACCAACTACGGGGAGTCCGCTGCTTTGAGCTATAGCTTTTCTGATTACGTTCTCGTGGCGCGTTGATGATACATTATTAAGGATGACCCCCGCCAGATTGACCGAGGGATCATACTGTCTGCACCCTAAAACCGTTGCTGCGACGGTAGTTGTCGATTTTGTGCAATCGACAATAAGCGCCACCGGTGCTTTTAGCAAACTTGCTAGCCTGGCCGTACTATAAGTCCCCGATTCGTCAACTCCGTCAAAGAGCCCCCTGTTGCCTTCAATAACAACAGCGTCGCAGCCCTTTGAATGTTCTCGGAAGGACCGTTTGATGCGTTCCTGCCCCATCATGAAAAGATCGAGATTATAGCAGGGTTTTCCGGCTGCAACGCCAAGCCAGCCCGCATCGATGAAGTCAGGCCCTTTTTTAAAAACCGCAACCTGCCTGCCGGATTTTCTCCAGGCAGTAATAATCCCGATTGAGAGCGTTGTCTTGCCGAGCCCTCCCCGGGTGGCTGAAAGTACCAGCCTCGGAATCGTCTGCATTATGATTGCGGATTGGCTGAACCTTCCGTATGGGGAATTTCGATGAAGCTGCCGCCGAAATACGAATAGACCAGCTTGCCGCCATCAACAAGCTCGCGGATGGCCGCCTTGATTTCATCCCTGCTAGCCCCTTCGGCTTCCATGGCCTTGGTGATGTCGCCGGCCTTCATCTTCTTTTTCCCCATGTTCTTTTCTACCAGTTCATAAACTTTTTTCTGCAGTTCTGCAGCATCCATAATTGCCCCCTCCGGTTATATTGTTCACAGCATCAGAAAACCGGCCCCGGTTGCATACCGGGGCCGGCGTGGAGTCCGGATGATACGGCTTATTCCCACTTGAATGTGGGAGTCATTCTGAATGTCTCACGGGCAAAGGTGAAGTCATCGATGTGCTGATACGTGAACGGCAAGCCGGTCAGTTTGAAGAACCGCTCCCAGCCGATGCGCTCGATCCACTCGCCCATACGTTCGTGCTTCCTGGCATTCTGGGCATAGACCTCGACGAGATGCTTCACCGCCTTGACCGTTTCGGGCCAGCGCGGCGGGTTGTTCGGGAGGAACGGGATAACCAGTCTGGACATGCGTGCCGGACCGCGTGCGTTCGACACCTTGCCGCCGACATAGATGGAGATACCATCGCCGGCTCCATCGGCGATCGGAAGTGAAGGGCACATCGTGTAGCAGTTGCCGCAATACATGCAGCGCTCGGACTTGATCTTCACTGATTTCGCCGCCGGGTTCGGGCTGATTGCGCCTGTGGGGCATGATGCGATGGTTGTCGGGATTTCGCACTGGTTGCCGAGCGTCGCATCATTGACCTTCGGGGGCTTGCGGTGAATGCCGAGGATGGCAATGTCGGAGCAATGGACTGCGCCGCACATGTTCAGGCAGCAGGCCAGGGCGATCCTGACGCGCGCCGGCAGGCTCTTCGTGGTGAAGTACTCATGGAGTTCGTCCATGACCGCCTTCACAACGCCCGATGCGTCCGTGGCAGGGGTGTGGCAATGGATCCATCCCTGGGTATGCACCACGTTGCTGATGCCGTAGCCGATACCGCCAACAAGATGCCCGCGCTTCTTGAGTTCCGCCTGAAGAGCGTCTACCTGCCCCTTTGCAGGGAAGAACTCGACGTTATGGCGGGTCGTCCAGCGGAGGTGTCCGCCGCTGAATTTTTCAGCGATATCGCACATCTCGCGGATGAAGTCGGTGCTCACGAGGCGGGACGTAGCGATGCGGACGGTATACAGCTCGTCGCCGGTCTCGGAAACATGTTTCATCGTTCCTTTGTTGATATATTCATGATACTTCCACTTCCCGTAATTCTTTGCGATAACGGGAGGCAGAAATTTATGATAGTCAGGTGCACCAATATCTGTTATTCTCTTCGGTTTGTCAGCCATTCTAGGTTTCCCTCCTTGATATTATTCGAGTCAGTGTAGGACTACTTCACTTCACCCTCTGCCCAGAAGACGTAGGGGTTGGTCCTCGGCGCCTTGACCATCTGCGGAACCGGTGGAAGACCGGTTGCTTCAAGCATGGATCTCATGCCCATACGGTCGACCAGTTCGCCGATGCGTTCACGGTTCTTTCCGTGCTCATCCCACCATTCCCACAGCTTGCGGATAAGGTCTTCGAGGTTGTCATAGGGTGCTTCAAGCTTCATGAAGGGAACAAGGACCCAGCTCATAAGAGCGCCGGTCACGATCGGGGCCTTTCCGCCCAGCATGATGGTCGCGCCCTTCTCTTTGCCGGGGCGCAATGCCTTTGGCATGCGATTGATGCAGTGCATGCAGCGGTTGCAGTCCTTGTCGTTGATTTTGAGGCTGCTGCCGTCCCAGCTCATGCAATGGGTCGGGCACATATCGGTTACTTCCGTCTTGATGTCCATGTCCTTGGAATAGTTCTTCACCTCGGCGGCATCGATACGGATGTTGTCGCGCCAGGTGCCGATGATGGACATGTCGGCGCGTGCCACTGCCGCGGTGCAGTCATTGGCGCAGCCGGAAACCTTGATCTTGAATTTGTAGGGGAATGCGGGGCGATGAAGCTCATCCTGGAATTTCTGGGTGAAGGTGTGGCAAATGTTCATGGTATCGATGTTCGCAAACTCGCAGCGGGCCATGCCCACGCAAGCGCTCGGGGTGCGCAGACAGGAACCGGAACCGCCGAGGTCCCAGCCCTTTGCGGTTATTTCGGCGAAGATCGGCTCAAGTTTGTCTGTCTGGGTGCCGAGCCAGACCATGTCGCCGGTAGACCCGTGCATGTTCGTCATGCCGCTGCCGTATTTATCCCAGATATCGCACATTTCTTTAAGCGCCTTGGAGGTATAGAAGAAACCTGACGGGGGGTTGACGCGAACAGTGTGGAAATGGGCCACACCGGGGTATTCTTCGGGAAGGTCGCAGTAACGGCCGATAACGCCGCCACCGTAACCGAGGACGCCCACAATACCTCCGTGCTTCCAGTGGGTGACTTTGTCCCTATAAGATCTCTCCAGAATGCCGAGCAGATCATGCGCCGTGTTGCTTCTCTTTGCGGCTGTTTTGATCTCTTTTACGAAACTTGGCCACGCGCCTTTTTCCAGGTCGTCTAGCATCGGTGTCTTAACATCTTTGCTCATTAGAAAATCCTCCTTCTAGATTTTTTATCAGTACGTTATTTATTCGGTGAGCTCGAGAGTATTTGCGAAAATGGAGGTTCTGATCTACGGCGTCTGCAGCGCTTCGCAAACCACAGACTACGAGACTGTCGGAATTCCCGTGAGTGGTCCCCCTTTCTGCTAACATTTTTATTAGTGAACCGAGGTGGGCAGGTAAAAACAATTTATCACTACAACATCACTTCTTTCGCAACGTCAAGAAATGCGATTGTAAGTGTACTTTCAGTTTTAGTCAAATAAAAAAAATTAATTCTACTATAACTCCGCATAATTATCACGGTTGCGAATATTTATCCGACAACTAAATTATTACAAATAGTTATGTGTATTTATGGATAATCAGGATTGGGTCTAGTGAATAGATTGCAATTTGACTGCCAGCGCCAGTGTGATCCTAAAAAATTAATCCATTTATTAATCATAATCTTATATCTTCTGACAACTGGGTGAATTCTTTTAATTATGGCATGTGCACCATTATTTTCCCCGGCCAATATCGCGATATATTGATTTTATTTAAATAATAAATAAGCTATTTAAAAATTGGTCATTTTACCAAAATAAGGCGTAATAGGCTGGAACCTTATTCTTGACTAACCACGTTGTCTGAGGCATCATTGACAGGCATGAGGACTTTCTGGTACGATAGCAAAATTTTTTAGGGCCATTTTTTATTTCATTTCAGGGATGGAGTCAGAGACCATGATTGAAGCAAAAGTTACTCTCACACATGATATGGTGTTTTCAGGCACGGCAACATCCGGCCATACTCTTCGCATGGATGCCGACGACGCGTCTGGTGGCCGCAACGCGGGGTTCCGACCCATGGAACTCCTGCTCGTTGGATTCGGCGGTTGCTCAGGCATGGATGTGATATCAATTCTCCGGAAAAAACGTCAACACATCACGGGTCTTGAAATCAATGTACAGGGAGAAAAGGCCGAAAACTTTCCAAAAGTTTACAGGGAAGTGCATATCGAGTATGTCGTCAAGGGGAAGGGAGTTGAGAAGGAAGCAGTTGAACGAGCCATCGCCTTGTCTCTCGATAAGTACTGCTCTGTCGGAGCAACATTGGCGAAGGCAGGAACAATCAAGCACAGCTATAAAATCGTCGAGGATTGATGGGGGGATTAAACCCTCATCCCGCCCGTCTGGAGCTTTGCAGTCAATTCTTTTTTTGCCGAAGATTCTCCATGTCTCGTTTCAGTGAATCGATCTGCACCTGGAGGTCGATGAACCGTTCCGCGATGGGATCGGGGATGTGAATGTGGTCAAGAAGCGCTTCATCGGGAACGCGTTCGTCCTTGATTCTCACAATTTTTCCCGGAATGCCGACCACGGTTGAGTGATCCGGCACATCCTGAAGTACCACCGAGTTTGCACCGATCTTGACATAATCACCGATTTTGACGGGGCCAAGTACTTTTGCGCCGGCACCCACGACAACGTGGCTCCCCAGCGTCGGGTGGCGTTTGCCCCGTTGCTTGCCCGTCCCTCCAAGCGTCACTCCCTGAAAAAGCGTGACGTTATCGCCGATCTCCGTTGTCTCGCCGACTACCACCCCCATCCCGTGGTCAATGAACATCCCCGACCCGATTGTCGCACCAGGATGAATTTCAATGCCCGTTATAAACCGTGCGAACTGTGATAAGGCCCTCGGGACAAAAGGAATGCGTTTTTTCCACAGCCAGTGAGCGAAACGGTGGAGCAGAAGCGCGTGAAAACCTGCATACGTCAGGGCGACCTCTAATCTGCTTGTCGCGGCAGGATCCATGGAAAGCGCCGCATGGAAATCTTTTCTGATTTTTCGAATGGTATTGCTCATGTTTTCATCTTGGATTGAAGAGCGCCGCCTGACAAGTGAAAAACCCCTTCGGAATCGAACACGATAATAGGCAGGAGACAGTCACATCACCCAGCATTGACGTGCGTATTTGTGCGTATTTGTCTTCACAGACGATTCCATTCCCGTTAAGGCTTTTAATTGGTAATCGTTTATGATTATTCCCTGAGCCATCCGGGCGGAACGCCGGCCTTACGCGCTTCGTCGGGTATCACGACTTCAATCTGATTCCGTGCATCGTCGATTTCCTGCTGCACCTGCTTCATCTGCTGATCGATCTGGCTGGCTTCCTCCCGGCCTGCCAAGTGTCCCGATGCGGGTCCTCCCCAACTTTGAAGCAGTTGATCTCTCTTCTGTGCAAGATCCCGGTAGCGCTGCTCGGCGTCGCCTAGTCGCTGTTTCGCCGCTTTCATGCGCCCTTGCCAATATTCCTTCTGGTCCTTCAGACGTTCTTTCTGTTCGGAGTAATCGGAAGGAGATGTTATGTTCTGCCGCCCTGGCTGGTTTTCCGTTCCCTCTGCTCCCGGCGGCGATTCCAGCCTTCGCGCTTCGGACCGATATTCCATCGGAACTTTACTGAGACTGTCGGTAATATGAACAACTCCCTTGCTGTCGGTCCACTGATAGAGGTAGTGTTTCTGCTCTTCCTGTTTTTTCTGTTCCTGACTGCCCGTCTGGTCATTGACCTGCGTATAAGCCGGCGCACCCATGATTAGAAAAACAAAAACCATCAGAAAATAATAGAGCATCCTCATTCCTCTTTCCAGACCGTACAAACGGCATATGCCGCCATTCCTTCACCCTTTCCTGCAAAGCCGAGTCCTTCGGTCGTGGTCGCCTTCACATTGACCGCCGACCGTTCGATGTCGACAGTGGCGGCGATATTCGCTACCATTGCTGGTACGTGAGGGGCCATTTTCGGACGTTCTGCCACAATAGTAGCGTCGATATTGTTGACGCGATAGCCTGCTTCCGTCAGAAGCCGGTGCACTTCCCCGAGCAGGATCAGGCTAGAAACGCCCTTGTATTTCGGAGCGGTATCCGGGAAATGCCGGCCGATGTCGCCGAGCCCTGCCGCTCCGAGCAGCGCATCGCAGATTGCGTGGAGCAGTACATCGGCATCAGAGTGGCCAACCAGTCCCAGTTCGGAGGGAACGTCCACACCGCCTATGACGAGCTTGCGGCCACCGCTGAGCCGGTGAACATCATAACCTGTCCCGATCCGCATCATAGCGCCTCTTCAGAATCTCCTCCGCGAGCACCAAGTCTTCGGGCGTCGTGATTTTAATGTTTTCATAGCTTCCCATGATCACCCGCACCTTACCTCCGGTCCGCTCAACGAGCGTCGCATCGTCCGTGCCATACATGCGCTTTTGTGAGGCTTCCTCGTATGCCTGTTTGAGGGTCTTGACCGGGAATGCCTGGGGTGTCTGAATGGCCCAGAGTTTGCTGCGCTCCAGAGTGTGACGCACCATCCCTTGGTCGTTCACTTCCTTGATGGTGTCCTTGATTGGCACACCCACGGTCACACATTCGCCTTTTCTGGCGTGGTCCACGGATTCCCTGATCATTTCGGGCGTTACAAAGGGCCGCACGCCGTCGTGGATGAGCACCACTGATGCGTCCTTCTCGAGTTTATGCAGGCCGTTTGCGACCGAGTCTTGCCGCTCCTTGCCGCCCACAACCAAGGTCTTCACTTTCGTAATATGGTACCGTTCGATTATTTGGGCAAGACAATTTTCCATGTCCTCCTGCGAGAGTATCGGGATGATCTCGTCGATTTCCGAAGCGCGCTGAAATGCAAGGAGGGTATGCGCAAGCATGGGTTTGTCACCCAAGGGAAGGAACTGCTTCACGACGGCCTTGCCCATTCTCTTTCCCATGCCTGCTGCAGGTATGAGCACCGTTACCTTGGACATAGAAACCTCACAACCGTGATCGAGAAGCTCTTTCAGCACGAGTTACTGTCGGCAGAGGAACATCTTCCGCTCAAAGGGCACCCGACTCCACGCGAAATAATTCATTTTTTGAAATTTTTCACGACAATTTTGAAACGCTTGGACAAGGGCGCTTCCATATCGATTGCAATGTTAAGCTGGAACTGTTCCTCCCGATCTCCGCTTACAATATCAAAGGGAAGGATGATGCCGTGGTTCTCCACCGAGGCTTTTCCCAGATACACTTTCATCCCCGCATCAACGGCTTTCTCAAGCGCCGCCATTTCCGGTTTCGCCTCAGCCATGGGAGCTCCAGGCATCGACGGCTCAGACGGCGGCACATCCTTCATGATGTCTTCACCCGGCTCGGAGCGCTTCTCGCCCTTGCCGACGATTTCGTTCAGTGAAAAGTTGTGGCGTTCGGGATATTTCTGCATATCTTGCAGGACAAGCTTGGATATGGCGGTAAACGTTTTCAGGACGCCATCTCCGGTCGTCGCAACAGCCTCGTAAAAGGGAACATTTCGCGGGTTGAGCGACGCGTTCAAATCCTCAACTGAAAGAATGTCGGGCAAGTCCCGTTTGTTATACTGGACCACCATGGGAAACTCGATGATATTGATGCCTTGTTCGGAAAAGTTATCGCGGAGGTTCGCCAGGCTCTCAAGGTTCGCCTCCAGCATAGCGCGCTGAGAATCGGCCACGAAAATAACACCGTCAGCGCCCTTCAGCACGAGCTTCCTCGTGGCGTTATAAAATACCTGGCCGGGCACGGTGTAGAGATGGAACCGCACTTTATAATTTTTCATGGTGCCCAGCTCGACGGGAAGGAAGTCGAAAAACAAAGTTCGGTCGGCCTCCGTGGCCAGGGAAATGAGTTTCCCGCGCTGGTTCGGCGCGATCCGGTGGTATATCAGGTGAATGTTCGTCGTCTTCCCGCAGAGTCCGGGGCCATAATACACGATCTTTGCGTTGATTTCGCGCGTGGTGTGGTTGACAAGTGCCATGCTTCATAATTACATAAAAAGCATGGCATGTCAATACTGCTCGAACGGGATGTCATTTCGCTGCAAGCAATTCGAGCGCCGCAACGTGAAGACGCTCGTGTGCGCTCGCCAGCAGGGGAACTGTTCTATCGAGACCAGCAACAACGTGGTCGATATGTCGTCCCTCGAGGTCGGTGATCACGCCGTCCGCCTCCTCAACGATCAGCATGCCGGCGGCGTAGTCAAAGGCCCGCGAGGCCGTCGCCGTCGCAAACAGGCTGATTGCACCCGATGCGAGGTACGCGAGGTCCAGGGCAGTTGATCCGAAGCAACGGGTCCGTTTCGCCTGCATCAGCAGCGGCATGAGCCGCGGCAGGTCTGACTGGGGAGACGACGCCTCATAGGCCACGATGCTAATGCCCTCGGTCGCGGACGTTCTGATCCGCCTGCCGTTCTTGTATGCACCCTGGGCGCGGAGAGCCCAGAATTCATCTCCCGTTGACAGGTTGATCACGTAACCTGCGGCGAGGTCAGCCAGGGTAGCGCCGTTCAAAAGAGACATCGATGACGAGAAAAAGGGAATCCCGGTCTTTGCGTTGTTGCTGCCGTCTATGGGGTCGACCAGCACTACCTTCCTACCGTCACCGAATTTACGAATCCCGAGTTCCTCGGAGACAAGAGTAAACGCTTCGCCTTCGCGCTGCGTTTGTTCAAGCGCGGAGATGATAATATCCTCAGCCCACTTGTCCACGGGGAAGGTCTTATCGCCTCCCGCCCCTTTCCCGAGGGGGATCTTGCCCCCCTCTCTGCTCAGGATCTCGGTGATTCCCGTACGCATTTTCGCGCCGATGTCTTTGAATATCTCCAGCCATTGTTCGTTTGTCATGAACGCTCCTTGAGTATGGGGACTTCGATTGCTGGAACCATGTCCGTCAAAAAATCGTTTTACTCCCAAACGACTTCGGGGGGAGCCAGGTCAATTTGCTTCCCGATTGTTGGCGTCAACTCGTTTCGCGAACGGCCTTTACCCAGGAAGATTTTTTTCTCCCATCGGCAGCCGCATCAACCGTTATCCAGATTCAGCTCGTTCTTTCCCATAAAACTCCACTATTTTTTCAGCAGCTTTCGCGGTCATCCCCACCACAGCAGCCAGATCCTCCACCGTCGCTTGCTTGATCCTCTCCACGCTTCCAAAGTGTCGAAGCAGCGCCTTTCTCCGCGCTTCTCCGATTCCGGGGATGTCGTCAAGTTCCGAATGGACAGCCCGTTTCTCACGCAGTTTCCGGTGATAGGTGATCGCAAACCGATGGGCCTCGTCGCGCGCCCGCGCAACGAGGTGTGTGGTCGCGCTCGATGGATCAAGAATAATCGGCTCCTCCACGCCGGGCAGAAAGACCCGCTCGAACTCCCGCTCCGTCCCCTCATCCCCGCTCCGGGCCTTTGCAAGGCCGATTACATCGGGCTCTTCGATCTGCAGCTCCTTCAGTGCGTCAAGGGTCGCATTGAGCTGCCCCTTGCCGCCGTCGATGAGGATAAGATCGGGAAGCATTCCCTCCTCTTTTGCTTTTGTGTAACGCCGCCGGATCACCTCAGCCATGCTTGCGAAGTCGTCCTGGCCCGCCACTGTTTTTATCTTGAAACGTCTATAATGCCGTTTATCCGGGAGGTTGTTCTCGAAACTGACCATACTCGCGACCGGCTCCGTTCCCTGGATCTGTGAAATATCAAATGCCTCGATCCTGCGTGGCAGATTCCTGAGCCCCAGTTCCTCCTGGAGCCGCATCAGGATTTTTTCCTTGCTCCTCCGGGAAAGCGTATGTTCACGAAGCGACTGCGCGGCGTTGTCCGAGGCCATCTGCGCCAGTTCGCGCTTGCGTCCTCGCTGGGGAACCATGAGGTCGACCTTTGCCTCGCGCTTTTCCGAGAGCCATCTTTCGAATACCTCCCGGTCAGGCACCTCGCGCGGCAGCAGGACTTCGGCGGGTACGATCATCTCTTTCGCGTAAAACTGACGAAGGAAATCCCCGAGGATATCCTCGTCCGGGAGACCGCGCACATCGTCGAGATAGAAGTCCTTCCGCCCGAGCATCATGCCGTTTCTGATGAAAAGCACCTGGATGTCCGCGCGGCCCGCTTCGGACGCGATTCCCACAACGTCCTGGTTCTCGAACCCCGGGGAGATGACCTTCTGCTTCTCGAAAGCGCCTTCGATCTTCGAGATCCGGTCCCTGAGTTCGGCCGCGCGCTCGTACTCCATCTTCTCCGACGCCTCTTCCATGCGCCGCTTCAGCATGTCGAGGAGGTCGCGGTTCTTGCCTTCGAGAAAGAGACGTACCTGGGAAACGACATCGCGATACGCTGCCTTGTCGACGTCTCCGGTGCATGGCCCCAGGCACCGCCCGATCTGGAACTGGACGCAGGCACGCTCCGGCTTCTTTCCCAGTTCCTTCCTGCACGAGGCGAGCGGAAAGGTCCTGCGGATGAGCGCGAGTGACTCCCACATGCCTCCGGCAGGAACATAGGGCCCGTAATATAAGGCCCCGTCCTTTTTCAATCGCCGGACAACTTCGAGCCGGGGATACTCCGACTTGATGTCGAACCTGAGATAAGGATAATTCTTGTCGTCCCGGAGGATGATGTTGTACCGCGGGTGGTGCTTCTTGATGAGGTTCGATTCGAGGATCAGGGCCTCGAGTTCAGTATGAGTCACAATCGTTTCAAGGTCCGCGATCTGGCGCATCATGAGCTCGGTCTTCTCGCCCTTCGGCCCTTTCTGGAAATAGGAATTCACCCGGGCCACGAGCGATAACGCTTTGCCGATATAGATAATGTGCCCTCGGGCGTCCTTCATCATATAGACGCCCGGCTCATCGGGCAGGTTCTTGAGTTTTTCTTCGAGGGTCATTGCATGCTTATTGTACCATGGTTTTTCCCCGCGGGAAACGAGGATGTCGCTCATGTGCATTTACAATTGGACAGGCGATATCGGAGCAGGGAGAACATGCAGGCGTCATGAAACGGCATTGAATGCAAAACGATTAAATTCTTGAGGATTGACAGGAGATGCTCTCAATAGAAAAGTCATGATTCCTGCATATCGAGAATCACGATGCCGGACAGCGTTCTCAAAACAATGATTCCGGCAAGCAAAATTGGCGTCAAAAGCGCTTGCTCGGCTGTCAGAGCATAAATAATCAGCTTGGAAAGCGACCTTTAGGGTGGCCGGACAATTCCATGAACTCAAATCGCCGTCGAACAGTGTTTCACGCGGGATTTTCATATGCAGACGATCCCGGCTGGCCTGCCCGGGTCAGGAAGTATTTTTTCATCTCCTCGCTCACCTGCCGGGCCCCTGTCACGGGGTCCTCGCCGCCACGCATGAACAAGAAGAACCGTTCATCGAAATGGTTTTTTAGAGAAAATGAAAGATCCCGTTTCTCTAGCGTCTCAGCAGCCCGACATCCGGCGAAGTCAACAACGCGTCAACCCCTCATCGGACAAGCCAAAGTCCCGCCACCCCTCGATAACGGCATACAAGCCGCAGTACCAGTAAGACTGTTGAGATATTCATGTCTATGAAAGCATCTTTTCCCCGCCCGGCGTCTCTCTTCTGATCGAAAAAGGCCCCGCACCCTGTCGACCCACACAAAATACTTCTCAAGCGTCTCGACATCCTTGAACAATTTCATATGGCAATGTGCCCCTGCCGCCCCTACTCCACCTTTACCCCTACAGCCATCTCCCGTTGCCTCAAAGACCTGATTTTGTCCCGGAGCTCGGCGGCGGTCTCAAAATCAAGCTCCCTGGCTGCGGCCCGCATCTGTTTATCCAGTCTCGCAATAAGCGCAGGGATATCCACAGTCGAAACGTGCTCCCCCGCTTCTTCGGCGGCGGTCGGAACAGTGAAATAATCCTGCTCATACACAGTCCTGAGCGCAGCCATGATGTTTTTCTTCACGGTCGTCGGCGTAATGTTGTGTTTCCTGTTGTACTCCTCCTGTGCCGTCCGACGCCTGTTCGTCTCGCTGATCGCATTGCGCATCGAGTCGGTGATGCTCTCCGCATAGAGAATCACCTCACCGTTCACGTTGCGCGCCGCGCGGCCCATGGTCTGGATGAGCGAGCGCGTCGAGCGGAGAAACCCCTCCTTGTCCGCGTCGAGAATGGCGACGAGCGATACCTCGGGAATGTCCAAACCTTCACGGAGGAGATTGATACCGATCAGGACGTCGTACTTGCCCAGCCGCAGGTCCCGGATAATGTCTACCCGCTCCAGCGTGTCGATATCAGAATGCAGGTAGGCAACGCGGACGTTCAGTTCCTTGTAATGCTCGGTCAGATCCTCGGCCATGCGCTTCGTCAGCGTGGTCACGAGCACTCGTTCTTTTGACTCCGCCCGTTTCCGGATTTCGTTCAAAAGGTCGTCAACCTGGCCTTTAACCGGCCTGATCGTGATTTTCGGGTCCGTCAGGCCCGTGGGACGGATGACCTGTTCAATGATCCTGCTCGCGGATTTTTCGACCTCGAAATCAGCAGGTGTTGCCGAGACATAGATGGTCTGGCGTACCCTCGACTCGAATTCCTCAAAGTTCAGCGGACGGTTGTCGAGCGCCGACGGCAGCCTGAATCCGAAATCCACGAGCGTCTGTTTCCGGGCCCGGTCGCCGTTGTACATGCCACCGATCTGGGGAATCGTGGCGTGCGATTCGTCGATGATCAATAAGTAGTCCTTGGGAAAGTAATCAATAAGCGTAGGCGGTGGCTCGCCCGGGGACCGCCCCGAAAGATGGCGCGAGTAGTTCTCGATGCCATGGCAATACCCCATCTCCTGGATCATTTCGAGATCGAACATGGTGCGCTGTTCGATTCGCTGAGCCTCGATCAACTTGTTCATTTTGCGGAAATACTGGATGCGGTCGCGAAGCTCTGCATGGATCCCGTCGATGGCCTCTTTCATGCGCGTTTCGGGGATCACGTAATGGCTGTTCGGATAAATCGCGACTTTTTCCAGTTTATTCAGCGGCGTGCCGAGGAGCGGATCGAATTCCGATATGCTGTCGATATCATCGCCGAACATTTCGACACGGACCGCCGTGCTTTCATGGGACGCCGGGAAGATCTCGACCACGTCTCCCCGCACCCGGAATGTCCCTCGCTGGAAATCGAAGTCGTTCCGGGCGTACTGGATCTCCACGAGCTTGCGCAGGATATCGTTCCGCTCTATATGCTGTCCTTTTTCAAGAAACAGCAGCATGCCGTGGTACGCTTCAGGCGAACCCAGACCGTAGATGCACGAGACGGAGGCTATGACAATCACGTCGTTTCTTTCGAAGAGCGCGTTTGTTGCAGCGTGGCGCATGCGGTCAATCTGCTCATTGATGGAGGAATCCTTTTCGATATAGGTGTCCGTTGTCGGAAGGTAGGCCTCCGGCTGGTAGTAGTCGTAGTAGGAAACGAAATACTCCACCGCGTTCCCCGGGAAAAGCTCCTTCAACTCGTTGTACAGTTGTGCGGCAAGCGTTTTGTTGTGCGCGATGACGAGCGTCGGTTTTTGCACACGCTCCACGACGTTCGCCATGGTAAAGGTCTTGCCCGAGCCGGTCACCCCCAGAAGAACCTGGTGTGGCAACCCCTTGATGATTCCCTCAGAAAGCTTGTCAATCGCCTGCGGCTGATCACCGGTGGGCTTGAACTCCGAAGTGATCTTGAATTTCGGCATGATCGATATTACTCCAGGGCGAAGGCCAGTGTCAACAAAACCCGGGCAAATGGGCGCTTCGCCGCCTGCTTCACCGATCACGGGATTTGCCATTTTGTCGGCATGATCCTGTTCCTGATGCTGAGCCAGGTCCGCTCCCGGGAGGTCAATGTCCGGGGTGCGAATATCGTTTTTAATTTAATGAGGGACAACCGGTCGGCGAGGCCGATCATACGGGTAAGGCAGCGGCCGATGAGGAGGACGCCGCCCGGATGCAGGGCGGAGGCGAGATCAACGATGTACACTTTGCCGCTCACGAGAAGTATATTCGTTCTGCGATGCAGATCAAGGTGGACCCAGCCGCGCTCATGGATTTCCTTCACGATCTCTTCGAACTGGCTGATGACGTCGGGTCCAACGTCATTCTGTCCAACGGCGCCGAGGTCCTTCCCCTCCAGATACTGCACTGCAAACGCAAACGGCGACAGCCGTTTGAACCGCCCTGGCAGGCCGTTAATCCCCGCGAGCGCCGCATAGGCGCGGGCTTCGCGGCTTATGACGAACCGGCCTACGACATTACGCTCCCAGAAACCCTTTTGCGTATAGTCCTTTACGACAAAACGCCCGGCGCCGGACCGCGTGACAAACACATCAGCCTTGTAGAATCGGCCTTTGATGAGGACCATTTCGCTGTTCGAACGGGCATCTTCATATGTAAGATTAGTCTGCATCCAGGGCCGGGGGCAAGAAACGTTCTATCATTTTAGAAGCACAGAGTCCAAGAGTCAAGGTATTTGTGGATAAGGACAGGACACACTTCATGCTGTTTCCGGCAGGAAAGTCCTGCAGGCGCTCATTTTTCTTTGAGGGGAAAATCGAGAAAGGAGTGACACAGGGGAGAACGGCTTTTTCTCTTGAGAAGGCTGGCAGAAAATCTCCGTTCGGCGGGTCAGACTTTGAGACGAAAAACAGCAACCCGGCCTGACCGGACGGACCGGGTGAGAAAGAAGCGCCATTGCAATTTTGGATTATTTGTCACTTGTCGTTCGCCGCTAAATCACGGAGGAACTGCGTCAAGAGCCTCGTCCCGACACCGGTGGCGCCCTTTGGCGTATAAGGCCGGTCTTTCTCGCTCCAGGCCGTCGCCGCGATGTCGAGATGAACCCAGGGATAGTTTTTCACAAACTTCGAAAGGAGCGCCGCGGCCGAAATCACTCCGCCTGCCCGCCCGCCGGCGTTCTTCATGTCCGCGATATCGCTCTTTATCAGATCATAGTACTCTTCCCAGAGAGGAAGCTCCCACACCCGTTCGCCGGTCTTCAAACCGGCTTCGCGGATTTTCTGTTTATACGTTTCGTCAGTACCGAGCATGCCCACGGCTTCCTGTCCCAGCGCGATGGCGCATGCGCCCGTGAGCGTGGCGATGTCCACGATCACGGCAGGCTTGTACCGGCAGGCATAGGCAAGGGCATCGGAGAGAATAAGCCTGCCCTCTGCGTCGGTGTTGATAATCTCGATGGTCTGTCCGGACAGCGTCCGAAGAACGTCACCAGGCTTGAGTGCGCTCCCACTCGGCATATTTTCCGTTGCCGGGAGCAAAGCCACTACGTTGAGCGGGAGCTTGAGCGCCGCAGCGTTGCGGATCGCGCCCAGCGCCGCGGCGCCTCCGGACATATCGTCCTTCATCCTGTCCATGTTCTCAGGCGGCTTGATGGAGATGCCTCCGGAATCGAAGGTGATGGTCTTCCCCACCAGGGCAATGGTCGGTTTCCTGCCGCCTCGCCAGTATTCGACGATAATGAACTTTGGCGGCTGGACACTGCCCGCGGCCACTCCGAGAAGCGCGCCCATCCCGAGCTTTTCCATCTGCTGCCTTTCCAGTACCTGGATCTTAAGTCCGAACTGCCGCGCAATCTCTCGCGCTTTTACGGCGACAACTGACGGCGTCATGTCCGCTGCCGGGGAGTTTACCATGTCGCGGACCATGGCCGTGGACTCTGCGATCACGTCGCCGGTTTTCACCCCCTTCCGCAAGGCCTTGACCATGGATCCTCTTTCGGTCAGCACTGATATTTTTTGAACGGCCTTCGCGTAGCCGTTCTCGTCGTTTGTCTTATATTTCAGAAAACGGTAGAGGCCGAGCAGGCTGCCCTCAGCCACTGCCTGGCCGATTTCCTCGCCATCCTGGCCGAGTCCATCGACTCCAACGGCGAAGTCCGTTGCACCAGCCGCTCTCAACGCCGGCGCCGCCTTGCCCAGAGCCTGGCGAAGACGATTCAGCGTGAAGTCGCCGCGTTTGCCGAGCCCTGCAAGCAGCAGCCGCTCAGCGGGAATATGCCCCGCAGAATAGAGGAGATGGACCGCACCGGGCCTCGCCTTGAAATCACCGCGCTTCATGAGGCGGCTGATCATTCCGCCAAACGCTTTATCGAGCCGTTTCATCTCCTTGCCGAGCTTCTCCTCATCAAACAGAAGCAGCACAACGCCATCGGTTTTATATGTTTCCATTCCGCCTGTTGCAACAATGATTTTCATAGACCCCTGCCGATATATTTTTGTCAGCCGCGGCTGCCCGAGATATTTAATCTTTCCTCAGCACGAGAGGCTCCAACCCTTCAAGCATCGATTTGCTCGCCACCTGTCCCGCCCGCTCTCCGCTTGCGTAGGTTCCGATGTGTACCCAGAAGAAACGTGCACCATTCGCTTCGAGTGGATGGATACATTGGCGGACACAACGAAACAACGACAACCGAGAGTGGTGGAGGTAATGGAGGAGGGAGAGGCCGTGTCTGCCTGGCCGTGGCTGTTCAGGCAGCTAGTACACCGAGCACGCAGACCGCAACCGCTCTGAAAAGATCCAGCTCTAGACGATGACAAAAGCCCAGGAACCTCACACTGTCTTCCGCTTATGCAGATGCTTTCTCACTTGCGGCTTGTCCTTCGGCCGCCTTCTTCGCGGCTTGCTTATAGGACTTTGCAACACGCAGTTTCCGCTGTGCACGCTTCACCCGCTTCCGAGCTTTCCGTACCTCAGGATCCGATTTCTTGCCTGCGGACTTTGCCGCCTTTTCTGCAGCGGCCTTTTTCATTTTTTCGATTTTCTGCTTGAGCTCTTCCTGATTCACTTTAATCACTGCTTCCTCCCCGGAGATCCGTAATTTTTCCGCAAATCGCATCATCAATTTGCCGCACAATGATAAAACAAACGTAACTACAAATCAAGGATTTTTGTGAACGGTGTCAAGCCAAAGTTAAAATGTCCTATTTTTACCAAAGTTAAAATGTCTGGTTTTGTGATACTGCCTGACGTTGACTTCGTGCTTTAGCCATTGCCCTCGCGGGAGACTTCCACGGATGCGTCACTGGCTGCTGACGCACCCTTATGATTCTCGATTTCCTTGATGGTATCTCTTCCTTCATCGGCCGATCATCGATTTTCTTGTATTTTAGTCGCTGTCCGTCATGGAGG